>NZ_ARQK01000058.1 GCF_000385215.1 Thioalkalivibrio thiocyanoxidans ARh2
CTGTCGGTGATGGTCGCCACCACCTGGTCAGCTTCGGCTTCGCCTTCAAGCACATCGCCTTCCGCCGTCAGCGTGATCGATGGCTCGCCCACCGTCTCGGGTACATCGGCATCATCGGAGGCGGTATTGTTTCCAGTGTCTGCAATCGTTACATCAACCGGCGGCAAATCATTGCCTTCGTTTGCATGGGCTGCCCCGGCCGCTGTCAGGGAAACGTTTCCATCGTCATCGATCGAGTAGAAGTCTTCACCGGCACTGCCCGCCGTGATGGAATACGTAAGTCCCTCACCCAGCGGGTCCACTCCCTCTGCTGTCGCTACGGCTTGACCGGCCTCGCTCTGGCTTTCACCCTCGAGGAATTGTAGCCCGTCCACAAGGGTCACTTCGACGCTGGGCAAAGTGAACGAAGCATCGAGCGTTTGTGAATCATCAACAAAGCCGAGATCGTCACTGGCTTCAGCATTTGCCGAGTATTCCACCCCTTCAGCAAGATCCAGGTCAGTGAGGTCTGCCACCCACTCACCGCCTTCCTGGGTCGCCTCGACTTGCTGATTGCTGCCATCCGATCCACTTACAAATACGGTGACACTGGTTGCGTCGGACGCACTGATCACCAGAGACGGATTCGGATCACCACCTTCGCCACGCACAAAGCCTTCCGGGGCAAATTCGAAATCGCTGATCTCCACGGACGGGAGGGTGAATTCCGCTTCCAATTCGCCGGACTGCTCGTCACCATGTTCATCAACAACGAAGCCCTCGATCTGGAGCTCGCCGGGGCTCAGTTCAGAGATATCTACATTGGTCGCAGTCCAGCTTCCGTCTTCCTGAACCTCAACTTCCTGCCCAGTGGCACTGCCATCAGTGCTGCCATACTCGACGCTGTTGCCCCCCGAATCCGTGATTGTGAGGAGCACGGACGAACCGGCAGGGATATCCTCCGTGGACCCAGAAATCGTCGCCAATACGCTCTGGCTACCACCAACGTCCATGACGGCCGCGAACATCATCTCGTCACTCTGGGCATCGACCATCGGCCTTTCCCCAGGCGCGTAGGAGAAGGACGAAACTGTAATCGCACCGGCGGCTGGGCCTTCCCCTGTTTCGTCCCCGACGGTCTCATCCCCCGTGGTACCGTCATCATCACCCGTAGTGCCGTCACCGATCTCGGTTTGCTCCGCAGAGCGCAGCGCGTTCGGGTCGTACTCGTAGTTGACGGGGTCGACTTCCTCCGAGGAACGAGCAATGCGGACGAAGCCACCGCCTTCGCCGGCGGGACCGCCATCGACACCCGCGGCGGGTGCTTCGATCAGGTCGGTGATGTCTTCACCGCGCTCGAGGGCTTCGATGATCTCTTCGACGGTCGCGTCGGCGATCTCGGCTTCCTCGGGAGCCGGCTCGGCCGATTCCGCCAGGTCGTCGGTGATGGTGGCGGACTCGTTGCCCGCCAGGGACATGGTCGAGCCGTCCTCGAAGGCCATTTCGATGAAGGCGCCATCTTCGGCGATGACTTCCTCGCCGTAGAAGATCTCGTCTCCGGGTTGCAGGACGCGCGTGTTGCCGTCTTCATCTCGCGCGATGACGGTGCCGACAACGGACTCGACGGTAGCTACGACGACTTCAGACATGACCTTCTCCTTGGAATCGGAAGTGCTTCACAGTTTTCGATGTGTACGAGCCTAGGGGAGCCGGCTTTGGCACGACAGGTGTACTGAAGTACAGGTTTTGTAGGGTTATGGGAGAACCGGGTGAGGCTCAATTGGACGAAAGCGGATCGAATCTGCGGGGCGCGGGGCTGGGTTGATGCGATTCGCTGCGCTCATCGCATCTTACGTGACGCTACCCCCCTCGTTTGATGAGGGGCGTAGGATGCGATGAGCGCAGCGAATCGCATCACCGCCGCTGGAGGCGAGTTACCCGCCTGGGGAGACGCTGATCAGACGGTCGGCTGGGACTCGCGCAAGCGAGTCAGGTGAAGGACCAGCTGCACGCGGTCGTCCACGTTGAGCTTCCTGAAGATCGAGCCCAAGTGCATCTTGACGGTGCGCTCGGTCATGCCGAGCTGGCGCGCGATCTCCTTGTTGTGCGCGCCCGTCGTAACGGACAGCGCCACTTGGCGCTCGCGCGGGGTGAGATCCTCGAAACCCTCCGGGGGTGTTTCCGGGTCGCGCGGCTGCGCGCTGCGAACCGTACGAATCATGCGGGTCATCAGGTCTGGGCCGACCCACAGCCCGCCACCCGTTACGGTCGCGGCAATCGTGCGCAACTGGGCCACGTTGGCCAGCGTATGGCAGTACCCGTGGGCCCCCGCGTCGAACGCTCGGATGCCCTCTTCGTCGTTCGGGTGGCGCGAGTGCACGACCACCCGATGCACCAGCGTCCTTTGCTTGACGTACTCCTCCCAGTCGGCCAGGTCCGTACCGATCCAGCAGGCCTCGGTCCCCTCCGGCAGCGTTGGCGGAAACGGCGGACTCAGCACCCGGGCATCCGGGAAGGCCTCTGTCCAGCGCGGCGACGGCCGCGACCCACGTTCCATCATGAAGATCTGCATGTCGTTCAGCGCTCCGTAAAAGCCAGATCGCCCGCGCGGAGGATCGGCTTCATCAGGTACTGAAGGATGGTGCGCCGCCCGGTCATAATGTCCACTTGGGCGACCATCCCGGTCATGATTGGATGCTCCTCGTCGAACCCGGTCTCCTCGGTTCGCACGCGGACCTTGTAGTAGGTGTTGCCGTCGTCGTCGGTGATGGTATCGGGGCTGATATGTTCCACGGTGGCATCCAGGCCTCCGTAGATGGCGAAGTCATAGGCGGTGAACTTCACTTTTGCGCTCAGCCCTGGGCGCAGATAGGCAATGTCGCGCGGGGACACCCGCGCCTCGATCAGCAGCTCGTCCTCCAGCGGGACGACCTCGGCCACCTCGCGCCCGGGCGAAATAACGCCCCCGCGCGTGGTAATGAACATGCGCTGCACGATCCCGGACATCGGCGAGCGCACCTCGGACAACCGCACGCGGTCCTCCAGTCCCTCGGCGCCCTCGGCCAGCTCCTGCAGCCGTCCCAGCGTATCCGCCAGCTCGGAACGCCACTGGTTGCGGAAATTCAGTCGTACCTCGCGGATCTTCTCCTCCGCCTCCTCGATCGCGGCCTCCAGCCGGGCGATCTGCGCCGTGGCCTGTTCGCGATCCCCGCGGGCATTGGAGACCTCACGGCGCAGTCTCAGCACCTCCACTTCGGATACCGCCCCGCTCTGCACCAGCGGCTCGGTCACCTCCAGTTCGCGACTGGCCAAGTCCAGCGCGCGGATGGCCTGGCTGCGGCGCGCCCGAACCTCGTTCAGTTCCTCGCGCCGCTGCCGCAACTGCTCTTCGGCGATCCGGATCCGCGAGCGCATCTCCTCCAGGCTCTCCTCGTAAAGCTCCTGTTCCTGCTCCACGATGGCCGAAGGCCCTTCCTGCAGGTCCGGGGTGATCAGGAACGGCGTCTCGGTCAACAGGGCCATCAAGCGTGCGCGTCGCGCCTTTAACGCAAACTCGCTGGCGCGTACCTCGCCGAGATCGGACAGGAAACGGGTCGGGTCGACGCGCACCAGCACATCGCCCTCTTGCACGATATCCCCCTCACGCGCCAGGACCTCGGACACGACACCGCCATCCATCGACTGCAGCACCTGCAGGTTCTGCGAGGGAATCACCCGTCCGTCGCCCCGGGCCACCTCGTCGATCTCGGCGACCGAGGCCCAGTAAACCAGCAGGCCCAGCGTGATCAGGATCCCGTAGAGCAGCGCGCGAGCGCGAATCGGACGTTCCTGAATCTGTGTCCAGTCAGCGTCCGAGGCCCAGTCGCGATGATCGCCCCCTCCCCGGGTCAGCCAGGGGCGAAAGATCCGGTCGACCATCGGGGCGCCCACCTTCCCGGCCTGGTCCATGCCGCGGCCGAGCGCCTCGAAACCCTCGCCGTCCTTGCGCGTGCGCTTGCTCATGTCTGCGCCTTGCCTACCCGGCCTTCCCGCAGAGCCTGGATCACCTGCTCCTTCGGTCCGTCAGCCACCACACGGCCCTGGTCGAGCACGATGATCCGGTCGACCAGCTCCAGCAGCGAGGTCCGATGCGTGACGATCACGGTGGTGCGCCCCTGGGTGAACTCCGCCAGCCGGCGCTTCATCCCCTGCTCGGTGGAGTTATCCATGGAGCTGGTCGGCTCGTCCATCAGCAGCATGCTGGGCTCGTGCAGCACCGCTCGCGCCACGCCGACACTCTGCTTCTGCCCGCCCGACAGCCGGCCACCGCGCTCCCCGACCTGCAAATCAACACCTTCCGGATGAGTGTTGATCAGATCCTCGATGCCGGAGATCGCAATCGCCTTGCGGATGGCCTCGTCGCTGGCCAGCGGATCTGCGGCCACCAGGTTCTCGCGCAGGCTCCCGTAAAACAGCGTGACCTCCTGACCCACGTAGCCCAGTGACCGCCGCAGCTCGGCCGGGTCCAGCTGGCGCACGTCGATCCCGTCCACCAGCACCGCCCCGGAGCTGGGCTGATAAAGGCCCATGATCAGTTTGGCCAGCGTGCTTTTGCCCGAGCCCACGCGACCCAGAACGGCGACGTGTTCGCCCGGCTCGATCTTCAGGGAAACCCCCTGCAGCGCCGGCGTGGCGGATTCGGGATACGCGAAGCTGACATTGCGAAATTCGATGGCGCCCTCGAACCGGTCGCGGCTCAGGAAGTGCGAATCGGCCGGGCGCTCCACGGGCAGTGCCATGATGTCGTTCAGCGAGCCGAGCGCGGTCGAGGCCTGGTGATACTGCATCAGCAGCCCGGCCGTCTGACTGATGGGCGCCATCGCCCGTGAGGAGATCAGGTAGGCGGCAATCAGCCCGCCCATGGAGAGTTCCCCCTCCATCAGCAGGAACACGCCGAGCACGATGATCGCGACACCGACCGTGTGCTGCGCCCACATCGCCGTGTGGGTCACGCTCGCGGTCAGCAGGCGATTCTGTGCATTGGTTCGGGCGAGGTGCGTCGTGGCGCGTTCCCAGGTCGCCTGTACCCGACCCTCCGCGCCCAGGGCCTTGAGCGTCTCGGCGCCTGTCAGGCTCTCGACCAGGGTCGAGTTGCGCTGCGCCGCCACCCGATAGCTCTCTTCCGCGAGTGCGTGCAGCTTGCGGTGGATCGCGGTCGCGTAGAGCAGGAGCAGCAGCGCGCCGATCGCCACGGGAATCGCCAGCGGCCAGGCGATCAACGCAATAATGGCGATGAACATCAGCGCAAACGGCAGATCCACAAAGGCGATGATCGTCGCCGACGATATAAAGCTGCGCACTGACTCGAACGCACCAATGTTGGACGCGAACGAGCCGACCGAGGCCGGACGGTTCTCCATACGGAGCCCGAGTACGCGTTCCATGATGTGCGAGGAGAGCTTGACGTCCGCGCGCATCGCCGCCTTGTCGACGAAGTGGCTGCGCATGGTGCGCAGGATCAGGTCCGCGATCAGGACGATGACCACACCCGCCGCAAACATGAACAGCGTCTCGGTCGCGTGATTCGGGACCACGCGGTCGTAAACGTTCAGCACGAAAAGTGGCATCGCCAGCGCGAAGAGGTTGATCATCACCGCCGCGATCAGCACGTCGCGATACAGCGGACGGTTCTCGCGAATAACCCGCCAGAACCAGTGCCCCTTGCTCTCCTTCGAGACACGCGGCGCGCGCGCATCCATGCGGAACTCGGGCCGCACATAGATGGCCCGGCCTGCGTAGCGTTCCTTCAGCCGCTTCAGCGGGACGTCGATGACCGCCTCACCCAACTCGGGGTCGATCACCCTGGCCACGCTCTTGTCGTCGTTCCAGCCGACCAGCACCCACGCCTCGTTCTGGTCCAGCAGCAGCAACGCGGGCAGCAGATCGTCCTTCAGGCCGCGCGCATCGCGGGTGACCGTGCGCGTCGTGAGACCGGCGCGCTGTGCCGCCCGCGGTACCAGAGAGGGGCAAAGTTGCCCGTCATCCAGCGGCAGGCCCGCACGTGCGGAGTCCGGGGTCAGGCGCAGCCCGTGCATCCGCGCTATCAGGATCAGTCCGCCGAGCAGCGTGTCGGCGCGACCCTCCGCATCGAACACCGGGACGGGTTCGCGCTCGTCCGTATCACCCGCCGGCCCGCTATCGGGACCGGAATCCAGGACCGGATCCCCGCGATCATCATTGGAAGAAGGCTGGCTAATCGGTACACCCCGGCGGCTGGACACAGAATCCCGGCGCTCGCGTACAAGCCATCGACTCAAAACGTGAACGCCTTCTCATATTGATCTGATTCTGCGCCCCAACGCGCCGCCGGGCAACGCCCGGGCATCACGCAGATCTAACGCTTTCGACGGAGACGAAAGAAATCCTTCAACAGGGCGGCAGAACGCTCGGCTGCGACACCATCGATGCATTCCGGCCGGTGGTTATGGGCCGGATGATGCAGCAGATCAATCGCGCCACCCACGGCCCCTGTGCGCGGGTCCGAAGCCGCGAAAACCAGCCGCTCCACCCGCGCATGGATTATGGCTCCCGCGCACATCGAACACGGCTCGAGCGTGACATAAAGCGTGGTGCCTGTCAGTCGATAGTTGGAACACCGTTTTCCCGCCGCGCGCAGAACCCTGATCTCGGCATGTGCAGTGGCATCATGCTCGCTGATCGGGGCGTTGTGGGCGGCAGCGAGACAATGGCCCTCCGCATCCACCAGCACCGCGCCCACCGGCACCTCGCCTGCCTCGGCTGCCCGCTCGGCCTGTACGAGTGCGGCATCCATCCAGTACGCATGCGCACCCGGGTCCGTGGGCGCCGGGCCTCGATCGCCCGGTTCCACAGTCCGGGGCTCGCGCTCGAGCTCAGCCGGCATCGTCCGGGCGCGGTACGGCGAGCGCGCGTTCGATCGCGTCGACCAGGTCCTGCGGCTTGCGCCGGGGGGCGAATCGGTCGAGTACCGACCCGTCGCGGCCAACCAAGAACTTGGTGAAGTTCCACTTGATGCCCTGCGTACCCAGCGCACCGGGGGCTTGCTCCTTGAGGTGCTGGTACAGCGGATGCGCCCCCTCGCCGTTGACCTCGATCTTGGCGAACACCGGAAACGCCACCCCGAAGCGCGCGCCACAGGCCCGAATGGTCTCCGCGTCACCGGGTTCCTGCCCCCCAAACTGGTTGCAGGGGAATCCGAGGACGCGAAAACCACGCCCAGCGAACTGCTCATGGAGCGCCTGCAGCCCTTCGTACTGCGGCGTAAAGCCGCACTCGCTGGCCACATTGACGATCAGCAGGACATCTCCGCAATACGTGCCCAGAGGCTGTTCGCTGCCATCCGCCGCCGGTACTGCAAAGTCGAAGACATCAGTCATCACGCATGGCCTCCGCATCTTCCAGAATCGCGTCTTCCAGATCGGCCAGCACCTCGGCCGTGGCACGGGACAGCGCCGCCACCAGCTGCGACGCCGAGCGCCGCTCCAGGGCCTGGTCCGATTCCAGATGCACCAGGCGGCTGCGCTCGCCCTGAGTCAGCTGCGCGCGCAGGCCCATGTGCCCGACCCCGGACGCCCCCGGGCCGTTGGACTCAATCCCCGTCACCCCTTCCAGATCCCCATACAGGGCGGTGATCAGCACATGCACGCGCACGGCGGGGCGACCCTGCTCGCGCACCGCGGACGCGTTGTCCACGAGTTCCAGCGCGGCCCCGCTTCGCGTCCAGCGCTCGCGCAGCAGCTGCTCCACCTGTTCCGACGGCTTCAGGAACCATTCGTTGTAGTAGTCCGACTCGTACTGGTGGTTGCCCAGCCGGTACACCAGGCCATTGCCGGCGTAGGCCGGGGCAACCCGCACCGAACCCAGTTCGACCGCCACGGGCTCTTCCGCCGTGCGTGCGGCGGGCTCGTCCGGCAGCTCCAGCAGGTACCAGGCGCGCTCCACCGGCTCGCGCTCCGGCAGCAACGTGCAGCCGCCCAGTAACAGGATTGCCAGAATCAGGGATGGGCCTTTCCACCAGTTCATGCTCATTCCTCGTCCATGCGACTGCGGGGTGGCGGGGCGCCGAACAGCGCGCCCCCCGGGTTGCGCCGTACATCATCCGACAGACTGCGCAGACCCGAGATGGCCCCTTGCAGCTCGTCCAGTGTCTCCAGCAGTTTCGACTCGCTGACATCCATGCCCCGATCGAGCCGTGCGACCATCGAGTCCATGCGCTCGATCAGTCCTTCGACATCGGCCGCCTCGGCCGTACGGCGAAGCTCCCGTATCGCCTGGCGGGTTTCGGTTGGAAGGGCCTGGGTATCGGGATGTTCTACGAGCGCCTCCACGGACTGCATCACCCGATCCGCGGTCCGCATCGTCTGTTCCAGTTCCGAGATGAGCTCGTCCGTTCGCCGGTTGAACCCCTCGGTATCAAGCGCCGAAACGGTGTCATCCACGGTCACCAGCAAGGTGTTCAGGTTGTCGACGATCGCCTCTATGTCCAGCCCGTCGATCCGCTTGAGCAGGTTTTCCGCATACTCCATGAACTGCACGGCGATACTCGGGGCCGACGGGATGTAGAGCGAGCGCGGCTGCCAGTCATGCTCCAGCGGCGGGTGTTCCTCGGGGTCGGAGAAGTCGGCCTCCAGATAGTTCATGCCGGTGATGCCCTGTGCCGCGATACGCACACGCAGGCCGGCCTCCACCAGGTTCTTCAGGATCTCCGGTTCGAACTCCTGCTCGCGCGCCCCAGCGGCAAAGCGGTCTGGCCAGAGGCGCGCCTGGACCATGACGTAGCGCTTGCGTTCGCGCGGATCGACGTCCCTCTCGTACTCCACCGAGGTAAAGCCAAGGTGCGTAACCTCGCCGATCGTTACCCCTCGGAACTTCACGGGTGCGCCAACCTCCAGGCCCTGGACAGACGCGTCAATGTAGGTTTCGATGGGGATCGATGCGCGGAAGAGATTGCCCGCAGTCATGATCATCAGCGCAACCACCAGCGCCACCAGGCCACCGACGATGAACAGCCCCAGGCGGAAATGTTGTCGGGCACTCATGTAGATCTCTCTTCGGAGTCGGCCGGATCGGCCCGCTGGAGGAAACGCTGCACCCACGGGTGATCGGATGTGTCACGCAGAGTCGCCGGGTTCCCTTCGGCAACGATGCCCTTGCTCTCCTTGTCGAGCATAATCACCCGGTCGGCAATCGCAAAAATACTGGCCAGTTCGTGGCTGACAATCACGATCGTCATGTCCAGGCTGCGCGCCAGGCGCAGGATCAGCCGGTCGAGTCCCGCCGAGGTGATCGGGTCGAGCCCGGCCGAGGGCTCGTCCAGAAACAATACTTCCGGATCCAGCACCATCGCACGTGCGATCGCCGCGCGCTTCTGCATGCCGCCACTGATCTCCGAGGGCATGAACTCCGCGAACTCGCCCAGCCCCACCAGCTGCAGGCGGGCCCTGGCGATCTCGTCCATGGCCTCGCGCGGCAGGTCCGTATGGACCTCCAGCGGCAACCTCACGTTCTCGAGCAGCGTCATGGAGCCGAACAAGGCCCCCATCTGGTACATCACGCCCACCCGGCGGAGGATCGTCTCCCGCGCCTTGCCCTCGGCAGCCGTGATGTCCGCCCCGGCAATCCAGATGTTGCCCTCGATCGGCGCGTAGAGCCCGATCATGTGCTTGAGCAGCGTACTCTTGCCGCTCCCGGAGCCCCCCAGAATCACGAAGATCTCGCCTCGCCGGACATCGAAGTTGAGGTCCCGCATCAGCACCATGTCACCGAACCCCAGGGTGAGGTCCCGTACCTTGATCACCGGCTCCACGCCTGTCACCCGTCACACTCCCATGTGGTAGAAGAGGACGGCAAACAGGCCGTCGAACACCACGATCAGGACGAGCGATGTGACTACGGCGCTGGTGGTCGAGACGCCAACGGCCGCCGCACCGCTCGCCGTCTGCAACCCACGCAGACACCCTACGCCCGCGATCAGCAGGCCGAAGATCACGGCCTTGAACAACCCTGAAAAGAGATCGGACAGGCTGAGCGCCACCGTCACCTGGTTAAAGAACGCAGTCCAGGGGATTCCGAACCCCTGCATGACCACCGCAGCCCCCAGCAGGCCAATCATGTTCGCGTACAGGGCCAGCAGCGGTGCGACCAGGATGCCGGCCAGCACCTTGGGCAGGACGAGGAAACGCACCGGGTCCAGCCCCATGGTCTGCAGAGCGTTGACCTCCTCGTTCACCTTCATCGTGCCGATCTCGGCGGCGAACGCAGCTCCGGAGCGCCCGGCCAGCAGGATCGCCATCATCAACGGCCCCAGCTCGCGGAACAGCGACACGGCCACCAGATTGGCCACAAATATCTCGCCGCCGAACTGGCGCATCGCGATCGCGGACTGGAACGCCAGGATCACGCCCAGCAGGAAGGCAATCAGGGACACGATGGGCAGCGCCTGGAAGCCAGCCGCCTCGGCGACCCGGAAGGTATCGCCCCACCGAACCTGGCGGGGATGCAACAGCGCCGAACCCAGGGCCCGCGTCAGTTCGCCAATGAACCCGAACTGCGAATAGGCCGCCTGCCCAACGCGCGACACGGCCTCGAGCGACTGGGCCAGCAGTCCCCCACGAGTCTCGTGACGCGCCGGCTCTACGGTTTCCAGCTCTCGGTACGGGGTCAGCTGCTCCTCCACCAGGCCCTGGACACCCACCAGCTCCACCTTGCGCCCCGCTCGCTCGATGTCGCGCTCCAGGGCGTGGAGTAACGCCGCCCCGGCACCATCGCAATACTCGAGGTCACCGACATCCAGCGTCACCGCAGCCTGCGTACCCTCGGCCAGCTCACGGGCGCGGCGGCGCAGAGGCGACCAGGCCCGCTCCACTGCATGCACGTCCAGCCGACCCGTCAGATGCAGGCGGGCATCCGGCGAGGCTGTGGCATCATAGCGAAACGTCTGGCCCGAATCGGCGGCCGGCTTGTCCATACTGTCGCTCGTGGGGCAATTGCGGCCATGGTAGCCGCAAACTCACCCGGCACGCGAAGCGGGGCTTAAATATCTCCCGCGCATCACGCTGATCGGTCTGCCTCTTTTTCACCCGACACCATCCACCACGAGGAGCCCAATGCCCGCGGCCAACGAAGCTCTCCACCAGGTCGAAAGCGCACTGAACGACATCCTGCTGGGCAAACCGGATCGGGTCCGGCTGGCGCTGACCTGCCTGCTGGCCAATGGCCACCTGCTGATCGAGGATCAGCCGGGCGTTGGCAAGACGACGCTCGCACACGCACTGGCCGCGGCGATGAACCTCGACTACCGTCGTGTACAGTTCACCAGCGACCTGCTTCCCGGTGATGTACTCGGTGTCTCGGTATTCGAGCAGGGTTCCGGCGAGTTCCGCTTTCATCCTGGACCAATCTTTACCCAGGTGCTCCTGGCCGACGAGATCAATCGTGCGCCTCCCAAGACCCAGAGCGCCCTGCTCGAGGCAATGGAGGAACGCCAGGCCAGTGTGGAGGGTGCGACCCGCCCGCTGCCCGAACCGTTCTTCGTGATCGCCACCCAGAACCCCGAAGAGCAGGTCGGTACGCATCCCCTGCCGGAATCGCAAATGGACCGCTTTCTGATGCGCATCGAGCTGGGCTATCCCGATGCCCGCGCCGAGCGCGCACTGCTCGAACGCGGTGGCGCCGCGCCAGCACCCGTCGCTCATCCCGCCCCGGACGCGATCGTGACACCCGAAGACCTTCAGGGCTGGCAATCCCGAATCGCCCAGGTCCACGCCGAACCAGTAGTACTGGACTATCTGCAGGACCTGATCCAGACAAGCCGCGACCGGGCACGCTTTGTCCACGGGCTTTCGCCACGCGCCGGCCTCGGCCTGCTGCGCGCCGCGCGCGCGTACGCCTTCCTGGACGGGCGTGACTACGTGACCCCGGACGACCTGGCGGACGTCCTGCCGGCCGTGGCCGGCCATCGGGTCCGAGCCCGCGAGCCGGACACCCCCGCACGCACGGTGGAACGGCTGCTGGAATGCGTGCCGGTTCGTTAGCCCTGCACAAGCGCTTCCGATCGCACGGGCATCGCCTGCGGGAAGGCGTGATCCGCTGGGTCACGCGACGCCACCGCGACGACGGCTCGGAGGTCACGCTCGGTCGCGACCGCATCTACATCCTGCCGACCCGGGCCGGTTACACCCTGCTGGCGATCCTCGGCGTGATGCTGCTGGGGGCGATCAACTACTCCAACAACATGGCGTTCCTGCTGACCTTTCTCCTGGTCGGGATCGGCCATAACGCCATCTGGTATACCCATCGCAACCTGCTCGGGCTCAAGGTTTCGGCGTTGCCCGCAACGCCGACGTTCGCGGGCCAGCCGCTGACGATTTCGCTGCGCCTGGCGGATACGCGGGGCCGCGACCGCGAGGCCCTGCACCTGCGTATCGGCGGATACACGAGCGAACCGGTTGCGGTCCCCGCCCGCGGACAACAAACGGCCAGCCTGACCCTTCCGGCACTCGGCCGCGGAATCTACCACCTGCCCCGCCAGCGGCTGGATACCCGATACCCGCTCGGCATCCTGAGTGCCTGGACCTGGCTTGGCCTGAACACCGAGATCCTTGTGTATCCACAGCCCGTCGACCCGGGCGCCGCCCATGCAGGGCCCGGGGACGAGGCCGACGCCCAGCGGCGTCAGGATGCCTCCACCCCCGATCACATCCGCCCGTACCGGCCCGGGGACCCGCCCGGCCGGATCCTTTGGAAGGCCCTGGCGCGCACCGGGAAGCTGCACATCCGCGAGACGGTCGCGGGAGGCCGTGACACGCTCTGGATCGACTGGTCCGCAATGCCGGCCAGCGACACCGAGACTCGCCTTTCCATGCTCTGCCATCAGATCCTGGCCGCCGAGGCCGAGGGCCGCGCATGGGGGCTGCGCCTGCCCGACCAGACGCTCCCGCCCGGGCAGGGCCCGGCACAAAGGGAACGGGGCCTGCGCGCCCTCGCCGAATTCCGCTTCGAGCCGATCCCCTTGCCAATCAAGGAATCAACCACGGGAACGAAGAAGTGAACCGCGCGGGCCGGACCCACTCACCGGAATTACGGGGCCTGGAACTCGCCCTGCTGGCCCTGCCGGTGGCCGCGCTGCCGCATGCCTGGCACCAGCCACCGTGGGTGACGCTGCTCGTGGCGGCCGCCGTCCTGCTGCGCACCTGGCTCCATCTGCGTGACCGCAATCCCCCTTCCCTTGGCGTGATGGCCCTTCTGGCCGCGTTCGCGGGGGGACTGACCTTTCTGCAGTACGGGACCCTGTTCGGGCAGGAGGCAGGCACCGCGCTGCTGCTGGTCATGATGGCCCTCAAACTGCTCGAGACCCGCAACCGGCGGGATATCGTGATTGGGCTTTTCCTCGGCTACTTCGTAGTTGTCACCACCTATTTCTTCGATCAGTCGCTGCTGATCGCCGCATGGTCCCTGCTGTCGGCCTGGCTGCTCACCGCCGCTCTGATCCAGGTGCATGCCGGGCGTACCCTCCAGCGGCGGCACCTGGCAAGGCAGTCCGGCTGGATGATCGTCCACGCCCTCCCGTTCATGCTGATCCTGTTCGTCGCCTTCCCGCGCGTACAGGGACCACTGTGGGGCGACCCGCAGCGTGACGAAGTGGCCACCACGGCCCTCTCCGGCGAGCTGAATCCCGGCGACATCGCGGAGCTGCTGCAGGACCAAACCACCGCGATGCGCGTCCAGTTCCACGGCCCCGTGCCTCCACCCCGGGGCCAGTACTGGCGCGCGTTGGTGATGACCGATTTTGACGGCCGCCGCTGGCAGGCCGAGGGCGGAGAGTCCAGTATCGAGCTGCCCGAGCCCGGCGACCTCGACGAGGTAGTGGCCTACACCGCGACGCTGGAGCCCACCCGTGTGCGTTACCTCCCGGTGCTCGACTACCCGGTTTCGCTGCCGGACAACGCCGAGTACCGCGACAATCACCAGGTCGTGCGCGATCGACGCATCGTGAACCGCATCCAGTACGAGGCTGAGGCCGATCTCGCCCACCCCCCGGGCAGTGACGACGCCCTGAGCCGCACCGCCCGTGAACAGGCCCTCGAGCTACCGCCCAGTGCGGCTCCCCGGGCCCGTGCCGAGGTCGCCCTCTGGCGGGCCACGCATGGTGACGATGATCGCGCGATCATCCAGGCCGCCCTTGATCGCTTCGCCGCTGCCCCCTACCGCTATACGCTCCAGCCCCCCACCCTCGAGGGGGATGCCACCGACGAGTTCCTGTTCGAGACTCAGGCCGGGTACTGCGAGCACTATGCCTCCGCGTTCGCCGTGCTGATGCGCTCGGCGGGGATCCCGACCCGCGTCGTCACTGGCTACCAGGGAGGTGAATGGATGCAGCGGGGCGAATACCTGCGCCTGCGCAATGCCGACGCACACGCCTGGAACGAGGTCTGGCTGGATGGCGAGGGCTGGATTCGTGTCGATCCCACTGCGGCGATTGCGCCGGAGCGTATCGAGGCCGGCATCGGCGGCCTGACCGGTGGCGAGGGCGAATCGGTGCCCGATTTCCTGCGCCGCGACGGGCTGGGCTGGATGCAGCAACTCCGGTTCGGCCTGGAAGACTGGCGCGACTTCGCCCGGTTCCGCTGGGAGAGCTGGGTGCTGGCATTCGATCCCGAGCGCCAGCGTGAACTCTTCGCCCGTTTCGGGCTCGACGCAACGGACTGGCGCCACATCGTCACGGCACTGGGTGTCGGCTTTGGCCTGCTGGCGGTCGCGGCCGTGGCCTGGAGCGTTTGGCGCCGTCCTCGCCGCCCCCGCGATGTAGCCGATCGACTGCTAGTGCGCCTCTCCCGCCGTATCGAACGACAGCACGCGGGGCTTGGCCGGCAAGCGCACGAACCCGTCGTCACCTGGACCCGGCGGGTCAAGGCCGCACGGCCCGACCTCGCCCCCATCGTCGACACCTTCGCCGAACGCTACAACCAGGCCCGATTCGCTCCCGTCCGGGACGACGACCGGGCCGAACACCTGACGGCCCTGCGCCGCCTGGCTGCATCCGACCTTCGCAAGCCAGACGCCGACCCGCCCTTGCCGCGGACGAACTAACAAAAAAGGCCCGGCCGGATTCAGTATCCGGTCGGGCCTTCAGGCGTTGCGCAGCGGCACCGGGAGCCCCGGGCCGCTGGGACGTTCGGCCGCTATCAGGCCGCGTCGTTACGGAAGATGAAGTGGTGCCGCGCGCCGCGTCGCTCGTCCTGACGACGGGCGACCTTCTGCACTTCCGGACGGTTGGCAAACTGCGCCAGCGTAATGCCGTCGAGGAAGTCGTACAGCTGCTGACTCAGGTCATCCCACAGCTCGTGCGTCAGGCAGCGTTCGCCCTCCTGGCAGTCCTTGTGGCCCTTGCAGCGGGTCACGTCCACCGACTCGTCAACTGCCGTAATGATGTTGGCAATACTGATCTGGTCGGCACGCTTGGCCAGGCGGTAACCGCCGCCGGGACCCCGCACGCCTTCCACCAGGTCGGCCTTGCGCAGTTTTGCAAACAGTTGTTCCAGATAGGACAACGAGATGCCCTGGCACTGCGAGATGTCGGCCAGGGTCACCGGTCCCACCCGATCATGGATCGCGAGATCCATCATGGCGGTCACCGCGTAGCGGCCCTTGGTTGAGAGTTTCATGTCTTGATTCCTCCGAGAAACCGTGATCGTGCGTGTCGAGGTCGACATCCATTCACAGAATCGAATCCGTTCATCTTTCCTGACAATAAAGGTCAGGAATAATTCCCTTCTTACCTGACAACCTTTGTCAGGAATAATTCCCTGATTATATCAGGCGATTGGCCGGAATTCACGCACGCCAAACGCAGGTTATGGTAGGAACCGCGAAACGTTGACGGAGTTCCCCTGAAAAGGGTTCGAAAATTAGACCGTTCTGAAACTGCGGAGGTGGCGGACCGTATGGGCCGCCCGAGATGACGGGAGTCGACTCGCGCTATACGGGGAGAATACGGCCGGTCTCGTAATCCGGGCCGCTCAGGATGACCACAAGGGTCCCGGTCGGCAAACGCGGGAACAGTTCGATGACTTCGGCGTTACGCATACGCACGCAACCCTCGGAAGCGGGTTGCCCGATCCGTCCCTCTTCATCGGTGCCGTGGATGTAGATGTAACGCTGGTGGGAATCGATATTGCCTCCACGATTCAGGCCGGGCTCCAGGCCCTCCAGCCAGAGGATCCGCGAGGTAATGTTGTCGCGGCGGCTACGCTCCCCCTCCCCGGTGAGGATCTCGGCGATCTCGCCGGTATTCGCCCGCGCGCGGAAGACGGTCCCCGGCGCCACGCCATCGCCAAACCGTTCGGCGATTCGATGCAGCCCCAGCGGCGTCTTGTAGGTGCCATCCTGGTTGCCGATGCCCCGTTCCGAGGTCGAGACATCGAAGACATCGGTCACCTTGCCATCATCCCAGACGTACAGGCGCTGCTGGTCCACACGCACGACCACCACCGGAAAGCCCTCGCCGCTTCCCGCCTGTTTCCGTGCCGCCGCGACGACCGGCTCGATCCACTGCAGACTCGGCAATGTCACTACTCTCTCGTCACTTCTTGTTGGCCAGATCCAGCACCTCGCCCGCCACCGGCGTGTTCACGAGGCCCTCGCCCCGCAACGAGGCCAGGTGTTCGAGGTAATCAGGGGGCAGTCCGGTCACGTACTCGCCAGTAAACACGGAACAGTCGAAGGTCTCGATGTTCCGGTTGCCCCGCCGCACGGCCTTTTGCAGGTCTTCCAGGTCCTGGTAGATCAGGCGGTCGGCGGCAATTGCCTCGCATACTTCCTGTTCGTCTCTGCCATGGGCGATGAGTTCATGCGCCGCGGGCATGTCGATGCCGTAGACATTCGGGAACCGCACCGGGGGGGCGGCTGACGCAAAGTAGACCTTCCTGGCCCCCGCCTCGCGCGCCATCATCACAATCTCGCGCGAGGTGGTGCCACGCACGATCGAGTCGTCGACCAGCATCACGTTCTTGCCGCGAAACTCCAGCGAGATCGCGTTCAGCTTCTGGCGCACGGATTTTCGCCGCTTGGTCTGGCCCGGCATGATGAACGTACGGCCGATGTAGCGGTTCTTGATGAACCCCTCTCGGTACTTGATGTTCAGCTCGTGCGCCATCTCCAGCGCTACCGTGCGCCCGGTGTCAGGGATCGGCACGATCACGTCGATGTCGTGATCCGGCCAGTCGCGGCGGATCTTCTCGCCCAGCGCAGTGCCCATGCGCATCCGCGCGCGATGCACAAACACGTTGTCGATCACCGAATCGGGGCGGGCAAAATACACGTGCTCGAAGATGCAGGGGTTGAGCTGGGTGTCCTCGGCGCAGACGCGTGTCGAGACCTCCCCCTCGGGCGTAATGAACAACGCCTCGCCGGGCGCCAGGTCGCGTTCCAGATCGAAGCCCTGGGACTCCAGCGCGGCGCTCTCGGAGGCGACCATCCACTCGCGCCCGCCTTCCTCGGCTTCACGCGAGCCATAGACGATCGGGCGGATCCCGTTCGGGTCGCGAAAGGCCAGCAGGCCGCGCCCCGCGATCATCGCGACCACGGCATACGCACCCTTGGCACGTTCGTGTACCCGCTCCACCGCATTGAACACCGAGTCGGCGGTGAGTCCGTTGTCCAGAAAGCGCAGCAATTCCTGCGCGAAGACGTTCAGCAGGATCTCGGAGTCGGAATCCGTGTTGATATGCCGACGATCGGTCGCAAACAGGGCCTGTTTCAGTTCGCGGGCATTGGTCAGGTTGCCGTTATGTCCCAGCGTAATACCGAACGGGGAGTTCACGTAGAACGGCTGGGCCTCGGCAGAACTGGAGCTCCCGGCGGTCGGATAGCGCACATGACCAATGCCCATGTTGCCGATCAGCCCCTGCATGTGCTGGTCGTTGAATACATCCCGCACCAGGCCGTTGTCCTTGCGCAGGTGCAACCGACCCTCGTCGTCGCAGGTCACGATCCCGGCGGCATCCTGCCCACGGTGCTGCAACACCAGCAAGGCATCATAAAGCGGCTGATTCACCGGGCCGCGCCCGACGATTCCGACTACTCCACACATACGGCTCAGGGCTCCATCAAGGCGATCGACTAGAGATCTTCAGCGGGGGGTTCGGGTTGCGGTGCCGGCGAATCATCGGCGGGGTCATCCGGAGGCGGTTCGACGGGATCGTCGGCCAGCAGCTCACCGATCTGCTCCTGCCAGCCCTCCGGCAATTGCGCGATCATCCAGTCGACCAGGCGCTCGAACTCGGGGATCAGGCGGCTGTTCTCCCACCAGCCTTCCTCGGGCATCAAGGTCAGGGAGGCAGCGAATACCAGCACGGCGACCAGTACCACCCCGCGCAGCAGACCAAAGATTACGCCGAGCGAGCGGTCGGTACCGGTCAGGCCACTCCCGCGTACGAGACGGTTGGCCAGCACTCCGAGAATGCCGCCCACAATGAGGACCCCGATGAAGATCAGCGCGAACCCCACACCCAGGCGCAAAGTGGCATCCGACAGCGCCTGCGGCAGGACTTCGGCGACTTCCGCCGCATGTCGAATCCCAAGCCAGATGCCCACGATCCACGTGGCGAGCGAGAACGACTCGCGCACGAAGCCGCGAAACAGACTGATAAGCCCCGATACGACGATCAGGGCAACAATGACCAGGTCGATCCAGTTCACGCGCGGCGGACTTCGGGTGCGAAAAGGCTGCGTAGTGTACCGCAGCGAATCGCGATTCGCAGGCGCTTGCCTGCCTCTCCACAGTCCCGGATGCTCACGGGAAGGTCACCACAATGCCGGTAATGTCGAATTCCTCTTTTAGCTGCTCCCCCAGTTCCTGCGCCTCGTCGCGCTGCGCCACCGGTCCAACCTTGACTCGATAGATGCTGCGCCCTTCAGCCTCCGACTCGTCGATGAACGCCGGCAAGCCGGCCTCGCGCAAGCGCCCCTCCTCCTCGCGCGCATTGTCTCCGTCCCGATAGCTTCCCACCTGGACCGCCCAGCCGGCCTCGATCGCCCTGGACTCCGGCGCGGTTTCCACTGGCTCGGGGGTCGGCCCGTTGTCCATGTCGGCTGCGGTCTCGCGACCCTCCTCGCCGTTCTCCAGCGCATGCAGGTCAGCAATTCGGGTCTCCCCTGCTCCCTCACGGTCGGGTCGCGGAGGCGTTGCCTCGCGTTCGGAAGGAAGCGCGATATCGGGTGCGGCGAAGGTAGGGGCATCGGGGACCGGGTCATCGATACCACTCATGTGTTCGTAGCCCGCGCCATCAAACAGCCACGGGAGAAAGATCACGGCGATCACGATCAGGATCACCGCGCCTGTGAGGCGAAAGCGAATGGGATTATCGGTGGTCATGCCATGTTCGCATTGGGGTCCCGTGCGTCGGGTCTTCCCAGCGACCTTACGCCGCACGCGCCCGCCCGGGCAAGGCGAATGATCCGCTTCAGCCTCGCCATGTCACACGCCTTCCGCTACCGCTGAGCCGGGAAGGGCCTCTCGCAAGGCCGCAGCAGCCAGCTCCGGTGCCTGTTCAAGGACCGCAGCCACCGTGTGAAACGAGCCGAATACGACGCAACGACCCTGTGAACCTGCCAATTCGGCGGCCTGTTTCAAGGCCTGCTGGATATCGCCAGCCGGACGGACCCCGGACTGACCCGCCTGTTCCAGCTCCACGGCCAGATCGGAGGCAGGAAGCGCCCGCGGGAGATCGAGCGGTACGGGGATCCAGATATCGACCAGCCCGATCAGTTCGCCCCACATCGCGCTGCGATCCTTGTCGGCCATCACCGCCACCAGCGCAACGGTCGGCCCTGTCGACGGATTCGCGCGCAGCCAGCGGGCGAGTTCGGCGACCGCCTGGGCGTTGTGCGCCACATCCAGCAGCCATTCGGGCGGGCCACTCAGGCGCTGCAGACGGCCCGGTGGGCGCACCTTCAGGGCCCGCTCCATCGTGGCTGCACTCAACCCGGGGCCCATGCCAAGCGACTCGACCACCGCCAGCGCGGTGGCGGTATTCGCCAGCGCCGCACCACTCAGCCCGCGCGCCAGCGGGACATTCCACTCGACCTGAGCGCCATTCCAGCGCCACACCAGCCGTTGCTGTTCGACCAGCAGGTCAAAATCGCGTCCCAGGCGGACAGTACGGCAACCAAGCGCTCGAGCCTGGTCCAGCACGCTCTGCGGAGGCGACAGCTCCCCGAGCACCACGGGGCGGCCCGCGCGCATGATGCCGGCCTTCTCGCGGCCGATCACCTCGCGCGAATCGCCGAGCCAGGCCTGGTGATCGAGATCCACCGCGGTAATCGCCGCCACACCCGCGTCCCAGATGTTCACGGCATCCAGCCGCCCACCGAGCCCGACCTCCAGCACCTGAACCTCGACCTGGGCCTCGCGGAAGAGCCAGGCCGCCGCCAGGGCCGCGAACTCGAAATAGGTCAGCGAATCGTCACCCCGGGCCCGGTCGATCGCCTCGAATGCCCGGCACAGGTCCGCGTCCGCCGCCGGCGTGCCGTTCAGGCGAATGCGTTCGTTGTACTGGAGCAAATGGGGAGAGGTGAACAGTCCGACCTTCAGACCCTGCGCCTGCAACAGCGCCGCCGTACGCGTGGTGACCGTGCCCTTGCCGTTGGTGCCGGCGACAATGACGGTACGGGGCGTCCCCGGCCCGCGCAGCCCCAGCCGGTCGGCGACCAGGGCGATCCGCTCCAGGGTGAGGTCCATCCCCACCGGGTGCAATCGCTCCTGGAAGGCCAGCCATTCAGCCAGTGTGGCGTAGCGCACGGACGGAATCAGGTAGAGCGCGGGGCGTCCGCCGATTCGCCGGTGTCCTCCGCCCGAATCACTTCCACCTCCGGCTCTACTTCCTCGACCGGAGGCGCCTCGGGGGCGGGGGCCGGCCCGTGGGTCAGCATGCCCAGCACGGAGGCCAGACGACGGCGCATCTCGCCGCGTTCGATGATCATGTCGACCGCACCGTGCTCGAGCAGGAACTCGGACCGCTGGAACCCCTCCGGCAGCGTCTCGCGCACGGTCTGCTGGATCACGCGCGGGCCGGCGAAACCAATCAGGGCGTTGGGCTCCGCCACGTTGATGTCGCCCAGCATCGCCAGGCTGGCCGAAACGCCGCCCATGGTCGGGTCGGTCATCACCGAGACGAACGGGATACGCTCCTCGCGCATCCGCGCCAGCACCGCGCTGGTCTTGGACATCTGCAGCAGCGAGAACAACGCCTCCTGCATCCGCGCCCCGCCGGATGCGCTGAAGCACACCAGCGGGATACGCTGCTCCAGCGCACGGTTGGCGCCACGGACAAAACGCTCGCCCACGGCCGAGCCCATGGACCCGCCCATGAAGCGGAAATCAAAGGCGGAGGCGACCAGCGGACGGCCGATCAGCTGGCCCTGCATGACGACCAGCGCATCGCGTTCGCCGGTCGACTTCTGCGCGGCGACCAGACGGTCCTTGTATTTCTTGGAGTCGCGGAACTTCAGGACATCGGAAGATTCGATCTGGGCAGCGATTTCCTCGCGCCCCTCCTCGTCGAGGAAGGTCTCCAGTCGCCGCCGCGCACTCATCCGGCGGTGATGCCCGCATTTCGGGCAGACATCGAGATTGCGTTCCACCTCGGGGCGATACAGCGTGGCGTCGCAGCCCTCGCAGCGCACCCACAGCCCCTCGGGCACGCCCCGCTTGTTGCTGCTGTCGGTGCGGATGCGCGAAGGCATCAGTCTTTCGAACCAGCTCATCCTCAATCCCTCAGTCCTGCGAGCGCCGCATTCTACTACACCGACGCCTCGACGCCGGACGCGCGCACGCGGTCCATTTCCACGCGCATCCCCGCCACGACCTCGGACGCAGCATGGGCAAATCCGGCCGGGTCGCCGTCGAATTCCTCGGCGAGACGCACGATGGCGCTGCCCACCACCACGGCATCGGCCACGCGCGCGACCCGCCCGGCCGTTTCGGCGTCGCGGATACCAAAACCCACACCCAGCGGCAGATCCGTATGACGCCGAATGGCCTCAAGCCGCTCGGCGATCACCGACGTGTCCAGGGTCTGCGAACCGGTCACGCCCTTGAGCGACACGTAGTAGATGAACCCCCGCGCCGCGCGCGCCACATGGGCGATGCGCTCGTCGGAGGTCGTGGGCGCCACCAGGAAGATCGGCGCGATCTGCGCGTTCTCCAGCAGCCCCGCGACTTCGTCGCATTCCTCGGGCGGCAGATCCACCGTCAGCAGGCCGTCCAGTCCCGCCTCGCGGGCCTTTTCGGCGAAGGTCTCGTAGCCCATCCGCTCGACCGGGTTCAGATAGCCCATCAGTACGACCGGCGTCTCGGTGTCGGTCTTGCGGAACTCGGCCACCATGTCCAGCACATCCCGCAGGCTCGTCCCGTAGCGCAGCGCCCGTTCGCAGGCCTTCTGGATCACCGGCCCATCCGCCATCGGATCGGAGAACGGGACCCCCAGCTCGATCAGGTCCGCACCCGCCTTCACCAGCGCATGCATCAGCGGCACGGTGGCGGCCGGCTCCGGGTCACCCGCGGTCACATAGGGCACCAGGGCGGCGCGCTTCTCCGTTCGCAGCCTGGCAAAACGTTGCTCGATACGGGTCATAGCGTGATTCCTTCGCGTTCCGCCACGGTGTTGAGGTCCTTGTCACCCCGACCGGACAGGTTGACCACAATGCTCTGGTCCGGACGCATGGTCGGGGCCAGCTCCAGGACATGCGCGATGGCGTGGGAGGTCTCGAGTGCCGGAATGATGCCCTCGGTACGGGTCAGCCGATGAAAGCCCTCCAGCGCCTGGTCGTCGGTCACGGCGACATAACGCGCACGGCCGGTGTCCTTCAGCCAGGCGTGTTCCGGCCCCACCCCCGGATAGTCGAGCCCGGCGGAGACCGAGTGGGTCCCGACGATCTGCCCGTGTTCGTCTTCCATCAGGTAGGTGCGATTGCCATGCAGCACGCCCGGCTGCCCGGCACAAAGCGGTGCCGAATGCCGGCCCGACTCGATCCCGGCCCCCGCGGCCTCGACGCCGATCATTTCCACGGACTCGTCATCCAGGAACGGATGGAACAGGCCGATGGCATTCGAACCTCCACCCACGCAGGCGACCAGTGTATCCGGCAGCTTGCCGGTCATCTCCAGGTGCTGCGCCCGCGCCTCGCGGCCGATCACGGCCTGAAAGTCCCGCACCATGGCCGGATACGGATGCGGACCCGCGACGGTACCGATGATGTAGAAGGTGTCGTCGACGTTGGTGACCCAGTCGCGCATGGCCTCGTTCAGGGCATCCTTCAGCGTGCGTGTGCCGGATTTCACCGCCACGACCTCGGCGCCCAGCAGACGCATGCGGAAGACGTTCGGAGTCTGGCGGCGCGTGTCCTCCTCGCCCATGTAGATCACGCACTCCAGTCCCAGGCGAGCGGCCACGGTCGCGGTCGCCACGCCGTGCTGGCCGGCGCCGGTCTCCGCGATGATCCGGGTCTTGCCCAGGCGCTTGGCCAGCAGGGCCTGGCCGATGGTGTTGTTCACCTTATGCGCGCCGGTGTGGTTCAGGTCTTCACGCTTGAAGTACACCTGAGCCCCGCCCAGTTCCCTGGACAGGCGCTCGGCGTGATAGAGCGGATTCGGGCGGCCGACGAACTGCTGCAGGTCATGGTCCAGTTCCGCCATGAAATCGGCATCGCCCATGTACTGCTCGTACGCCTTCTGCAATTCGTCCAGCGCACCCATCAGCGTCTCGGAGACAAAACGTCCGCCATAGGGCCCGAAATGGCCGCGGGCATCCGGGAACGCCGCCCAGTCGATCTTGCTCATTCGTTCACCTCGCATTGGCGCACGGCCTTCACGAAGGCCTCCATGCGCCGTGCATCCTTGATCCCCGGGGCCGATTCCACCCCGGAGCTTACGTCGACCCCGTACGGGCGCAGGTGTCCCAGCGCCTCGCGTACCGAATCCTCGTCCAGTCCCCCGGCCAGCAGCCAGGGCCGGTCCAGCCCCTCGGGCACCGCGCCCCAGTCGAACTGGTGGCCGGACCCACCGCTGCGCCCGGCGCCGTGGCTGTCCAGCAGAAAGCCCTGCGCCTGGGGGTGGGCGTCCATCACCGGCCGCGGATCACCCGCCTCGCTCATCGAAACCGCCTTGAGATAGGGGTACCCAAAACGCGAACATTCCGCTGCCGATTCCTGACCGTGAAACTGCAGGCAGTCCAGGCGCACACCGGCCAGGACCTGCTCGACGCGCACCGGCTCCGGGTCCACGAACAGCCCGACCGTCGTCACGAACGGGGGCAGCGCCGCCGCGATCTCCGCCGCCTGGCCGGGCTCGACACAACGGCGGCTGGGCGGATGGAACACCAGGCCGATCGCGTCGGCCCCGGCACGCGCCGCGGCCACCGCCTGTTCGGGCGTCGTAATCCCGCAAATCTTTACCCGATAGCGCATCCCGCTCCGGCCTCATTCATCAAGCGACAAAGCCTACCAGAAGCGCGGCCCGCGCCCCCTTTCCCGCAATCAGATCGCCCCATTGCCGGGGATCCCCTCCAGCACCGGCCCCTCGGCACTGGGGAGAGCGAACTCGGGCGGGTAGTCGACGTGCACGAAATAAAGCCCCCCGGCCGGGGCCGTGATGCCCGAGACGCGCCGGTCGCGGG
Organism: Thioalkalivibrio thiocyanoxidans ARh2; assembly: GCF_000385215.1. GTDB lineage: Bacteria > Pseudomonadota > Gammaproteobacteria > Ectothiorhodospirales > Ectothiorhodospiraceae > Thioalkalivibrio > Thioalkalivibrio thiocyanoxidans. Next base: position 24,669 of record NZ_ARQK01000058.1, read on the forward strand.
CGGCAAGAATTCGCGCGGCCCAGCCCGGCGCCTCGCGCCCGTCCCCGATCGCCAGGAGAACCCCGGCGATGTTGCGCACCATGTGATGCAGGAAGGCATTGGCATGGATATCCAGGATCACGTACGACCCCCGCCGCTGGACTGCAATCGAATGCACTTCCCGGATCGGCGATTTGGCCTGGCATCCGGCAGCCCGCAGGCTGGAAAAGTCGTGCTCGCCCACAAAGGTCTGCGCCGCGTCATGCATCCGCGCAGCATCCAGCGGGCGGCGCCACCAGGCCACCCGGCCCGCCTCCAGTGCGGGACGTACCGGGCGATTCGCGATCACATAGCGATAGCGGCGGCCAAACGCCTTGAAGCGCGCATGGAAGTCGTCATCGACCGGCTCGGCCCAGCGCAGGGCAATCCCGTCCGGCAGGCGACTGTTTACCCCCAGCACCCAGGAATGCCGCTCCCGCACCGCCAAGGTGTCAAAGTGCGCCACCTGAGCCGTGGCATGAACCCCCGCATCCGTGCGTCCCGCGCACGTGAGCTCGACCCGCTGATTGGCCACGAAGCTCAACGCCGCTTCCAGCTGCCCCTGGACGCTGGGCCCGTCCTTCTGCCGCTGCCACCCCAGCAACCCACGCCCGTCGTATTCGATGCCCAGCGCCCAGCGCTGACAAACCGCTTCAGGCACATGGTCTGTGCCCCGCGTTCTGGACGTCTTGCTTGTCATTACCCGTTCACCACCACCAGGCCATCGCGCCGACGGCAACGGCCACTATCCACAACCACACCACCGCTCCCGCACCGCCATGGGGGGGCATACGCCGGCGCCCGGCGGACGCGTCGATCGCTGGTGCCCGAACGTCGCCACTGAGGGCGCGGTCCAGACGCACGATCAACCAGTCACGCGCGCCCTGCAATCGTTCGCGCCACCCGCCACGAAGCATCCCGCGTTCCCGTTCAATGTCGACCCGATCCGACTCGAACAGCGCAAGCGCCAGAAACAGCCGCTGCGCGAACCGCTCGCCCCACGTGCCAAAGCAGCCACCAGGGCCCGCCAGAAACGAAGACAGCGCCCGCACAAGCTCCCCTCGCGAGAAGCGCTCCGTCAGCCAGACCACCAGGACCACCACCAGCGCCAGCGCACCGATGCGCCAGAGCGCCTCGACCAGACCGGACAACGCCGAATCTACTTGTGCGTCGATCGGCCAGACCCCGAAGAACACCAGCAAAGAGAGGTAGAACCATTTCAGGCGCCAGAGCAGGCGCCCGCAGCGGCGCCAGGCAAACGGCCCCACCCAGATCAGCCCGGCGGCCCCCACCAGCACTGCCAGCACCACGACCGGCTTCGCGGTCGCAAGCGAAACCGACACCAGCAAAACGGCCGGGAGCGCCCAGAGGGACGCCGGCCCGGCCGTTTCGCTCTCTATGTCGAACCCCTGCCGCATCATCGCGACAGGATACTGCTTCAGAACACGCGATGGCGGGTCAGGAACCGTCCAGCTGCTGGCGAATCGCCTCCGCCTTCGCCTTCTGCTCGTCAGTACCGGAGGCCGCGACCTCGTCGATCAACTCGCGCGCGCCTTCCTCGTCACCCATATCCGCATAGGCCTGGGCGAGGCTCAGACGCGTCTCGTTATCCTCGTCCGCCCCGACTGGTGCTGCTTCGTCCGCTTCCATCGGCAACTCTTCCGAACCCGGGGCAGACGTGTCGTCTTCACCCAGATCCAGCCCGGGAATGTCGCTGCCCGCTGGCGTCTCTTCGCCACGATCGTCGAGACCTGGCAGATCGCTGTCGTCGATATCGAATGACAGATCGTTCAAATCGTCGACAGTCTCGTCCGCTTTCGCCGGGTCCTCCGGCTCCGCGGCAGCCTGATCGAACGTCTCGTCGATATCGAAGGCCAGACCGGAATCCGACTCGTTCTTCGGGCCGGAGGTCTCGTCGATCTCCTCCGCCCCGACTTCTGCGTCCGGAAGATCCAGACCCGAGAAGTCGATCTCGTTCGGAGTCTCGGTCCTGGCTTCGGACTGCGGCTCGGCTGCCGCACCCAGACCTTCGGCACCACCCGGGGAGCCCACCGGCCCCGAGCGGTCATCCCCGGCCCCTCCAATACGCGACTCCAGCTCGGCCAGCTGGTTGCGGGTTTCCAGATCATCGGCCGGCAGACGGTCGCGCAGGCCGGATGCAGCCTCGCGTGCACCTTCCTCGTTGCCCAGTGCCACGCGCGCCTCGACCAGCTTCAGTCGATACTGGGTGTTGTCCGGATCCCGTTCGATGGCCTGCGTCAGCGTCTCCTCCGCCTGGTCGTTCATGCCGTAGGCCAGGCATACATCCACTTCGGCCAGCACATCGTCCACCGAGGCCTCGCCACTGGAACTGACGACCACGGGCCCGCTCACCGACTCCTCCGGCTCATCGGTGGCCTGCGTGCCCTGATCATCATCCTTGCTCGCTGCGACCCCGGTCGCCACCCCGGCTGCGGCGCCACCGGCGGCTGCCGCCGTGCCGGCACCGGCCACCCCTGAGCGAGCCGCGGCGACTTCACGCGTCTCGTACCCGCTCCGATCAGCGCCCGCGGCGCGCACACCGCTGTTGTCCGCGCGCGGTGGCATCCCGGGGCCACGCTCCTCCACCACGACCTCGCGGCGGCCGCCACGCGCGAACGCCAGCAGGACCAGCAACAGCAGGATCGCCAGCGCAATCGCCATCATCATCAGCAGCGGATCGTTCATGATCCGCTCGTGCAACGGAGCGTTGCGCTCGGCGTCCGCCCGGTCGAGCCGAGCCATCAGTTCATTGCGTTCCGCACGCAGCTGGCTCAGCTGCTCCTCCAGCTCGGCCATGTTCTCGCTCGAAACCTCCGCGAGACGGCCGCGCTCGCCCAGCTCCTCGCGAAGCTCGGAGATCTCGTCGCGCATCCCCTCCATCTCGGCCCGCTGGGACAGCATGGCCTCCTGGAGCAGATCGGGGGACTCGGCGGCAGCCGCCGCGCCCTCATCTGTCTCAGGCAGGAGTTCGGTCACGATCTCCAGCCGGTCGTCGGCCACTGCCGCCTCGTCGTCCTCGTCCGTCGCGGCCACTTCGTCGTCCTCGGGAACGGCTTCATCGTCTTCCGCGACAACCTCGTCTTCTTCCGGGACCGGTTCGACTTCCGGCTCGGCCTCGGCGGTTTCGTCCGGTTCCGGCTCTTCGCGAGCGGCAGTCACCGTGCCGTCGCGCCAGGCCTGCGTCTGCCGCTGGACCTCTTCGCGCGCCTCCGATGCACTGCGCTGTTCGAGTTCGGAACGCGACGGGACCGTCAGTTCGGCACCAGCGCGCAGGCTGTTGATGTTCTGATCGGCAAAGGCGTCCGGGTTGGCCTCGAGGAAGGCGATCATGGCCTGATCGGCCATACCGGCAAGACCCGCACGCTCGACAATGCGATAGAGGGTATCGCCGCTACGCACGGTATAGGACTCGCCCTCGCGCGGCATAGGCGCGTCGCGACGCGCCGGGGCGTCGCGTTCGGTGTCACGCGGGACAGGCGCGGCAGCCTCCGCAGGCATGGTGTCGGGCGGGTCCAGCAACAGGGACACTTCGCGCATCGAACGACCGCCGTCCCAGCGCGCCTCGAGAAGGATGCCTACATACGGTTCGCGCACCGGCTGCCGGGTCGTCAGCACGACCCGGCGATCGGCACCCTCGCCCTGCACCTGGATGTTCAGGTCACTCGGCACACCACCACGGCTCATGCCGGCGCGACGGTATTCACTTTCCGAAGCCTGCCGCACCTGCAGCGAGTCACTGGCCGCGGCACCCCCCCGCAGCGGAATCTCCGCACGCAGGGCCTGATTCAGATGAGATTGCAGGCTGACCTCACCGAAGCTCACCGAGTTCGATGACGCCGGTGCAACCAGCAACAAAAGCAGTAGCCCGAATAGTAACTTGCGCACGCATCCCCCCTGAATGTGCCGCGCGGCCCGTCATCGCCTGGGGCCCTATGACAGCCCCCGCGCCCCCTGGCCACGGTTTGCCGGGTATGAATTTTCCCGGACTTTTACCGGATTAAATCACAGGTAATCCCGGATCAAAACCTCGGCAATCTGGATCGTGTTCAACGCGGCCCCTTTACGCACGTTGTCGGAGACCACCCAGAGATCCAGCCCGCGGGGATGAGAGATGTCCTCACGGATCCGCCCGACGAACACCGCGTCCTTGCCGGAGCCCTCGGTGACGGCGGTCGGGTAGCCCCCGTCCTCGTGCTTGTCCAGCACCGTGATGCCCGGCGCCGCGGAGAGGATCTCGCGCGCTTTCTCGGCGCTGATCTTCTCGCGGGTCTCGATGTGCAGCGCCTCGGAGTGGCCGTAGAACACCGGGATGCGCACGGCGGTCGGGTTCACCAGTATGGACTCGTCGCCCATGATCTTGCGGGTCTCCCAGACCATCTTCATCTCTTCCTTGGTGTAGCCGTTTTCCTGGAAGACGTCGATGTGCGGCAGCGCGTTGAACGCGATCTGCTTGGGATACACATTGCACTCGACCGGGCGGCCGTTCAGCAGCGCGGCCGTCTGGTGGGCCAGTTCCTCGATCGCATCCTTGCCGGTCCCGGAGACGGCCTGGTACGTCGCGACGTTGATGCGCTCGATACCGACCGCGTCGTGCAGCGGCTTCAGCGCCACCAGCATCTGGATGGTGGAGCAGTTCGGGTTCGCGATGATCCCGTGGCGGGTGTAGTCCCCCACCGCGTCCGGGTTGACCTCCGGCACCACCAGCGGGATTTCCGGGTCGTAGCGAAACTGCGAGGTGTTGTCGATCACCACGCAGCCGGCCGCGGCCGCCTTCGGCGCGTACTCCGCCGACACCGAGGCCCCCGGCGAGAACAGTCCGATCTGCACAGTGGAGAAATCGAAGGTGGCCAGGTCCTCGACCTCCAGCTCGCGATTGCCAAAGGCGACCGTCTTGCCCGCCGAGCGTGCACTGGCCAGCGCATGCACCTTGCCCAGCGGCAGGTCGCGCTCCGCCAGGATGGAGAGCAGGGTCTCGCCGACGGCGCCGGTTGCACCCACCACGGCCACGTCAAACTTGCGGTCACTCATCGTTCATTCCCGGTTTAAGTTCTAACTGCAAAATACTGATCCGTTGAAACATTCGTAGGATGCGTTGAGCGCAGCGAAACGCATCATTGGCTACAACGCCTAGCCCTCCAGCGCAGCCACCAGGGCATCACCCATCCCCTGGGTGCCCACCAGCGTCATGCCCTCACCAAAGATGTCCGGCGTGCGCAGCCCCTGATCCAGCACCCGCCCCACAGCCTGCTCTATGCGCTCGGCCAGGTCATTACGATTCAGGCTGTGGCGCAAGAGCATCGCGACCGACAGCACGGTCGCCATCGGATTGGCCTTGCCCTGCCCGGCGATATCCGGCGCGGAGCCGTGGATCGGCTCGTACAGACCGACCCCCTCGCTGTTCAGCGAGGCCGAGGGCAGCATGCCGATGGACCCGGTCAGCATGGCCGCGGCATCGGACAGGATGTCGCCGAACATGTTGCCGGTGACCATCACGTCGAACTGCTTCGGGTCACGCACCAGCTGCATGGCCGCGTTGTCCACATACATATGAGACAGCTCGACCTCGGGGAATTCCTTCCCGACGCGCTCGACCACCTCGCGCCACAGCTCCGAGACCTCGAGCACATTGGCCTTGTCCACCGAGCACAGGCGCTTGCCGCGCTTCATCGCGGACTCGAAACCAACCCGCGCGATGCGTTCGATCTCCGATTCGCTGTAGGCGGCGGTATTGAAGCCATAGCGCTCGCCATTGCGCTCCTCGATCCCGCGCGGCTGGCCGAAGTAGATCCCGCCGGTCAGCTCGCGCACGATCAGGATATCCAGCCCGCTGACGACCTCCGGCTTCAGCGTGGAGGCCGAGGCCAGCTGCGGATACAGGATCGCCGGGCGCAGGTTTGCGAACAGCCCCAGGTCCGAACGGATGCCCAGCAGTCCGCGCTCCGGGCGCAGGTCACGCTCCAGCGACTCGTACTGCGGGCCGCCGACCGCGCCGAGCAGGATTGCGTCGGCGCGGCGGGCCGCCTCGCGGGTGGCCTCCGGATACGGGTGCCCGGCCGCATCGTGCGCCGCGCCCCCGATCAGCCCCTGCTCGATCTCCAGATCCAGGCCGCCGATCTCGCCCACACGCTCCAGCACCTTCAGCGCCTCGGCCACGATCTCGGGCCCGATCCCGTCCCCGGGCAATACCAGAATTCGGCTCACAAACCTCTCCTAACCATCAGATCAATCGAATTTCTTTTCTACCTGTAGGAGGCCAGCCCTCTGGCCGATTGGGCCTATCGTGGCGCCCGATCGCCGAGAAGGCTCGGCTCCTACAAGGGGCACCATTCAGCCCTGCGAGTGCTCCGCCATCCAGGGCCATTCGCTCCGCTGGCGCTCTTCATAGGCACGAATGTCATCGGCGTACTGCAGCGTCAGCGCAATGTCATCCAGGCCGTTCAGCAGGCGGTGGCGGCGATCCTCATCGAGCGTGAAACGGAACACGGTACCGTCCGGTGCCGCTACGGTCATCTCTTCCAGGCTCACCTCGACCTGCGCGCCCGGGTTCGCCTCGACCTGCTCGAACAGTGCCTGCACCTCGTCCTCGGCCAGCACCACCGGCAGCAGCCCGTTCTTGCAGCTGTTGGAGAAGAAGATGTCCGCGAATGACGGCGCGATCACCGCGCGAAAGCCGAAGTCGGTCAGCGCCCACACCGCGTGTTCGCGCGAGGAGCCGCAGCCGAAGTTCTTGCGCGCCAGCAGCATGCTCGCCTGGTCGAACGGCGCCTGGTTGAGCACGAAATCCGGGTTGATCCGGCGCTGGGAGCTGTCCATGCCGGGCTCGCCCGGGTCCAGGTAGCGCCAGTCGTCGAAGGCGTTGGGCCCGAAGCCCGTGCGCTTGACCGACTTCAGGTACTGCTTCGGGATAATCGCGTCGGTATCGACATTGGAGCGGTCCAGCGGCGCGACAATCCCCTTGTGTACGGTAAAAGCCTGCATCGCTTACGCCTCCTTCAGTGCCGACGGTTCGACAAAGTGCCCGGCCACGGCGGCCGCGGCGGCCAGCGCCGGACTGACCAGATGGGTACGCCCGCCCTGTCCCTGACGGCCCTCGAAGTTGCGGTTCGAGGTCGAGGCGCAGCGCTCGCCCGGCTCCAGCCGGTCCGCGTTCATCGCCAGGCACATGGAACACCCCGGCTCGCGCCACTCGAAGCCGGCATCCAGAAAGATCCGGTCCAGCCCTTCCTGCTCCGCCTGCTGCTTCACCAGCCCGGACCCTGGTACCACCAGCGCCAGCTTGATGTTGTCGGCCTTTTTGCGGCCCTTGACCACCTCGGCGGCGGCGCGCAGGTCCTCGATCCGTGAGTTCGTACAGGAGCCGATGAAGACCTTGTCCGGACGAATCTCGGTCATCGGCGTGTTCGGCTGCAGGTCCATGTACTCCAGCGCGCGCTTCATGCCCTCGGCACGCACCGGATCAGACTCGGCCGCCGGATCCGGCACGCGGCCATCGATCGGCGCGACCATCTCCGGCGAGGTGCCCCAGCTCACCTGCGGGGCAATCTCGGCGGCATCCATCTCCACCACCGCGTCGAACTCGGCATCCGGGTCGGAGACCAGCGTGCGCCAGTACTCCGCCGCCTTGTCAAACAGCTCGCCGCTCGGCGCCTGCGGCTTGCCGCGCACATACTCGATGGTCTTCTCGTCCACCGCGACCATGCCCGCGCGGGCCCCGGCCTCGATGGACATGTTGCAGATGCTCATGCGCCCCTCAAGCGACAGGCTCTGGATCGCCGAGCCGGCAAACTCGATCGCGTAGCCGGTGCCGCCGGCGGTGCCGATGCGGCCGATGATCGCCAGCACCACATCCTTGGCGGTCACGCCCGGGCGCAGCTCGCCCTCCACGCGGATCTGCATGGCCTTGGTCTTCTTCTGCCACAGGCACTGCGTGGCCAGGACATGCTCGACTTCGGAGGTGCCGATGCCGAAGGCCAGCGCGCCCAGCGCGCCGTGGGTGGAGGTGTGCGAGTCGCCGCAGACGACCGTCATGCCCGGCAGGGTCGCGCCCTGCTCGGGACCGATCACATGCACGATGCCCTGGCGTACATCGGCCATCGGGAAGAACTTCAGCCCCAGGCTCGTGACGTTGGTCTCCAGCGTCTCCACCTGGGTGCGCGAGACCGGATCCGCGATGCCCTTGTCCCGGTCGGCGGTGGGTACATTGTGGTCCGGCACGGCCAGCACGGAATCCCCGCGCCAGGGCTTACGCCCGGCCAGACGCAGACCCTCGAAGGCCTGCGGGCTGGTCACCTCGTGCACCAGGTGGCGGTCGATGTAGAGCAGCGTCGAGCCATCCGGCTCCTCGCGCACCACATGCGCCTCCCACAGCTTGTCGTACAGTGTCTTGCCTGCCATTACCTGCTCCCGCGGCGGCGCCGCGATGTTCCAGCCATGTTTTCGATGCGCTTCGCCCCCCTGTAGGAGGCCAGCCCTCTGGCCGATTGGCCCCGACGTCGAATCGGCCAGAGGGCTGGCCTCCTACAGACGAGCGGGATCACCAGATTGCCAGTCTGCGGCCGCCCTTCCATTCTTTCAAATCCGATTTATTATCTTTAGTATTCCATTTAGTTATGGATTCCGATCCGGCACCGTATCAATCAGCCGGTCATTATCCCACGGAGGCGGCAGATGCGCCCGGAACAGCTCAGCATCGAGTCCCTGCAGGCCTTCGTGGCGGTAGTCGATACCGGCGCCTTCTCCGCTGCGGCCGAGCGGCTGCACCTGACCCAGCCGGCGATCAGCAAGCGCATCCAGTCGCTGGAGGCCACCTTGCAACGCCCCCTGTTCGAACGTCAGGGGCGCCGCGTGCGGCCCACAGAGGTCGCCGAACGCCTGCTGCCCGAGGCACGCGAGATCCTGGCCCGCCTGCACGCGATCGAGCAGCAGGTGGCGGACCTCGACCAGGTCGTTCGCGGACGCATCCGCCTGGCCACCTCGCACCACATCGCCCTGCACCGCCTGCCCGCGCCGCTGGCCGCTCTGCGCATCCGTTACCCCGAGCTGGAGCTGGAACTCGCGTTCATGGATTCCGAGGCCGGCATCGAAGCGGTCATGCACGGTGACGCCGATCTGGCCCTGGCCACACTGCCCGGCGACCTGCCAAAGGACGCCGAGGCGCACACCGTCTGGACCGACGAACTGGTCCCGATGATCGCCCGTGGCCGCGCCCAGGATGCCCCGCTGGAAACACTGCAACGGCTGCACGACTGGCCGGCGATCCTGCCACCGGTGGACTCCACCACCCGTCGCCAGATCGATCAGGCCCTGGCCGCACAGGGCCTGCACCCCACCGCGGCGCAGGAGAGCCCGTACCTGGAGGTCATCCGCATGATGATCGCCGCCGGCCTCGGGATCGGCTTCCTCCCCCGCACCATGGCCACCGACGAACTGGCCATCCTCGAATGGCCCGCCCCACCCATCACCCGCCAGCTCGGCTGGGTGCGCCACGCGGACCGCTACCGTTCCCGCACCCTCGAGGCAGTCATCGAGGGATTACAGTGATTTGAAGACTGAAAGTGAACCCTCTTCTCAAGCCCGGGCGGGCTCCCGAGGGAGTAGGGAGGAGATCATCCAGGTGGCGAAGATGAACAGTGTGGATGCGATCAGCGTGCCCTCCAGGCCCCAGAACATGAAGATGGCACCGGAGGCGATGGTGCCGACGAGACGCCCACCGGCGTTGGCCATGTAATAGAAGCCGACCTTCATCGCGACCCGATCGCTCTCCGCATAGTCGAGGATCAGGAACGAATGCACGGCGGAGTTGATCGCAAATACCACCCCGAACACGCCCAGTCCGACCATCAGCACCCAGCCCGGGTCCAGTCCCGTCTCCAGGCCGATCACGATCCCGATGGGCAGCAGCATCAGGATGAAGGCCCACAGGCGTGCGGTCAGACCGGTCGGGTGCAGCCCGCCGCGCCCCAGCAGCCGCGGCACCGAGGCCTGCACGATGCCGTAGCCGATCACCCACAGCGCCAGAAACGCCCCCACCTGCATGTGGTTCCAGTCCAGCGTCGCGCTCAGGAACACCGGCAGGGCCACCACGAACCAGACATCGCGCGCGCCGAACAGGAAGAACCGCGCGGCCGAGAGCACGTTGATCGCGGCGGAATTGGAAAACATCTGGGTGAATTTCGGCTTGCCGCCCATCTTCCCCAGCCCGCGTGGCAGGCCGACGATGGAGAACAGCATCACCACGGCCAGCATCCCGGCCAGGATCACCAGCGCCATCTGGAACCCGACCGAGTACAGCAGCGCCCCGCCGACGAAGAAGCCGACCCCCTTCAGCGCATTCTTCGAGCCGGTGAGTACCGCCACCCAGCGAAACAGCCGCCCCTCCCCGTCGCCGGCGACCAGCTTCACCCCGGACTTCGCACTCATCTTGTTCAGGTCCTTGGCGATGCCCGAAACGGCCTGCGCGAACATCACGTAGGCCACGCCCAGCCAGGCCTCCGGCACCGTGAGCATCAACAGGGCCGCGACCTGTAGCAGGGTCCCGGCGATCATGGTCGTGTTCACCCCCAGCCGTGCCGCCAGCCAGCCGCCGGTCAGGTTGGTGATCACCCCGAACAGCTCGTAGAACAGGAACAGGAACGCGATTTCTAGCGGGCTGTAGCCCAGCTGGTGGAAGAACAGCACGACCAGCATTCGGATCGCGCCGTCGGTGACGGTAAACGCCCAGTAGTTCGCGGTGATGCGCGCATACGCGCTCAGTCCCAGCGTGGGCGGGCTGCCCGGGTCTGGCTGTCCGGATACGCTGCTCATCCTGCTCTCGGACACATCGTTACCATTTGCCGATAGGGGTGGTGCCCTCGCGGCCGAACCACACCCCCATGGCGCGGTCCCGCGAAAGCGCGCGTCAGGATACCGGGTCCATGTGACGCTCGCGTTAATTGAGGACAACGATCGCCGCGTTCAGGTAGATCGCAAAGCCCACCCACAGCAGGTACGGCAGCAACAGCGCGCTCGCGATCCGGTCGTGACGCCAGAAGGCGATCAGAGTCGCCAGGATCAGCGGCCAGAGAATCAGGATCTCGATCAATGCCAGATCGGGCCTTTGCATACCGAAGAACAGCACGGACCAGCCCAGATTCAGCACCAGCTGGGCGAGGAACAGTCCTATCGCGACCGGCGCCCCCGCGAAGCCGACGCGACGCCATACCCGCCAGACGGCCACGGCCATCAGCGCAAACAGTATCGTCCAGACCGGACCGAATACGGCGTCGGGTGGATTAAGTGCCGGACGCTCCAGCGTCTGGTACCAGTCCTGCACCGACAGGCTGGTGGCATACCCGCCCGCGGAGGCCACCAGGAACACCAGGGCCACCCAGCCCACCAGCCCGACCCCATCCCTTGTATTGATCATCGGTCCTCCTCTCACGCCTCGCGCACCGCTGCTTGTTGACACCTGCCCGAGTATTTTGAACCGAAATAGGCAAAATGAACGAGGTTCATGCGGGATTCAGCGGCTTGGGGCACACTCGCAGCATATCGTGATCCCGCTCACCAATTCTGAGCCCCCGCATGCCCAAAGCCTCCACCGTAATCACGCTGATCCTGTTTCTCCTGGCGGGCGGCGTACTGGCCTGGCTCGTCTGGGGCACCGATGACGATCAGGCCACCTCCACGCGAGCTGGCGGCGGCGAAACGCGGCCCGTGGCCGTCGCCGTGGCTACCGTTCAGCCGCAGGACCTGGTGGAACGTCGCCGCTTCACCGGCAGTATCGAGGGTGCCGATCGCATCGTGATTACACCGCGCGTCGGGGGCCGCGTGGCCGAGGTCTTCGTGAACCTGGGCGACCGAGTCGAACCGGGTGACCCCCTGCTACAGCTGGATACCGAGGAATTCGAGCAGGACGTCACGCAGGCCGAGGCCGAGCTGGAAGTGGCCGAAGCCAGCCTGGCGGAGGCCGTCGCCAGCCGTAACGCCGCCCAGCGCGACCTGCAGCGCACCCGCGAATTGCGCGACCAGGGGATCGCCTCGCGCTCGGAGCTGGAGGCCGCCGAGACCGAACTCGCCCTGGCACAGACCCGCGTGGCGCTTGCCGAGTCCCAGATTCGACAACGCCGCTCTGCCCTGCGCACCCGCGAGATCCAGCTGGGCTACACGCGTATCGACGCCGACCCGGGCAGCACCACCCGCTGGGTGGCCGAACGCCTGGTTGACCCCGGCTCGGTGATCAGCGCCAACGAACCCGCGCTGGCACTCGTCACACTGCAGCCGGTCCGCGCGATTCTGGCAGTCACCGAAGCGGACTATTCGCGGATCTCGCGCGGCCAGGAAGTGACCGTGCGCACCTCCTCGTACCCCGACGAGTTATTCGAAGGCACCATCACACGGATCTCCCCGGAGTTTCGCCCGGGTTCGCGCCAGGCACGAATCGAGGTCGAAGTACCGAACGACGATGAACGCCTGCGGCCCGGGATGTTTGTCGAAACCGCGATCACTCTCGGCCAGCGCTCGGACACGCTGGCGATACCGCGGGACGCCATCATCCAGCGCGAGGCGGGTCCCACCCTGTTCAGCGTAGACCGTAGCGGCGAACGGCCAGAGGCTCGCCGCCACATGGCCGTTACCGGCGTGCGTGACGGCAACTGGATCGAGCTGCTGGAACCCGAGTTGCCCGAGGGCACCGAGGTGGTGGTGCTGGGGCAACACCTGCTCGCCGATGGCACCCCGCTGCGCCTGACCGATCCGCGCAGTGTGCCCGGCGCGGACTTCGCCCCGGACCTGTCAGAGACCGAAGAGCCGTGAATCCGGCTCGACTTACCGTCCACCGCCCCGTGCTGACCAGCATGGTGGCCCTGATCGTGGTGATCCTGGGCCTGACCGCGCTGACCCGCCTGCCCGTCGACCTGCTGCCCGATATCACCTATCCGGTGGTCACGGTGATGACCTCCTACCCCAACGCCGGGGCCGAGGAGGTCGAGCAACTGGTGACCCGCCCAGTGGAACAGGCCGCGGCCGCAATCACCGGGGCCCAGGAGATCCGTTCCACTTCGGCCGAAGGCAACAGCAATGTACGCGTCAACTTTGCCTGGGGCACGGATGTCCGCCAGGCCGTTGATGACCTGCGCGATCGTCTGGCGCGTATTGAAGGTCAGCTGCCGGATGGGGCGGATCGGCCCCTGGTGCGCCAGTTCGACACCCAGGACTCGCCCATCATGCGCCTGGGCGTCGGGTCGCAGCTCGATGCCATTCACCTGCGCACCCTGATCGACAACCGCATTGCGCCGCGCCTGGAGCGCATCCCCGGCGTAGCCGCGGTGGACACGTTTGGCGGGCTGGAAAGAGAAGTGCGCGTGGAGGTCGATCCAGACCGGATACAGGCGATCGACCTGGGGCTGGATGACCTGCGCAACCGCATCCGCGATGCCAACGTGATCACCCCCGGCGGCCCGATCATGGACGGTCGCCGTGAGTACCGCCTGCGCACGCCGGCCGAGTTCCGCTCGGTGGGCGAGATACGCGATACCGTGGTCCAGCGCAGCGAGGATGGCGTGACCTACCTGCACCAGGTCGCCGAGGTCCGTGATACGCACCAGCGCGTCACCCGCCGTTTCCGGGTCAACCAGGAAGAAGGCGTCCAGCTGGCCGTGCGCAAACTGGCGGACGCCAATACGGTCGAGGTCTCCGAGGCGGTGCATGCCGAACTGGTCCGGCTCAACCGCGATTTCCCACAGATCGACATCCGTGCCGTGACCGACGAGGCCGGATTCATCCGCAGCTCCATCACCAATGTCGGGCAGGCGATCCTGTACGGGAGCGCGCTGGCCGTTCTGGTACTGCTCGTCTTTCTGCGCAACATCCGCTACACGCTGGTGGCGGCCACCGCGATCCCGCTCGCGGTCATATCGACGTTCGGGCTGGTCTACTTCGGCGGACAGTCGCTCAACCTGATGACCATGGGCGGCATCGCACTGGGCGTGGGCCTGATGGTCGACAACGCGATCGTGGTGATCGAGAGCATCGCCCGAAGGCGGGAGGAGCACGCGGAGCAAGGAGCTATCGGGGCCGCCATCAGCGGTACCGGCCGCGTGGCGCCCGCGATCATCGCCAGCACGTTGACCACCGTGGCCATCTTCCTGCCGCTGTTCTTCGCCCAGGAACTGGCCGGGCAGCTCTTCAAGCCGCTCGCCGCCGTCGTGGCCTTTGCCCTCGCCGCCTCGCTGATCGTGGCCCTGACGGTGGTGCCGATGCTGATGGCGCGCGCCCCGATGCCCAGGGGCGACACCAGTGCCCTCGCCCGCATGGAGCTGCGTTACCAAGGCCTGCTGCGCGGCACACTGGCCCATCCCTGGATGGTGATCGGCATGAGTGCCTTGCTGATGGTCATCGCACTCGCCGGCCTGCGCGGCGTTGGTACCGAATTCCTGCCCGCCACCGACGAGGGCGAGCTGCGCGTCCATGTCTCCATGGAGCCCGGGACGCCGCTGGACGAACTGTACTCCACGATGGCCGGCCTGGAAGAGGTCATCCGCGACGAGGTGCCGGAGCTCCAGAACCTGGTGTCCAGCTCCGGCGCCTCCGCCTTCCGTGCGTCGTCGCCCGCCTCCGGCAACATGCGCGTGATGGTCGGCTCGCGCGACAGTCGCAGCCGTTCTTCCGAGGAGATTGCCGTTGCCCTGCGCGAGGCCCTGGGCAGCCCGCCCGGAACCGAGATCCGGGTGCGCGCCTCCAGCAGCATCTTCTTCCGCGGGTTCGGGCGCGGCGATGACGAGGAGCGCCTGTCGGTCGAGGTACGCGGTTTCGAGCTGTCGACCATGAATGCGGTGCTGGAGCGCTTCGAGGAGGCGCTGGCCGATGTCCCCGGCATTACCGACACGCGGGTGGGGGCCGATGGCGGCCAGCCCGAATTCGCCACCCGCATCCATCGTGACCGCGCCGCCGACCTCGGCGTAGATGTGCGCACCATTGCCCAGACGCTGGAGACTGCGCTGGGGGGCTCCAGTGCCGGACAGCTGCGCGCGGGGGGCGACGAGACCCGCATATGGGTGCAGCTTCGCGACGCGGACCAGAGCTCGCTGGACGACCTGCTCAACCTGACCGTGCGTAGCGAGGACGGCGAACGCGTCGCCTTGCGCAGCCTGATTTCATTCGACACCGAGATCGGGCCCGACAGCATCGAACGACGTGAACAGGCCCGCGTACGGACGCTGTTCATCAATCTGGGGGACCGTTCGCTGGGCGAAGTCGCGGCCTCGGTCCGCGAGGCCCTGGCAGACATCCCGCTGCCCGAGGAGATCGACTACTCCGTCACGGGCGATATCGAAGAACAGGAAGCCGCATTCTCGGAACTGCTGCTGGGTACGATGCTGGCCACCCTGCTGGTGTACATGGTCATGGCCAGCCTGTACGAATCCCTGCGCGACCCCCTGATTGTGATGTTCTCGATCCCGCTGGCGATCATCGGGGTCACCGGCGCGCTGATCGTCACCGACACCACGCTCAACGTGCAGTCGCTGATCGGCGTGCTGCTGCTGGTCGGCATTGTGGTGAACAATGCGATCCTGCTGGTGGACCGCATGGCCCGACGACACCGTGACGACGGCATGGACCTGCGCGAGGCAGTCGTGGCTGCAGCCGGCGAGCGCCTGCGCCCCATCCTGATGACCACGCTCACCACGATACTGGCCCTCTCGCCCCTGGCCATCGGCATGGGCGACGGCGGTGAGGCCCAAGCGCCGATGGCACGGGTAGTGATCGGCGGGCTGCTGTCGTCTACCCTGATCACCCTGGTGCTGATCCCGACGCTCTACCTGCTGTTCCACCGTCGCGGCGAGCGGCCACAGCCCGTCTACCGAGTCGGAACCGAAGATGCCTAGCCTGTACCGAGTCGCGCTGCCACTGCTGGCTTCGCTGGCCCTGGCCATTCCCGCCGCGGCAGACGAAGACGAGCCGACAGGCAACGGGTTGCGCCTTTCACTGCCGGCCGAGCAGCTGATGGCGATCGATCCGTTCGCCCGCGAGCCGGTCGGTGAGGAGACGCTCTCGCTGGAAGAAGCCGTGGCGCGGGCACTGGAAGGCAACCGTGGCCTGCGCGCCGAACGCCTGCAGACCGCGATCGCGGGTACCTTCGAGGCACAGGAGCGCGCCGTGTTCGACCCCGAGCTGTTCGCCGAGGTCGAGGTCAGCCGGGACCAGAGCGTGCGCCTGCTGGAAGAGGCCGAAGAAGATACCGACGAGGTCACCTCGACCCAGCGCTTCGGCGAGGCGGGCGTTCGTCAGTCGCTCCCGACGGGTACCGACCTGAGCCTGTCCGTACGCAGCCAGCGCGCCAGCAGTTCGCGGGTCGACCAGACTCAGTTTTCCTCGCGCGCCGGCCTGACGCTGACTCAGGCCCTTCTGCGCGGGGGCCGGATCGAGTCCAATCTCGTGCGCCTGCAGCAGGCCGGGCTGGACGTCGAGGCCACCGAGTACGAGGTGCGCGCCTTCGTCGAGCAGCTGATCACCGACGTCGAGACGGCCTACTGGGACCTGGTGCTCGCCGGCGAGCAGATCGAAATCTTCGAGGAGGCCCTGGCGGTCGCCAGCCAGCAACTGGACGAGACGCAACGCCGCATCGATGCCGGTGATCGGCCGGAGACCGAGGCCGTATCCGCACGCGCCGAGGTCGCTCTGCGTCGCCAGGGGCTGATCGATGCCCGCAGCGAGCGCGCCCGCGCCCAGGACACCCTGGCGCGCCTGCTCCAGGGCGACGGGGGCCTGTGGGACACGCGGCTGCTGACCAGCTCCGAACCGGCGCTGGACCGGTACGAGATCGAGCCGCTCGATACCTACGTGGCGCTGGCGCGCGATCACCGCGCGGACTTGAACGAGACCCGCCTGCGAGTTCAGCGCGACGAGCTGGAGGTCATCCGCACCCGCAACGGACTCCTCCCCCGGCTGGACTTCTTCGTCACGCTGGGGCAATCGGGCTATGCGGACAGCTTCGGGCGTACCTTCCGCGACACCCAGGGCGACGGCTACGACCTCGCCGCGGGGCTGCGCTTCGAGATGCCGATCGGCAACCGTGCCGCCGAGGCGGAGCACACGCGCGCCCGCCTTACACGGCAGCAGATCGCCGAGACCCTGGCCAATCTGGAACAGCTGGCGATCGAAGACGTGCGCTCGGTCTGGTTCGACGCCGCCCGCGTGCGCGAGCAGATCCGCGCGCAGGAAGAGACCATCGAGCTGCAGGAGGAACTCCTGCGAGTCGAACAGACCCGATTCCGGGTCGGAGCCGGCACAGCACTGGCCGTGGCGCAGGCCCAGCGCGACCTGCTGGAAAGCCGCCTGCGCCTGACCGAGACGGTTGTGCGGTTTCGCCAGCTGAGCACCGAACTGCTGAACGCGAGCGGGACGCTACTGCTGCACCGCGGGATCGACGCACCGGGCTCTGAACGCGTGGACCTGCGCATGTAATTTCGGAGGGGCGCCTCTCCCGGGCCTCTATCCCCGCGCCAGACGCCGATTCAGGGCCCAGACGGACAGCGGTGCAAAGATCACCGCAATCGCGGCAGCCCAGACGAGGGTCCACAAGGCGGGCTCCAGCGCATTGCCCCCGCCCAACAGGGCGCGCGAGGCGTCCGCGAGCAACGAGACGGGGTTGGCCTGCACGAAGGGCTGCAGCACGGCGGGCATGGTATCCAGCGGTACAAAGGCGGTGGAGACGAACGTCACCGGGAACAACGCCGTAAAACCGAACAGCTGCACATGTTCGGGGTCGCGTGACAGAACACCGACCAGCACCATAATCCAGGACGCAGCCGACGCGAAGACCAGCACCAGCGCCACCATCGCCAGCACCTCCCAGACCGAGGTCTCGATCCGGAAGCCCAGCAACACCCCCACGATCAGCAACAGCGCGATACAAAGGGCCTGTTTCAGCAGATCGGCCAGGATGCGCCCGGCCAGTGGCGCCCAGCGCGGAATGGGCAGGGCGCGAAAGCGATCGAACACGCCGCGCGTGAGATCCGTATTCAGGCCGTGCCCGACGTAGACGGTGACGAACAGCATGTTCATCGCGATCACACCGGGCAGAACGAATGGCAGATAGGCTTCGGTCGAGCCCGCCACCGCGCCGCCGAACACGTACAGGAACAGCACCAGAAACAGGATCGGCTGGATGGAATAATCCCCCAGCTCCCAGGGATTGCGACGCACCTGCACGAGACTGCGCCAAGCCAGCGCCAGCGTCTGGTCCAGTGCTTTCATGCGTCCTCCTCTGACATCTCGGACGTGGCCTCGGCCGCATGCCCGGTCAGCGCCAGAAAGACATCGTCCAGGCTCGCGGTGCGCAAACCGAGTTCGACCACCTCGATTTCCGCCTGATCCAGGGCCCGCAGCACCTTCGGCACCACGGCACTGCTCGTCACGGCGACGCTCAGCGTGCTGTCCCGCGCCTGCGGGCCCTCCCCGACGATACGCGCGATCGCCTCCGCCGCATCATCGAGCCGGGCCGAGTCCGCCACTACCACGAACAGCGAGCGGCCACCCACGCGTTCCTTCAATTCCGCCGAGGTCCCCTCGGCAATGATCCGCCCGCGATCCAGCACCACGATCCGATCTGCCAGGGCGTCGGCTTCATCCAGATACTGGGTGGTCAGCAGCACGGTGGTGCCCTGCTCCCGCAGTTCTCCCACAAGGCGCCACAGGTCGCGGCGCGCCCGCGGGTCCAGTCCCGTGGTCGGCTCGTCGAGAAAGAGAATGGCAGGGTTCCCGACCAGACTGGCCGCCAGGTCCAGCCGCCGCCGCATGCCACCGGAATAGGTCTGTGCCGGACGGTTCGCCGCGTCCTGGAGATGAAACTGCCCCAGCAACTCGTCCGCGCGCCGACGCGCGTCGCGACGCCCCAGACCCAGCAACCGCGCGATCAGCAACAGGTTCTCGCGCCCGGTAAGCTTCTCGTCGACCGAGGCATACTGCCCGGTCAGCCCGACGATCTCGCGCACCCGCGCCGCCTCGTGCACGACATCGAAGCCGCCCACCTCGGCCCTGCCCGCATCCGGGGTGATCAGGGTGGCCAGCATGCGCACGATGGTGGTCTTGCCGGCACCGTTCGGCCCCAGAAGGCCGAGGATGCTCCCCCTCGGGACTTCCAGATCGACACCATCCACCGCGCGGGTGCCGTTATAGCTGCGCACCAGCCCCTGCAAACGAATCGCGATTTCCATCAGCGCAGCATTCACCGCACACGCCGATGGTGCAACCGACAGCGGCTACAAATGCCGACTGAACAACCCGTGCCGGGCCGCACCCAGGAGGTCCCGCCAGGCAAGGGCCGGCAGCTTCACCAGGGTCTCGTGATCGCCACCCTCGAGATATACATCCCCCTCGGTGGGGGCATGTTCGTCCAGCATCGCCTCCAGGCCGTAGGGCTCGGCCAGGGCCGGGATCGCGCCCAGTGCACAATCCGGGAAGAGTTCAGCCACCTCCCTTTCGGTGGCCAGCCCGACATGCTCCCCGATCAGGTGGTGGAGCTGCCCGAAGTGCAGGCGCCGCGACGACGGCAGGATCGCCAGCATGTAATGGCCGGCATCCTCCACCAGCACGGCCTTCGCCAGCCGATCACCGGGCACGTGCGCGGCCTCTGCCGTTCGGGTGGCACTGCTGGAATACGGGTGCCGAACCAGTTCATAAGCGACACCCTGTGCCGCCAGATAGTCACTCAGGGTTCTCGCGATGCCCATGCTGCGGCCCTCTTTCCGTCCCTACCCCGGACTATAGACCCACTCTGCCCGCACGGTGCCTCGATTCCCCGCTACCCCGTCACCCGACAATCGGCACAACGCTCCCTGTCCTACAATGCCCCGATGACGGACTTCTCCATACTCGATCTCGCACCGATCACTGCGGGGTCGGACGCAGGGCAGGCCCTGCACAACACCCTCGACCTGGCCCGGCGGGCGGACGAACGGGGATTCACGCGGTACTGGCTCGCCGAGCACCACAACATGCCGGGGATCGCCAGTGCGGCGACTGCTGTGGTCATCGGCCAGGTAGCGGCCGCCACGGCGCGCATCCGCGTGGGCGCTGGCGGCATCATGCTGCCCAACCACGCGCCGCTGATCGTCGCCGAGCAGTTCGGGACACTGGATGCCCTGTTTCCCGGTCGGATCGACCTCGGGCTTGGCCGTGCACCGGGGACAGACCCGGCCACGGCCCGCGCCCTGCGCCGCAGCGCGGAGAGCGACCCCAACCAGTTCCCACGCGATGTGGTGGAGCTGCAGGGCTACCTGGCGGACCCCGCTCCGGACCAGGCCATTCGGGCGATACCCGGCGCCGGTTCGCATGTTCCGGTCTGGATCCTCGGATCGAGCCTGTTCGGGGCCCGGCTTGCGGCGCACCTGGGGCTGCCCTACGCCTTTGCCTCGCATTTCGCCCCGGGTCAGCTGCATGACGCGATCGCGATCTACCGCCGCGAATTCCGGCCCTCCCCGGACCTGGATAAGCCCTGGGTGATGGCCGGCTACAACGTCTATGTGGCCGACACCGATACCGATGCGCAGACACTGGCCAGTTCCATGGAGCAGGCCTTCATCAGCCTGCGCCGCGGCCGACCCGAACCGATCCACCCCCCGATCCCGCACTACCGGGAACAGCTCGACCGGGCTGAACGGGCGATTGTCGAACAGACCATGGCCTGCTCCGCGATCGGGGCACCCGACACGGTCGAGCGGGAGATGCGCCGCTTCCTCGAAGTCACGCAGGTCGACGAACTGATCCTGACCACCACGACCTTCGATCATGACGCCCGCTGTCGCTCCCTGGAACTCACCGCACAGGTCTGCGACCGCCTGTCATCAACCTGAGGCCCGCGTTTTCAGGAACGGGCTTGGCAAAGGACGCCCGGCACAGGATCATTCGGCCTTTCGAACATGCACGAGGGCGGGCGATGTCGTACCTGAAGGATTTTCCGAACCAGGAAGGCTATTTCGGCGAGTTCGGGGGTGCGTTCCTGCCACCCGAACTGGAACCCCATTTTGCCGAGATCAACCGCGCCTACCTGGCGCTCGCCCGCTCCGCCGATTTCCTGAACGAGCTGCGCTACATCCGCAAGCACTACCAGGGCCGCCCCACCCCGGTGTACTACGC
Organism: Thioalkalivibrio thiocyanoxidans ARh2; assembly: GCF_000385215.1. Lineage (GTDB taxonomy): Bacteria > Pseudomonadota > Gammaproteobacteria > Ectothiorhodospirales > Ectothiorhodospiraceae > Thioalkalivibrio > Thioalkalivibrio thiocyanoxidans. The sequence continues at coordinate 45,822 of NZ_ARQK01000058.1, forward strand.
GCACAACCTGAGCCGCGAGGCCGGCGCGCATATCTATCTCAAGCGCGAAGACCTGAACCACTCCGGGGCGCACAAGCTGAACCACTGCATGGGCGAGGCCCTGCTGGCCAAGCACATGGGCAAGCGCAAGCTGATCGCGGAGACCGGCGCCGGCCAGCACGGGGTCGCGCTGGCCACGGCGGCCGCGTACTTCGGCATGGAATGCGAGATCCACATGGGCGAGATCGACATCGCCAAGGAAGCGCCCAACGTCACCCGCATGAAACTGATGGGCGCACAGGTCGTGCCGGTCTCCTTTGGCGGGCGTTCGCTCAAGGAGGCCGTGGACTCCGCCTTCCAGTCCTATCTGTCGCAGGCCGACGAGGCGCTGTTCGCGATTGGCTCTGTGGTGGGGCCGCACCCGTTCCCGCTGATGGTGCGCAACTTCCAGTCCGTAGTCGGCATCGAGGCGCGCGAGCAGTTCATGGAGATGACCGGTGGCGAGCTGCCCGATCACGTCGTCGCCTGCGTCGGCGGAGGCTCCAACGCGATGGGTATGTTTGCCGGCTTCATCGAGGACGCCGGCGTCCAGCTGAACGGGGTCGAGCCGCTCGGACGCGGCACCAAGCTGGGCCAGCACTCCGCCACGATGACCTACGGCAAGCCCGGCATGATCCACGGCTTCAAGTGCATGCTGCTGGCCGACGAGGAAGGCAACCCGGCCCCGGTCCACTCCATCGCCTCGGGGCTGGACTACCCCGGCGTCGGCCCGGAACACTCCTACCTGAAGACCATCGAACGCGTGGCCTACCATGCGATCAGCGACGACGAGACCCTGGAGGCCTTCTACCAGCTGTCACGCGCCGAGGGCATCATTCCGGCGCTGGAGAGCGCCCACGCCGTCGCCTGGGCGATGAAACACGGCCGCGAGCATCCCGGCGTCACGATCCTCGCCAACCTGTCCGGCCGGGGCGACAAGGACATCGACTACGTCGCCCGCGAATTCGGCCACGGTGGCTAACAACCCGGGAACTCCCTGCCGGGCCATGGGTATCTAATCCCTGCGGGTTTCAGTGGAGCGGAGTCATGGCAGGCGGCTGGTCCAAAGACGGCGCGGAACAGGAACAGATCGACGACACTGTCGAGGATGCGCTGGCGCGGGTGCGCAGCCAGCTCCCGCAAGGCGACAGTCTGGAAGAGTGCGAGGAATGCGGGGCCGCGATCCCCGAGGCCCGCCGCCGTGCCCTGCCCGGCGTACGCCTGTGCGTCCCCTGCCAGGAAGCACATGACGAGTCGGACGCAGCCTTCAGCCCCTACAACCGGCGCGCCTCCAAGGACAGCCAGTTACGCTGACGCCCGCCGCATGTCGTGGCCAGCAAGCAGAGGTCGAAGCCCATGGCGCGAACCCTGTACATCACCCACCCCTCCGGCCGACTTCACGATCCGGGATCCGGACACCCGGAGTGCCCGCAGCGCCTGGCCGCCATCGATGCCGCGCTGCAAAACCTTGCGCGACTGGAACGTCTCGAGGATCCAGCGGCAGCGACGGACGAGGACCTGACGCGTGCCCACACCCGCGCACACGTGGACGCGATTCATGCCGCACAACCGGGGCCCGGCGTTCGCGTCGCAGTGGACCCCGACACCCGTATCAATGAGCACTCGGTCTTCGCGGCACATCATGCGGCCGGCGCGGCAATCGAGGGCGTTCGGCGGGTACTGGACGGCAAGGCTGACCATGCCTTCTGTGCGGTTCGTCCCCCGGGCCACCACGCGGAACGGGACCGGGCGATGGGCTTTTGCCTGTTCAACAACGTGGCCATCGCGGCGCGCTGGGCACTGGAGGGGCACGGCCTGAGCCGTGTCGCAATCGCGGACTTCGACGTTCACCACGGCAACGGGACCGAGGATATCTTTCGCGATGACCCCCGGGTGCTGTTCTGCTCCAGCTTCCAGCATCCGTTCTACCCGGACCGCCCGCTGTCCCGCCGCGAGCACCTGGTTCATACGCCGCTCGCGGCGGGTACAGACGGCCCCGCCTTTCGCGCGGCGATCGAGCGCGACTGGCTGCCCGCCCTGGAACGATTCCGGCCGGAGTTGATCCTGATATCAGCCGGGTTCGACGCCCACCGGGACGACCCGCTCGCCGGTCTCAATCTGGTCGAGAGCGACTTCGAGTGGATCACGCGCCAGCTGCTGGACATTGCCGAGCGGCACACGGCCGGACGCCTGGTCTCGGTGCTGGAGGGCGGATACGATCTCGCCGCGCTGTCGCGCAGCGTGCGCAGCCATGTCCAGACACTGATGGGCATCCGATAACAGGGTTTCCCATCGCTACGGTACCCTGCGCCCATGAACCTGCGCAGCCATCCCCTTTTGCTCGGCCTGATGTTCCAGGCCGCCCTGATTCCCCTGGCATTCCTGCTGGCCGCAATCGCCGGGATTCCGCTGGGCGAGCACCTGTATTGGGACCCCGATCATGCATTGATCGGCGTACTCGCGGTCCTGCCAATGCTGGCGATGCTGGGGCTGGTCGCGCATTTCGGCGGGTCCGCCTACGACACCCTTTCGGGCCAGGTGCGCGATTTCATCGCGCGGTTGTTCGGAAACGCCTGGCCGGGGGCCATCCTGCTGATCTCTCTACTGGCCGGGCTCGGCGAGGAACTCCTGATACGCGGTGTCCTGCAGACCTGGCTGGACACCCACCTCCCGGCGTTCCTGGCCATCCTGATCGCCGGGGTAATCTTCGGCCTGGCCCATGCGATCACGCGGCTCTATTTCGTTTTTGCCACAGCCATCGGGCTCTATCTGGGACTCGTCTATTACCTGACAGGCAACCTGCTGGTGGTCATCATCACCCACGCGCTGTATGACTGGCTCGTGATCCACTGGTACCGGCGCAGACTCTGACGCCCGCTTGCGAAGCACACGAGGCATTTCCAGACTCGATGGATGGTCACCCTTCGGGGCACCGTCGTGAGCTGACTCCACCGGGGCGATTTTCTGCTGCTGGCGCTGCTCGTCCCGCGCTGGACCGGTGGACACCTGGCGCCCATCACCGGGGAACGCGACGAGGTCATCCGCTGGCTGGCGCAGGTCTCCGGGGTACTCGCCCTCACCTGCATGCTGCTTGCCGGCGAGGAGCAGCCCTGAACCCGGCTCTTCGGGTCGGCTTCAGGAACGCGCCTCGCAGATCGCGAGGGCGAGCTGGTTCCTTACCGATTTCAGCGCGCGCAGGACCAGCGGATCCAGCTCCGTGCGGCCCGACGGCAACTCCAGGTACAGCAGTCCTACACACCGCTCACGCACACCCAGAGGCAATAACAGAAAGCTGCGCGCATCCAGTGCATCACGGAACTCGCCTGGAATGTAGCGGCTGATCGCCGGGTCCGAGCTGTCGCTGATCACCATGTCCTTGCGCTGCGTCATGGCCAGCGAGAGCACGTTGCCCGAGCCGGACAGCGACAGGCGCAGACGCCCGGACAGGGATTCCGCCTCGTGCCCGAACGCCGTATGGGCCACCAGCGTGCGCCGTTCCCGATCCGCCAGCATCAGCATCGCGCGGCGCAGTCCGAGCACCTGGTAGATGTTTTCCAGCGTGGCCTGCACCAGCGGGTTCAGCTCGGATCCCTCGACCATTGCGTCGAGCATTTCCGTCAGCGACTCCATCAGCGCCGCCGCCTGCTCGGCCGGCGAGGTCGACTCGGGCTCCGGGCCGTCGGGCGCCGGGCCACCATTGGCGTCCAGCAGGGCCTCCTCGTCGGGGGCATCGCCGCCCTGCGCGTTATCGCCGACCCCCAGATTCCGGCGCAGGTGCCGCAGATGTTCCTGCCCCTCGCGCGGCAGCTTGACCACGCTCAGAAACTGTTCGAGGCGCTCGCGCCCCTCCTGGATCGCTCGGCGCATACCCGTGGCCCCGACATCCAGCGAGGCCTTGTACCTGCGCCGCAGTTCCGCCAGGGCGAGATCCTGCTCCGCCGGGTCCTGGTGGATGATGCGACCCGCCATCTCGCTGGCCAGGGTCACGACCCGGTGGAGGCGCTGGTCCGGGTCCCGTACCGCGGGCAGCGTGCCCTCGGGCGCCCGTTCGACCGCCTGCACGATCTCGCGCGGGAAGTTCCAGTCCTCCAGTACGGCACGCGCCAGTGCCTCGTACGAGATACCAAGGACCTGGCGCGCCGCGCTGCCCTCGGAGACCCCCTGCGTCTGCCGGATCTGGATCTCGTCCGCCTCCTCGGGGAGGTAGTAGAGCGCCAGCATCCGCCCGATGTCGTGGAACAACGCGCAGACAAACGCCTGTTCGCTTTCGATTCCACCGAGCTGCCGGGCCAGCGTGCGCGCCAGCATCGCGCTGAACAGCGTCTGGACCATGGCCTGCATCAGACGAGCGGACTGGCTCCCGCCCTTGAGGTTTTCCAGCAGGACGAGGCCGAGCGCCGCCGTGCGCACCTGCTCGAAACCCAGCAGGACGACCGCCCGGGACACCGTGCGGATGTTGCCTCCGAAGTTGCTGTAGAAAGGGGAATTGGCCAGCCGCAGAAGCTTCTGTGTCGTCGCGTAGTCCTTCAGCACGGCATTCGACAGCTCGGCGACCGAGCGCTGCTCGCTGTCATCCGAACACTGGGTAATCTCGCGAATATGCGCCGAGACTCCCGGAAAATCGGGCTTGCGCCGGATCCGGCGCAGAATGAAATCGCCGGGCTCCCCCTCCTCGTTCTCGCGACCCTCGGTTACGGCAAGAAATGCCTCGCGCAGTGCCTGGGCCGTTGCGTAGCGCTCGTGCGGATCGGGCCGCTGCGCCCTCAGGGCGATGGCATCCAGGCGTTCGTCGCCCTCGCCCGTGTGCTTCGACGGCGGCTCGGGGACACCGGCTTCCATCGCATTCAGTACATCCTGGTCGGTGTCCCCGGGAAAGGCCCGACGCCCCGCGAGCAGTTCGTAGAACAGCGCACCCAGCGAATACACGTCGGCTGCCAGTGAAGGCGGTCCGCCACGCAGCTGCTCCGGGGCCAGGTAATGGCGCGTCTGGGTCTGATGCCCCGCGGCCTGCTCGCTCCCCTGCGGCAACGCAAGCCCGAGACCGGTCACGCGCGCATGACCATCCGCGCCGACTGTGATGTTCGCAGGCTGCAGCGACCCATGCACAATCCCCTGCTCGTGCGCGGCGGCCAGGGCATCGACCATCTCGCGCATCAGCGCCAGGGCGCGATCCAGCGGCAGCCGCCCCCTGGCAAGCAGGGCATCCAGCGTTTCGCCCTCGATGTACTCGAACACGAGGTAGAGGCCCTCGTCCCAGGGCCCCGCTTCGAAGATCGCCGCGCTGTGGGGATGCCGGAAGCGGCTCACCGCGCGGGCCGCGCGCATCAGGTCGTCACGCACCTCGGCATCACCCAGGGCCTGGTGCGTCAGCGTACGCACCATCACGCGCCGGTCCAGCACGCCGTCATGCGCGACATACAGCCCGTCGCGCGCACTCTCCCCCAGTGTCTCCAGGACACGAAACCGATCGATCCAGCGTTCCTGGCTCGCGTCACGCGACCTCGCCATGCCCCCTCCCCAAAGTCCTCGCCACTGTTTCGCCCCCAAGCCCGGCGCCGCGCCCAACCGGCGGTTATGCCTCTATCGGTCTACCGCGTGCCGGGGCATCCATGATGACACGGGCCGGGGCCAGTGAGGTCACTTATCGCGGGCTCGCTTGGCGAGATAGGCCTTGACGTTTGGAGGCCGGTAGTCGCGAGACTGCTGGTAACGTTCTTCGACCGAGGGGTGCAGCCGGGTCGAAGAATCCGCAGGTTCGAGGTCCCGGACGAGTGTGCGGCGCAGGCGATAGATGTGGCGCCGCGACTGATGGATCGCGGCGCGAGGGTCGGGTCGCAGGCTGGCCGGGAGGTGCGGCTCGAACTCCAGCCCTGCGGCGGATGCCTGCTCCAGCATCCAGTGGAGGGCAATATCGGCGACCTGCAGTCCCTTGTCATCAGGCGGATAGCCGCCCCCGACATCCGCGTGCACCCCGGCGAACCACTGCTGGTCCAGATCCAGCCCTGCGCGTGGCTCCCACAGGGTGGGTTCGAAATCCGCACGGCGCTCGTCGATGGCCAGCGCATGCCGGGCAACCCGGACGTTCGGGCCCAGCTTGGTGTCGTAGAACTCGTCGGTGCGATCGAACAGCCCGAGCACCGAAAACGGGATGCCCAGCGCCCCGACGGTATCCCAGGCACCCACGAAACGGATCTGCCGCGAGGGGTGGCTGTGGGCCTCGCGAAAGGCGCGCGAGTGCTTGCCGTCGGGCTTGTACGCCGCCCCCGTGCGCTTGTACAGGCGAAAGGCCTGCTCGATCAGGCGTGCATCCGGGCGCCGGAGGATCCCGCAGTTGTTGATCAGACCGCACAGGCTGCGCACGGTGTACGCACCCCGGCTGAACCCGAACAAGAAGAGCTCCGTCCCCGAGGCATAGTTCTGCACGATGTAGCGGTAGGCATCGGTGATGTTCTTGTGGATGCCCCGGCCGGTCACGCCGCCACTGACCCGGGCATGGTAGGACCCCACGCCCCAGTCATAGAACACCTGCTGGGTGTCGCCGGCGGCGTCCACGGGCGCCACCGCCCGCGCCAGCCGCAATACGTTCGTCGGGACGTCGGACTCGACGTCGTCCTCCGGACGGTTCCAGGTCCCGTCCGCGCAGATCACGATACGGCGCGTCATCATCGGCCTCCCTGCCGCCTACGCTTTCTTCAGCCTAGACTGCGCCGGGCCGATGCGCATGTGCCGATCGGCTCTCCATTGGCTGGATCTCCTTGGCCTAACGGCCAATCTCGATGCGCCGCACCCCGGGGCGCTCGCCATCCTTGCGACGGGGGACATGGACATCCAGCACCCCGTTCTTGAAGCGGGCGGATATGCCATCCGTGTCGGCATCACCGGGAAGGCTCAGGACTCGGCGAAACTGCCCGTAACTGCGCTCGATCCGGTGGTAGCCCTCCTCGTCTTCCTCGTGTTCCTGGCGTTTCTCGCCCGAGATGATCAGGTCGTCCCCATCGATGGAGAGGTCGATCTCGTCCTCCGAGATCCCGGGCACCTCCACCGATATCCGATAGGCCTTGCGTCCCTCGGCGATATCCACGCTGGGCTTCAGCCACAGGGGCCCGGTACGCCCCGCGAGGGCACCCCCCGGGGCACGACCGAAGAACTGCTCAAACATCCGGTCCATCTCCTGGTGCATCCGCAGCAGCGGGTCGCCCGGGGCATCATCGCGCCGCGCGGGCAGGACCTCGGGCTGTTCCTGTTCCTCGCGCTTGAACCAGTTCCACGGCTTGAGCTTTTGCAGGTCCATGCAGTCACCTCCTCGTATCCTGTGTCATGAGCACTTGCATTCAGGGCTCCTACCCCGATAGGTAGGAAGTCGAACGAGCTTTTCAAGATCCGGGGCCGAAGCTTTCAGAAAAACCGGCCCCTCGGGAGCGGCCGATCATCAATGGAACAGGACTTCTACATCACACTGTTCATCATCGCGGGTACCGTGGCGACCTCCATCTGGGCCTGGCAGCGCCCGCGCGTACTGGAGCGGATGATCTACTGGCCACCGGCAGTGGCCCGCGGTGAATACTGGCGGCTGATCACCCACGGGTTTATCCACGCCGACGGCACCCATCTCGCGTTCAACATGATCACGCTGTTCTTCTTCGGCATGGCCATGGAGCGCGTACTGGTCCCGGAGATTGGCGTACTCGGCTTTGTGGCGTTCTACCTGGCCGGCATCGTGCTGGCGATCCTGCCCACCCACCTGCGCCACCGGGACAACCGTTTCTACCGCAGCCTGGGCGCCTCGGGGGCGGTCTCGGCCGTTTTGTTCGCCTATATCCTGCTGCAACCCTGGTCGATGCTGTTCGTGTTCTTCATCCCGATGCCGGCGATCGTGTTCGCGGCGGCCTACGTGGCCTATTCGTTCTGGGCGCAGCGCCAGGCGCGCGACAACGTGAATCACAGCGCCCACCTCTGGGGCGGTGCCTGGGGCGTGGGCTTCATGCTCTTCCTGGAGCCGGCCCTGTTCGGCCGTTTCCTGCAGGAGCTCCTGTCACCGCTTGGAGCATAGACGTGAATCCTTCCGGGCACCCGGTGGTCCTATAAAGCGCAGTTGCACGAAACGGGCCCGGATTTCGCCACAGGAGGTCGCATGCCTCGAACCACATACGCACACGCCTGGCCGGCCATTGGCCTCGTCGCCGGGTTTGCTCTCGTTTTTGGGTCCAAAACCGCCCTGGCGGACGACGACGCCCAGAGCCGGGTTGCCTGGCAGGATCCCGTCGAGGTCGCCCGCGGCGAGGCCTATCGAGGCCCCTGGCGCATGAATGCCTCCGACTTTCGCTATGTGGACGACGCCTCGGTGGCGATCAACGACCACGGCGAGGTGGTCGTCGTATGGGTTGACCAGGTGGAGCAGGCGATCCTGCTGCAACGCTACGACCGCGACGGTCAGGCCGTCCTGGATGAACCCACCCGGATCGGCGGGGAACCGGACACCTTCTCCTGGCTGCCGCGCGTCGCGATCGAGCCGGCACCAGACGACGAGGACGACTTCACCGTTCACCTGCTCTGGCAGGAGATCCTGTTTACCGGCGGCGATCACGGCGGGGAGATCCTCTACGCCCGCTCCCGGGACGGCGGCCGATCGTTCGAGGATCACCAGAACCTGTCGAATTCGCGCGATGGGGCCGGCAAGGGACGCATCACCGCCCATCGCTGGGACAACGGCAGCCTGGACCTCCTGCTGGCCGGAGAGGGTCAGGTCGTCGCGGCCTGGACCGAATACCAGGGTCCGCTGCGCGTCACCTACTCGTCCGACAACGGCGAAAGCTTCGCGGAACCCGAAACGATCAACGAGGGGGCCGACAAACCGGCCCGCGCACCGAGTCTGGCCCGGGCCCCCTCGGGGCGCGTCCTGCTTGCCTGGTCGGAGGGCGACAGTCCGTATGCCGACATCCGCATCGCGAGCTCCGATGAACTGGGCGAAGGCTTTTCCACTCCCGCCACGGCGCTTGAAACGCCCGGTCACGCCGATGCCCCTTCGCTGGTAGTGAATGACGAAGGCACCGCGCATCTTGCGTTCGGGGCCATCCCGGCGAACGACCTGGAGGACTACCGCCAGCCCTACCACCGTCGACTGCACCTCACCCAAGCGGATGCCGACGCCCTGGAGTTCAGCCCGGCGAACGAACTCGACGCGGACGCCTGGCCGGGCGGCTTCCCCACGCTGGCGCGCTCCGACGAACGGCTCTATCTCGTCTGGCAGCGCTATCCACACCCGACCGATCGCCCGTACGGCCTCGCGTTTACCCACGCCCCACTGGACAACCTGAAGTTCGCGCCCGTCGAGCCCGTCCCGGGCACCGTCGACCGGCCCTACAGCGGCGGGCTGCAGGGGCAGCTGAAGCGGCGGATGGCGGTCAACGCGGCGGGCGAGATCGCGATCGCCCAGAGCCGGTTCATCCCCGGCAGCCACAGCGACATCCTGTTGATCCGCGGACAGGTGCAGGACCGCTGATGGCCTCGAAGTCCTTCTCGCTGATGATCCATGGCGGTGCCGGGCGCATCCGCGAGGCCCAGGACCCACTGGTTGCCGAGCAGTACCACGCCGCGATGCTGCGGGTACTGGAGGCCGGCCGCGAGCGCCTGGCCCGTGGCGAGCGCGCACTCGATACCGTTGAATACTGCGCGGCGCTGCTTGAGGACGACCCACTGTTCAACGCCGGCACCGGGGCCGCGCTGACGCGCGAGGGCACGGTCGAGCTGGACGCCGCAATCATGGACGGTGAAACCCTCGGTGTGGGGGCCGTGGGCGCGGTTCGCGGGATCGCCAATCCCATCCGCCTGGCCCGCGCGATCCTGGAGGACGGTGCGCACGTGTTCCTGGTCGCAGAGGGCGCCGCAAGCTTTGCTCGGCAGGCCGGGCTGCCCCTGATCGACGAAAGCCGCCTGATCACGGCGCAGCGGCGGGAGCAACTGGAACGAACGCTGCGGCGCGACGTGGTCACTCTGGACCATGACGAGCCTGCCCCGGGGACCATCGGCGCGGTCGCCCGCGATCAGCGCGGCCACCTGGCGACGGCAACCTCCACCGGCGGCATGAATGGCCAGCGCCCCGGTCGCATCGGGGACTCACCCATCGCGGGGGCGGGCGTCTACGCCGACGATCACACCGCCGCCATCTCCGCCACCGGCCTCGGCGAGCATTTCCTGCGCAGTGTCTTCGCCAAGGACCTGGCCGACCGTATCGCGCTGCTGGGTCTAGGCGCCGCTGAAGCCCTCAACGCGAGCCTGCGGCGGCTGCGCGAGCGACTGGATGGCTACGGCGGTGCGATCGTGATCGACCGCGAGGGCCGCTGTGCGGCCGGCACCACCACCCCGCGAATGATCCATGGCTGGATCGAGCACGGCGGTACCAGCGACACGCGTATCGAGCCATGATCGGAGGTCCCACCGAGCACCCGTCGGGCCAAGCCGTTACCATGCCTCGCCCCGCACGGACTAGGGAAACACCATGCAAGACGCCATCGCCCGCCTCCCCAAGGTCGAGCTGCACCTGCACATCGAGGGCGCCCTGGAACCGGAACTCCTGTTGCGGCTGGCCGAGCGCAACGGCGTGGAGCTGCCCTATGGCTCGATCGACGAGGTGCGCGCGGCCTACCAGTTCGAGGACCTGCAGTCGTTTCTGGATATCTACTACGCGGGGGCCTGCGTCCTGCTGACCGAGCAGGACTTCTATGACCTGACCTGGGCCTATCTGCAGCGCTGCCAGCAGGATCACGTGCGCCACACGGAGATCTTCTTCGATCCCCAGACGCATACCGAACGCGGTGTGGTGTTCGCGACGGTGATCAACGGCATCACCCGCGCCCTGGACGACGGCGAACGCGATCTGGGCATCTCCTGCCGCCTGATCCTGTGCTTTCTGCGCCACCTGAGTGCCGAGGCCGCGATGGAGACCTTCGAGGCGGCCCTGCCCTACCGTGACCGTATCGCGGCGTTCGGTCTGGACTCGGCCGAACAGGGCAACCCGCCGGAGAAGTTCCGGGCGGTGTTCGATCGCGTACGCGAGGCCGGTTTCCGCGTCGTCGCCCACGCCGGCGAGGAGGGCCCGCCCGAATACATCCGCCAGGCCCTGGACCTGCTGCAGGTCGACCGCATCGATCATGGCGTGCAGGCCGAGCAGGACCCCGCCCTGCTGCAACGGCTTGCGAAGGAACAGATCCCGCTGACCGTCTGCCCGCTGTCGAACATCAAGCTCCGCGTGTTCGACCGGCTCGAGGACCACAACCTCAAGCGCCTGCTCGATGCCGGCCTGCGGGTCACCATCAATTCCGACGATCCCGCCTACTTCGGGGGCTACATCGGCGAGAACTTCCGCGCGACCACGGATGCGCTGGGTCTGTCCCTCGACGAGCTGGAGCAGCTCGCCCGCAACGCGGTCGAAGCCGCCTTCCTGGACGATCCGGCCCGCCAGCGCCTGCATGACGAAATCACGGACTGGCGGCACCGCCTAGCCTGACCGGAATCAGATGCAGGGACGATGCTTCAGCCCTGGCCCGTCCCCGGCAGGGGTGGCGGCACCCGGTCAAACCAGGGCTGCGCGGCCTCCAGCTGAGTCGCCAGCGAGAGGAGCCGCCCCTCCTCGCCCCAGGGCGCCATGAACTGCACACCCACGGGGAGTCCATCCCGATCCCAGTGCAACGGCACCGACATCGCGGGGATGCCGGCCAGATTGGCCGCCATGGTAAACGGCGTGCGCTCCAGGTTCTCGAAGGTCATCCGCTCCAGAAAGCGGCTGTTCAGCATCCAGCGGCCCACCGGCAGGTACAGGGCGAGACGCTGCAGGGCGCGAACCAGGGGAACCGGCTCCAGCTCGCCGATCCGCGGCGGCGGCATGGCCACGGTCGGTAGCAGCAGGAGGTCGTAGCGCTCGAACAGCGCCGCCAGCTCGAGACGGACGCGGTGCCAGCCCTGCCGCGCGCGGGCGTATTCCCCCGCATTCAAAGCCCGGCCCAGGCGCGCCAGCGTGCGCGTATCCAGCTCGAATTCGCCCCGGCGCGCACCCCGTTCGCGCGCCCGCGCCACAAACGCTGCGGCCTGCCCGTAGAACAGCGCCAGTACTGCCCGCGCCACCCCCCGGCCGTCCACCGGCCAGTCCGTTACCCGCTCGACGACGTGCCCCTGGGCTTCCAGTAACCCGCCGGCTCGCTCAACGGCCTCGACACAATCGCGATCGACCCGCCCGCCCACGGGCGAATCAACGTTCCAGCCGACCCGCAGGCAGCCCGGCTCACGCCGGGCGAGCGCCTCGAAGCTTGCCGGAGGCGCCTCCACCCGAAAGGGCGCGGCGGCGCTGTGTCCGGAGGACAGGACATCGAGCATCCGGGCACTGTCGCGCACGCTGCGCGAAAGCACCCCCTCGCTCACCGCACCCTCCCAGGCCTCACCGGCCAGTGGCGTGGTCGGCACCCGCCCCCGGGAAGGCTTCAATCCGAACAGGCCGCAGTACGAGGCCGGTATGCGAATCGATCCGGCCCCGTCGTTAGCACCGGCCATGGGCACAACCCCGGCCGCCACGGCCGCCGCCGCCCCACCACTGGAACCGCCAGGCGACCGCTCAATGTCCCAGGGATTCCGTGTTGCCCCCCAGAGCACGGACTCCGTAATCCCCTTGAGCCCGAATTCCGGCGTCGTGGTCTTGCCCAGAATCACCAGGCCCGCTTCCTCGGCGCGCCTCACACTGTCAGCCGTGGCCGATGCGACCACATCGCGGCAGGCCCGACTGCCCGAGGTACTCCGCAACCCCTGCACGTCCTGCAGCAGATCCTTGATCAGGAAGGGGACGCCCGCAAACGGGCCTTCAATACGCTTCTCGATCCGTTTGCGGGCACGCTCGCGGGCGTCGATGCAAACCGCATTGAGCACGGGATTGACGGTATCCAGGCGCTCCAGCGCACAGTGGAGCAGAGACTCGGGCGTTACCTCCCCGTCCCGTACCGCTGCCGCACTGGCACAGGCATCCCATTGGCGATACGCGCGCGCATCCAGTGCCTGTTCCGGTTTTTCCCCTTTCATCCGGGAACTGTACCGTGGCTCGCCGCATGCGGTCAGGACACCAGGCTCCGTTTCCGGGCCGCCACCGCGGGGCTGCCGCGTCAAAGTTGTTGCAAAGGCGCACAGCACGCACTATACGAAGCGGCAGCACGGAGGCTGCAGTTTCAGGATGGACTCGGGAGCAAGGACATGCGCGGCCACAGGGGGCCACCGCCAGATCACCAACAGGGGCCGGGATCATGAGGATTCTGGTGGTGGATCGCTCGCGCGTGTTCCGGGCCCTGTGGAGCCGCATGGTGGGCGCCGCCGGGCATGAAGCCAGCATGGCCGGCACCGGCGCCGAGGGCCTCGCGCGCCTTGAGATCTTCCGCGCGCAGCTGGCCTGCGTTGCGCTGAACCTGCCCGACATGGATGGCCTGGCATTCTGCCGCGAGGCGCGCAAGAAGCGCTACGGCCAGGGTCTCCCCCTGATCATCCTCACGTCCAACCCGGACAGACGTATTCGTGAACGCGCTTTCGCCGTGGGGGCGACCGACGTCCACGACCGGACCAACATTGGCGACCTCTTCCAGCAGGCCGAACGCTACGCGCAGCCTCTGGAACACCTCCACAGCGCCCGCATTCTGTACGTGGAGGACAGCCCTACCGCCGCGCGTTATCTGCACCGCGCACTGGAGCCCATGGGGCTCGATATCGTCCACTACACCAGCGCCGCCGCGGCCCTCGCGGCATTCGAGCCGTCGCAGTTCGACCTGGTCCTGACCGATATCCTGGTCGAGGGCGACCTGAGCGGGATGGGGCTCGTGGGGCACATTCGTCAGCAATGCCCGGACATGACCGCCATGCCGATCGTCGCCATGTCCGGGCTGGATGACCAGCATCGTCGCGCGGAGCTGTTTCGCCTGGGGGTGAATGACTTCATCACCAAGCCTTTCCAGGGGGATGAACTTCGAGCGCGCCTGTGCAACCTGCTGAACAACAAGCGACTGGTGGAAGAGGTACGCCTCCAGCGCCAGAAACACTACGAACTGGCCATGGTCGACCCGCTGACCGGCCTCAGCAATCGCAATGCCCTGACCGACTTCGCCAGCCGTTATGTCGACGATCCGTGCAGCCGCGAGCAACCACTGGCCCTGATCCTGATGGACCTCGACCACTTCAAGGCCATCAACGACCGTCACGGTCATCTGATCGGCGACGAGGTCCTCGCAGCCATTGGCGAGCTCCTGCGGGCGGTCGCCGCCCCCGGCGAGGTCCCCATCCGCTTTGGCGGCGAGGAGCTGCTGATGCTGATGCCGGGCAGCGACCTGTTCGATGCCCATACCCGTGCCGAGGACCTGCGCCAGCGGATCCAGGATCTGCGCCCGGCGGGCCTGCCGCTCACCGCATCCTTCGGCGTCACCAGCCGAGAGCCCGGCAGCAATGCCGAACTCAATGACCTGTTCCGTGCGGCCGACGAGGCCGTCTACAACGCCAAGGCCCGGGGACGAAACTGCGTGGTCTCGGTCCCCGCACAGCCAGATGAGTCAGCGGAACAGCAGTTCGGCTGACTGGCATCTCTCCAGACCAGCGCGCCCTCCCGGGGCCGGAACCCGGAACCTCTTCACAGCTTCCCGCATGCGTCCCCCAGTATCCGCCATGGGGTTGTACAGAATCCCTATACTCATCACACATTCGCTTCCCGGAAGTCTGCGTGCCTGAGCCCGCCTCCCCGCACATGGCCGACCACGATCGGCTCCTCGACACCAACCGTCGTTTCTACAATGACTTGTGGAAGGACTCGCAGCTGGTGTCACCCGATCAGTTCAATACCTGGCCCCTGGTCTGCCGACTCAATCGGGAAGGCTGCGAGCGCCTCGAAGTCGGGCCCGGCATGCGTCCACGGCTGCCCCTGGCCGGCACTCACTTCGCCGACATCAGCGACCCCGCCCTGCGCACGCTGCGAGCCGAGGGCGGGCATGCGGAGTCCGCGGTCATCGGCGACCTCCCCTACGAAGACGGGCGCTTCGACCTGATCTGTGCGCTCGATATCATCGAGCACGTGGAGGATGACGAGCAGGCCCTGCGCGAACTGACGCGAGTCGCGGCACCGGGCGCGCGCATCCTGCTGTCGACGCCACTCCATCCGCAGTACTGGACCCGCTTCGACGAAATCGTGGGGCACTATCGGCGCTACACACCCAACAGGCTGTTCGCCTTGCTGGAACGCCATGGTCTGGTCATCGACCAAAGCGCTGTCTTCGGCATGAAGCCCCGCTCGTCGCTGCTCACCCGGCTGGGTATGTGGTTCCTGCAGCATCATCGCGATACGGCCATGCATTACTACAACCGTTACTTCATGCCGATGGCCCTGAAGCGGCAAAAGACGCTGCAGCTCTACCCGGGCATGATCCCGACGGAGGATGTCGGGGAGGTCTTTCTGGTCTGCCGCCGGGTTGCCTGAGACGGACACTCGCCAGGCAATCGTGGTTGCTTGAATGAACCCGCTCCCGCGGGTATTGTCCATGGATCAAGACTCTGACTCAGGCTGCATCGATGTTCGATACGCGTCCCCTGCATACGGCCCAACAACAGCACCCGTTCATCCTGTCGCTGCTCGTGCTGGCGACCGGCTTCGTGCTGACGATGCAGAATCCGCAGGCCCAGGACGCCACCGCCGAGTTGGTGTCCAAAGTCGAGCTGCCCACCCTCGCCCAAGTCATGGAGATGCGTCCTCAAAGCCCGCCACCCGGGGTCGAAGGCGACCAGCTGATGAGCGAGGAGGCCGAGGAAACTCAGGCCCTGATCATGCTGGACCGCGAGGCACAGGTCACGCGCTCCGCGAGCGAGCTGCGCGAACGCCCGCAACGGTAAGTCCTGTCGTTCGACCGGGGGCTGAATGCCGGAACCCCTCCGCCAGACGCCCGGTGACGGACGCGCGCTGAAACCCCACCTTGTCCCCGGCCTGCGCGAATACCTCGACGAGGACGAACACGCGCAGGGCCGGCTCGAGGCCCATGCCCTGATCGAGGACGCCGTGGCCGTACGCGCCTCGGATATCCACCTCGACCCGGAACCCCACGGCTATCGTATTCGCCTGCGCATCGACGGCCTGATGGTGGATGCCATCACCCTCGAGCCCGGGCTGGGCGAGCTCCTGGCCAACCAGCTCAAGACACTGGCCGGCCTGGACCCCATGCCAACCCTGAACTCCGCCGAAGGCAGCTTCGCCTGGCGCGGTGAAGACACGGGGCACCTGGATCTTCGTGTCACCACGGTGCCCTGCATCAACGGCGACAAGCTCTCCGTGCGCATCCTGGCCGAGCCGGACGCCTTTCAGGACCTGGGGGACCTGGGCCTGCCGGGGCGCGAGCTCGACGCGATCCGCCAATGGACACAAACGGCCGGCGGTGTGCTGCTGGTCACCGGCCCCACCGGCAGCGGCAAAACGACGACGCTCTACGCCCTGCTGCACGAGATTGGTCAGACGCCGCAGCAAATCATTACCCTCGAGGACCCGGTGGAGTACGCCATCCCCGGGATCAACCAGATCCAGATCAACAGCGAACAGGGGCTCGATTTCGAACAGGGTACCCAGACACTGCTCCGACTCGATCCGGACTACGTGCTCGTGGGCGAGGTCCGCGATGGCGGTTCTGCGCGGGGGGCGATCAACATCGCCACCAGCGGGCGCTCCCTGATGGCCACCCTCCACAGTCGCGATGCGGTCGGTACCGTCGCCTCCCTGCGCAATATGGGCCTGGAGGACTTCGAGATTGCACCGACGCTCGAACTGGTGATCGCGCAGCGCCTCGTCCGACGTCTGTGCCCCCATTGCCACGAACGCCGGGCACCGGACGACAGGGAGCGACAGTGGCTCGGTATCAGTGGGCGCGAAGCCCCCGAGACGATCTGGACCGCGCGCGGCTGCTCCGCATGCAACAATCTCGGCTACCATGGCCGAATCGGCATCTTCGAGGTCTGGCACCTGGACGACGATGACGCCGCGGCGATCCTCGATCACCGCGACGACCGCGGACTGCGCCAGCGCCTGTCCGACAAGGGCCGGCGCATGCTCCTCGATGACGGCATGGACAAGGCCGAACAAGGCCTGACGACCTACGACGAACTCTTTCGCGCCGGCCTGCTGTCCCCGTAGCGGGCCATGCGGCCCATACCCGAATACAGACCCGCCATGACCTCGACAGACACTTTCAGCGCACTGCGGCTGCAGACCGGCTACCCGCGACCGATCCCCGACGTATGCACCTTGAACCGGAGCGACCTCCCCGCCGGCGAGGTGCTGGTCGCCGTTGAACACTCCGGGCTGAACTACAAGGATGCGATGATCATCAACGGTCTCGGCCGCCTGGTGCAGGAATACCCCCATGTGCCGGGGATCGACCTGGCCGGCACGGTGCGAGAGTCCACCGATGACCGCTACCGGCCGGGGGATCGCGTCCTGCTGACGGGCTGGCATGTCGGCGAGCGCCACTGGGGCGGCTTTGCACAGTACGCCCGCGTCCAGGGCGACTGGCTGACCCCGATCCCGGACACGCTGGATGCGCGTAGCGCGATGATCGTGGGCACGGCCGGGTTTACCGCCATGCTGGCGGTCGAGGCGCTGGAACAGGGCGGTATCACCCCCGAGAGCGGCGAGATCCTGGTCACGGGCGCCTCCGGCGGCGTGGGCAACCTGGCGATCGCACTCCTTGCCGCGTTGGGCTATCGCGTCGCGGCCGCCACTGGACGGCCGGAGAACACCGCCCATCTGGAGGCCCTGGGCGCCTGCTCGATCGTGCCCCGAACCGAGCTTGCCGAGCGACCCGACCGCCCGCTGCTGTCCGAACGCTGGGCGGGCGTGATCGACAGCGTAGGTGGCGATACCCTCGCCCACGCCCTCGCCGAGACGCAGGCGCGCGGCGTGGTGGCGGCCTGCGGGCTCGCGGGCGGTGCGGAGCTGACCACCACGGTCATCCCGTTTCTGCTGCGCGGCATTCGCCTGCAGGGCATCGACTCGGTTCAATATCCGGCGAACGACCGCGAACGGGTCTGGCAACGCATCGGCGAACTCCTGTCAGCGCAGACGCTGGAGCGTTGCCTGGCCGAAGAGACCGGTCTGTCCCGGCTTCCACAGCGTGCCGACGCGTTGCTGGCCGGCCAGATCCGCGGACGCGTACTGGTCACCCCCGGGAGCCCCTGACGGGGAATGTCACACACCCGCATCGGCAGTCGGGCGTCCTTCCCATTGTCGGCGCAGTTTCGCCACGTTGCCCGCGAAGGCCCGCGCATCATAGCCCGCGGCCCGCATGCGTTCGGCCAGCACCGCGGACTGCGTCCCGCGAAAGCAGTAAAGCACATACGAGCGGTCACGCGGCAGTCGCTCGAAGCTCGCGGCCAGTTCATCCGCCGGGTGGTTCACCGCGCCTGGAACATGCCAGTCGCGGTACAGATCCGGCGGCTGACAGTCGATTATCTCCGCCCTGTCGGGAATCCGGTCCACCAGTAGCGACCCCGTACGCTCGGTCGTTGCCGGCACCGCGCCCAGATCATGCATCCGGGCCTCGGCGACGGCGTGCTCCAGACAAGCGTCACTGAGTGCCGCTTCCAGCCGTTCGATCTGCGCACGCTCGCTTGTGACCATCGGCCGCTGGTCCGCGATCGCGCAGAACTCGGGGACCTTTTCGCACAGCTCGAATGTGCCGATGGCCCGGGCACGGTTCATGATCTCGGCCTTGTCGAATCCGATCAGCGGTCTCAGTACGGGAAGGCCGGCCACCGCATCGATGGTTTCCAGGTTCGACAGCGTCTGCGAAGAGACCTGACTGAGCGCCTCGCCGGTGACCAGCGCCTCCGCGCCCCGCTTGCGCGCGATCGGCTCGGCCGCCCGATACATCAGCCGTTTCAGCACGATCTGCCAGGCATCGCCGGGCACCTTCGCCCGCAGATCCTCGACCACGCCGGAAAAGTCGACGCTGAACATCCTGGGCCGGATGCCGGCGCCCCAGTCGCTGACCAGGCGGCGACAGACTGCGAGCACCATCTCCTCGTGCACGGAACCACCGAGGTTGCAGAAGACGAAGTCCACGGCTGTCCCGCGGCGCATGATGTACCAGGCGGCGACCGCGGAATCGAACCCGCCCGAAATCAGCACCATGGCGCGCCCCTGCACACCCAGTGGCAATCCCCCTCCCCCCTGCTCGCGTCTGGAATAGATCCAGGCCTGCTCGCGATCCAGATCGATGCGGACGACCACTTCCGGGTTGTCCAGGTCGACGCTGCCAGGCCCGTCCAGCACCGCGCCTACCCGCCGCTCGACCTCGGTCGCCGAGAGATCCTTGCGGCCATGCCGCTTGCAGCGAACGGCATACCGGCGCCCGCGCACCGCCTCCGTGAAATGCGCGCCCACGACCTCGCAAAGGCGTTCCACCGAGACCTCCTTGAGCACCACCTCGACCGGCGAAAAGGTACTGACCCCGAAGGCCTTGCGCAGGACCGATTGTGCCGCCTCCGGCTTCGGTGTATAGAGCACCAGCCGGCCCTGCTGGGTGCGCAGCTCATGCGGGATGCCGGTCAGCCCCCGCTTGAGGTTCCGCCGCAGGACCCGCGTGAAGTGCCTCCGGGTGCTGGGCGACTTCAGGTGAATCTCCGGGGCCAGGCGTACGATGATCGGGGTGGCGGCGACGTCAGTCATGAGTCTCTTCGGTCAGGAGTTCCTGGGGAAACGGGGTCAGGATGCTTTGCTCGCGCACCCACTGGATATCCAGCTCTTCTGCCAGGGCACGGATTTGCGCGTAGACATGCGGTCGCGGGCACTCGTCCCGGCGACAGGCGTCGATCGCACGATGCAGGTCCGCGAGGCGGGAGCGGTCGAGGTGATCGCGAAAGTGCCCCGCCAAATGCTGTAGCACGTTCACATGCTGGCCGACCGAAGCGGGCTTGGCCAGCACCCGCATAAACCGCTGCGTGTATCCCCGCGTGACCTCGTCACGAGGTCGCGCGGATGCCTGTGCGACCAGGCGCCCCAGCTGGTCATAGCCGACACGGTCATGGGCAAGCAGAAGCATCTTCTCGCGCGTATGGAAACGCACCAGGTCTTGCGGGGTCCAGCGCGCGGCGAACAACCCTCGGATCCGCGCATGGGCAAAAACGCGCTCGAGAAAGGCCTCGCGGGTATCCCGACCGACGAGCCCGGCCTCCTCGATCACGGGAAGATCGGGTAGCGCATCGGTCAGTGCGGCGGCGAACAAGCCCCCAGAGGGCTCGGCCTCGTTCGCCACACGAACCTGCAGCCCGCAACTGGGCGATCGTGCCTTGAATACATAGCCATCCAGGCCGGCATCCGCGAGGGCCGGCACGCGCGCTTGAACAAAGCCCTGCACGGGCCCCGTGCAGTCCCCACCCGACTCGTTCCCGCGCAGCGCCAGGCGTGCCCCTTCCCGCGCCAGGTGCATCGGCTCGCGCGGCGTGCCCAGCACCGCCTCCGGACAAACGGGTACCCACGCGACATGGCGTGCCAGGCGGTCGACCAGAAAGGCATCCCGCCGGTGACCACCGTCATAGCGCACCGGCTCGCCCAGCAGGCACTGCGACACGCCCAGGTTGGGGGTTGCTTGCGGATTCATCTGTGATGCGGATCGGTATGCAGGGGATTCAGGGTAGCAAGCCACGCCAAGCCAGACCGACCGCTATACTGCGGACAGTACCTGCCGGAGCATCCACGTGTTCGCGATCAAGCCCCTCCAGCGCCAAACCTCGACGGCCCGTCCCGGGGCGGGGCTGCTGATCGCCGTGCTCCTGGCATTCCTGGCGATGCCCGCGACCGGCGACGATGCGGAACCGGCCACCGATCGGGGCCCGACGATTGGCCTGGCCCTGGGCTCCGGTGGCGCGGGTGGTCTGGCGCACATCGCGATACTGCAGGCCTTCGACGACCTCGGTCTGCAGCCGGACCATATCGCAGGCACCAGCATCGGCGCGATAATCGGCGGCCTGTATGCCGCCGGGCTCAGCGCGGAGGAAATCCTCGACATCTTCGACGATTTCGCCGGCTCGGAGATGGACGCCCTGTCCCGCCTGGCGCGTTCGGATCTCGAACTGTTCGAGCTGATACCCCTGCGCCTGGGCCGCAACGCCCTGCTGGACGCGGATACCTTTCTGCGGTTTCTGGCCGAGCACACCCCTGCCCGCAGCTTCGACGAGCTGCGCATCCCGCTGACCGTGGTAGCAACCGACTACTGGACCAGCCAGACGGTCGCCCTCCAGGAGGGCGAGCTCTTTCCGGCGATCGCGGCAAGCATGGCGGTCCCTGGTCTGTTCGAACCCGTGCCTGCCGATGACGGACGCCTGCTGATCGACGGCGGAGCCTCCAATCCGCTGCCCTACGACCTGCTGCAGGACAAGGCAGACATCGTCATCGCCGTCGACGTATCGGGTGCCTGGAATGCCAGCGACCGGCCGCAGCCCGGACTCACCGATCTGCTGTTCAAGACCTTCAGCGTCATGCAGAAGTCGCTGATCCGGGAGATGATCAAACGTGAACGTCCGGATCTCTACCTGACACCGGACACGGGAGGCGCACAACTATTACATTTCAACCGAATACACCTGATTCTGGATGCGGCCCAGCCAAGCGCCGACGAGCTGCGCCACTACCTGAAGGACCGGCGACCGGACCATTCCGGCACGAGTGAACAAGGGGCGAGTCGGTGACCACACGACCGTCCGATCCATCCGACTCGACCGACGAGGTGGTGGCCCCATCGCCCTCCTCGTCGGAGGCCGTACGTCATGAGCGCTGGTTCCTGCGGCGGCCGGACGGAGTCTGCGGGCCCTACCCCGCGCGCCAGATCGGGCGTTTCCTGATCCTGGGGCGCCTGACCGAACAGGACGAGGTCAGCCAGGACCGACAGTTCTGGGTTCGCATCGCCGAGCGCCCTCACCTGATCCCTGAGGAGGTCCGCCTGGCCGACACCCCCGGAGGCCGGGAACGTCTGGAACGCGCCCGGCTGCGCGAGGACGAACGCCTGCGGGAACGCCGTTCCCGAGCCTCGGAACCGATCTACCGCGAACAGCGCAAGGGGGACCGCCGCTGTCCCGAGAATCTGGAGACCTTGAGCCATCGCCAGCTATGGGCGGATCTCCTCGATCGCACGCCCTTTCCGTGGCGCCGATGGGTGCAGGGCCCGCGTCCCTGGGCCATATCCGGGGTTGCGCTGTTTCTGGTCGCCGGCCTGCTCGCCTGGTTCGCGCTGCATCAGGAGGCCACACCCACACCGGATTGCGATGCGCCCCCCGGCCCCTCGGTGAACTGGAACTACTGCAACAAGGCCGGGGCCGCGCTGCGAGGGGCCGACCTGACCGGGGCCAGCCTGTATGACGCCCGCCTGAGCAACGCGCGGCTGGAGCGCGCGCAACTCATGGATGCCGATCTGCGCTACACAGACCTCGACGGGGCCCGCCTGGAAGGCGCTGATCTCTCGGACGCGCTGCTGACCGGCGCGAACCTGCGCGGAGCTCGACTCCGCGGCGCCCGGCTCATGGGCGCGGACCTGCGCCACGCCGACCTCACCGGTGCAGACGTGGCCGGGGTACAACTCGAGGGGGTCCGTCTGGACCGCGCCATCTGGATCGACGGGCGCATCTGTGCAGCCGACTCCATCGGCCATTGCGCCTCCAGCACGGCCGACTGAACCCGCCAATCCATAGTTTGATCGCAGTCCGGTTCCTGGCTCCCCCCAGGTGAAGCTGTTCGCACCTTTCCTGCGGCACCCTTTCGTTCGCCTGGCAGCGCACGCTAGACGTGTACACGCAGACCGGCACAAGCCGATGCCCGGCCGGTCGGTCATGACGCACGGAAGTAACGTTCACGAATCCGAAGCAGGAGGTTGTACTGATGTTTAGCTATCGCAAGACTGCAATTGCCTTTGCCCTCGCCTCGATGTTTGCGCTGGGTGGTCTCGCCACCGCACAGGCGCAAAACCTGGGCGCAGCCGCCGAAGGTGCCGCCGAGACCGGTGCCGAAGCCAGTGGCGGTGCCGCCGGCGGTTCCGAAATGGGTGGCGAAGCCAGCGGCGGGACGGCCGGTGGCGCGGCGGCCGAAGGCCAGGCCCCGGGTGCCGAAGGCGGTGCTGGCGCAAGCGGCGATGCCGGAGCCAGCGGTGATGTCCGTCAGGACGACGATGCCCGTGGCGGCGCTGGCGCCGACGCAGGTGCCGGCGCTGGCGCTGGCGGTGAAGCCGGTGGTAGCGGTGCCGAAGCCGGTGCCGAAGGCGAAGGCGAGGCCGAGGGCTCCGTCGAGGTTGACTAACCTAGTTCCGGCCGGGTGGCCTGTGCCGCCCGGTCCGGTTTCTCGGACTCCGGATCGATCCCCATCTCTGCGGCAACACCCCACCAGTAAGGCTCCGCCTCGCACGAACAGCAGTCACACGCCACCGATACCCCATCATGCTGGCTCAGCGACTGCGGCGACTTCTCCTGAAGCTCCCGCCTGGTATCCATCGTCTCACTCCCGATGTGCAGCAGAACTATACGTTCGGACCAGAATGCATGGGGCCGCAATAACCCCGTGCTACACTCCTGAAATCTTCCCTATCGGATCCCTTCGGAGGGCTGCCCGCGATGGCCTCCCGGCGCGACAAAGTGCTGTTTGCCGTCTTCGGCGTAACGGTCCTGGGCTTGCTGTTCCCGCTGTTTTTGCTGGGCTGGTACCTGTGGCAGGGGTCAGTGGTCGCCGAGGAACAGCGCCTGGATGAACTGGCGCAGCGCCTTGGCAAGCAGACCGAATGGGCCATCATCGACGCACGCGACCTTCTGGACGAATTGAATGCGCTCGACGCAACGCCCTGCTCCACGGAACACCTGAACAAACTCCAGGACGCTGCGATGTCGCGACCCTATATTCGCGCCGTCGGCTACTGGCGGGCCGTCGAGCGCGTGTGTGGCGCCGGCTTCGTGCAGGGCGACGCCCTGACGCCACCCAAGGCCAGCCGGATCTACGACAGTGGTCTGGTCGCATGGTGGCCGAGCCCCAGCACGGCCGTGGGCGGCGTGGAGCTGTTCCTGATGCGCTATGGTCAGCACGATATCGCGATCGACCCCCGCTTGCTGGTCACGCCAGGCTTGCTGGAGGACCAGAAAGTGGGGCTGTGGGTCGAATCCATGCCCATGGTCACGCATCCCTCCGCGGCGATCCTGCCCGATCTCCACTCCTTCGAACCTGGCCTGACCGTAGACCGTGACGCACAGCGGATGGTGAGTCGCTCGTCACTGGGCACGATCTTTCCAATTGACATCATCGCCGTGCAACCGATGGCGCAGTTCTGGCAACGCTATCTCCCGACACTGGCTGGTGCCGGGGCCTTGGGGCTGCTGCTGATCGGTATGTGGCTGTTCCTGATTCTGCGCTATTTCCGCCACCATCTGAGCCTGGCTTCGGAACTGCGCGAGGCCATCGCGCATGACCAGTTGCAGGTGGTCTTCCAGCCCATCGTTGATCTGGAAACGGGCACCTGTCAGGGTGCCGAGGCCCTGGCGCGCTGGCGCCGGGAGAACCAGGAGACCATCGGCCCGGATGTCTTCGTGCCACTGGCCGAGGACACGGGACAGGGCACGAACCTGACGCTCGCCGTCCTGCGCTGCGTTCTCCGTGAACTGGGACCGCAACTCCGTGCCCGCCCGGATTGCCCGATCAATCTGAACATCACCGGCCAGGACCTCGCCTCCACCCACTTCAGCGAGGCGCTGGAGCGCGAGCTGGAGAAAGCCAGGGTCCCGGCCCGCGCCATCAAGCTCGAGATCACAGAGCGCTCGCTGCTCAACACGGATGACGTTCGCGCACGCATCACGGCCCTTCGCGCGCGCGGCCACCGTATCGCCATTGACGACTTTGGTACCGGCTACTCCAGCCTGGCGTATCTCGAGAGCTTCGAACTGGATACACTCAAGATCGACAAGACGTTCGCCGACGCCATCGGCCATGAAGCGGTGACCAGTAACATCATCAGCCATATCATCATCATGGCGCGCTCGCTGAAACTGGATGTCGTGGCCGAAGGCATCGAGTCCCGACATCAGGTGGAATGGCTGCGCCAGCAAGGGGTCAGGTTTGGGCAGGGGTACCATTTCAGTCGCCCGATCACTGGGCCCGCGTTTCGCGACTGGTGCCATGACTCCGAGGAATCGAAGTGAGTACGATCTTTCGCCGCAATAGCCTTGCCGTGATCGTCGCGACGCTGCTGCTGACCGGCTGCGAGCTCATGCCCACCCGCGATGCCGACACCGCCAGCGAGCCATCGGCAGAGCCGAGTCGGGAACGGGCTGCCGACAGCGATGATGGGGCCTCGCAGGATCAGTCTTACGGATACACCCGTAACGGACTCTATCTGGCGCGCAATGACCAGGACATCTCGGAACGCCGCCAGCGCTTGCTGGACGAGGGCCACGAATCCGTGGCCACGGACCGTGTGGGCTTCTATATGGACGTTCTGACCGCCCGATTGCGTCAGGATCTGGCCAACCAGGGCGTGGAGCTCTCCCGCGAGGACCGCACGATCACCCTGACTTTCGCGGGTGACCTCGCCTTCGAGACCAACAGTGCAACGATTCACCCGGACATGGTGCCGATCCTCGACGCGCTGGGACAGGTCCTGGAGGAGTATCACGCGAGCATCATCACGGTTGCCGGCCACACGGACTCCGCCGGCGCGCGCCAATTCAATCAACACCTGTCGGAGCAACGGGCCCTGTCCGTCGCACAGCACCTCCATGCCAAAGGCATCGGGGACGCCCGCATCATGGCCATCGGTCATGGACCGGACCGCCCGATTGCGGACAATGACCACGGACAGGGGCGGGCCCTGAACCGGCGTGTCGAACTGCGAATCGAGCCGCTGACCGCCTCCTGACTCAAGGCAGGCCAGACTGGTCGCCGGGATGGTAAACCTCCACGCGGTTCCGGCCGCGGGACTTGGCCCGGTACAGCGCCACGTCGGCCTTGCGCACAAGATCCTCCAGGGTGTCCCCGCTTTCGCGGGACACGACCCCAAGGCTAACGGACATGGGCTGTCCATGGGCGGCCGGGACATCGGCCACAGCGTGGCGCAGCTTCTCCGCCAGCAGCGTCGCACGGTCCAGATCCGCGTGGGGCACCAGAATCAGGAATTCCTCGCCGCCCCAGCGGCACAGATGGTCCGAGTCCCGCAAGCTGTCCTTTACCCGTTCGCACATCTCGCGCAGGATGGCATCCCCCATCGCGTGCCCATAGCGGTCATTGACCTCCTTGAAGTGGTCAAGGTCCAGAAAGATCAGCGAAAGGGACAGATCGTAACGTTCGGCCCGGGCAACCTCGTGCTTGGCCTCGCCCTCGAACTTCAAGCGATTCCAGACCCCGGTCAACGGGTCCGTGTTGGCCAGGCGCACAAGCTCGTCCTGCTGCTTGCGCAACACCGTCTCGACCTCCTGGTGCAGCCTGGCCTCGTGCCGCAGCCGACGGTTGAGCCAAATGTAGTGAGCCAGAAGCAGGCTGACCAGCAGCAACGTACCCACCGCAATCATCGCAATGAGGTACCACCAGGTCTGGTCCGGTTCTCCGCGTCCTTCGTAGACCATGGCTTGAGCTCCGTGAGCGACCTCTCGGCTCAATCCGCAATGCACAACGTTCTCGCCCATGCACAGGCGACGGGACAACCCATTCGACGGTCCGAGCGAAGGGGATTCCTGGACAGACCCGTCTTTCCGCTCCTGTGATCCAGAATCCCGTCGGATCGTCTGCATGCCATGCACGATCCCGTCCTGGCTCAGGGCGGCTACGTCCTGCTGATCCAGTGTCGAGAAAACGGGCCCCGGAAAAAACAGAAACAACAGCGCCACCAGGCCAAGCCGAGGGCATTGGCTGACTACGCCCCTGAACTGGACAAACGTCATCGGCGCCCCTTGCATCACCAGGCAATTGAGTGCCGGTCTTCGTCCTGAGACTAGCACTGCATTGCGAAAAAGATGTGAACAGGGATCGATCCTGTGGGAAAGGGTCGCGGAACACGCGCCCAGGTGGTCTCCACAGCGACACATAGGGGTCCTCGCACCACGCGTGCGAGCGTTTGTGGTTCAGCGTACAGACGCCGGTTGTCGGTGCACCCAGGATCAGCGATACGACTGCATCGTGCGGTATGCGCGCCCGTGCGATCAGCGTGACCTGTCGACCGCCGGCCCCAGGCCGGACACTTTTAAGGAGACAAGCCATGAACAGATTCACTTCACTGAAACTCGCCGCGGCCATGATCCCCGTGCTCGCCTTTGGCATCGGCGGCGCAATGGCGGACGAGCACGAGATGGACACCAATGACGGCAATGCGATGGAGGAACAGGATGCCAATGACCGTGACGATGCACCCCATATCGACCGGATGCCTGCGCAGGGACTGCATGCCTCCGACCTGATGGACAAGAAGGTCCATAGTCGAGACAGCGATGAAGAAGTCGGGGAGATCAGCGACCTGGTCATCGACCAGGACGGCCGTATTATCGCGGTTGTGATCGGCACCGGAGGCGTCCTCGGCATGGGCGAGAAGGACGTGGCCATCGCCTGGGACCGGATCGACCGCTCCACCGAGAACGACGAGGTCAAGCTCTACATTGACATGGATGAAGACACGCTCAAGGAGGCGCCGGAATACGAACGCGACTAGGCAGGACCCTGCGTCCAGTCCCGAGGGGGCTTTCTCCCCTCGGGATTGCTTCCCACTCCGCATCGGGGCACGCCGGTTGCCACGACCGGACGCGGCTGAGCCAATCGGCTTAACAGCAAAATGGTGTCGGCGTCTGGAAGATTTCAGTCGCCACCGCGGGGGTTTGGCATTGCTCGAGCGGGTATGCTGAAGCCATGCATCATCCGAAGCTTTCGGATCTTCGACTTCCCCGGAAACCAAACGGACCTGCCGGTGCCCTTGCCCCAATCGATCGGCCTGTCGCCCCGCGACAATGGATTGCTCGCGGCCTTGCCCGACAGCGAATACGACTACCTGCGCCCTCACCTCAAAGCAATCCTGCGACAGCAAGGGACCAGCCTCTACGAATCGCCCACGGACACCCATTACGTCTATTTCCCCACCGAGGCCATTGTCGCTCTGATGTGCGTAATGGAAGACGGAAAGTGTGGCGAGATTGCGGTGGCCGGCCGTGAGGGGGTCGTCGGAATTTCCTTGCTGATGGGCGGCTATACGACCCCCACCCGGGCCACGGTGCGCATGCCGGGCCATGCCTACCGCATTCGCAGCGCCATCGTAAAAGAGGCATTTTCGCACGCTGGCGAACTGCAACGCCTGACATTGCACTACACACAGGCGCTGTTCACACAAATGGCGCAGACCTCCGCCTGCAACCGCCATCATTCGGTAGAGCGACAGCTTTGCCGATGGCTGTTGCTAAGTGATGACCGCGCGCCGCATCGCGAGCTCAGCATGACTCACGAACTCATCGCGAACATGCTGGGGGTTCGGCGCGAAGGCGTCACCGAGGCCGCGGGCAGACTGCAAAAGGCCGGCTTGATCACCTACCATCGTGGGCGCCTGATCATCCTGGATCGTCCGGGACTCGAGGCGCGCAGCTGCGAGTGCTATCGGGTGATTGCCCGCGAGTACAGCCGCCTCCTGGGTGAACCCGCGACTACGCAACCTTACTGAACCGGGAGGGCGCGTTGCCCGCGCACTCTGGCTGTTCAGTGCTTCTCCCGATCCACCTTCTTCTCGAACTCCTTGATCTGCTTTTCTGCCTCGTCCTTGGTGACACCGTATTGTTCCTGGATTCGTCCTGACAGTTCATCGCGTTTGCCCGCCACAGATTCGAGCTCGTCATCGGTAAACCTGCCCCAACGGGCCTTGACCTTGCCCTTGAACTGCTTCCAGTTGCCTTGAACCCTGTTCCAGTCCATGTCCTGCCCTCCCAAGTGGATAATCGGCGGGATTGCCGGTCGTATTTCGAGTATAGGCATTCGCTACCGATGCAGTCGCACTCGCCCCTCCCTGAGTAGCGCCCCGGCCTCCATTCCCGGAATCAGGCCCTTTCTGATGTTGAACAACATCATCTGGCTCGTCGGTTTTAGTCTGATTGCGCGGGGCATACGGACCTTCTTCGGTTTGGGGCAAGCACTGGGGCGCGTTCTGTGTACGCCACCGTACAGAACCGCCCTCCCCCGCACTTGCAATCTGGCCTCAGGAGCTGGAGTCGGCATAGCCGAGCCTGGTCCTGGAACATGACCCCGATCCATCCTGGACCCGGGTCTAACAAAGAGGCCCTGCAACATGAAAAAACTACTGGCGCTGACACTTTGTCTGGCCGGAGCCCTTCCCCTGGCCGCACAGGCTCAGCAAGGGTCCGCAGCGAATTTCGGTCCTTCCCAGGGCGACCGCGAATTCTCGCTGTCCGGCACCGGCAGCAGTGACCGAAAGTTCGACAATACGAGCTTTGGCATCTCCGGCGAGATGGGATGGTATCTGCGTGACCACTTCATTCTGGGGATTCGCCAAAGCGTCAACTACGCCAACATCGAGAGCGAGAGGCTGCGCGATGACTTCTGGAACGGATCGACCCGCGGTTATGCCAACCTGCAAACGCGGGACGGACGGCTGCGCCCGTTCGGTGGCGGCAGCCTGGGCGTCATCTACGGCGATGGCGTTCGTGACAGCGGCTTTGCCGGTCTGGAGGGTGGCCTGAAGTACTACGTTCTGGAAAACACCTACGTACTGGGCCGGGTGGAGTATCAGTGGTTCTTCCGGCGTTCGAGCGACGCGGAAGAAGCCTTCCGCGATGGCGCCTTTGCCTACACCGTGGGGCTTGGCTACAACTTCTAGCCACAATCGGGCAAATGATGTTCGGGGCCGGGTTCCTACCAGACGAACGCCAGCAGGCCGGCCCCGAGACACACCACAACGACCGGCACGATCGTCTCCCGCACCACCTGGCCTTCACGTGCCTTCAGACCGCAGGCTGCGGCCGCCATGGCGATGTTGTGCAGCGAGATCATGTTGCCCACGCCCGATCCGATCAGCTGCAGGGCGAGAATCGACGGCAGCGACAATGCCACCGCCTCCGCGGTATCGGCCTGCAGGCGGGCAAAGAGGAGATTGGAGACCGTGGCGCTTCCGGTCATGAACGACCCCAGCGCGCCCAGGAATCCGCTGAACAGCACGAACGTACCGCCCAGCCAGTCGGCCAGCCCCTGCCCCAGCACCTGCGGCATCGAGGGCAGCCCCGCCGCGTTCAGCTCGGACATCAGCAGGATCTGGGTGAGCGCGATGATGAAGATCAGCACAATCGCGGCCACGCGCAGCTTGCGTCCGGTGGCCACCACGGCCTCGCCCAGCGTGGTGCGCCCCACGCGAAACAGGATCAGCGCGGTCACCAGCGCCAGGGCAAAGTAGAAATAAGGCGTGTACAGCGGGGCCAGGCTCTGCCCCAGTTCCACACCCCGGAACTCCCCCGGCGACCAGCGAACCGACTGCAGGGCCTCGCGCAGGGGCATCACCGTGCGCGAGGCAATCAAGGCCAAAGACATCACGGCGAACGGCATGAAGGCGATCAGCACGCGCCTGATCGGGGCCGATTCGGTCTCGGTGTTGCGCAGGCTCGCCGGGAGCAGAAAACCCTTGTGCGCAGCCAGCGCGATGACCACCATCGCGACGACGCCGCCGACGATCGAGGGCAGTTCCGGCCCGATCAGCCACGCGACCAGCGCATACGGAATACCGAACGCGAGTGCGGAGAGCACCGCGAACGGCACAAACTCGCGAAAGCGCCCCTTCTCTTCCCCCAGGGTCGCGACCCAGGTCATGAATATGGTGATAAACACGGCCAGCAGCGCGAGGATGAACGCCGTGCGTACCACCGCCTCCTGTACCACCGCATCGTCCAGCCCCAGCCCCGCGAAGCCGATCACCACAGGGGTGCCCGCCGCACCAAACGGGACGGCCGTGCTGTTGCCGATCAGGGCAATCGCCACGGCCTTGAGCGGCTTCATGCCGAAGTAGACGAGCAGCGGCGCCGCCAGCACGGCCGGGGTCCCGAACCCGGCGATGCCCTCCACGAACCCGACCAGGCCCCACCCCAGCAGCATCGCCAGCACGCGCTGGTCGCGCGACACGCTCGCGATCACCGACTGAATCGCATCCATGTGACCGGTCGCGATCATCACGTTCAGCACCAGCAGCGCGACGGCCACAATCAACATGACCTCGACAAACACCACGCCCGCATCCAGCAGACTCGCGCCCAGCACGGCCCCCGGCATCTGCCAGACCCAAAGGGCAATGATCAGTGTTGCCAGATAGGCCAGTGGCGCCGCCTCGTAGGCCGGCCGACGCAGTGGAACCAGCCAGACAAACAGCACCACGAACGGCACCAGGGCCACCCAGAAAAGCGTCATGTGCGCGCGCTCCTCGAAAAAGCGTTCCCGGGAGAGTATCGCCTGTCCCGGGCCGGGGCCCACTGCGTCAGATCAACCGCGCTCGCCTTCCCGGCGCGGATGAACGTGCCCGAAGCGACCCATGCCCCACCACAGCATGCGATGACTCAGCCACCAGACCAGGGCACAGCCGGCCATCAGGGCTGCGAGCCACACATAGGGATGCACCAGCTCCTGAGGGCGCGCCAACGGCCCCAGCACCCAGTTCACGTTCGCCTCGGGTGTCGACAGCACATACGACAACAAGAGCACGGCCCAGCCCGCCAGCACCCACAAGCGGCCCGCCAGAGGGTCGTATCCCAGGCGCCAGACCATCCACAACAGCACAAACGGTAGCGGCAGGTGGTAGAGGGAGAACAGCCGCAGGTAGAGCGGGAGCTCCGGATCGAACATGTAGCCGACAAAGCCGAATGGCGGATTGCCCAGCAGCATCAGGCCCAGCAGGAAGTCGATCACCCACCCCATTTCCAGCAGGACCACGCCCACAGCCAGCATGCTGGCCAGGCGCCGGCTCTCCAGCCAGGCCGCCGCACACCCGGCGATCAGCGCAAGATTGGACAGCCAGAGGAAGTTGAGCCAGCCGTAATGGACCGCATAGACCGGTACCAGGACGCAGACAAACAGCAGGTAAGCAACCAGAAACCACCGCGGAAACAAAACGTAATCGCCTTTCGTGTCTTGGCTCCCACTATAACGGCTCGAATCCCGCGTCACAGCGCTGCCTTCACGTGCAACACCCGGCTACGCGTATCATGGATGGTCCACTTGAACCGCAGGAGAACCGGCGCGTGCGGACCTGGACTGTCATCGGCGCAACACTGGCCCTCGCGGCCTGCGGCACCCTGCCCCCGACCGCCGAGCAGGCACGCGATGTGCCCTACAGCTGTGATCGCGGCCCGAACCTGATGGCAAGCTTCAGTGGCAACGAGGCCGAACTGCGCTTTGGGCGCTCCAGGGCCGTCTTGCAGGCGACCGACGTCGCCTCCGGGGCCCGCTACGCCAATCCCGACGAGCAGATCGTCTTCTGGACCAAGGGCGACGCCGCCATGCTCGAATTCCACGGCATCTACTGGACCTGCCGGGTGCGCCCGTCCAATGCCGATGCGGCTACTCCGGTTCCACCAGCTCGACCGGTGCCACGGCACTGGAGTGCCTCGGCTGGTGTTCCTGAATAAATGCCTCCAGGCGGCCCAGCACCTCCCCGGCACTGGAAAAGCCTTCCAGATCACACTCGACCGAGCTATCCAGATACGGTCGCATGCCCTCGCTGATACTCGGCGTGTAGCCCACGCCCGTGGTCGCCAGCAATTCCGGGTCCAGTCGCCCGTCGGCACGAATGCGCTGGATCTGCAGGACCGCGATCTCTTCCGGGGTCAGTCGGTCCTTACGCACCAGTAGCGTCTCGCCGTTGTCGCATTCGATTATCTGGCGGGCCCCTTCCCGTGCCGTTTGTGCCATCTGGTGTTCATAGCTCCGTGCCTCGGGATCCTGCAGCATCACGCGAACACCCTCGAAGACCAGAGCCACCAGCAGCAACAGCCCGGCCAGCCCGAACAACGCAGCCGCCAGCCGCGCCCGCCCCAGCGCAAACCCGACGGCCCCGCCGAGCAGCAGGAGCGGCGTGCCCCACTCGAAGGTCCGGGCCAGCGGCACGGGCATGAAATCGATCCCGCCGCCAAGCCCGAGCAGGGCGGTCACATAAAGCCAGACGATCCCCAGCCCGACCCCTAGCAGGATCGCGATCACTATGCGCCAGAACCGCGAATACCGGTGTCCGGGTTGCGTATCGGCCATGGCCCCCTCCCAATCCAGTCCAATTGGCGCAGCCTAAGGAAACATGCGCCGATGTGCACGCCTGCGCATCACCCCCTGCCCTGTGATCAGTATTCCCACGGGCCTCAAGTTCGCCCAACAGTGGCCGCGCAGACTCTCGCCATCGAGCTCGGCAACAGCCTGCGCAACCGCTTCGTGGGTGCCATTGCCAGCGCCTCTTCCGGCGAACTGGAGCCCCACTTCGCGGCCGAGCCGCTGGAGGTGGAGCAGGATTTCTTCATCCGTGTGGGCGAGCGCGAGCCGGTGGAGGTCCCTGCAGGCCGCTATCGCACGCCGCAGGAGCTGGCGACCGCGATCGACCGCGCCCTGGGATCAACCGGGCGCGCTCCTGACCGACGACGGCCGGCTGAACCTGATCGCCCGCGAGACCCTGACGATCTTGGGTGAGACCGCCATCGACAAACTCGGGCTGCCGGCCACCACCCAGCCCGGGGGGAGCCTGAACGATGCCGACCTGACCTCGCGCCAGGGGGCCAGCGACGCCCGTTGACGGCTGGATGCCGCGCTGGCTGCGGTCAACGCGCGGCGCAGCCAGTTCGGGGCCATCCAGAACCGCTTCGAGTCGACCATTGCCCACCTGGGCATTACCAGCGACAACCTGGCAGCGGCCCGCAGCCGCATCCTGGACACCGATTACGCGGCCGAGGTCACCCGCCTGGTGCGCGCCCGGATCCTGCAACAGGCCGGACTCGCCGTACTCGTTCAGGCCAACGCGCTACCACAGACCTTCCTGCGGCTGCTCCAGTGGTCACGCAAGCGTCGCGCCTATTCTCCGGCCGGCCGCGCGGCCGCCCCGGTGAACTCCGGCCCCCGGACATCGTCGTCGGTCCAGCCACGATCCTGGTCACGACCGGTCACCCACCACTCGTGCACGAACAGGCGGATCGGCCCGAGCACGCGCTCCTCGAAGCGCGAAGGAAGCGTGTACGGGCCGACGTCCTCGTAATCCAGGAAGGTTGTGTCGACGTGCGCATTCCGGGTCGGTTCGAAGCCTGTTAGGGTGATGTGCACCCGGTAGAGCCGATCGGTTTCGGGGTGGATCCACATCACCACCTGATCTTCGTCCGCCTTGCCGAAGCCGGGCTGGATCGTCGCCAGCACACGACGATAGTCCACGCCATCCTCGCGGCGATCTTCCAGCCGCGTCATTGATATCGCGCGGTGCTTCACGAAGGTCGGTCCGTAGTGGAACAGCTTGCCGGCATCGGTGGTCATCGCAGTTGCGCGGATCCGATCCTCGTCATCGCTGCGCTCGCCGTTGTAGTACACGCGAATGTCGTCGCGCTGGCGGACTACCGTCTTGGTGCCCTCCGGACCCGTGTAATGAACCGCATAGAGCCCGTCCGCGGGGCGGTAGCGCTCCTCGCCCTGGCCGCGGTATCCACCATCCGCCACCAGTGGCTGAACCCGCTGCACCATCCGTCCCCACTCGCCATCAGTGGACTGGTTCAGGTCACCGTCGTACTCGCGAAGATCCCCTCCATGGGCTGCCATGGCCCGGGCAAAGAGCTCCTCCGCTGTCAGCCCGTCAGCAAACTGCTTGGCGGGATCCGGGTCCGGGAAGGGCGTTGCACAACCCGCCAGCAGCGCAAGCGATGCCGCCAGGAACCACGGCCCCCGGCAGCAGATCCCGAACACCCGGAAAATCCGGTTGCTGGACGTTTTCATGGTTCGGTCCTCGCGAATTCTGCATATCCTTTCTTATAGGGTGTCTGCATGGCGCATTCAACGCAGTCCGCATTGGCAATCCCTGGCGTGCACGAATTTGACGCGCCCCGGGGCAACATTCCTAACGTGGGTGTGTAGTGGTCAGGGAAGAAGCTGCACTTCCGAATCCACAGGGAAGGCAACAGGAGCACGCCCAATGCACCATTACGACAACGTCCCCACAGTGAACTGGGATGACGGACAGCACGCGATGTAGGCCAAGATGCAGGTCCTGAAAAAAGAACCCGTGGTACTCAATATGCCCGATGGCATGGACTGGACCGTCGACGACACCGCGTTCCATTGCCGCCAGGACGGCGAGGTGCTGATCGACTGCCAGGGCAGCGAACTGCTGCGCC
Organism: Thioalkalivibrio thiocyanoxidans ARh2; assembly: GCF_000385215.1. Classification (GTDB taxonomy): domain Bacteria; phylum Pseudomonadota; class Gammaproteobacteria; order Ectothiorhodospirales; family Ectothiorhodospiraceae; genus Thioalkalivibrio; species Thioalkalivibrio thiocyanoxidans. The sequence goes on from NZ_ARQK01000058.1 coordinate 81,210, forward strand.
ACCTTGCCCGGCGGAACGACCTGCCCGGACTGGAGCAGGTCGCGGAAGCCTGCGCCGAATCCAAGTCCCGCGTGGACCTGCACCCCACCCGCCAACGCATCGTGGTTCACGAGTAATCCCCTTTCGCGCCCGAGGCCGTCGCCGCGCTTCGGGCGCTTCCACACCACCTGCTCGGACGGCCTCCATGCCTCCCTTGAACGTGTCAGCGTGCTGGACGGGCGGCCCCGCCCCCGCGCTCGGGCTTCCCGTCGGGTCAGCCGTCACCTATGCTTGAAGATTCATGAGGCAGGAAAGGGTGGGCCATGGCCATCAGCAACCCGTTCCGCTACCCGCCAACCGACAACCGGCTTCCACGGCTCCTGCTTGCCGTTATTCTCGCCTGCCCCCCTGGGCTTGCCCTTGCCTCGGAACCGCGATTCACCCCCACCGACATCCTGAATTGGGAGAAAGAGGTGTTCGAGGGCGAGACGCAGTACGAGCCCGTCGAGATCGACGGGCGCGAGGCGCTCCACGCGCGTTGCGACAACAGCGCGTCCGGGCTGTACCTGAAAAAGACGATCGACCTCGAACGCACCCCCATCCTCGAGTGGAGCTGGCGCGTGGACGAGACATTCAGTGGCATTGACGAGACCACACGTGCCGGTGACGACTACCCGGCGCGCGTATACGTCGTGAAGGATGGCGGCCTCCTGCGCTGGCGCACCCGCGCGATCAACTACGTGTGGGCCAGCGAGAAACCGGAAGGTGCCGACTGGCCGAATGCCTACGCGAGCCAGGCCCGCATGCTCGCCGTGCGTTCCGGCGCGCCCGACGAAACCGGGCAATGGGTCACCGAGCGGCGCAATGTGCGCGAGGATTTCCGGCAGTTGCACGACCGCGAGATCGACACCATCGATGCCGTCGCGATCATGACCGACTGCGACGACACCGAACGCACCATCGAGGCCTGGTACGGCAAGATTCGCTTCCTCCCGGAATAGCCTCGCCCGCGATGGCGCCGGTCCAGCAGATCGCCCGCATCCTGCAGACTCCGCGCCCCTGCCACGCCCATGTTCACAGCTCGGGACAGCACGTGATTTACATCTGCACCCGGCACAGGGACGCATGGCTCGCACTTGCTGTGGGCTGTACTAGACTCCAGACAACTCCGAGCGCGACATTATTTCAGAACCTCTGACTTCCTGAAGCCGCCGTGGCGGGCACCGCCCCATGGATGGGCCGGCGGCAACCAGCAAGGAGCTCCCGATGTCCAGGTCCGACTCGGCACCTCTCCAGGCAAACGGGTCCTGGTATTCCGAATACCTGGCGCGCACCACGCTCCGCTCCTGGGTCGGGATGTCCTTTGTCTCCGCGACGCTCATTATTGTCGGGGGCCTCCTGCTTTCCTGGCTGATCCCCTACCTGGCGGGCGGTGCCGACCGCATCGTGCCGCACCTCTACTACGTGCCGATCCTGTTTGCCGCCGCGCGCTTTGGCCCAGGCGCCGCCCTGATCGTGGCGCTGGTAGCCGGTGTGCTGGCCGGCCCCCTGACCTACGTGGATGTCGCAACGGCCACCGCCCAGGAGACCGAACGCTGGCTGACGCGCACGGCATTCTTCGTTGGGATCGGGCAATTGATGGCCTGGCTGGTCATTCCCGCGCTGCGCCCGGTCACCGAGGAGCTGCGGCGCATGCGCCAGGAGTTCGACATTCGGCGAGGTCTGAAGCACAACGAGTTCTTTCTGCGCTACCAGCCGATCTACTCGATCCGCCAGCGCCGTTTTGTCGGAGTCGAGGCACTGATCCGCTGGCAACACCCGGTACACGGGGAGCTCACCCCGGCGGACTTCCTCGACGTGGCTGAGGATTCTTCTCTGATACACGATATCGGGGAGTTGGTAGTCGCCGAGGCCTGTCGACAGACCGAAGAGTGGAAGAACCACGCTCAGGCGCAGGGCCGCGAGCCCTGGTATACCGCGATCAATCTCTCCGCCCGGGACCTGATCCGCCCCGAACTCGCATACGATGTCGCTCGCGCGCTCAAGCGACACCACTTGCCGCCCGACCTCCTGACCATCGAACTCACCGAGACCGTGCTCGTGCTCGAGGACGCCAAACCCGCCCTCGCGGCCCTGAAGCATCTGGGAGTGCATCTCGCCATCGACGACTTCGGCACCGGGTATTCATCCCTCGCCTACCTCAACCGGTTTCCGATCGACACGCTCAAGCTCGACCGTCAGCTTGTTTCCAACCTTGGCCACGATCCCTCGGCCGCTGATCTCGCGCGAGGCATCGCACTGCTGGCCGGCTCACTTGGCCTGACGACCGTGGCCGAGGGCATCGAGACACGGCACCAGATCGAACTGAGCCGGGAACTCGGGTTCGACCGCATCCAGGGGTTTTACTTCGCCCGACCCCTGCAAGCGGACGAGGTCCCATCCCTGCTGCTGCTCGAGGCGGTTGACCCTGATAACCCCCCGACGCCGCGCAGCAGCCCTCACACAATGAACCCCAGCGGGCAAAGCCTCCGCCGGGGTCCTGGGAGATAGCAGGCGTAGTGCTTGTGCAGGTTACGAACCCTTCGCAATCTCGGCGAATTGCTCCCCGAGATCGCTGTCGTTGTCGATCAGGTAGGCAATATCCTGGTATTCCTCGACCGTCAGGTCCTCATCCTCAATCGCTGCCACCATTTCGTCGTTGGCTTCGTCACGCAGTTCCTGGGCGTCCTCGCCCTCCGCCTCCGCGATGTCGTCCGCGTATTCAGCGCGGATGTCCTGAGCGGCATGCGCCGCAGCCAGGAAGCTCTCCAGATCGCTTTCACTGACATCGTCGGCGAACATTTCGGGATCATCCGTCCATTCCTGCTCGAACACCGTCGGGTCCTCTGCGGCCGCCGTGCTCGCACCGCCCAGGGCAAGGCCCAGGGCCAGCGCGATCGAATATGCGGTACCGGTCTTGTGTCCCATCGTGCGCCTCCTGCTGCTTCAGATCGGTTGGCTTTTGATGGCCCGTCGCGATTGCTCGGGCCTTGGTCCAAAGCAAAGCAGGCTCCGTGCCAAAACGACCTGATCTCGGAAACTCGCGCCAGCAGGCGCTTTCAGCCTTAGGGCACCGCGAGCAAGTTGAACACCATCACACTTGCAGATGCGTCATTTCGACACATGCATCGCCTCGACCCGTGTCGCCACGACCCAGACACGAGGCGCTTTCGATACCGGTCTCATGGCGTCACAAACGCCGGTCATGCACGTGTCATGAGCCGAAATAGTCCCGCAGGAGTTGCGTCGTACGTGCAGCCGGGTCCTCGCGGATGCGGCGTTCCTCGTCCGCCAGGATGGTAAACAGGCCATCCAGCGCGTGATCCGTCACATAGCGGTCGAGATCCACATCCAGATCGGCCAGGCCGGGGATACGGCTGGCTGCATCGCGCAGCGGCTGGTACACCCGGTACACCCCGGCACCTTCCATGTGCTCGCGCACCACGGGCGCATAGCGCTCGCGCAGATCCGACTCGGACGCACCGCGCAGGTACTGGGTCGCGGCATCGTCATCACCGCGCAGAACCGCGTGAACGTCGGACGGGTGCATGTCGCGAATCGCATTCACGAACACCGGAGTCGCCTCGCGTGCGGCGGCCTCTGCGGCCCGGTTCATGCGCCGTTCGAGATCATCGACCTGGTTGCCCAGTCCGGCGCTGCGCAGCACATCCCCTGCCTGCCGCAACTCCTGCGGCAGACCGATCCGTATGGCCTGGTTGCCCCAATAGCCGTCCTCCCGCCCCGTGCGTTCCACGGTTCGTTCGGTGCCGACTCGAAGGGCCTCGCGGATCGCCTCTTCCGCCCGGTCTCCTCCACTCCCCTCGCCATTCAAGCCGAAGTCGCGGACATCCAGGCCTGCGCAGGCCGAGAGGAGAAACGGCAGGCACAGCAACAACAAGAGCGGCGAATGACGCATGCGGAAGCTCCGGGAAAAGGGTACGGACATGATACACCTCGCCCCACGCACACTCCGTGGCCGGTCCACCACATCCGGCACCGGGCGGCCCTTGCGATCCGCGCGCGCATGCCCAATCGTTACAATATGACCCGCCAATCGCGCCGCCGAACACGCTCCCGCAAGCGGCTGTACGCAGCCGCTCTGGTGATCGGCTTGCCGGTACTCGCGTTCCTCGCCTGGGTCACCTGGACCGAACAGCATCCGGAACAGGAGCGCGAACTGCGCCTGGAGGTCCAGGACCGCCTGCACGAATGGTTTCCGGAGATCATGGCGCTGCCCGATGACCTCCGCGGCTTTGTTCCGCGATCCTCGGTCTTCGATGATGACGTCCACCCCGAGGTCGTCATGCTGCACGGCCTCGACGAGCCCGGGGATATCTGGGACACGCTTGCACCTGCCCTCGACACGGCCGGCATCAATGGCTGGGAGTTTCGGTATCCTAACGATCAGGCGATTGATCGAAGTGCCGACCTCCTGGCCGAATACTGGGAAACGCTGGATACCGACCAGCCGATCATTCTGGTCGGGCACAGCATGGGCGGCCTGGTGATCCGCGACTTTGTCACCCGCTGGAGACACCCGGTCGACGAAGCTCCACGTGTCGAAGGACCGCCCATTGCGGGCGTGATCCTGGTCGCCACACCCAACCAGGGCTCTGACTGGGCGCGCCTGCGGGTCTGGCTCGAGGTCCGCGAATGGCTCGCCGACATACGTGAGCAGCGCTTTTCGCTTTTCGCCGGGCTGCGCGACGGCACGGGAGCGGCCAAGATCGATCTGCGGCCCGACAGCGAATTTCTGGCGGATCTGAATCGGCGCCCCTGGCCGGAGGGTATCCTGGTACAGATCATCGGCGGCCTCGTGCCGGAACCGACACCGGCGATGGAGGCCAGCCTGCAGGCCCTGAGCGAGCAGTTCGGCATCGAAGACCTGCCCGAACGCATCGAAGACTGGTGGGAAGACACCAGCGAAGGCCTGGGCGACGGGGTCGTGCCGATCGAGTCCCTGTCACTGGAGGGCCACCCCGAACCCCTGATCCTGGAGGCCTCGCACCGCGGTCTCCTGGTTCCCGGTCCGCTGACGGAATACCCCCCGGCGATCGAACCGATCCTGCATATCCTGTTCGACTGGCGGGGCGAAGAACCGCCAGTCGCACCCGTCTTCCCTGAGCGGACGTCAGATGCCCAGCTCCCGCAGGACCTGGTCGATCCGCGGCACCAGATGCACATGCGGCGAGTCCTTGCGCACCAGAAGATGCATTGATGTCACATCCAGCACGTTCGACGAGGCCACCAGTCGCTCCAGCGAATCCGCCTCGTGGGGATAGGCCCGCTTCAGTTCCCGGATGGTGTGCTCGGTCACCTCGCTCATGTTGATCAGCACGTCGCCTTCGCCGGCCGCCAGACGCCGCAGGGTTTCCGAAAGCGTACCTTCGCGCTGCACGTCCAGGCCCTCCAGGTTGGCCTTGCCCCAGCCGTTGCCGGCGTAGTCCAGCACGCGGTAACCGGCAAAGTCCTCCAGGCGTTCCTTGGCCAGCAATTCATCGCGCTCGGGATGATCCTCACGCACGAAGGCCACCCATTCCGGCTCGGCCAGCGCAACTTCGCTCGCGACCAGGTATTCCTCGCGCTCCGGCGTCATGGTGGTGATGATCGCGTCGGCCTTGCCCTCCTTCACCAGGCGCTGCGCCTCTTCCCATTCGTGGGGCTCGTGGCGCAGCGGAACCCATAGATGGGCAAAGGCCTCCTGCATCAACTGGACATAGTGCCCGACGAAGCGCCCGTCGCGGTCAATCCAGCCATACGGCGCCTCATCCCGATCGCCTGCGATATAAAACGCCTCACGGTCTTCCGCCAGGGCCGGCGTCGCCAACATGCCCAGCAGAACGAAACTCGACATCAGCCTTCCAAACATCTTCCGTCCCTCCCCAGCACGAACACCCGTCTCCGCATCGGCCATGGCGCCGGCCTTCTGCTCAATCAACCCGCCGCGAGATTCACCAGCGGCACCAGGCCAAACCACAGCACATAGGCTAGCGATACCGCCATCAGTCCGTCGATGCGTCCGTCGGGCGCACCGCGCTGCCGCTCGCGCCACAGGAGCCACATCAGCCACGCCGCATGCGGAACCACGAAATAGGCAATGCCTTCATAGGCCCCCTGAGCCCAACCGGTCAGGTGGAATGTCGTTCCCGCAACCGCCGCCAGAACGGTGAACCCCATCGCCACACCGAGGGCACCACCATTCCCCAGCCGCACCGCCAGGGTACGTTTGGCCACGGCCGCGTCCGCCTCGCGATCGGGAATACCGGAAAGCGTAATCGACGGGATGATCGCCAGAAACAGCGGCAGACTCAGCCACCAGGGCAGGGGGTCCGTCCAGTCACCGCCCAGGAATACATAGCCACACAGCAGCACACCCAGGCTGTGGGTCAGCGCGACATCCACCTCCCCAAGCCCGCGGTAGCTGAGCTTCAGAGGCGGCGCCGTGTAGCCGATCGCGAGCACCGCCAGCACGCCGGCCACCCACAGCATGGGACCGGCATCGCCGGGCGCCACCGCGAGCAGCGCGGCAAACGCCGCCGCGAAGCCCCCCAGCGCCACCACCGTACCGGTATTGATCTCGCGCAGGGACAGCCGACCCTCCACCAGCACCCGCGAGCCGCCGGTAAACGGACTGTAGAACCGGTTCTGGCGATCGGAGCTGTAATCCACTCGCTCATTGACCAGGACCGTCGCCACCTCGAGCAGGAACAGGCACAGATAGCCAAGCCAGAACACCGGGTTGCGCAGTACACCGTCGTCCGGGGCCGCTGCCAGGGCCCCTGCGGTGTAGGCGACGAAGGTCATCGGATAGAACTGCAGACGCAGCGCCTGCAGCCAGCCCCCCAGCTTGAAGCCGGCCCGTTCGCGCAGACTCTCGCGCCCATGCTGCAGGCGCAGCCCTTCCTCGCGTGCGCGTTCGAGCCATACCTCGCGCTTTCGGTCGTCGGCCTCGCGCACCGAACCCAGCATCAACGACCGCACCGGGCGGATGCCGCAAAAACCCAGGGTCGCCCGCGCCATCGCGTTGATCCCCGGCTGGCGATACAGCAGCCGATGGATCAGTACCGGGGTATCCATCGTGGTGATCAGTTGTGCGGAGCGGCCCTGCAGCAGCCCCTCGTATCCGGTGCCGCCCTCACAACTGCGAAAGGCGAACTCGGGCGTCATCACCCGATCGAGAAAACCCTTGAGCAGCGCCGGCATGGTGCCCCACCAGGTGGGAAAGACGAATACGAGGTGATCGGCCCAGGCGACCAGTTCGCGCGCCGCGTCCAGGTCGTGTTCCAGCGCCTGCTGATTCGGCGAAGGCGTGTGGACATGCGGATCGAAGTCGAGATTCACCAGCTCCAGGGAGCGCACTTCCGCCCCGGCGGACCGGGCCCCGTCACGGTAGGCCTCGGCCAGCGCGCCGCACAGGCTGTCGGTACGCGGGTGACCCAGGATCACGAGCACCTTCATCCACCGTCGCTCCCGTAAAGGGTGACGCGGCCGCTACATCCCGGAGCGGGGGTGTGATGCACACCGGGTTGCCTCCCTGCATACTCGAAGTCCTCCGAACCGCGTCGCTGAACATGCCCACGATCGAACACCAGGCCCACATCCGCGCGGCCCGAGCCGATGTATTCGCCCTGATCACGCGCGTCGAGGATTTCGTCCATTACAGCGAGGCCATCGAAACGATAACGCGCGTCGGGGAGGCCCGCTACCGATGGGTCGTCCGCATCGCCGGCATACCGCTGAATTTCGATGTCGAGATCACAGAATCGGACCCACCGGAGCGCTTTTCCTGGCAATCGCTGGCCGGCGTGCAGAATCATGGCACCTACCACCTGACACCCGTGAAAGACGGCACGACGATCCACCTGCGTCTAGAGTACGAGCTCGACAATCCTGTGCTTGAAGAGACCGTCCGCCAGGCGGCCAAACCGCTGATCCAGACCCTGAGCCGGGAGATCATCGGCAACGTGGAGGCGGAGCTGCAGAAGGCGCCGGGAGAAGGCGCAGACCGCGAGGCTCCGGACCCGGATGCTCAGGCGCCGTTTACGGACAGGCCCAACAAGTAGCGCTGCTGGTCCGGGCTCTCGATCGCGCCGGGGCGCGCCTTGCGCACCGTTGCGATGGCCTCCTCCGGGGCGAGGCCCCGTTCGATCAGCGTCAAGGCCGCAATCGTCCCCGCACGGCCAAACCCGCCACCGCAGTGAAACATCACCCCTTCGCCCGCACGCAGCCGCCGGTGCACCTCGGGGCGGACTTCGCGCCATCGCGACTCCCATGGGCGATCCGGTGCCGCCATGTCACCGATCGGCAGGGGCAGCCACGCCAGCCCCGCCGCACGCACGGCCTCGCCCAGCTCGGGCACACCGAGCGCGTCCAGTTCATGCCCCTGGTTCAGCGTGACCACGGCCGTCGCCCCCCAGCCCCGGATCGCGGCCAGATCCGCCGCCAGGTCCCGCTGACCACCGGGCGTACCCGGCTCGCACTTGCCGGGGCAAAGCGTCATCCCGATGGCTCCGCCCTCGGGCAGGCGCACCGTGCCGATCTCCAGGGGGCAGGCCGGAATGTCGTTATTCTGCGTCATCAAGCCTCTCCCCATCGACGGGCGCGACGCCCCATCGTTCCGATCCCGGGTCCACAAAGGCCCGGTCTGCGAACCAACGGCGCATCCCCCAATCCTACCGGTATGGACATCCCGCTACTCATCCTCGGCCTGCTGCTGGTCGCCAGCCTGGCCGCATTCTTCACCGGCGTACTGCCCTATCCCATCGGATGGATCATCCTGACCATCGCGTTCATCGCACGCTTGCTCTTTCTGGCCGGCCGATAACATCCTTGATGAAGCAGCGATGGAGAGCGCCAGCGATGTCTGAAGCCCGCAAGATGCCGGTACAGCTGATCAGTGTGGACGAGGTGGTCGACGCCTCAGACACCCTTGCCCGCCAGATTTTGGACAGCGACTTCCGGCCCGACACGATCGTCGCCATTGCCCGTGGCGGCTTCATGCCGGCGCGATTCCTGTGCGACTTCCTGCAGGTGCACAAGCTGCTGAGCGTCAAAGTGGAGCACTACACCTCCGGCGCGCGCGAGAAACAGTCCGCGGCCGTGACGGTTCCCCTGAGTGGCGAGGTCCGCGGTGAGCGTGTGCTGGTGGTGGACGATGTCAACGACAGCGGCGATACCCTGGCCGCGGCACGCCCGCATCTGGAGACCTTGTCGCCCGAGGCGGTGCGTACCGCCGTTCTGCACGAAAAGACCACGACCACCTGTCCGGCGGACTTCCGCAGCCATACCGTTCGCGAATGGCGCTGGCTGCTCTACCCCTGGGCGGTCGTCGAGGACGTCGGCCAGTTCATCCAGCAGATGGACCCGTGCCCCCATCACCGTGCGGACCTGATCGAACGCCTGCGCCTGGATTACAGCCTGGAGCTGCACCCCGGCGAGCTCGACCGCGTGATCCGCTACCACAATCTCGAGATCCGCTAACTCAGATTTTGCCCAGCCCTTCGGTGTTTTCCGCTCCATACGGGCCTACACTCCAGGTCAGTTCAACTGCGTATCGCTCGGAGAGCCCCATGCGTTTCCAGGACCGCACCGACGCCGGCCGACGACTCGCGCAAGCGCTGGACCGCTTCCGTGGCCAGCCCGGCGTGGTGTATGCCCTGCCGCGCGGCGGCGTCCCGCTCGGGGCCGTGGTCGCACGTCACCTGGATATGCCGCTGGATTTGCTGATCCCCCGCAAGATCGGCCACCCGTTTCACCCCGAATACGCGATCTGCGCGGTCCCGGAACAGGGCGAGCGCGTTTGCAACCCCCGCGAGGAAGAACGCGTCGACCCCGAATGGCTGGAACAGGCCGAGGCACGCGAACGCGCCGAGGCCCGTCGGCGGCGCGACTTGTACTGCACCACGCCCGCCCCGGACGTCGCCGGCAAACTGGCCATCATCGTCGATGACGGCATTGCCACCGGCCTGACCATGCGCGCCGCCATCCGCGACGCCCGTCAACGCCGCCCCAGCCAGATCATCGTCGCGATCCCCGTGGCCCCGGCCGAAACGGCGGAACTGCTCGAGGCCGAGGTCGACCAGGTGGTGACCCTGGACAGCCCGGTGTACTACCTGGGTTCGGTCGGGTCCTACTACGAATCATTCGAGCAGACCTCCGACGACGAGGTGATCCACCTGCTGGCGAGCGCCCATCATTCGCACAAACCCGATGTCTCGCGCTGAACAACAGGATGTGACCCTCGCCCTGGACGGGCACCCCCATCAGGGGATACTCGGCCTGCCCGAAGCACCCGCCGGTCTGGTCGTGTTCGCACATGGAAGCGGCAGCAGCCGCCTCAGCCCGCGCAACCACCAGGTGGCCCACGTGCTGCAGGCAGCCGGTCTCGCTACGCTGATGTTCGACCTCCTGACCGAGATGGAAGATCGCACCTACGAGAACCGGTTCGACATCCCGCTGCTGGCCCGGCGGCTCGTACAGGCCTGCGAATGGGCCGCTTCGCAACCCCGACTCGCAGGGCTCCCGATGGGCCTGTTTGGCGCCAGCACCGGGGCGGCGGCCGCATTACAGGCGGCAGCGGCGGCCCCCGATACCATCCGCGCCGTCGTCTCCCGCGGCGGCCGCCCGGATCTGGCGGGCGAGGCCCTGCCCCGGGTCGAATCGCCTACCCTGCTAATTGTCGGGGGCAACGACACCATGGTGATCCAGCTCAACCGCGAAGCGCAGGCCCGCATGCGTGCCACCTGCAAGCTCGCTATCGTGCCGGGCGCCACTCACCTGTTCGATGAACCGGGCACCCTGGAGCAGGCGGCCGATCTGGCAACGGACTGGTTTACGCGCTGGCTATGCTCGGCATAGTGCTCGCACGGGCCATGCCCCGTGTTATCCGCCCCGTTAGCGCGGCTTGCAGGCCAGGCCGAACTCGAAGGTGTGAATCTTGAAGCCCTCGGGGAACGCGGCCTTCAGTCGGCGCTCGAATTCGGCGTAGATCTCGGCCTTGTGCTGCTGGACGTCCCAGTCGCGGCTGTCGCAATCAACCCCCTCGACCTCCAGCTCCATGTTCAGCTCCAGATCCGGGGCCATTTGCAGTCGGATTGTCGGCATGTCGGTTCTCCTTCCGTTTCGCTGGGCCCTAAAGGACGGGCACCAGCAGCAGCGCCATGATGTTGATGACCTTGATCAGCGGGTTGATCGCGGGGCCCGAGGTGTCCTTGTACGGGTCGCCCACCGTGTCGCCGGTGACGGCCGCGTGATGGGCCTCGGAGCCCTTCCCGCCGTGGTGTCCGTCTTCAATGTACTTCTTCGCGTTATCCCACGCCCCGCCACCGGCGGTCTGGGAGATCGCCACGAACAGGCCGGTCACGATCGTCCCGATCAGCAGGCCGCCCAGCGCCTCGGTGCCGAGGAACACGCCGACCAGCACCGGCACCAGCACCGGCAGCAACGAGGGCAGGATCATCTCGCGGATCGCCGAGCCGGTGAGCATGTCCACGGCTCGGGTGTAGTCCGGCTTGGTGGTGCCCTCCATGATCCCGCTGATCTCGCGGAACTGGCGCCGCACCTCGTTCACGATGCCCGAGGCCGCGCGTCCGACCGATTCCATTGTCATCGCGGCGAACAGGAATGGGACCAGGCCCCCGATAAACAGCCCGACAATCACGTTCGGATTGCTCAGTTCGAAGTTGTGGGTGGCATCGGAGTGACGCATCAGCTCGTGGGTGTAGTCGGCGAACAGCACCAGGGCCGCGAGCCCGGCCGAGCCGATCGCATAACCCTTGGTGACCGCCTTGGTCGTATTGCCCACCGCGTCCAGGGCATCGGTGGTGTCGCGCACCTCGGAGGGCAGATCGGCCATCTCCGCGATGCCGCCGGCGTTGTCCGTGATCGGCCCGTAGGCGTCCATGGCCACGATGATCCCGGTCATCGACAGCATCGTGGTCGCGCCGATGGCAATGCCGTACAGGCCGCCGAAGGCATAGGCGACCAGAATCGCCGCACAGACCGCCAGCACTGGCGCGGCGGTCGCCTTCATCGACAGCGCCAGGCCGGCGATGATGTTGGTCGCGTGCCCGGTGGTCGAGGCCTGTGCCAGATGGCGGACCGGGCGGAACACCGTGGAGGTGTAATAGTCCGTGGCGACCATGATCACCCCGGTCAGCACCAGGCCCACCAGCGCCGCGCCATACAGACGCAGGGCCGCGCCACTCTCGATGCCCATGCTGGTGGCCAGCGCGTTGTCCGGCACCAGCACCAGCGTAATCGGCAGGAAGGCCACCGCGGCAAGCCCGCCGGACACCATCAGGCCCTTGTAGAGCCCCTTGATGATCTCCGAGCCATCGCGCGCCTTGACCGCGAAGGTGCCCACGATGGAGGCGAGGATCGCCCCGCCCCCCAGCACCAGCGGATACACCGAGGCCATCAGCCCCAGCTCGGGGATCAGCAAAGTACCCAGGATCATCGTCGCGATGATGGTCACCGCGTAGGTCTCGAACAGGTCCGCGGCCATGCCGGCACAGTCCCCGACGTTGTCGCCCACGTTGTCGGCGATCACGGCCGGGTTGCGGGGGTCATCCTCGGGGATGCCCGCCTCGACCTTGCCCACCAGGTCCGCCCCGACATCCGCGCCCTTGGTGAAGATGCCACCGCCGACACGCGCGAAAATCGAGATCAGCGAGCCGCCCAGTGCCAGCCCCACCAGCGGCGAAAGCCCGACCTCGCCACCCTCGGGTGTGAGCCACCAGAGCACGGCAAAATAGCCTGCCACCCCCAGCAGCCCGAGCCCGACCACCAGCAGGCCGGTCACCGCGCCCCCGCGGAAGGCCACGTCCATCGCCGCTTCCAGCCCCGACTTGGCCGCCGCCGCGGTTCGCACGTTGGCCCGCACCGCCACATGCATGCCAATAAACCCCGCCGCACCCGAAAGCACTGCACCGATCAGAAACCCGATCGCGGAGCCCACGCCGATCACCAGCCAAAGCCCGACGAACAGCACCACCCCGACCACCGCAATGGTCGTGTACTGCCGCTTCATGTAGGCCGATGCACCTTCCTGCACAGCACGGGCAATGCGCTGCATCTCCTGGCTCCCCTCTGACTTCGAGAGCACCCAGCGGATGGAAAACAGACCATAGGCCAGCGCGGCAACACCGCACAGCAGCGCAAACACAAGGCCATAAAATGGCATGGACATGGACTCCCCCTTCGATACGTCGTGACACAAAACATCCGGGGCGTCGGGCACCCGCGGCGGCCGGCAGGCAGGCAGGCTGTCGACGCGACGCGGCCGCCCGGCGCGAATCCGGGCATCCGGTTTGTGCTTCAGGCGCGCATCGGCGCGACCATCGAGGCGCGCGGCCACCGCGGACGCGGGGCGTACAGCCTCGATCAACGTATCGGGGGATGGTGGGTCTGGCCGCAAAACGGCTCGAAGGAAGGACCGCAAAAACCCCTTGCAATGATGGGGAACTTACGTGTTGACCCGCGGGGCGTCAAGCGCGACTTGCGACACCACAAGCGAAGGGGTGGTCGAATCTTGCTGGCGTTCGCCCGGCAGCGCCCACGCACGCCCACGAGATCGGGCGTACGGTCACACGAACTTCACCCGCCACTGCCCCACGAAGGATTGAAGATCCAGTAGAATTGCCGGTTTAGGTTCCGCAACCAATCGATCACCACCAGGCATTTCGATGACCCGTGCCACAGCCAGCAAGGATTGTTACTTCTGCCGCGTCGCGGCCGGACTGGCCGATCCCCTCATCTACGAAAACCGTTCGTTCGTCGCCCTGTTCGACACCAACCCGGTCAATCCGGGGCATGCCCTCGTGATCCCGCGGCGGCACGTGGTTTCCCTGTTCGAGCTCGACGAAACCGAGCACGCCGACTACTTCGACGCCATTCATGGCGTGCGGCGGGTGATCGAAACGACCGACCGTGGCAGCCTGTACCGCAAGATGCTGCAGCGCGAGGATCTGCGCGAACGCCCCAAGGACCACATCGAAGCCGTACTGGAACTCCCCTTCCTGAACAGTCCGCCGGACGCCTATACCATTGGCAACAACGACGGCCGGGCCGCGGGACGAAGCATCGACCATCTGCACGTGATCCTGCTGCCCCGCTATCAGGGGGACGTCGAGGATCCGCGAGGCGGCATCCGCAACGTCATCCCGGACCGCGCGAAATACCACAGGCCCCCGCACGCTCGCACTGGCGCCGACCGCGTGGAATCACAATAAATTCACCGGCGTACTGGCGAGACCTGCCGCACATCCCTCGGGCCTTCAGCACTCCAGCTTCCTCGCACAGCGGCCCCATCCCGCTACAATGGGAGGTATCCCTTCCGCAAGCGGGGCTCTCGATGACTGCAGCACGCACGCCCAGCCAGGCCGCTTTACGGTTGCTGATCCTGATTGCCCCGCTATGGCTCGCAGGTGGAGCGGCCAGCGCCGAGGAAGACCCCGGTGCACGCATTGCGCAAGAGGGCAATGACCGCGGTGCGACCGCCTGTATCCAGTGTCATGGCGAACAGGGCCAGGGCCAGTCGCAGCCCCCATTCCCGCGCCTGGCGGGACTGCCGGAGCAATACCTGATCGAACAGATGGAGGCCTACCGCGAAGGCCTGCGTCCGAACGCCACCATGGCGCAGATCGCGCAGAATCTGGACGACGACGAGATCGAAGCAATCAGCCGCTATTACGCCGAAATGAAACCGGCGGGCGGCCCGCACGACGTGCCGGACGATCTGGTCAACAGAGGGCGCGAGATCGCCCTTGAGGGGCTGCCAGAACGCAACATCCAGTCCTGCGCCTCCTGTCATGGCGACGAAGGGCGCGAGCGCAATCCCAGCCTGCCGCCGCTGGCCGGCCATCCCCCCCGCTATCTCATGGCACAACTCCAGGCCTATGCCCACGGCGCCCGCGAAACCTCGCTCGCCGGACTGATGGAGGGCATTGCCAGCGAGCTGGAAGAAGAAGAAATGGCGGCCCTGGCGGCCTACTACGCCTCCCTGCCCGCGCACCCGGACTGAAAGCCGGTAGCCAGCGGGCAGACCCCGGCGCGCTGCAGGACCCGCCCAATTCGCCCGGGCCACAGGACGAACGGTCGCATGGCCCGAGGGCCTGTGACACGAGAGCCCGAGCAGGTAACCGCCTGGTGTATCGATGACGCCCAGCGCCCTTTGCCCGGGCGTGCGGAGCTCGTGCGCCATCACCGCAAGTATGCCGAGGGCGACCTGCGCTGGCACAGTTTCTATTTTCGCGGGCCCGATGGGCGCCACAACCTCAAGGCGCAGAACCTGGCCGTTTCACCTGCATCGCGGTGACAACTCGCGCTGGTTTCGTCACGCGGTCAGAGACGATTTCCTGGTAGAGGAAACACGCCGCGCCGAGCAGCGAACCGACCTGGCACCGGCACAGACGCGTCAAATGATCACCGAACTGGCACAAGCCCGCTACACCCTGCCGGAAGAAGTCGGCGGGGGCAGCCGACGCAATCGCGCCACCAATCACGTCGGGCACGGGGGCGTCAGGTTTCTTTCCAGAAAGGCGCTCGGGATCCGGGAGTACGGCCAACGAATTCGCGCAAGTGGCTGTTTATTTTTGGTGCCCCTTGGTTGGCCCGGGCTTCACTTGACTCGTGTCGTCGGGCGTTGGCGGCGGCTGTCTGAGCAGACGAAGGCTCGCCCAGTCGACGCAAGGGAGCTATTGATGAAACGAATCCACAATCGCACCGGCTTTCTCGTCTTCCTTACCGGTATTGCGCTCGCCGCCTCCGGCTGCGACCAGCCAGATGAAGCCGATGCGGCCAATGCCGCGGCTCCGGTCGATGCAGAGGAAACCCGCAGTCTCGGTCCGCCCAACCCTTATCTGAAGAACCTGCCCGAACTCGAGCAGACGCGCTTCGATGAATCCGCGCAGTGGCAGCAGGAACTGCGGCAACTGCAGGCGACCGACTGGGAGCAGGCCGAAGCGTTCCGCGGGCACGTCGCTGAAAGAGAACGACAATGGGACGAGAAGATCTCCGAGTATGTCTTCACGAACCTGGTGGGACAAACCATCCCCTTGGTGCCGATGGAAGGCAGGCCATACAACGTTGACGATCTCAGGATCGAAGGAAGAAGGCCCATGCCGTTCAATCACCTGATCCTGACCGGCACTGCCACACTGACGGAGGACTTGATCGAACCGGATCGCGACGACCCTGCCCCTCCCGCCTTCACCCTGAGAGGACCGCCGATCATCGGTGCGGGGGATTTCCTGGATCATCGAGGCCAGGCGCTTACCCTGTTCGTCCAGGCAGCGGACCTGGATGGCAACAAGATCCCCGGGATCAAGGCACGGCTGACATCGACCGGGACTGCACAGCGCGAAGAGCTCGTCACAGGCAAGACGTTCGAACTGCAGATGAGCGTTGACCGGAGCGACGTCGCCCGACTGCACAGCTTCGGCCAGTTTGTGGAAATCACGCGAGCAGAATTCGACGCCAGGTAGACGCCCGCCCACAACACGGCGCCAACATCATGGGCACCCAGTTCCTCGACGCCTCGTAGATGGGTGCTGCACCTCCTCCCGCGCCGCGAATCCATTCGTGCCCTCTTTCTTTCTTTCTTTCTTTCTTTCTTGCTTGCTTGCTTGCTTGCTTGCAGCCGCTGGTAGCCCCTCTGGACATCGGATAGAGTACACGCGCCCGCTACAGGGGAATTGCGGGCGAATATGACAAGAAAACCATCAAAGGAGACCATCCATGAAACACCCGAATCTGCTCGAATGCAGACGCTTGCACGCCGTCCGACCGGGTCTGGGCGCCGCGATTTTGCTGGCGATGCTGGCCTGGGCCGCACCGTCCCACGCGTTCGACCCGGAGGCGAAGGTTGTCTACCACGTGGACTACGGGGACCCTCAGCGACTCTCGTCCATGCTGACCAGCATCAACAACATGATGACCTATTACCAGGATGCATTCATGGATGTCGACGTACGCGTCGTGTTCATGGCCGACGGCATCCGCTTCACCACCGATAACGATCTCGAAGGCACCCCATTCGAAGTGGATACGGAATTCCGGGAGGCACGCGGCGACCTGCGGACCCGCATGTCCGGGCTGCAGCAGACGCACGGTATCCAGTACGAGCTCTGCGACATCACCCGGAGCCAGGTCCGGCTGGATGCCGATCAGGTCCACGACAACGTGGAGCGAGTCCCGTCTGGCGTGGTCCGGCTTGCCGAACTACAAAACGAACAGGGGTTTGCCTACATCAAGATCGACTGACTCAAGGACATACCCGAAACACCGTCAGGGGCGTCAGGGGGACGTCCTTGACGGGTTTCCTCGACGCCCTGCAGATATTTCGTTGTACCGACGCTGCAGATACACTAGGCAAACACCTCTTGTACCGCATCTCCAACGCAGGCTGCGCCCGCCGGCGCCGGGCCTCTTCGCCGCCACACATGCGCTACCGCGGCCACCTAGTCCATTGCGGTCGCCAGTGCCGACAGGTAATAGATCGCCAGCATCAGAATCACGACACCCAGCAGCACTGCCAGTGCCTCGCGAGGAACATAGCGCTGCAGCCGCGCGCCGACATACATGCCCAGGGCGCCTCCGATGCCGAACAGCACACCCAGCTCCCAGTCCGGCCGCGCAGCGACGCCCGGTGGCGCGGGCAACAGGCTGTACATCAAGACGCCCGCAATCGACGTGATGAACGTGGCCGCCAGCGCCGCGCCTGCCACCGTGTAGACCGGCAAGCGGAAGATGGCTACGCAAAACGGTGCAATGAGTGCACCGCCCCCGATGCCATAGATCCCACCGATGATGCCGACGACGAATGCGAGCAACGCCATCGCCGGGAGGCTGAACGAGTGTGTGTCTGCCCCGAAGGTGAAGGTAACCCTGAAGGGGTCGACCGTCCGGGTGCGTGCAACGAACCCCGCCTCCATCCCCGACGCGCCCCGGCGGGCCGTTCCCCGCCAGGGCGCGAAGTCGGCCAGCAAGCGCAGGGCGAGATACATGAGCACCATACCGATGAAGACCTTGAACAGCGCCGGCTCGTACAGGTGATAGACCCGAACGTAATAGCCGACGCCAACACCGGGCAGGGTTCCCGCGACGATCACCCAGTTCAGCGACCACAGCATTCGCCCTTCGCGGAAAAAGCGGTAGACGCCCGAGGGTATGGCAACAAGATTGAAGACCAGGTTGGTCGCGCTCACCGATGGAGCCGTGTAGTTCAGTACACTCATCTGAAACGGCAACAGCAGGAATGCCCCGGAGACACCCACCATCGCCGTCACCAGCGAGATCAGAAACGCGATCAGCGGTGGCAGCCACAGGCTGGTTTCCACGCCCGATCGTGCAAACTCGTACTGGAGGAATTCCAAGGCAATCCCCCTCGACCTGACACAGGTTCAGCGAGGGGAGACGAACCCCTGCCGGCGCCAGGTCACGTTCGTCGCGATCCTCTGCCATCATGCCCAGGCGGCATCCACCACAGCCGCCGGCTCCGCCCCCCTCAGCCACCCGCTACCGCTCGTTCATCACGGCCCCGACACTGCCGGACTTCAGGCGCTCAGCCAGCAAGGATGGGCATACCCAGCAGCGGCCAGATCACCAGCACCGAGAAGCCAATCACAACCGTAAGCACAATGCTGGCGGGAACACCGGTACGGAAGAACTCCCAGGTGGAGAACTGACCGGACTGGTAGGCGATGGCATTGGGCGCCGCACCCACCAGAAACAGGAAAGGCATGCCGGTGGCCACCAGCGCCACGAACAGCACGACATGCGGACTCACTCCCATATAGCCGGCCATGACCAGCGCAACCGGCAGCACAATGGCAATGGCGGCGACATTCATGATGACGTTGGTCATCACCACGAAGAACAGGCCCAGCCCCAGGACGAACAGCAGCCAGTGGGCCCCCTCGAACATCCCGAGCCAGGTAATCGCCAGCCATTCGGCGGCCCCGGTCTGCCACAGGCAGAATCCGATGCTCATCGCACCGCCAAACAGCAGGATGATGTTCCAGGGGATCTCCTCGAGTTCCTTCAGCGTGAGCACGCCCAGCGCGAAGAACAACAGCGTCGTGACCAGCAGGATCGCCGGGCGGGACACGGGCTCCAGCGCCGGGACCATGGCCTGCAACGCCAGCACCAGAACGGCGCCCACCACGATCAGGATCGTGAGCCACTCGTCCCGCTTCATCGCGCCGAGTTCCCGGTAGCGGCGCTCGGCCACCTCCGTCAGCCCCTCGATGCGCTTTTTCTCCGGGGGGAAGAAGATCAGCATCATCCACCATATGAGTACCGTCATCAGCAGCCCCACCGGCGCCAGATAATAAGTGACCTCGAAAAAGCCGACGTCGATATCGGCCACGTCCCGCGCAAAGGAGATCCCCACGATCCCGCGCGCCGACCCCAGCAACGTGATGATCGAACCGGCCCCTGCCGCGAAGGCCATGCCGATGAACAGTCCCTTGCCGAATCGTGTCGGGCGGTCGCCCGCGTCGTACAACGAATAGATCGCCAGCAGCACCGGGAAGATGGTCGCCGCCACCGCGGTGTGGGCCATGACCAGGGTGAGCGCGACCGTCACCAGGAACGTGCCCAGATAGATGGTGCTGGTGCGTTCCCCCACCAGCATCAGCATGCGATAGGCCAGCCGCTGGGTGAGCCCCGACTTGGTGAACGCGATGCCGATCACCAGCGAGGCGAAAATGAACCACACGGCCGGATCCATGAAATTCCCGAATGCCACCTCGGGCGGGCGAATCAGGAACAGGGCCTGGAAGACACCGATGGCAATCGCGGTGACACCGATCGGTATGGGGGTAAACACCCACCAGATGGCCGCCAGCAGGAACAGGCCCAGTGCGGCCTTGCCGGCATCGCTCAGCGGGAATTCCTCGCCGGCCGGGTCGACCGCCGGGGCCGGGGCGTCCATGAACCAGAAGAGGAAGAATACCGCCAGTCCGGCGGCCAGGATCGACCAGCGCCGCCAGTCCAGCGTGTTCGGTGCTGCGCTGTCTCCCGGGTCGTCTTTCGACTCCGATCTAGGCTCCTCGCTCATGGACTTCTCCCAGTACGTGCTTGACTACCAGGTCGAAGATATCGGCCAGCCGCAACGCCCCGACCACCTTGTCGTCCTTGACGACCGGAAGCACGAAGGCACCGCACGCGACCATTTCCTCGAGCCCGTGCGCCAGCATGTCGTCGCGGGAGAGCACTTTCCTCACTGGTTCCGCCAGGTCGCCCGCGGTGCGCGAAGCCAGATCGAGCCTGGTCTCCAGCCGGTCCGCCAGCAACCGCTCCCAGAAGACCTGCATGGCCACGTTCTCGCCGGAATCGGCCCGACCCCAGTACCCCTGGGCGGCACCACGGGCTTCCCGCTTGAGCAGCGAGGGCTCGATCGCCTTGAGCAGTGTGTGGATCGACAGGATCCCTTCCAGGCCGCCATCCTCCTTCAGGACCAGAAGGTGGCGGAAATAGGGAGTCCCGTCCTTGCAGGGCTGGTGCCCCAGGGCCGTGAGTGCATCTTGTATGGTCGCGGAGGAAGGCAGGTGTGGATAAAGTTCGAGGGGAATCATGAACTCCCCGATCAGGAGTCGGTTCGGATCGGCCATCCCCTGCCCCCTTTAAGTAAGGCGTTCGCGCCGAATACCGAGCGGTCGGCGCTCCGTCTCTCAACTCAACACACTGTGTTGAACAATAGACCGTAGACAAGCATGCAGCCAGCAGAGGGGCAACGGGCCAAGGATGGCCCGGCAATTGTTGGCGGTCAGTACGTGGCGTGGTGCCTCACACTGACCGCAACCTGGCGTGCAGTCCCTGTCGTGCCCCCAGGCCCCCTGTTGCCTTGACCCGTATGGTGCATGCTCAGTGCTGAGCGCCCTCCCGGTGCTCGAAGTGAACCGGCTGCTCGGCAGGTACCCTGGCGCTTCCGCCCGCACCGTGCGGACAGATGAACTCGTCGGCCTGGAGGGGGTCTTCGAGCGGGCGCTTGAAGGGCGTTGGGTCAACGCCCAGCCGGGCGCACTCGTCGGCGAGTCCCTCGTCCAGCCATGCCGCGGTCTCCGGATAGGGGGAGGCGGCATTCTGCTCCCGCAGCCGCGGCAGCAAGACGCCCTGCCATCCCCCCAGATGGTCCGTCAGGAATCGGGCCACAGCCTTATGGGTAACCTCCGCGTGTCCGCCCCACCCCTCGGAAATGGCGTAGGCCTCCTTGACCAGCAGGATCCCGTAGAACCCCAGCTGAACGGCCAGGTGATCGGGTCGCTCGGCGTCCTCATCCGACGTGTCGAGGCCAAAGGCCTGGTAGAAGCCGCTGATATCCGCCAGCAGCGGACCCGGCCCGGCCAGTTGGGTACTGCCGGCATAGGTGGCCGCGTGGAGAGAACAGGGCGTGCGGCCCATGAACAAGCGCGTGTATTCCGCCCTGAGGGTTTCGTCGTCAAGCGCCGCCCAGGCCTCCAGCACCGCGGACCCCGACGGGAGCACGGCGAGGGTTTGGGGACAAACGGCCGCTTCCAGGGCCTGGTGGATCCTCGCGCCGTCCCCGAGTCCGGGATAGGCGAAGCAGGTGCCCAGGATCCGAAAACGGTAGGCCCGGGCGAGGAGATCGGAGATCTGCAGCTCCGGTGACTGGGTTTGCGCGGTGCTCATGGGCTTACTCCTCGACTTTGAGGTCGATCCAGCCGGACCAGGACTTGCGGCCACCCACTTCCCGGTTGCCCCCGTCCCAGACGGCAAAAGCGGCCTGGGTTTCGGTTCCCCGAGAGAGGTCGGGATCGCCCGGCATTATCTGATTGGCGGGACGCGTGATGGCCACGCGCCAGGTCCCGTCCTCCCAGACACCCCAGCCGTCGGCATGTTGCATCGGCTTGACAGTGAGGCTGCTCCACCCCTCCGCCATCTGCTCCAGCACGGGGCTTTCGAATGGGCGGGCCACCGGGTTGTCCACCCCCATGGCCCCGGCAAAGGCCCGGGCGTCGGTGACCCTCAGGACCTCGTCCGGATAAACGTCGACCAGGGCATAGGGATAGAGATCCCGAATGTCCGGCTCTCCATCGACCAGATCGCGCTGAAAAGCGGCCCGCCACTGGAGGATGTTCACCTTGCCCCCGGGGTTCCCCATCATCGGACTGGCGGGCCCCTCCACGGGGAACTGGACCGCCACCTGATCGCCGAACGCGTCCGTCACAAACCAGTCGTCACGGGTGTCGTCGTCCCATTCGATCAGGATCCCGACCCAGTTCCCGTTGTTGACAGCCCGGACCGTCAGCTCGGTCACCGCAATGTCCGCGTGATGGGGCCGCGTGACCTGCTGGGGATTCAGGCTCACGGTCACGGCTGGCGCCTGATCCCACACCTCCGACTCCGGATCATTGAAGGGCCCGGTGGCATCCACCGGGACGGCGCGCAGCGTATCGGCCGCGGCCACGGGTGCCGCGGCCATGCCCACCACCAGGGCGGCGGCAAGGCTGCAGTGAAATGCGGTCTTGTTCATGACGGGCCCTCCTGTCAGGTGACGTTGGTCCGGTGCACGTCCAGATCCGAGTCGTACTCGACCCGCATGTAGATGGGCTCGCGCATCGGCACCCGCACCACCTCGGCACGCTTGTCGTCGTAGCCGATCACGTTCCTTCCCTCGACCTTGAAGTGGTGGATGATCTCGGGGGTGGCGCCGAACAGGAGCATCGCACCCAGCAGCTGGGGGTCTTCACTCGCACGCTTGTAGGTGTCGATGGCGTCCTCGACGCCCCAGCCGAACATCTGCCGCAGGTACTGCGGCGGGACGTGGATCGGCGGGATGTAGAAGGTGTTCGGCTCCAGGCCAAACTGGGGGTAGAGCGGCTTGCCGATCTTGGCCACATGGATCAGGTAATCCATGGGGTTGTCCTCGCGGATCTCGTCGGGCCGGGAAATGAAGCCCTGGAGCCGGATCTTGCCGATGCAGGTGATCGTGCACTGGGTCTGCCGGTTGTTCTCGATGGCCGGGTAGCAGCCGATGCACTTCTCCGACACACGCGTGACCGAGTTGAACATCACCTTCTTGTAGGGGCATCCCTTGACGCATTCCCGATAGCCCCGGCAGCGCTGCTGGTCCAGGAGAACGATCCCGTCTTCCGGCCGCTTGTAGATGGACTGCCGTGGGCAGGCGGACAGGCAGGCGGGATAGGTGCAGTGATTGCAGATGCGGGGCAGATAGTACATCCACTGCATGTGCGGCATGGTCAGCAGTGCCCCCTGCTCCATGGAGCCCGTGCAGTCGTCTTCCCCTATATTGGGATAGGCCCAGTCCTCGTCATCGGGTGTGTAGCCCAGGACAATCTCGCCATCGGGGGCCGCCTCGAACAGGGTCTTGCCCTGGTATTCGGGGCCATCCATCTCCTGCACCCCGTGCTGGTCCAGGATGTTCACATCCCAGCCCAGCGGGTAGTAGCCGTAGGGCTTGGTTTCGACGTTGTTCCAGAGCATATGCTCCTGGCCGCGGCCCGAGGTCCAGGTCGTCTTGCAGGCGACCGTGCAGGTCTGGCAGGCGATGCACTTGTTGGTATCGAAGATCATGGCGAATTGTTTCTCGGGCCGGACCCCCTCGAAGGGGTAGTCCATCTCGCGACCGAGTTGCCAGTTGTAGACGCGGGACATGGCGAGTCTCCTTGAGCCGTTATTCGTCGGTATCGCGGATGAAGTCGCCCGCGAGATAGCGTTTCATGGCGTCGCTTTCGGACGTGGGCCGCAGCCCCAGGGTCACGGGGCGCCAGGCACCCTCGCCCCCGATGCCGCCCGGTTCGGCCTTGGTGATCTTGGCCATGGCCTCGCGGGGGGCACCCGTCACGCAGTGGACATCCGCGGCGAAACCGCGGCCCTGGACATGGCTGAACAGGCTCCTCCAGACCAGACTGTTGGTCTGATGGGTGGGCTTGAGCCAGGAGCGGGTCAGGCTCTGGTGGCCGCCGTAGCGGAACATGGACTGGTAGTTGGTCTCGGGATTCTTGGCGAGACCGTCATCCCGCTCCTCGTGCCCCTTCACCGAGCCCGGGGTGGCCATGTAGCCGTTGAACCACATCCGTGTGACCCCCGGCGGCGTGCCGGGGTAGTACCGCGCCCGGGCCATGAGGCGGGCCACCTTGTAGGCCTCCTCCTTGCCCTCTTCCTGCCAGCCGCGGAACGGCAGCTCCTTGGGATCCCCGTCGATCCAGACATAGTCCCCGTCCTCGACACCCAGCTCGCGGGCATCGTCGGGGTGGATATCCACATACAGTTCGCTGGAGCCGGGTATCCGCTTGTCACGCCGGTAGATGTCGCCGAAGGGCCCGAACAGCACCATCATGTAGTCGGTGTCGATGGGCGTCGTGTGGGCGCCATGCCGATACTTCGGCGTATGGAAGATGTACCGGTAGCCGTCCCCCAGCAGCGGGTGCGTGCTTTCCAGGATCTCTTCCCCGGTGCGTACCACGTTTCGCATCTGGCGGGGCTGGTGGCCCAGATCATCCGGGTCCATGCCCCAGTCCTCCGGCACTTTGGGGCGGATCGCCGGATGGTCCTTGGCCAGGATCACGCAGGGCTCGTGGAAGGTGGAGTCCGAGGGCTCGCGATAGACGACCAGGTTCTCGCCCGCCTCGATGAACTCCTGCTCCGGACGGTAGAACTCCAGTCGCCCGGTCCTGGTGTACCAGGGCTTGGACTCGTGCACCTGCTCGTAGCTGAAGATCCGCGGGTAGGTCCGGGTATTCATCAGGGCGGGTACGCCCCGGCGGGCCAGCCCGTTGATGGTCTCGAACCGGTAGCCGCGCGTGGCCGCCGAGTAATCCAGAATCCGCTGCAGGTAGATATCCACCCTGTTGTCGGCGACGAATTTCCAGTAGTCCTCGAACCGCTGGTCCCCCGTCTCCTCGGCCAGGGCCCGGGACACCAGGAGATAGGTCTCCATGTCGTGGACGGTGCCGTAGGTGCGCCGCAGCGGCGTGGAGGGGAAGACCTGGAGGAATGGGTTGGTGTTCGAGGCGGTCATGTCCGGGTACTTGAACTCCATCCAGGAGTCCACCCCGTAGACGATGTCGCTGTACTCGCAGGACCCGGTCCACCACCAGTCGTTGTAGACCACCAGTTCCGTGTTGGGCAGCGTGTTGTTGACCACGTCATAGTGGCCCTTGGTGTTGCCCAGGCTGGAGTTGGAGTTGGCCTGCCAGATCGCCTTGGTCGGCGTGGGCACATGGTTGCCGGTGGTGATGACCTTGTCCCCGGCCTGCATGATCCGCTCGCCGTTCGACCAGTAGTGCATGGACTCGTAACGGATGGTGGAACGCCGCTTCACTTCCCCGTTCGGATCCAGCTGGATGTCGAACGGGTCCTCGGAAGTCCACTCACCGGCGCCGGAGAACAGCGTCACCCGGTAGTTGCCGGCGTAGCTGCCGATATTGCCCCCGTGGCGACCCACGCTGCCGGTCAGCGCCACCAGCATGAAGATCGCGCGGTCCTTGTTGTCGTTGTTCCAGAACTGATTCGGGCCCATGCCGCAGGCGATCAGCGTCTTGCCCGGGTGATCGGCAATATCGTTGGCCAGCCGGGTCACGGCCTCGGCGGGTGCCCAGGTGATCTTGCTGACCTGCTCGGGCTGGAGGTTCTCGTCGATGTACTGCCGGGTCAGGTCGAAGACCGGCCGCACCTGGACGGTCTCGCCGTTGGCCAGCGGCACCTCGAACTCGCCCTCCAGGGCCGGATCCATCCCCAGCTTGTCGAAGTGGTCGCCCACCTGGTCGGTGGCCACGGCGGCCGGCTTGTCCGCGTTCCGATCCCAGACCACGTAGTCCGCGAAATCACCTTTCAGGTGCGCCGGGATGTAGCGGCCTTCCTGCTGGTGGGTGAGCGGGGCCTCTTCCCCTTCCGCCAGCACATGGGTCCAGTTGTCGGGCTCCGCGTCCTGATGGTCGGGGAACACATCGGTGGCCTTCAGACGCTCCAGGGTGTCCATCCTGACGAGCGCCGGAAGATCGGTGTACCGCTTGACGAAGGACTCGTCATAACGGCCCTCCCGCATGATCACGCCGGCCGCACCCAGCGCCAGGGCCGGGTCGGTGCCGGGACGGATCACGATCACGTCATCGCACTTGTTGGCGGTGGCCGAATACTCGACGGTAACGCCGATGGTCTTGGCCCCCTTCAGCCGCGCCTCGGTCAGCCAGTGGCTGTCGGGCATCTTGGTGCAGATCCAGTTCATGCCCCAGGCGATGACCACCTCGGCGTTCTCGCAGTCATGAAACTCGAAGTCGTTAGTCTGGTCGCCGCACACCATGGTGTGCCCCGGGGGCAGGTCGGTATGCCAGGAGTACGAGTCCCAGGCACCGCTGCCCTTGGCCTCGTCGGGGTCCACGCCGCGGACGTGGTGGTCCAGCAGCGCCATGGAATTGCCCATCCGGAAGTTGCCCAGAATGCGGGTAGCGCCAAGCTTGGCCATGCCACCCCGGTACTTCATGGTCCGGGTGCCGGCGCCCTCCATCGCATCGATCATGGACGACTCGTATCCCTGGGCCTCCAGATACTGGCGGCCCTGGTCGCCGGAGTAGGTTTCCGCGATGTTCTTCAGGGCCTTCGCGTGATACTGGGCCGCCTCCTCGAAGTCGACCTTGATCCAGCCGTCCCATCCCCGGTTCAGCAACTCGCCGGGCGGTTTCCCGGTCTCCGCATCACGCGGAAAGCCCCGGTCCACCCAGTCCTTGAAGCCCTTGCGCAGGAAGGCGCCCTTCACCCGCCGGTCGCCGTACAGGCGCCGGGTCAGCACCAGGCCCTTCTGGCAGCAGCGGGGATCCCAGCGGTGGGAGGCCTGGTTGCCGTACAGGTCCGTGGCCTTGCCGTAGCCATAGGTCGGCTCGATCCGCACCAGGACCTTGTTCTTGTAATAGGCCCGGAGCAGACAGTTGTGGGTATCGTTGGGCGCGCAGGTGAAGACAAAGGAGCCGTCGGTCCGATACAGATCCCGGTACATCTGCTCCCAGTCGCGATCCGGATAATCGGCAAGCGGGTTCTCGACGCTGACCGGCGAGAGGAACCGGAACTGCGCCAGCAGCGCACCCGGGTAAGTGGCGGCACCGAAGCCGGCCAAACCGGCCAGTTGCAGAAAGCGCCGACGAGAGAGGGGGATGTCTGCCATGGTCTCACCTCCGGTCCCAAATCCGAGCCTGGTGACAACCACGATCCTCCTCGACCGCAAAACTTTTATTGATCTATCTCAAATAAAGCTTTAAATCCTTACGCGGGTCGTGGAGTAAGCGGCAAGCGCCGGATGGCCTGAAGCAGCCGGGTATTATTCCGACTTCACATCCCTGCTGGCCGGATCAAACACCCCCTGCTCCCCTCCAACGCGGAACAACAGCCTTCCATTGGCCCAGCCCAGCGCCTCGTAGCGCTGGGCCTGCGAATCCAGGTCTCCGTGAGAATCGCCCCGCACCGGAATCGCACTCGCTTCTACGGATGCTCCCAGCGCATCTCGATCCACGACGGTCAGCGTACGGTTCCCGGCAGGCCCTTCCTGAGCGAACACCACATGGCGCCCGTCTGCACTCCAGGGGCCGATCGTGACGCTGCCCCCGTATTGAAACGCGGCCGGACTTGCCTTGCTGCCGTCCGCCCGCACCAGCCAGCCGGCGCTGTGGGCCGCGCCGGTGGTGACGACGGCCACCCAGGCATCGTCCGGGGATACCTTCGCCTCCCGGAAACGTGCCGTCGCACCGAAGGCGTTCTGCTCGTCCACCTGGATGTCGCGAGGCAGGTCATCGATGCGGAGTAAGCTGGTGCCATCCGCTTTCCGGATATGCTCGTCGCCAGTCTCCAGCGAAGCCACCGTCGCAATATTGCCTCTCTTCGACGCCTGGGACGGCTCACCCTCTTCCCACGGCGCACAGCCAGCGGCAGCCGCGGTCGTGATCACAATGGCGCTGGCAACCAGCCGCACCCCCCATTGCGACCGGCGGCCCCCGCTGTACTCTCCCCCAACATGCGCGGGCGACCCGGCTCCCGCACTGCCCCCTTTTCCACTTCTCGATCGGACCGTCATCGCCCCACCCTCGGCGCACGCCTCCACCGCAGTCAACTCGCGCGCTTTCTGCACGCTGCCCCCGACCCATGGGCCCGCCGGACCCTTTGCAGGATCCGTTGGCGCTCATGGTCTCCTTCCAGGGTGCGGAAATCGCTGGACCCGGCTATCTTGTAGCGGTGGGACAGGAGCGTCCCGCCATCCGGACCCTGCAGCGTACGATCCGGATGGGCCGAAAAAAGGGAGGAAACATGCCAGGGAAATGGATCGTTGGCGGCCTTGCCGTGGTTGCCGCGGGTATCGGCTACTACCACTACGAGATTCGCCAGGTCGAGCAGAGACTCGACGATATGGTGGCAATGCTGGAGCCGGTCGGGACACTGCACTACAGCGGGGTCAATGTCGGCCTGCGCGGGGAGCTGCACGTGAACGGTCTGCTGTTCGAACCGCGCAACACCGCCATCGGGCGCACACGGGCCGACCGCGTCACGCTGGAAGCCGGCAGCCTGTGGCGGCTCGCCCGCCTGCGGCACACACTGGATGCCCGTCGCGTGCCCCACCAGATGGGCTTTTCGATCGATGGCCTGACCCTGCCGCCCGGCCTCGCCACTGGCGCGCAGGGCGACATCCCGGCCCTATGGCTCGACACCGCCGGCTGCGGCCCCTACCAGGGGGCTGCGCCGGACGCCCTGCTGTCCGCGCTCGGCTATCGCGACATCCCGCTGGACATGAGCATCCGCTACCGCCTCGAGGAGGATCGCAACCGCTTCACCGTGCACAGCAGCCTCGGCATGGGTCCGCTGGGGCTGGGCACGTCCACCGGACACTTCGAGGTCCAGGCCGCCTCGAACCGGACGCGCGATCTCGCGCCTGCCCTGATGACCGCCTCGCTCCAGTCGCTAACCGTGGATTACGAGGACCGCGGGTACTATCCGGCCCTTATGGACCTCTGTGCGGCCGAGATGGACATGGAGCGCGAGGACTATCTGGAGCACCACAAGGCCGCCTGGGTCGAGGCCTGGCGTCCGTTCGGTGTGCAGCCGGGTCCCGGCATGGTCGAGGCCTATGGCCACTTCATCCAGGAACCTCGGGGCTACTCCCTGCACATCGGCCCGATCGACAACCCCGCCCTGCTCTGGGCCAGCCTCGATTCCCCAAACCAGCTGCTGCGACGGATCGAGTCCAGCCTGAGCGTGGGGGAACGGCACTTCGGCCCGCTGGATCTCCGCCCGGTCGCGCCGCGTCCAGCCGGAACGCCCGCGGTGCCCGACAGGCACACGCCACGAATCGACTCGGCCGGGGCCGGCGAGCCTTCGCTGGCCTCGACCATCGCGCTAAACGCGCTGGGCGACCACGTCGGCCGGAATCTCCGGATCACCCTCGCCGACGGGCGTGCCCGCAATGGCGAACTGCTCGCCGTCGAGAACGCTCACATTCGCATACGCAGACGCTTCGGCAGCGGCTACATGGTGGTGCCGATCGCGCTGTCCGACATCGCGGAGGTACGCCCGTTGCACTAAAGCCTCGGGCGCAGACCCGCGCAAGCCCGGGTGGAAGCTGAAACGCCACGGTGATTCTTGACGTCCCGGCACCGGGGTCATCCAGTAGATGTGCCCCCGCCGCGGACGATCTCGATCAGCGCATTCAGGGCGTCGCTGGCTGTGAAG
This sequence comes from Thioalkalivibrio thiocyanoxidans ARh2, assembly GCF_000385215.1. Classification (GTDB taxonomy): domain Bacteria; phylum Pseudomonadota; class Gammaproteobacteria; order Ectothiorhodospirales; family Ectothiorhodospiraceae; genus Thioalkalivibrio; species Thioalkalivibrio thiocyanoxidans. The sequence continues at coordinate 110,919 of NZ_ARQK01000058.1, forward strand.
ATCCCCAGAAACCGACCGTCTTCATCATTGACGATGACACTGCCAATCTTCTTGTCGGACATGGCGTATGCGACCTCGTCCAGGGGAGTAGACGCCACCACCGTCAGCGGATCGTCCGCCATGATGTCGGACACCCTGACCTGGTTGATTTCCGTGACCGGCAAACCCAGCACAATGCGGACATCCCGGTCACTGACTACCCCCACTACCGCATCGCCACGCACGACCGGAAGATGCCGGACGCCATGCTGTTCCATCAACGCCCGAAGATCGCCGATGGTCATGTCTTCGTTCGCGGTGATCGGGTCGGGGGTGGTGAACTCCTCCACCGGTACACTCGTCGGCACCATCTTCAGGTCTCCTGTAATCATCGGCGGGCAACGGGTCCGGCCAGCCTTCGAACCCAATCTACCAGATACCGGCGAGGCCATCGGAACAGGCCCCACCGAGGTGGTTACACAGCACCCTGCAACGTCCCGGTGCACCGACGCCGCAACCCAGTGCACATCCCGGACCGCTGGGCGGCAACACGGGCTGCTGGACTGACCAGATCCCCACACTTGAAGGGACGGATGCCCGATCCACATACACCGGCTGTGCCGGGGAACCCTGTACCGATTCTTCACTGTGCCAGCAGAGCAGCTTGTGCAGCCCGATGCCGCCTCTCGCAGCCCCCCGCAGCCCTGCCACTCCGGCAGGCCCGCCGCCTGCCCGGTATCCAGCCGATTTGACTAGCGCCCTGTCCCGCGCCAACCCTTGTCTGAGTGCTTCCGGAAAACTTGCCAGGCGGCCCTCATGACCGAGACCTCAGACATACGCAGAAAGGGCTTCATCGCCCACATGGCGACCGTCTTCATCAATGCCCTCAACGACAACTTCTTCCGGCTGGTGGTCATTTTCATCGCCATCCGCCAGTTCGTCGCCGAGGGGGAAGGCACCTTCTACTACAGTCTCGTCGGTTTCGTCTTCCTGCTGCCCTTCGTGCTGTTCTCGCCCTGGGCAGGCTACATCTCGGACCGCTACAGCAAGAAAGTCGTGATCGTCACCACGCGTCTGGCCGAGGCCGCGGTACTACTGGCCGCCGCGCTGATGCTGATCACCGAAAACTTCATCGGCTTGTTGGTGACCACGTTCCTGATGGGCCTGCAGAGCACGTTCTTCAGCCCGTCCAAATTCGGCATCCTGCCGGAGATCGTGCGCTACCAGCAGCTCTCGCGCGCCAACGGGCACATACAGTTGTGGACGTTCCTGGCCATCATCCTCGGGACAGCACTGGCCGGCTTCGTGATGGAGTTCGCTGGCGAGGACCTGTGGATACCGGCTGCACTCATCGTGGCACTGTCCCTCACTGGCCTGGTGACGAGCTTCTTCATCACCCCGACCGGGGCCACCGACAACCCCGCACCGTTCCGAATCAACCCGCTTGCGACGATCGTGCAGTCCATCAACGAGATTCGCCCGCATCGAGTCCTGTTCCTGGTGATTCTCGGCATCGCGTGGTTCTGGACGCTGGGCACGCTGTACCAGCTGAACGTCCCCCTGTTCGCAGAAATCCACCTGGAGCTCGGCGAGCTTGCAACCGGCATCATCCTGACCACGCTGGCGCTCGGCATCGGTGCCGGCAGCATCCTGGCCGGCTATCTCTCGCGCGGGACCATCGCCATGCACCATGCCCCGGCCGGAATGATCGCCGCAGCCCTGTTCAGCGCACTGCTGTACTTCGCCGCCGACAGTTACCAGGCAACCCTGGTGCTCATGGCCCTGCTGGGTGTCGCCTCCGGATTTTTCATCGTGCCGATCACGGCCTACCTGCAGGGCCACAGCCCCGCCGAGCGACGCGGCCGGTTCATCGCCGCCAGCAATTTCCTGGCGTTCGCCGCGATGCTGGTGGCCCCGGTACTGTTCTGGCTGCTCACCGGCCCGGCAGGCATAACACCGGCACTGGTCTTCGTGACTGGCGGGCTGGCTTCGCTACTCGTCGGACTGGCGTCCTGGCGGCTTTATCGCCGGCACCACGCAGAAGCGAATACCTGACACCGCCAGACATCGGCAACGTACTTCGAATCCGGGCCGCTCGAGCGAACTTCGAACATCCGGGCCTGCCGGTTCTTCCAGTCAGCGTGACCGGACCTCGTTCGTGCTTACCGCGTCGCACAGCAGGTACTGGCACTTTCCGCCGGCCTTGACCAATCTCACCGTATGGACACGGAACAACCCTTGTGCCTCCACCTGCCGCCGGGACGGTCACCCCCGCGGCGTAGCCGCCTGATTTCGGCCGTGCTGGCCCTGGCGGTATTCGGCGGCGCGTGGGTCCCGGCGTCTGCCCTCGAGTACGGACCACTCCCGGAGCGAATCGAAGACGCAACCGCAGGCATCGAGCGCACGCCTCTGGATGCCGAACCCATACGGCTGGACTCCGATCAGGATAACGACACCGTCATGGTCCGGGTGGACGCCATCCTCGAGCATCCCTTCCATCAGGTGTCCCAGGAATTCCGGTCCGCGGCCGTATGGTGCGAATCCCTCTTCCTGCATATCAATGTGAAGGCCTGCGTCCACCACGGGGACGGCGAGCGGTCCGGCATCGAACTCTACATCAGCAGAAAGCGCTTCCAGCGCCCGGAAAACGCCTATCGGATGGACCTGGACTTCCGGGTCCAGATCGCCGAGGAGGACTATCTGGCCGTGAAACTCGCAGGGGACCGGGGGCCCTACGGCACCCGGGACTACCGCATGACCCTGGAGGCCGTGCCTCTGGATGCCGAGCGGACCCTGATCCACGTTCGGCATGCCGTTGATTACGGAGCCCTGGCCCGGGGTTTCCTGAACCTCTATCTCCGCTTCGGCGGCGGGGATCGGGTCGGCTTCACCGTGGTGGGGGAGGATGACGCCGGGAGGCCGATTTACGTCGACGGTCTGCAAGGTGTCATCGAGCGCAACGTGATGCGCTTCTACCTGGCATTCCAGGCCTATCTGGAGAGCCTTGAGTTCGCGGAAGAGGACCGTCTGGCGTTCCGCATGGCGCGCTGGTTCGAACTGACCGAGCGCTATCCCGAACAGCTGCGGGAGCTGGACGAGAACACCTACCTCCGGCAGAAGGAGATGGAATGGCGCGAACAGCAAAGCCTGCAAGTACAGCGCGACGACCGCAATTGATCCTCTATCCGCCTCCTCGGTCTCTCCGAGGGAAACCTCAAACCAACGGCCTCCCTAGCGGTGGAGCTCCATGTGCATCTCGATACTGCGCAGGAGCTGCTGGCGATCGATCCAGCCGATGGCCCGGCCGGATTCCTCCATCACCGGGATCTGGTTGAGATTGCGTTCGCTCATAACCTGCAGGACTTCCTCAGCCTTCGCATCCGGCGCAACACGGCGCAGTGAATCCTCCGGAGTCATGATCTCGGTGACCCGGGTATCCGCCCATCGGTCCCGCGGCACCTTGCGGCTGTCGCTCAGGGTCACCAGCCCCAGGACCCGCTCCGGCCTGCCGACCAGAAACGAGCGGCGGCCGCCCGGGAGGACGAACCGGTTGATCCACTCCTCAATGGACGCATCCGGGTTCACGAAAGGCGGCTCCGGATTGGCCAGATCCCGCGCCCGCACATCCGCCAGTCGCTCTCGCATGTCATACATCCGGCCCTGCGCCTCGGCCATGTTCAGCAGGAACCAGGCAATCAGCATGATCCAGAGGCCTCCGATCAGGTTGCCGATCACGACGAGATTCCAGAAGGCGAAGGCAAACAGGAGAAATGCCACCATCCGCCCACCCCAGACCGCAGCCTCTATGGCTCTACGCGCATCACCGGTGAGCTTCCATATCACCGCCCGGAACACCCGCCCCCCGTCGAGCGGGAACCCGGGTATCAGATTGAACACCGCCACGATCATGTTGATCAGCGCGAGCCAGCCCAGCGCCACCGGCACCGGTTCGTACCAGTCAGCAGTCGCCGATGCGAGGGCCCAGAAGGCCACTGCCAGGGCGGCACTCACCGCCGGGCCGGCAATAGCAATCCAGAACTCGTCTTCTGCCCGCTCGGTATCCCGCGTCATCTGGGCCAGGCCGCCGAAGATGAACAGGGTGATGGATTCCACCGGTACACCCCGACGGAGGGCCACCACGCTGTGGCCCAGCTCATGGGCAAGGATCGATGCAAAGAACATCAGGGCCGTTACCACTGCAGTGCCGATCACCATCGACAGGGTCCACGCTGGATAGTGGTAGTGGAAGCCCGTGCTCATGGTCACCAGCAACAGGATCAGGATAAATACCCAGCTGATGTGGATCTGGATGCGGATGCCGCTAATGTGGCCAAGAACCAGGACCGCTTTGAACATTCTTCCGCTCCTTGGGAAACACTGATCAATGTACACGCTCGCGCTCGAGTCGCTCTTGCGTGCGAACAAGGCGCGGTGACGGCCGTGCAGTCATTCTGCACGAGGGAGCCGGACCACCCGGCCCGCCACCCGCCAGACGGCGCCTTTCCTGACCTCTCCCGCCAATCGGCCTGGGCCGAGACTCCACCCCGAGTTCCGGTTTCGGCGGGCCAGTGGTTCGGTTCCTAGTCGGGCCCCTTCGGCGACCCGCTTGCGGTACTCCCCGCCGCCTCTGGCCTGGAGGCATTGATCGCTCGCTGGAACACCCAGCTCTTGATCTCGCGGATCTGCTCCACCATGGTCCGCGACAGGGGCACTGTGTTGATCACGTTGCGGATTACGTCGCGCTGATTGAACAGCCGCCCTTCCCGGTAGGCATCGATGCGCGCCGACTTTACCGCCTGTTCAATCTCGGCCCCGCTCCAGTCCTCGGTACTGGCCGCCATGTAATTCAGGTTGAAGTCCTCGATGTTTCCGCCATAGCGCTCGACGTGGATGCGCAGGATCTCCTTGCGCTCCTCCGCCTGCGGCAGGTCGAGGAAGAACAGCTGGTCGAACCGACCCTTGCGCATCAGTTCCGCCGGGAGCTGCTGGATGCGGTTCGCGGTGGCCGCCACGAACACCCGGGGCGACTTCTCCTGCAGCCAGGTCAGAAAACTGGAGAAGATGTTCACATTGCCGGTCCGCGATCCGCGTGGCCCTTGCAAAGGCATATTCCGGCGTGCCGAAACTGCCCGACAGCACCAGGCTCATGTCCAGCCGTACCAGCGGCAGCCCCCAGGCGGTCGCGATCGCCTTGGCCGCCATGCTCTTGCCGCAGCCGCTCACCCCCATAAACAGCACACCGGCCGGAAGCGGCACGTCGTCGCGCCAGGCCTTCTCGGTAAACAGATCCGCACGGGTGCGCACCCAATCCTTCAGGTTCTCCAGGCCACCAATATCGTCCAACGAACGCTGCGGCGGGTAGAACTGCAGGCAGCTCTCCTTGCGCAGTATCTGGCCCTTCTCCTCCTGGATCTCCGCCAGCATCTCGGCCTCGGGCATGGGCTTGCCGCGGAACAGCCGTGCACTCAGGTGCCCGACCTCGTTCAGCGACAGCCCGCGCATGCCCGCCGCCAGGCGGAACAACTGCTCGCGCGAAACCTCGGAGGCGCCAGTCACGACCTCCAGCTGTTCCAGGACCTCTTCCTCCGACGGCAGATCCACCTCGATCAGGAAGACCTCCTTCTTCAGGATCTCCGGCAGCTTCAGCAAAGGACAGCTGAGAAACACCACATCCCGGCCGTTCTTCAGTCGGTAGTACAGGTCACGCACCCCGCGTACCAGCGCCGGATTGCCCTCGAACCAGGTGGGCAGGTCCTTCAGCAACACCATCCGCGGGCCCTCGGCACGCCCCGTTGCGGCGCGGGCAACCGCCTGCAGCGGATCGGTCGTCGGCGCATCCGGGGCGTCGCCATCAAATCCGGTACTCGCCGACCAGACCTCGAGGTGTCCCTCCTCGCCGTAATACGAGCGTGCAACCGCCCCCAGCAGCCGCTCCATGCGGTCCTCGTCCCAGCCCTGGAGGTAGAACACCGGGTAGCGCGACTTGAGTCCGCGCAGGATCTTGCGCACCGTGCGATCTTGAAGCGCTGTTGCCATTCACTTCCCCCGTTACGGCACCCGCTTGTGCCGGCTGCATGTGTGACAGACCCGTGATGGCCTTGGTGTCGCCCTCCCCGCATCAGGTCCGCGGAAATGTGCCTCGCCTGTGCTATTACTTATACAAGTAGCACCCAGCGATTGTCGCATCTCATGCTTGCCCCGACCGGGGGTTCAGGCATGCTGGAAAAAACGGGCGCGGTTGTTCGCCCGACCAGGGGGGTATAGATGGCGTTGGAAGACCAGGACCACTTCAACGCATTGATCGTCGACAATGCAGCGGTCTGGATCAATTCTCTGGATGTAGAGGGTCGTATCACCTTCTGGAACCGTGCAGCCGAGCGCATCAGTGGCTATTCCCGCGAAGAGGTCCTCGGGCACGCCATGATCTGGGAGTGGCTGTACCCGGACCCCTACTACCGCGAGGCGGTGTTTGCCCGCGCCCGCCAGATGATGCAGCAGGGCGAAGGCCTGCAGGGATTCGAGACCACCATCCGCACGCGCTCGGGCGACGAGCGTACGCTGGAGTGGCACTCCGAACAGCTGTTCGACGCGAACGGACGGTTGCTCGGGGCCAGCTCTGTGGCGCACGACATCACTGCTCGTCGGCGTCTGGAGGCCGCGCATGACCGGCAGCATCGCTTGCAGCGCCTGATCGCCGAGATTTCCGCCGAACTGATCAACATCACGGCCGACCGGATCGACACCGTTGTCGAAGAAAGTCTCGCCCGGCTGGGCATGTTCTTCGCCCTTGGGCGAGCTTACGTGTTTCGCTTCGATGTCCGCGCCGGGCAGATGAGTCTGGTGAGCGAATGGTGCGCGGATGACGTCCAGGCCTACCGGGACCACCTTCAGGCGATTCCGCTGGAGACACACAGCTGGGTCACCTCGCAGGTGCTCGCAGGAAAGGTGGTCCACATACCCGACGTCGACCAATTGCCGCCAGAGGCCAAAGTAGAGCAGGCCGAATTCCGTCGCGAGCATATCCGGTCTCTCCTGCTGATCCCGCTGATCAGTGACCAGAAGGCCTTCGGAATGGTCGGGTACGATGCTGTGGAACAGCCTTACCGCTGGGCCGAGGAGCAGATTACCGCGCTGCGGCTCGTCGCGGACATGATCGCCGGCACCCTGGCGCGCAAGCAGGTGGAACAGGAACTGGCCCGTCAGGCACGAATCGACGGGCTCACTGGCCTGGCCAATCGGCGCGAGCTTGATGACCTGCTGGAGCGCGAGTGCGCGGCACGGCGCGAACGTTCGCTCTCGCTGCTGATGATCGATATCGACCATTTCAAGCCGTACAACGACGCCTTCGGGCACCAGGCGGGGGATGACTGCCTGCGCGCGGTTGCGGACGCCATTCGCTCCGTACTGAACCGCCCCTCGGATCTGGGCGCCCGCTACGGCGGCGAGGAATTCGCCTGCGTGCTCGCCGATACCGACCCCGAAGGCGGGCTGCAGGTAGCCGAACGCATCCGCGAGGCAGTCTCCGCGCTCGAGCTGAAACACCCGGAGAGCGCCGAACCACACGTCACGATCAGTATCGGCATATGCAGCGTGCACACCCGCTGGCCGATCGAACCCAGGGCCCTGATCCGCCAGGCGGACGAAGCGCTGTACCACGCGAAACGGGCCGGCCGAAATCGAGTCGAGGCGCAGACACTACGACGCTAGATGTGATCTCTCAATAGGTTGTCCACGGGGCGCCTCCGATGAACGGCCCGCAAGCGCGATATGCCCCCATGGCGCCGCCTCGCCTCGTATGAGCCACTACCGCTCGTCTTCGGCCGCGGGCTCCCCTCCCAGGTCCCCGAGTGCGGCCTGAAGGGTCTGCACGATCTCGCGCTCATCCTGGCCGCAGGCATCGACCGAAATCGGCTCGCCAATGATCACGCGCACCTTCTTGCCAGGCCGCGGGAAGATCCGACCCGGGGCCATCACCTCGCGGGTCCCCTCGATCCATATCGGCACCACCGGCACGGGCTGCGCTGCGAGCACCAGCCCGATGCCGGGCCGCAGGCGCTGGAGACTGCCGTCCGGGGAACGCTGCCCTTCCGGAAACCAGACCAGGCTATGGCCACGCTGCACCGTAGCGGCAGCCTGCAGGAGACTGCGCCGCGGTGCCGCGGCGGGATCCACCGGCAGAATGCGCGCGATGCGGCTGAACGCGCGGGAGAACCGGTTGGAAAACAGATAGGCCTCCAGACCCGCCCAGTACAGCGCCTCCAGCTGCCGCGTGCTGAACGCCGGCAGCAACGCCAGCGGGTCCACGAAGCTCAGATGGCGCGGCGCAAGGATATGGGGACCCGCGTCCGGATCGGGGAGACGGCCCTGCACCTCCACCCGCATCAACAATCGGGCCAGCAGCCGCGCACCCCCGAGGAGCAGACGCCCGGCCACCCGGCCGGCCGTCCCTGGTGGCTCCAGAGCACGCTGCTGGACGGAGTCGAGGGAAGCCTCGGGATCCTGGAGCTGCTGCTTGAGCTCCCCTCGCCCTTCCTTCGCCTCCGCGGCTCCGGCCGCCTCCTTCAGCAGGTCACGCACCGTTTCCACACGCTCGATCGCCGAATCGTCGAGGTCGATGGCGGCGCGGTCCTCCAGCGCAAGCGTCAGATCCACCCAGTTGAGCGAATCGATCCCGAGTTCGTCTGCCAGCATGCTGTCCGGCGTCAGACGCAGGTCATGAAACCGTTCGGCGAGATAGGTCCATGTCTGCTCCGCTGCAGGATCCGACAGCAGCTGCTGGTCTTCCGGCGCCCAGGATTCCGGCGAAACCGGCTCCGGCCGCGCCTCGGAGACGGTGTCCTCCCGGCCCAGCTCCTCGAACAGCTCTTCCAGCTTGTGCCGACGCAACTTGCCCAGGCGCGTGCGCGGCAACGGGTCGAGCGCAACGCGCACCGTGCCCGGGCGATGATGGCTTGGCAGTTCCTTCGCCGCCCGGTTCACCGCCTCCTTCAGGCGCTTCTCGAGATCGTCGCCGGTCACCTCGCGCAGCAGACCCGATTCGGGCACAACGACAGCGGCCAGGCGATCTTCGTGCGCCAGAACCCCGGCCTCGCGTACGTCGTCGATCGTCTTCAATGCATCTTCCACCCGTTCCGGGTCAACGTTCTCGCCGCCCGAGAGGACGATCATCGAAGATTCCCGCCCGTGCAGGTGCAGATAACCGTCATCGTCGATCTCGCCGGTATCGCCGGTGCGGTACCAGCCGTCTTCGTCCAGGGCTTCCTTGGTCTTGTCCGGCAGGTTCAGGTAGCCGGAGAACACGTTCGGCCCGCGCGCCATCACCTCGCCACGCCCGTCGCCAGACTGCGAATCGTCGATCTTGAGCTCGACTCCGGGCAACGGCAGACCGGCGGCCTCGATCTTGAGCCGATCCGGCGGGTTGTAGGTCAGGATCGGGGAGGTCTCGCTGAGGCCGTAGCCGGTCGCCACGTCCCAGCCCAGCGCCTGCAGGTTGCGCGCCAGCTCCGGATCGAGCGCCGACCCGCCAGCGACGACCAGCCGCAGGCGCGGGGCCAGGCGACTGTGCAGGCCCTTCAGCAGCCTCCGGCCGAGGTTGAGACCGAGCCGGCGGCGCGCCAGCCTGGAGACACCGATGATCCGCCGGAACACGAACGCCGCCAGCCCGCCGCGCCCCGCGACCCGATCTTCCAGGGCCTGCCACACAGCCTCGTACAACCGCGGCACCCCAAGCATCACCGTGGCCTCGCCCTCGCGAAGCGCGCGCACGATCTGCGGACCCACCAGCGAGAACGGCACGATGATCGTCGCGCCCAGGGTCAGCGGAATCAGGATGCCCACGGTAAACGGATACACATGGTGAAACGGCAGGGGCACCAGCACCCGATCGCGATCGTCCGCGAGCTCCTGGTCGCACAACGCCTCCACGTTGCTGCTCAGATTGGCATGCGTCAGCGGGACCCCCTTCGGCGGCCCCGTAGTACCAGAGGTATAGAAGATCGCCGCGATATCATCCGGGCCCGCAACCGGGTCTGCCGGCTCCTTCGCGAGAAGCCCCTCCCAGGTATCCGCGGCAGCGGCGTCCGCATCGAACAGGTAGGTGCGTACCTCGCCAAGTGCCTCGGGGAGCCGGTCCCTGAGCTTCGTGGTGGTAAAGATGAAACGCGGTGCGGAATCCGAAATCGCGTGGTCCAGGTCCTCGCGCGGCATCTGGGTATCCAGGGGCACCAGGACCGCACCGGCATTCATCACGCCCAGGGCCGACACCACCCACTCGGCGCTGTTGGGAGCCAGGATCAGGACCCGGTCGCCCTGCTCGACTCCGGCCTGCTGCAGCCCGGCGGCCAGGCGCCCCGCCCGTTCGAGCAGTTCCCCCCGCGAGAGGGCATCGGAGCCATCGCGGCTCATGGAGACGACCGCGTCCTGGTCCTCGCGAACGGAACGGGAAGACAGCAGTTCCCCGATGGTTTGCGCGCTCATCCTGAAATCTCCCGTACCAGAGCCTGCTCGCCCCGTCAGGCCGTGAGGCGGCGGCACAGCAGATTCGCCAGCAGCGCCTCGCGGCGTTCAGCACTGTATCGAGGAATGATTCGCCGTCTCTGTCATCCCCTCGAGTCTGGGAGCATAGAACACAGAGGAGGATCTCGAGTTTCACAATCCCCGTTCTGGCCGGACTGGCGAGGGCGCCAGGCCCTCAAAGCCCCGCGCCTTGAGGGCCTGACAGAACAAGAAATCACGGGTGTCCTCTTCCCCTCGGGGTTAGCGGGCATCCCGACCGATCTCCATCGGGCCCAGACCTGAGGCTTCCCCACGACCGAAGCGTCAGGGAATACTTGTGTCGTCCGTTCCGGGTGGGTCGACGCGCCATTCGGCGTCCGCGAATTCGCCAATGACCCGCACGTCCACGCACGCCGCCTGCTCTGCGATGATGCGGCGCACATTCTCCGGCTGGTCCGCCTCCATCGCATCGCGCTGATCCTTCGATTCCCAGTGCGCGATGGCCAGAAGTACATGCGGGTCGCCAATCTTCCGGTGCAGCCGGGTGCCACGGGCGCCGGGGGCCTGCTGGATGATGCGGCTGGCCCGCACCCAGGCATCGGCGTACTGCTCGGCGGAACAGCCCGGCCGGAGGTGGATCTCGAACACGAAGATCATCCGCTTCCCTTCACTGCGGCGGGCCCTGCCGGTACCCGCCCTGCGCCCTGCAGCGCTCAGTCGTGGAAGATGATGCGGGCGCCGGAGGGGTCAATATCAATACGAGAGCTGGAATACTCGCAGGCGTCCGCGATGTCCTTCAGCTTTGGCATGTCGTTGAGCTCGGCCAGTTTCCGCAGCAGGCCACCACCTTCGCAGTTACGCTGCATCCCGCTGTCCGGCTCAGCTGTGCACCCGAACTCGCTTCCATCCACCGACCAGTCCATACCCGATGGCATCATCAAAACCACCGGCTCCTCGTGCATCACCTGGAATTTCACTCGTCCCGCGTTTCGTCCGTCCTGCCAGTCCACGGTCGGGATGTTATCGCTGGCCATGAGGTCACTCCTTCCCGGTATCCCGGGCAGTCTCACGAGGCCGTTATGGATCGCGTGTGACATTCCCCGGTCTTCCCTCTGACGCTAGACCGCCTTCCGACAGTCCACAAGCAGCGCCACCCCGTTGTCGGGCCTCGCGAGCTCATTTCGAGACGCAATAATCATGTCTGTCGCCTTTCTATCCCCTGGCTACGGCAACGTTTACGACCGCATTGCGTTTTCAATCAGCGCTGCCATCTCGTTGCCAACGTCTGCGATGGTGGTGGTGTTCCGTTCGCTGCGGGCAAGGATCAAAGCCCCTTCCAGACTGGAGATGATGGTCCGGGCCAGGGTGACGGCTCGCGCCGGCCTGATACCCGCCGCTACGAGCGCATCCCGATACATCGCCATCCATTCCTCGAAGCTGGCCTGACAGGCTTCCGCGAGCGCGGACTCCTCCTCCGGCATATCCAGCACGATGGGCGCTACCGGACATCCGAACGCGTAGCCGGACTCGCTCATCTCGCCCGCCGCCGCCTGAAAGAACCTGCGAATACCCTCAGCCGGGCCATCGGCGGCTTCCAGACAGCCCCGCAGGACCCGGCTGGCCTCCTCTACGCCGGCGCGCACCGCTTCCAGAACAAGGTCCGTCTTCCCACCGGGAAAGTGAAAATAGAGCGATCCACGCGGCGCGCCACTGGCCTCGAGGATATCGTTCAGGCTCACACCATGGAGGCCGCGCGCCTGGATCAGGCGGGCGGTTGTCTCAATCATCCGCGTACGCGTGTCGGTTGCCATGCCGTTTTTCTACCATCCTTGACGAACTATGACGATCGGTCTACATACTCATACGAGCGCTCGCGTCACCGATCGGCCGAGGGGCAGGGATCATCCCGCCATGCGGCCAACCGATCTCGGTGGACCGATACCACCGGCATGCCCACGAATCCGGGAGGCCACCATGAACGAACAGGCCACTCAGCCCGCCGCCATCAAGCCGCATCACGAATTCGCCGCCCAGATATGGGATCGCGGCGGACCGGACTACGACAACATCAGCTTCGGTGTCTCGGATGCCCTCGCCCATGCCGCCCAGCGGCTCAACCCGCAGCCCGGCGACGAGGTTCTGGATGTGGCCACCGGCACCGGCTGGACAGCCCGCAATGTGGCGCGCTCCGGTGCTCACGTCACCGGGACCGACATCGCCTCAAACCTGTTACGGGCCGCTGACGCGTTGTCCGGGCACTTGCAGCCGGCCATCAGCTTCCAGCGAGCCGACGCCGAGGACCTCCCCTTCTCGGACGCCAGCTTCGACGGCGTGATCTCGACCTTCGGGGTCATGTTTGCGAGTGATCAGGCGCGGGCCGCCCGTGAACTGGGGCGCGTTTGCCGCAAGGGAGGCCGTCTGTCGCTGGCCGTCTGGGCCGCCGGCGGAACGGTTCAGGATTTCCTGGGGATCATTGGCCAGCACAGTGGCGCGCCTCCACCCGATCCGTCACCGCTGGCCTGGGGGGACCCCGACCATGTCCGAGACCTGCTGGGCGAGGACTTCGAGCTGTCGTTCGAGGAGGGCGTCAACCATCACTACTTCGACTCTGTCGACGATGCCTGGGCTTGGTATGCGCGTGGATTCGGGCCAATGAAGCAGGTCATCCATGACCTGCCCGCGGACCGCCAGGCCGCGTTCCGCAGAGATATCGATCGTTATCACGGCAAGTTTGCAGGTGATACCGGCCTGCACATCCGCCGCGAGTACCTGGTCATCATCGGCAGGCGCAAAGGCTGAAATACGGCCGCCCCAACCCGTGCAATCGGTCCCTCGGTACCGCCCGGCAGCCGGGACATCGGGCTCAGACTCGGACTTTTGATCCCCACGCCGCGCCCGGCGAGCAATTGGCAGGGCATGACCGCGCTATCCCTTTTGCATTCGGCCCCTTGCACTTGCTTTTCTCCGCTATTGCAGGTGGTCAGGGTGACCAAGCCCCCAATTGTATTCGTCGAAAGCCCAGTAGTATCGTCACCTTATAGGCATCCCACCGAGCGGCGCGGTGTGCGCGGTGCAGGCGAACGCCAGGGCGTTTCGGATCGTGGGACCGGTTGGAGTTCGTGATCCCTCGGGCGGGATGAGGAGCAGGACAATGCGGCACAAGACCTCACATTGTTCGATGGTCGGTCTCGCTGCGCTGGCCTGTTTCGCCATGCCCGTCGTGGCCTCCGGGGACGGCCCGCCGCCGATTCAGGTCAACCCGATAGGCGTCGAGCGCGGTGCGTTCACCGATGACGTCTCGATCACGCTCGAGATGAAGGCCGAAGGCGAAGATGACACGCAGGTGATGCACCTTGAGGATGTCTCACATCTCGTCCTGGCCGAAGTGGTTGTGCAGCCGGGCGCTATATTCCCCTGGCACACTCACCCTGCGACCACCATCTCCATCATTGAGGAAGGCGAACTCATTTACGTGACGGAGGAGTGCACCGAGCGCCACTACCCGGCCGGGACGGCGAACGTCGACAGCGGCGAGCTGCACACCGCATACAATCCGAGCGATACCGAGGAGTTGGTCCTGCTCGCGGCGATGATGGGCGCGCCCGCCAGCGGCCCCCTCACTGTTCCCGTCAGCCAGGAAAAGTCAGATGCGCTCGACGACAAGTGCGGCATCGAGCGCTGATCTTCGGGGGGGCGCCCTGCTCGGCGTAGATCCGCAAAGATCCGGGGCAGACTACGCTAAGAACGGATCCACCGGGTAACTCCCCCAAATCGCCGCGAACCCCCGATATCCTCCCGGGGACGGGTACAGCCCATCGGACAGGAGAAGCGCATGCTTCGCATCGCGGCTGTGTTGTTGCTGGGCCTCGTGCTGATTGCCGGCTACATCGGCATCCAAGGCTGGGAGGCAACGCGCGTGCTCCAGGACATCGAGGCTGGCGCGGGGCCGAGCGCGCTGAAGGACCGCACGCCCGAACCCACACGCGAAGCGCTTACGCTCGCGACCGACGAAGGGGACATCGCAGCCGACCTCTATCATCCCCGGCAGGACGTGGGGGCCCGCATTGTCCTCGTGCCGGGCTTCACGCCGCAGGGCAAGGACGACCGCCGGCTGGTGCAACTCGCCCATACGCTGGCGCGGGCGCGCTTCCTGGTGCTGGTGCCCGACCTGCAAGGCACGAAAGACCTCAGCGTGCGGACCGAGGATGCCGCTGCCATCGGTGATGCCGCGGCCCTCCTGTCCCGCCTGGAGGTGGACGGCGCACCGGATCAACAGGACGTGGGGGTCGCGGCGATCTCCTATGCCGTGGGCCTGGCGGTGCTCGCGACACTGACACCGGAGGGCGAACAAGCCATCGACTTCCTGGTCGGGATTGGCGGCTATTACGACACGGAAAACGTCATTACCTTCGCCACCACCGGGGCCTTCCAGGACCCCGCAACGGGCCGCTGGAAGACGCGGACACCCGACCCGCAGGCAAAGTGGTTCTTCCTGCACGGCAATCTGCACATGCTCGACAGGCGCGAAGACCGCGCCATACTCGAAGAGATCGCCCGCCGGCGCATCACCGACCCGGAGGCCCCCATCGACGACCTGGCTGACGCACTCGGGGACGAGGGGCGAAGCCTGCT
>NZ_ARQK01000059.1 GCF_000385215.1 Thioalkalivibrio thiocyanoxidans ARh2
CGTCATTTCCGCAGGGCCTACACCTGCGCCCGGGGTTACTACCTGGCCGTGTCGCAGCCGAACCCGGATGCCCCGCGCGTCACGACCCGGCTGCATGGGGTACTCAAGGCCCGGTTCCGGTATCGCATCGGGCCGCGTTATTACTCGCTCTACCGCCTGGCCTCGGTCGAGCCTTCGCGCTGGAACGACTACGTGATCGACAACAAGGCCTACGGAGATAACTTCCGGTCGATCAGCGAGGAACGGTTCCGAAGCATCATCAATCGCAAGAGCCTGTTCTTTGCGCACTGCGTGCACCACAGCCTGCCTACGCCGCCAGTGCGGGCGATCATACCCCCCAGCAATGGAGCCCACACCGGAGGTGACGGCTTCGACATAACCGGGCCGGTAGCCACGAACGCCCGGGATTGGCTCGGGTTGGTACAGACCGGCGAAGGGGATTTGTTTATCAAGTCCGATGATGGCGCCTATGGGGATGGGGCCTTCTCCGCCACACGGCAGAGTGATCGCTGGCACTACTGCGGTCGGGCCAGTTCTCTGAGCGATCTGTTTTATTACGTCCGCGAACGCGCCAACCGGAGCCAGACGTGCTTCATCGCCCAGTCGCGCATTCATGCCCATGACGAGCTCAGGAGTTTGATGTCACCCACGGCCGTGGGCTGTGTGCGCATCGTGACCTACATGCGCGAGGGGGAGGCCCACCTATTCTGTGCGGAAATCAAGTTGACCGCAGGGAACGGGGAAACCGACAATTTCGGATTGGCAGCCAATGGAAACATGGTCGCTGCCGTCGATATGGATAGTGGCCGCCTAGCGGTGGGTTATGCTTCGCGTAGCCTGGCGTGGCCGGTCATTCAGCCGATCGCCGAGCACCCGGATACGGGCAAACGGATTGAGGGTACCCGGTTGCCGTTGTGGGAGGAGGTCAAATCACTCGCGCTGCAGGCCCAGCGCAGCCTGCCCGAGGTCAAGACGATTGGCTGGGATATCGCGATTACCCCCGAGGGCCCGCTGATCCTCGAGGGCAATACGACCTATGGGCTTGCCAGTCTCCAGATCGCACACCAGCGCGGGTTCAAGCGGGAGATGGAGCAGATCTTTCGCGGCTAGCGTCTATGGCTAGAGCAGAAAGGGCAGCGGATCGCGCATCGCCTGCCAGAGGCCGCGCAGGTTGTACGGGGCGATCCCGCGCCATTGACGGGGCTGCCAGAGCAGGTGTTTGAGCAGATGGCTGTGCAGATGGTAGGCGCCGGCCGCGGGGGAGGCGCGCACAAATGAGCCCCCCGCGGCGAGTGCAAAACCCGCCTCGACGAAATTGATCCCCGCCCACAGCGAGGCCTGCAGGGTGTACCAGAAGCGCGGGTTGCACTCGAGTACGCGAACGTCCCCTGTCGATTCGTCCACGCGCAGATCGATATTCGCTACGCCAGTATAGTGCGCCGCCCGGACGATCCGGCGACCGATCTCCAGCAGCCGCTCGTCGGCGAAGAATTCCAGTGAGCAGGGATTCCGGCGCGATTGCAGGAGATGGCAGACCACGTCCCCATCCCGGGCCAGCAGGCTAAGGTCCGCGTCGAATCCGGGCGCATATTCCTGCACCACCAGCGGGAAGCGGGCATGTCGGCCACCTCTCTCCAGGTGGGCCTCGATATCCTCGAGCCGCTTCGCCTGAATGATTCCATGACTGGACTCGCCGTACAGCGGTTTGGCCACGAGCGGGAATGTCATCCCGGCATCCTGCAGGCGCTCCAGGTCTCCGGGGCCTTCCAGGCGCAGCGCCTTTGGACACGGGATTCCGTGGGTCTCCATGAAACGCTGAAAGGCCCATTTGTCGTCCAGCATGCCCAGCACCTCCAGGCTGCTGGAGGGAAAGGCCGTCACGCCCGGCAGGCGCGGTGCGAGCGCGTGGACTACGCCGGCCCCCAGGATGTCGGCACCGATAATCCCGTCGATACGGTGTTGTGTGCAGTAGTTGCGCAGGCGGTCGCCAAAGACTTCCAGGGTTTCCGGCCGGGTATCCGTCAGGGGCATGCGCTGGTAGCGGTCGCGGTACCGGGAGTGACGGGCGGCCCCCGGGGACTTGAGCTCCAGCAGGTGGATCTCGGCGGCGAGGCGCTGCAGGCAGTACAGCACCTTCAGGGCGAGTGGCGAACCGTCGGAGAGCACCGCGACGCGCCGCGGCATGGTGGTCTCGGTCATACCGGCAGGCGAAGCTGAATGCGTCGGCGGAACGGGCAGATCTCGATATAGGAACCGGCGATCCGCCAGCCGGTTTTTTGGCTTACCCGGATCGAGCTCTTGTGGCTGTGCCAGATGCGGCTGTACAGGCGAGTGAAGCCCCGTTGCGACATCAGGTAGGCCGTCTGCCTTTTCAGCAGGGCCGCATATCCTTGCCCGCGATGCTGGGGCAGGGTGTAAAGCCCGGTGGATTTCGCGGCACTCTCGGGCAGCTTCCAGCTGCGTCCCTGGCGTTCGGCCTCGTAACGCGCGCCCCACCAGTACCATTGCACCGCCACGAGCTCATCGTCGCGAAAAAGGCCGAAGCCCTGGGCCCCTTCACCTCCGAACTCCCGGCGCTGAAGCATGCCTTCATCCACCACGCCGTCCAGGTCCTCGGGGGTGATCGGCTCGACCCGGATACCGGCGGGCATCTCGACCTCGGGCTGCGGGAGATCGATATAAAAGACCTTCCAGTACTGATAGTCGCCAAGCCCCAGATGCAGGGCCTCCTTTAAAAGGCTGCGCGGACTATAAACATTCACGGTGCCCACACGCGTCCCCCATTGCGAACTTTGCTGTCCAGGCAGGCGGCCGGATATAGCCGACCCTGGTTTTTCAATGCAAGCCATGCCGCGGGCGCGACTTTAAGATGTTTTCTTGATCAACCGCCCATGGAGGTTGGTTGTGGTTAAGCGTTCGTATGTCACCAAGGAACGATTATGAATCAGTGTCTCCCTAGCATATATCGCCAGGTTCCCACTGTCGGTACGGTTTTTTTGGTACGCGAAAGCCCTTTCGGTTCCGTTTCAAGCTGCTAGTCTGAAATGTCCGGCTCGGGTTTGTTCAGGGGCGATGGGGTTGCTCAGTCAGGCCCGCCACACAGGACGCTCTTGTAACAACGAGGCCAAGTGCGTTCGTGCGTTTATTTTCACTTGGGGAGGACATCGTGGGTAAAGTCTCGGGGTTGCTGGTGTCCGCGCTCTATCGTTCCAATCACATCGTGCGCCACTTTTGCCGTTCCGATGTGTGGGGCCAGTTTCAGGCGGCCGCCGACCACTATGGTTCGTCAGCACCGGCCATCGCCTGGAGGGCGCTGCGCCTGTATGGGGCCGGTCGTTTTCTGCCTGGCGAATCGTTGTGCCGGGGGCTGCTGGACCCGCGGCTGCCGGTGAACGAGCACCTGGCCCATGTCAGCGAAGAACGCCTGCACGGGCTCCAGCTTGCGGTGAACTCGCCGCATGCGGAGATGTGTCGCGACAAGCTCATGTTCCATGACTTCTGTCGCAGCCATGACCTCCCTGTGGCCGACCTGCTCGGGGTTGTGTCGCGCCATGGTTCGCGCGACGCCTGGGGCGAGCCGCTCTCCACGCCCGCGCAATGGGAAGATTTCGTGTGCCGTTTGCCCGCCTCGTTTCTGGCCAAGCCCCGGCACGGGCGCCAGGGGCGCGGTATTGCCGCACTGGGGCTGGATCCACGGGAGGACACCGCTCTGCCCGAGTTCGCGAAGGAGGTCGCCGGTCTGGCCGATGATGGCGAGGATCGCATTCTCGAGCAGCGCCTGCGAAGCCATGATCGTGTTGCCGAACTGACCGGGACCCGCTCCATATCGGCACTGAGGCTCTTTACTCGGGTCAGCCCGGAAGGGGAGCCGGAGGTATTGGACTGCCACTTCCGGCTGATCGTTGGCGACTCGGTCACCGACAACATCAGTGACCCGCACACGGGCCGTTTCACAGCCAACGTGGTGGCCCTGCCGCAACTTGAGGATGGAAAGCTGGGCAAGGCCTGGGCGTTCAACGCCAATGGGCTGGGCTATGACTGGGTCACCCACCACCCGAGCACGGGCGTTCTGATCGAAGGATTCGAGGTGCCGTTCTGGGCGGACACCCTGCAACTGGCCAAGACGGCCGCGCGGGACCTCCTGCCGATCCGGACGGCCGGCTGGGATGTCGCCCTGACCCCGAACGGCCCGGTCCTGATCGAGGTGAACGAGCGTTTCCAGCATGTCGGGTTTGGAGATGGCATTCAGCGTATCCGGCAGGCCCTGCTGGCGGACAAGCGCTACCTGGAAACGGCTGGCTTCTCGTGTTCCCCTTCGTCTTCGCAACTGCATTAGTCGCCATGCCCACGGTGTCAGGCCATACCGCGCATCGGTGGAGCCGCATCCTGGGATGCCGCAGGTCCTCGCGAGGGATGCGATGGCTTTCGTAGAGGTCATCGGTCGCCAGTACCTGGGACAGGCGTCCCATCACCTGGACTTCGACTGGGTAGCCGGAGGCCCGACGCTCGTCGCGGGCTGGTCATTCGACGGGGCGAGTCTGTCCGTCTCGGCCGATCGGCTCGGGTTTATTCCGTTGTTCTATGCCCGTGAGGGCCGTCGCCTGATCGTGGCCGACTCCCTGCAGGAGGCCGCGGCGCGCTTGTCGGCCCCCGCCTTTGACGACGAGGCCATCGCGGTCTTCATGGCACTGGGCTATCTCGTGGGTGCCCAGACCCCGCTGGCGGGCGTAAAGGTCCTGATGCCGGGAGAGACCCTGCTGTGGCGAGAAGGCGTGCTCTCCGGCGAACGCCCCGCCATCCCCCTGACACCTCCATTTTCCGGCGACCCGCACGAGGCGCGGACACGATTCACGGAGCTTTTTGCGCGGGCGATCGAGCGGCGCGCCGCTGGCGGTGTGGGGCGCCTGCCGCTGTCCGGTGGCCGCGACTCGCGCCATATCTGTCTGGAGCTGGCGCAACAGGACACCCCGCCACCCCGAACCCTGGTCCTGCGGGCGAAGAGGGGGGACGAGAGTGGTGTGGCGTGCACAGTGGCCCGGCACCTGGGCATCGAATGTCAGGTGATCGACAATCCCCAGGATCGTATCGCCGCGGAGCGACAGAAAAACCGCCTGAACCACTACTCCACCGACGAGAACAGCTGGTACCTCGCGCTGATGCCGCATCTGGAGGGCCCGGTATTCGATGGCCTGGCCGGCGATGTGTTGTGCAACGGTTCCTATTTCGACGCGCGTCTGGCCGAGTGCCTGGGTGCCGGTGACCTCGAAGGGGCGGCGAATCGTGTGCTGATGGCGGGCAGTTACACGTCGTTTCTGAAACGGACCTTCCAGGACCGCTGGCGCCTGCAGATCGCTCGTGATGCGATCATTCGGGAGCTGGGTGCACACGTTGGTACGCCCGACCCGGCCAAGTCGTTTGTTTTCTGGAATCGGATTCGCCGCGAGATCGCCCTGTTGCCGATCGCCATGGCCGGACAGCAGCAGGCCGTCTGTCTGCCCTATCAAGACCCGGACGTGCTGGAGTTCCTGCTGAGCCTGCCGTGGCAGTCGTTCGCGACGCGCGCGTTCCACGACGAGGTGATCCGGAGCTGTTATCCCCACGCCGCGCATATCCCGTACAGCCAGAAGGCCACGGGGTCACCGCCAAGGGTCGAGTGGGCGAGCCTCGGTCGCAGGGTGTCGCATCTGGCGCGGCCGTTGTTCAACGCCTTTACGCGCCCGGAGCGTGTCGTCGGGTATGCCCTCGAGGCCCTGCGCACGGGCCATATCCGCCCGCTCACGCCGACCTTCGTCAAGGTGATGCCGCTCCTCCAGGCGGTTCAGGAGCTGGGGGTCGACCCTCACCGCCACCAGGCGGCTGCTTACCCAGCCGGAAAGGCTGCCTGATGCGCCGGCTCGCGCGTCGAAGCATCGTCTGGTTGCTGGCCATCTTCGCGCCGGCGCTCGCGACCAGCCAGGCCGCGGCCAGTGACAGCTCCTTGGGGCGGATGGCGGCGGGCCTGCAGCCCGGAGAGCTGGCCCCCCTCGATGCCGGCTTTCCCGAGGGGTTCCAGCGCTACTACGATTTCCTGCGCGCCAGATCGAACGATCCGGATACCTGGAATGACAGCGCGCACTGGGATGCCAACCGGCGCCAGGTCTTCATGTATGGCGACCGCGGATCGAGACCGGTATTCATTACCTACCGCGAAGACCAGCATGCATGGCAGCACCTGTCCGCCGAGGGCCCGCCCCCCTTCGCGCATGTCTATGGCGGTGTGGCGCTCGACCCCGAGAGGGGGCACTACTACAAGATCAGTGCCGGCCGCTCGCAGCGCACCCTGTATCGCTATTCCATTGCGGATGATCACTGGGAACTCGCGACGCGCAGTTTGCCCGGGCCCGGCGGGGGGTGGGAACACACCGACCCGATCGAGTGGCACGACGCGCTGGACCAGCTGATCTACCTCCGCGAGAACCAGGTTTACGGCCTTCGCGATGGTCGCTGGGTCGAACACGGCAAGGCCGCGGTCGATGGCTATCACTCCTCGGCCCAGTACAACCGCGTGCGCGACGAGATGCTGTTCATCGGCGGCAACAAGTCGCGCAACAAGGTCTCCCTGCTGGATGCGAATGGCACAGTGCGTGATCTCGGCGATGCGCCGTTCGTGTTCGGGATCATGAACGAGAGCCTGACCTACGACCCGAAAACGGGGAACTACCTCGTGCTGAGGGCAGGCCGTGTACGCGAGTTGTGGGAGCTCGATCCGGACAAGGACGAATGGCGCAAGGCTGCGGACTGGAGCGGACAGCGCTGGCCATTCGACCGCTATGGCGGGATCGTGCCGGTGCCGATTGACGACCACGGGGTGGTCCTCTGGCTCAACCAGGCCGGCCCTCTGCTGCACCGGCACCAGTCTGCGTTCAGCCAGGAACATTCGGAGGCCGAAACTCTGCCCCCGGCCGAGCCCCGTGCGGCGTTCCTGAAGGTTTCGGCCAGTGCGCCAGCGCCCGCGTCGGAGGGGCGCTCAAAGCTTTACGACATTGCCGAGACGCTGGAGCCTGGCGAGTTCCGCCGTGTCGAAACCCGGCTGCCGGAAGGTGTGCCGGACATGGCGCGAATGAACAACACCCAGTGGCACGACCCGGACAAGCGCGGCACGTTCGGGGTGGGATGGACAGACCGCCATATCTTCGATCCGGAGACCGGGCGCCTGTTCAATGTCCTGATGCGGGACAATTCCGTCCGCTCGGTGACCTGGCTGGAGCCGGACCTGTCCTGGTCCGGCGTTGTGGCCCCGCCGGGCCTCGACTATGACGGGGGCGAACGGCGTCCGTACAACCGCCTGATGGATGGCGGTGATGGCTACATGTACTTTTCGCCGAGCGAACCTCGCCGATCCGACATTGGACGTCTGGTGCGCGCTCCGTACACCGATCCGACCGCCTGGGAAGAAGTTGGTCGAGGCGCGGGCCAGGGCAACGCCCATGCAGTGGGCGACCACTCCACCGTGTGGCACCCCGATATCGAGAAATTCGTCCTCTACACGCTGGGGTCCGCCAGCTATGACCACCTGCCGGGAGACGGCATCGAGGCCCACACGATGGGGCAGGTCCGTGTCTGGGGGCATGGCGACCGGGCGTGGACCCATCCCCGGAATCACCCGGACTACCGGGGCCCCGAGGGCCGCACCCAGTCCTCCGGATATGGCGGGACCATGCTCTACAACCCGGTCCACCGCGAGGTACTGATCTACGGCGGGATGACCCAGTACGGTGGCAACCACCGACGCGGGGCCGAGGCCACGGCCACCATCGATCGCGAGGGCCGATTCCAGCGGCATGGGGCCTCTGGACAGGCCTATGTTGCCGGCGGCAGCCGGCTGACCTATCACCCGGAGACCGGGGACTACATCCTGCTGCAAAACAATGCCCGGCAGATGTACATCGGCGATCCGCCGCGCGGGAAGCCCTGGCGGCTCCTGTACAACTGGCAGGATGTGGACTTTGCCGATCGCCCGTTTGACCGCTACGAGAACTGGCATCGCGTCACCCCGCTGCCGGGAACGGACGTGCTGATCTGGTCCGACCTGCGCCGCGGGATCATCCTGCAGCGCCTGCCCGAGAGTGATTAGGGAGATGGATTCAATCCGCGTCTCCCTAACGTTCCGGGTTACGTAATCAGTCGCCCCAGCCGAGCGTCAGTCGATGGGCATAGGGGCCCGGGTGCAAGGGCTTCGGCGGCAATGCGCAGCCCACTCCCGGGATGGTCGAGGGCAGGGGGACACTAACGATCGAGGGTCCGGAGGCAGGAAACAGAACCTCGGTCCACTGGCCCGTCAGGGGGTCTTGCTGCTGAAAGCGCCGCACGGGG
The DNA here is from genome assembly GCF_000385215.1 of Thioalkalivibrio thiocyanoxidans ARh2. Lineage (GTDB taxonomy): Bacteria > Pseudomonadota > Gammaproteobacteria > Ectothiorhodospirales > Ectothiorhodospiraceae > Thioalkalivibrio > Thioalkalivibrio thiocyanoxidans. Next base: position 8,353 of record NZ_ARQK01000059.1, read on the forward strand.
GGAGGTTGATCGGCGACCAGTGCATGGCCACCCGGATTCAGGTAATGGACCGGATCTTCACCCCGACACTCGAGCCGGACCTCCTGTCGCAGTACAGGCCCCGCGGGGTCCAGCCACAGCGTAATGGCCCCGAACAGGGCGGACGAACGCGGGCGTCGCAAGGCCGCGCCGCGTCCCAGGGCCCCGTCGAACCAGCGCCAGTCCAGCGCCGCAAGGCCGCGCCTCCAGAGGGCGCGGGCCGCTGCACGCACAACAGGCACCGCCCGGCCCCCGTCCAGCTGTATTCGCACGGCAGTCGACGCTGCGTCCACCGTGACCGCGCGAAAATCCGCCAGGGCCCAGAGCTGGTCGTCGATCTGAAACAGCGGTAGCCACCCGGCCAGGGCCGGGCTGCGCGCCAATGATTCGGCGCTGACCCTCACGGCTGGCGGACACAGGACCCGGTCGCGATAGCGGACATGAACGGGCTGTCCGCCTGCATAACGCAGCTCGGCGACCTCTCGACTGTAGGCCTGGGGCGCCTGCCCACGGGTACTGATCAGGGCGCACAAGTCGGGTCCCGCCTGGGCACGCAGCACACCCGCCTGAGCGTCCTGCTGGCAGACCTCTGTCCGCCCCCCTGCCCATTTGAGGTTGACGATCCGTCCGGGGGGGGCGTGGCGCCGCTGTGGGTCGCTGGCCCAGGCCAGGACTGCAGCCGCCCAGGCGTTGTAGACCGACAGATGCATGTAGTCGTCCCAACCTGCAGGCCGGGTTCCGGCTGCGAAGATGCGATCCGCGGGCGTCAGGTCCAGGAGCCCGTCGGCCCGGCGCTGCCGTTCCCATCGCCTCAGTACGCCACGCAGCATCTGCCCGGCCGGCGTATCCGCCTGCTCCGCGCCGGCCAGCCCGAGGAGCTGCAGACTGGCCACCAGACAGGCATCACCGAACAGGGAGTGTGTGCTGCGGCCGAGGCCACCCACGTACTCTCCACCGTCCCAGCTCAGCGCAACCCAGCCATAGAGTCGCTGGGTGATGGCTGCCAACGCAGGCGTGGCTGTATAGCAGAGGGCGATGGAAGCGATCAGCAGGGCCTTGTGGTGGTAGGCCATGGGGGTGGCTGCGCCGAGCGGGTCCGGTCGGGACGGATAATCAACAAAACCGCCGTGGGCGGTCGTCCAGCGCTCCAGCAAAGTCGCCAGCCGATCCGTTTCCCGCTCTCTTGGACGGCCGGGTGGCGACTCGATCAGGCGGCAAAGCTGGGCCAGCAGGGTCCAGTTGTTCGAGGGATAGCGCCGCTCCAGGCGACACCGCTGCAGCGCCTCGTCGAGGACCGCCTCGAGTGCCGGCGTAACGAGTTGCGCACCCACGATCACCCGTTCCCTCAGCAGCAGCAGCAACAGACGATTGAATGGGGCATGGCCGGCCCGGTTGCCACAGCGGTCCAACCATGCCCGCAGGGGCCAGCCCCACTGTTCGATTTCCGGGCCACCCTGCAGGTACAACGCGAGGGCCGCGCTGGTCTGGCCGTAGTGATCGGCGGGAGTCGGACGCTGTTCGAGGACATCCCATAGTCCGATGTCCGGCCGAACATGGGCCGCGACTGCCTGCGTCAGGCGCTCGGCCCAGGGCTGGACCATGGAGACCCCCAATGTGACGGTCTTACCCATGAACGTGCGGCCACATTGATCAGCGTTTCCCTAGCGCAGGATGCCGGGTGCCCCGGTGGCGCTGTCATGCGCGGCGCCCGCCGGCAGGTTGGGCGCCTGTGCCGGCACGGGTGCGGGTGCCTCGGCTACTCGCGGCGCCTCTTCCAGTTCGCGGCGCATGATGATGGCCAGGGCGATGAAGGCGAACAGCAGGTTGAAGTAGATCACGTCGAGGAAGGCCCCGGCGGCCAGGTAGCCGATCAACCCCACCTGGATCGCCCAGGCGTATTCCGCCAGCCATATCTGCCCCGTCTCGAGCCGGGCTCGCTTGCGGACCCGGTTCAGGGAAAAGAACGTGAACCCGACCAGCAGCAGAAAGGTAGCGAGCCCGCCAAACCCATGTTCGCCGATCAGCCCGAAATAGACGCTGTGTGGCGAGAGTACATGGCGCCAGTCCCCCTCGAAGTTCGCATAGCGGATCCACCAGTCGTACCCGAGGTGATGGTTGCGAAAACCCATTCCGGTCAGGGGCCGCTCGGTCGCCATGTTCCAGTTCACGCCCCACGCCTGGATGCGCTGCATGGCGGAGCGGTCTTCCTCATAGGTCTCGATGGTCCCCCAGCGATCCAGCAGGCGATCCGGCGCGGTCACCCCGATCACCCCGAAGACCAGCACGCCGGCCATCACCATCGCCAGCTTGTGGCGCATGTGCCAGAACAGGAATGGCGCCACCACCAGGATCCCCAGCAGAGCACCGCGGGAATAGGTCGCGAGGATCGCGATCACGGTCAGCCAGAACACGCCGTAGATGGCCCAGCTGATCGGCCGGTAGAAGCGCTCCATGCCAGGGATCTCGAGGTCAACCCAGCGCTCGCGGAACAGCCTCGCGCTGATGAGGATCAGCGGCAGCACCATCACCATCGCCAGCCCGATGTAGGTGTTTCCAGACAGATACGAGCCGGGTGGCCCCAGCACCATGTATTGCCCCCCCGTGGACAGCGTGAACAGGCCGCCCTTGAATCCGAAAAAGGCGATCGAGAATGTAATAACTAATAACAACCATACGATGCGAAGCTGACCAAATATCAGCATGGGTGTGATAAATGTAATCAGCAGGATCTTAAAAACATGCTGCCAGAAGTCCCATGCACCGCTGGGATTTACCGCAAAATACGAAGTCATGGTGATGTAGCCGAAAAAGACCCATAGCATCACCATTTCGCGCGTCATCGGCATTGGCCGTCGATCCTTGGCCAGAAACAGCGCCACCAGCGTTGTGATGCCGATCACCGCTGCTACGGGGAAGGTGCGCATGAATGACCAGGTGAGGCCGTGCGGGGCCATCAGACCTACCCAGAACCAGGCGGGGATGCCAACCCAGGGCCTTGCCAGGATCACCGGGATCAACACCATGATGATAAAAAACAGCAGGTAGTCGCGCATTACAGAGAATTCCGCTATACAGCAATTACGGGTGTGTCGCGGTACGTCGCGAGCACGCGAAAGCGGCGATATGATTCAGCCCACTCGAAGAGTAGCCCATTTGCCGAAATAGTGGGCATTTTTGTAAAAGATTGGTAACACACTACGAGCTGTCTTTTTTGGTCCTTGCCTCAAGGAGAACCATCCTGATCATGCGCCTCCCGACTCTGCTGCACGACGGCGTCCTGCATAGCGCCGAACGAGCTCCCATGGCCCCGGCGATCACGCATCGGGGGATTTCGCAATCCTACGAGGCGGTCGCCAGCGACATCGAGAATGCGGCGTGGCGGTTGCTCGCCACCGGGCTCCAGCGACAGGACCGGGTTGCCGTGTACCTGGACAAATGCCCGGAGGCGGTCCACGCGATGTTCGGGGCCTCGCGGGCGGGTGCGGTACTGGTACCCATTAATCCGCTGCTGAAGGCCGCGCAAGTTGCGCACATCCTTCAGGACTGCGGGGTGCGGACCCTGGTTACGTCCGCGGCGCGCTATGCCGCGCTGCGCGATGTCCTGGCGCAATGTCCGGACCTGGACACCATCCTGTTCGTGGACACACCGCCCGACGGCGAAGAACCGGGCGGGCCGCGCCTGGAGGCCTGGCAATCCGCGGCGGATTTCGGGATCGGCAGGCCGGCACACCGGGTTATCGATACGGATATGGCGGCGATCCTCTATACCTCCGGCAGCACCGGTCGACCCAAGGGCGTGGTGCTGTCGCACCGCAATCTGGTGGCCGGCGCCCAAAGCGTCGCGCATTACCTGCAAAATCGGGCGGGGGACCGCATCCTCTGCGTGCTGCCGTTCAGCTTCGATTACGGCTTCAGTCAGTTGACGACCGCGTTCCTGACCGGGGCCCATGCCACCCTGCTCAATTACCTCCTGCCCCGTGATGTGCTCAAGGCGGTCGAGCAGGGCGGGATCACCGGGCTGGCGGCGGTGCCACCGCTGTGGATCCAGCTGGCCGAGATGGAGTGGCCGGAGGCCGCGCGGCGGTCCCTTCGCTACATCACGAACTCGGGCGGCGCGATGCCCTTGAAGACCCTGAAGCGCCTGCGGGCGCATCTGCCGCACACCCAGGTGTATCTGATGTACGGGCTCACGGAGGCCTTTCGCTCCACCTATCTGCCGCCCGAGGAGGTCGATCGTCGACCCGACTCCATGGGGCGGGCCATACCCAATGCCGAGGTCATGGTCGTGCGCGAGGATGGTAGCCGCTGCGCGCCCGGAGAACCCGGGGAGCTGGTCCATCGCGGGGCCCTGGTCGCGATGGGCTACTGGAACGATGCCGCGCGCACGGCCGAGCGCTTCCGCCCCGTGCCGGGGCAGCCGTCCGGCCTGCCAGGTCAGGAGATGGCGGTGTGGTCAGGCGATACGGTGCGGATGGACGAGGACGGCTATCTGTATTTCGTCGGCCGGCGCGACGAGATGATCAAGACCTCGGGCTACCGGGTAAGCCCGGTAGAGATCGAGGAGGCCGCCTATGCAACGGGGCTGGTGGCGGAAGGCGCCGCATTGGGCATTACGCATCCGCAACTGGGCCAGGCAGTGGTCCTGGTCGTATTGCCGCGCGACCCCGCGGTAACCCGGGAGCAGGTTCTGGCTCTTCTGCGCGAGCGCTTGCCCGCCTTCATGGTGCCGAGCCACCTGGAGCTGCGGGTCCAGTCCCTGCCCCGCAATGGCAACGGCAAGATCGACCGCAAGGCGGTGGCGGCCGAGTTCGAGGGCTTGTTCCAGGAGGTCGCCCTGTCATGAACCGGGAGGTATCCATAACGCCCGCCCCTCGACATGCGGCAATGGCGGCCTTCGAGGTGCGTGACCGCTCGCTGCTGATCGGCGGTATGCCCCTGCCCGAGATCGCCCGCCGCGCGGGCCGGACCCCGTTCTATGCCTATGACCGACAGGTCATGACGCGCCGCGTCCAGGCCCTGCGTCAGGCTCTGCCCCGGGACCTGTCGATCCACTACGCGGTCAAGGCGAACCCGATGTCGGCGGTGGTGGGCCATATGGCCTCGCTGGTCGATGGCCTGGATGTCGCATCCGGGCGCGAACTGCAGATTGCCCTGGACGCCGGGGTGTCCGCCGCCGATATCAGCTTCGCCGGGCCGGGCAAGTCCCCGGCGGAGCTGGAGATGGCGGTGGCCGCGGGGATCACGATCCACCTCGAATCCGATACCGAACTGACGCGGGTCGCGGCGATTGCGGAGCGCACCGGCAGGACGCCCTGCGTCGCGGTGCGCGTGAACCCCGACTTCGAGCTGAAGACCTCGGGCATGAAGATGAGTGGTGGGCCCAAGGTGTTCGGTGTGGATGCCGAGCGCGTGCCCGAGATGCTGGCGCGAATTGGCAAGATGGGGCTGCATTTCCGCGGCTTCCACATCTTTTCCGGCTCGCAGAACCTGCGCGCCGAGTCGCTGGTGGAGGCCCAGGGCCTGACCCTGGATCTGGCATTGCGGCTGGCCGAGCATGCCCCTGGACCGGTGGAGACACTGAACATCGGGGGCGGTTTTGGTATCCCCTATTTCCCGGGCGATCAGCCGTTGACCCTGGGCCCTATCGCCGAGCAGCTTGAGCAACGCCTGCCGCAGGTTCGCGCGCGCATGCCGCAGGCCGAGATCATCCTCGAGCTCGGCCGCTATCTGGTGGGGGAGGCGGGCGTATACGTCGCCGAAGTGCTGGACCGCAAGGTCTCGCGCGGCCGGGTGTTCCTCGTCACCAATGGAGGGCTCCATCACCACCTGGCAGCCTCGGGCAACTTTGGCCAGGTGATTCGCAAGAACTACCCGGTCGCCATCGGCAACCGCATGGGAGAGACCGACACGGAAGTCGTGGACGTCGTCGGGCCGCTGTGCACCCCGCTGGACGTCCTGGGCCAGCAGATGGAACTACCCCGCGCGGAGATCGGCGATCTGGTGGTGGTCTTCCAGTCCGGGGCCTACGGATATTCGGCCAGCCCCAGGGGCTTCCTCAGCCATCCGGAGCCCGCGGAAATCCTCGTCTGACACCAGAGTCGGCCTTCAGGCGTGACCAGCGGCCAGCTGCTGGAAGTGCGTGCTGCCGTCGACCAGCATCTCCCAGCTTCCCTGGTCGACCAGGCGCCCGCTCTCGAGTACGTAGATCTGATCGCAGGGTTTGACGGTGCTCAGCCGGTGTGCCACCAGGATAATCGTCTTTTCACCGCTCAGGTTGTGAATGGCATCCATCACGGCGCGCTCGGTGGCATTGTCCAGGGCACTGGTCGCTTCGTCGAAGAACAGCACCGCCGGATCGCGGTACAGGGCCCGGGCGATGCCGATACGCTGGCGCTGCCCGCCGGACAGGCGCGTCCCGCGTTCGCCGATCAGCGTTTCGTAGCCCTGCGGGAGCTCGTTCATCACAAAGTCGTGCAGATTCGCCAGGCGCGCGGCCCGCTCTACCGCGGCCTGATCGATCTCGGCCTCGGGGACGCCCAGGGCGATATTGGCAGCGACACTCTGGTCGGCCAGGAAGATGTGCTGTGGGACATACCCGAGTGCCGCCTGCCACTGCCGCACGTTTGCCGCCGTCAGTGGCTGGCCGTCGACAAGAACCGCACCTTCGTCGGGTTCCAGCAGCCCCAGCAGGACATCCACCAGCGTGCTCTTGCCGGCCCCGGACGAGCCTACCAGCCCGATGGTCGTGCGGGCCGGGATCTCCAGCGAGAGTTGGTCCAGTGCGGCGCGGTCATGCTGGGGGTAGCGATAGGTTACGCCCTCGACCCGAATCGCCTGCCGGGGTGCCAGGGCAGGACGGGCCTCGCCGCGCGAGGGCAGGGCGTCGCCGCCGCGGTCACCGAGATCCTTCAGGATGTTGTCCACCGCCGCAAAATTGAAGCGCAGGGCCGCCAGGTTCTGAAAGATCTTCTGGAAGGCGGGAATCAGTTGCTTGCCCGCCAGCGCATACAGGCCGAGCAGGGGGAGGGCCTGGGCCAGGCCCCCGTCGCCGGCCATCAGGTACAGCACGAGCAGCAGTACGCCACCAAAGGCGATCGCCTCGATCGCGTACTGCGGGGTGTCCTGCAACAGCACCGCATTCGCCTGGTGCCGGGCATAGCGCCTGGACGGGTGGCGGTAGCGCTCCAGGTAGTCACGTTCGCGTCCCAGCAGGCGGATCTCCTTGGCGCCCGCGAAGGCCTCGGCCGCCGCGGTGAAGCGTTCGCGGTTGGCCTCCACCCGGTCTTGTCCGATCCGGTTCAGCCAGATCCGGGCCACGATGTAGATGGCCGCGTAGACGCTGCCCAGACCCAGGGCCACGGTGAGTGCGAGCCACGGCTCGACCACGATAAGCAGGGCGATGATCGAGAGCGCCAGCAGGCCCTGGCTGACCAGCCGCATGGCCGGCATTACCGCGCCACTGATCGCGTGTGTAGTCTCCTGCAGGATCGTCTTGGCCAGGTCACCGGAATTGCGGTGCAGGAAGAAGGTAAACGGCCGTCGCAGATAGTCGGCCATCAACCGGCGCGACAGCTCGTATTGCTGCATGTGCGAGAAGCGGGTGATCGACCACTGCGTGAGTGCCTGCAGCAACGTCCCGAGCATGAACATCACAAACGCCGCCACCCCCAGAAAGTAGAGAAACTCTCCGGTCGATTCGAACCCGAGGGTGTTGTATGCCTGGCTCAAGAGTGCGTGGTCATGAACCATGTCCGGGTCGGACAGCACTGCGAGAAACGGCATCACCGAGGCGACACCCACGGTCTGCATGAATGCCGTGATGATCATCAGGACTACCAAAAGCCCTACCTTGCGCCGATCCCGGGGGTGCAAAAGGGCATTCAACTTGCGCAAGGTTCCAGCCATGAATCAACCGATTCTCGTTGTCGCGATCCCTATGACGTATAGCGTTTTTTTGCCTTCGAGGAAACGGAAAATTTGGTTCTGGCGGCGTGGAATCGACCGTCAATTACAAAACTCATGCAGCTGTCTGGATCGGATCATCAGGTAAATCCATCGCAGTCGGGATTGCTTGATTCAACGGGTTTTTGGATCCTCCAGTTAGGGGGGTGGACAGGCCGGTGCTGGCGATCGAGTTGCATGGAGTCTCGCCATAAGCCGCGATTGCCACCCTATGCCTTTTTGCGATTTCAAGGGGTGGTCAATGGCCATGGACGAGTTCGGTTTGCACGCCGGTTTCCTGCACGCGGCAAGGCAGTTCGCGGACCGCCCGGCGCTGGATGTGGAGGGGGGCGAGATCCGCTACCGGGATCTCTACGCCGCCAGTGCCAGCCTGGCTTCGGGCCTTCAGGCCGACCTGCCCGCCGACGGGCCGCGCACGATCGGCGTCCTGGCCCAGCGCTCGCGCATCCTGTACCAGGGCCTCCTGGGGGTGCTCATGGCCGGGCACACGCTGGTACCCCTGAATCCGTCCTTCCCCCCCGAGCGAACACGGCGGATGGTCGATTTGGCCGGTCTGGGGGCCCTGGTCGTGGATGCCACCGGGATGCAGTCGCTGGACGGCTGGCTGGGGCCGGAGCATTCCGACTGTGCGATCTGGCTGCCGACCCGGGAGGACTGCGATGCCTTTCAGTCCCGCTGGCCCGGGCATGCCTTTCATGCCCTGGACGAGGCCTCGGCCCCCGAGGGATGGTCGCCGGCCCGGGTCAATCCCGACGATCTCGCCTGTCTGTTCTTCACCTCGGGCAGTACCGGTGTACCCAAGGGCGTGGCCGTGCGGCATCGCAATGCGGCCCGGTTCGTGGCCATGTCGCGGGAGCGCTATGACCCTCTGGGTCTGAGCGAGAACGACCGTTTTTCTCAGTTCTACGACATTACCTTCGACTCCTCGATGTTCGATCTGTACGTGGGCTGGTCTTATGGCGCATGTCTTTGCTGCCCCTCCGCCCGCGAGTGGTTCAACCCCAACCGCTACATCGTCGACAAGGCCCTGACCGTCATCGACATCACGCCGTCGGCCGGCCATGGCATGAGCCGCCGCAACGGCTGGGCCCCCGGCCGCTTCCCCCAGCTGCGGCTGTGCCGCTTTGGCGGTGAGGCCCTGTCGGCGGAACTGGCCAGGATCATGGAGGCCGCCGCGCCCAACGCCGCGATCGACAATGCCTACGGGCCGACCGAATGCACCGTCGATGCCTGCTTTTACCGCTGGGATCCAGAGCGGTCGCCGGCGGAGTGCATACACGGGATGGCCCCCATTGGTTATCCGGGAAACCAGGTCGGGGTTCGCGTGGTCGACGAGGCCTTTCGCGAAGTGCCCGAAGGGGGGGAGGGCGAACTCCTGATCAGCGGGCCACAGGTCAGTGCCGGGTACTGGAAGGAGCCCGAGCGTACCGCGACCACGTTCATCCGGCTCGGGGATGACGACAGCCTGTATTACCGCACGGGTGATCTCGTGAGGCGCCCGTATCCCGGGGAGCCCCTGCAGTTTCTCGGGCGTTTCGATCACCAGATCAAGATTGGCGGCGTGCGCATCGAACTGGGAGAGATCGAACAGGCCCTGCGCGAGGCCGCGTCGACTGACCAGGCCGTTGCGATCGGCTGGCCGCGTACCGCGAGCGGGGCCTCCGGCATCATCGCCTTTGTGGTCGCCGAACACGCGGACCTGGAGGGGATTAGGGAACAACTGAGGCAGCGGCTCCCCACCGTGATGGTGCCGCGGGAGATTCATCTTCTGGACGAACTGCCGCTGAACGGGAATGGCAAGGTCGATCGCAAGATGCTCGTCGAGGCGCTGGAGGCGGACGAAGCATGAATGGTCGCGCGCCCTCCGGCGCTGCCCCCGCCAGGCCGGCGAGATGACGAATGTGCTGGTTCAGCTGCGTTCCTCCCTGCACCGGCACGGCTGGTGGCGCACTATGGCGCTCGTCCCGCGGAACATCCTGTTCCGGCTGACGGACTTCGATCTCAAGCACGGCACCAATACCGGTATCCAGGCCGAGGACGATGCCGGCCTGCCGCAGGAGCACGAGGGATACGAGGGCGCCCCGCCGCGCCTGTTCCACCGGATCATCCGTTCCCTGGCCATCGCCCCCGCGCGCTATGCGTTCATTGATCTGGGGTCGGGCAAGGGCAAGGCGCTGCTGCTCGCGTCGCACCATCCGTTTCGGCGGATCATCGGGGTCGAGTTCAACCCCCGCCTGGACGCGATCGCCGCCGCGAATGCGCGGATCTACCGGCATCCCGAGCGCTGCATGCACCGGATCGAAACCGTCTGTGGCGACGCCGGCGCGTTCGAGTTGCCGCCGGGCGACCTGCTGATCTACCTGTTCAACCCTTTCAAGGCCGCGATCATGGAGCGCGTGCTCGCGAATCTCGAGAGTGCCCTGCAGGCCGACGAGGGACGGGACGTGCTGGTCGTGTACCAGAACCCGACCCAGAGAAGACTGCTGGACGAGGCCCCGTTTCTGGAGCGGGTTGCCTACCGCGAGTACCGCACCAGGCGGCTGCGAAAGATGCCGATCGGCCGTGTCGCGGTTTATCGAAATCGCCGAGGCCCTGCTCGCGCTTAGCTACGCGCGAGCAGGGCCTTCACCGTACTTGCCCCCAGATATCCCCAGGTCTTCACCCGCCCCGGGCGGCGCACCAGGGCCTGAAAGAACGCACGCCGGGCGATCCGTGGGTCCCCCTCCCAGTAGTGGTGGTAGCCGAAGGTGAAACAGGCATCACCCAGGCGCTCGCGCACCCGGAGCCAGGAGGTCTTTTCGCCATTGGGTCCCACCAGACCCCAGCGGCCGAGCGCCCGTTGGACCACCTCGACCTCGTAGTTCACATCCGGGTACTTGGTCATGCAGCCACGCCCGTGCAGGCGATAAAGGGCGGTGACGCGGTCCAGCTGGCGGTACTCGGTCAGTCGCGAGGCTCGAATCCAGTAGTCATAGTCCTGGCCGCGCTTGAGCTGAGGGTCGAACGGGCCGACCTGTTCCACCAGCTCGCGCCGCATCATCACCGTGATCGTATGCGGCAGGGATTCCATCAGCAGCCGGTTGTACACCCAGCCCGAACCCTCCGGGACAATTCCCGGTGCCTCGGTCACCGGGACCGGGGGATCGGCCAGGGTATGGGCCGGGGCGAACTGCCCGCTGGCATCCGGCGTCCACGCCAGAAAATCCGTGTGCACCAGACCGATCTCCGGGTGCTGCTCCATGTACAGGATCTGGGCGGTCAGCTTGCCGGGCAGCCAGACATCGTCGGAATCGATGAAGGCGATGAAGTCGCCCTGTGCGGCCGAGATGCCGGCGTTGCGGGCCACGGCCGCTCCCTGGTTCTGCTGGGTCAGCAGCGTCAGGCGGTCGCCATAACGGCGCAGGATCTCGACGGTCCCGTCGGTCGAGCCGTCATCCACCACGATCAGCTCGATGCTGGGGTAGTCCTGATCCAGGACGCTGTCGACGGATTCGGCAATGTAGGCCGCCGTGTTGTAGGCCGGCATGACTACCGACACCAGTGGCTTGCGGGGCAAGGCCTCCGACTCGGCTGCGTGTGTGTTGTTCGCCAGTGACGCTTCCATGGGTGGCATCATCCCGGGCTGCGCCCTGGCGCCTGGCGCAGCCAGTCATGCGTCCATCTGGCCACCTGGTCACGCCACTCGCGGCGGGAAAAGGTGTGGTTTGCGTCCGGCAGTTCGCGCAGGGTCACGCGTGGCTGTCGCAGCAAGCCGTCCCAGGCCGGTGCATGGCTGGCCACATCCCGAAACTCGGCGGCCGTCAGGTCCTCTCCGCTCAGGACCACCAGGATCGGCCCGTGAAAGCGGCGCCAGCCCTCGGCCATCCGGTCCGGAAGGGGCGCAGACGAAACATCGAAGCGGCCCTCGTCGGTCGCAGCCGGGGCAGTCCCGGCACGACGGCCCAGTACCGTAGAGACCACTCGCCCCAGGGACTGCAGGGAGACCCAGGGGTTGAAACGTCCCTTCAGGGCGCCCGACCAGAAGTCGCGCGAGAAAAGCCGCTGGAGGTAGTAGGTCTTCAGGTAGGCGCGGGCCAGGCCCTCGTCGGTGCGGACCCACGGGTTGGCCAGCACCAGGCCCGCCACCCGGGGGTCACGCCAGGCATAGAACAAGGCGGCGGAGGCCGCACCGCACAGGCCCCAGATCACGACCTCGCGCATTCCCGGCACCTCGGCCGAGAAGATATCCATCGCCGCGCGCAGGTCATCGTGCACCTCTTCGTAATCGCGCTGGGCGCCGGACGAGTCGCCCATGCCGCGAAAATCGAAGCGGAACACCGGTATCCCCCGAGCCGCCAGGTCGCGCGCCAGGAGCAGAAACTGGCGATGACTGCCGACGCGATACTGCGGGCCGCCCACGGCGATCAGGACGCCCCGTGCGGCCCCGGCGGCGCCAGGGTGGAGGATGCCGAGCAGCTCGTCTCCGCCCAGCCGGAAGACCACGGCCCGCTCGTTCATGCCGCCCGCCCCAGAGACACCGAGCGCCCCAGACAATCCATGGTGTGTTCCAGCAGGGCCGGGACCTCGAGGATGTCCGGCGCATTCCAGAAGGGTTCGCCGGGGACGACCGAGGCGTGTACGTCCAGCCCCTGCTCGCGCCACGCCTTCAGCGTTCGGGTGCTCCCCGCAGACAGGGAGACGTCCTCGTCGTCGTTGACCTCGAACCAGTACAGCGGCCCTTGTGGCGGTGGTGCCAGGCGGGCCATTGCCAGGGCGTTCGCCAGCTCCGGCGCCAGGGTATAGCCCGCGACCTCGATGGCTTCTCCCGCCTCCAGTCGGCCGCGCAACTGCCCCGTGCTTTCCTTCTCCCCGCCCATCATGCCCGCGGCCATGCGCAGGCGGAGGAACTGCGTCAGGTGCTGTTCGCCGTTGGTGACCGGTTGCCACAGCACGGTGGCCGCCACCGACGGGGCGCGTGCGGCCAGAAGGTCGCTGATCAGCAGGGCGCCCGCGCGCAGTCCCCAGAGGATCAGGGGGGGCTGGGCGCCGGTTTGGGATTCCAGATGAGCCAGGCAGCGCGCGAGGTCGTCGAGCCAGGAATCCCAGCGCGCATCACCAAAATCGCCTCCGCTGTCCCCGCAGCCGTACAGGTCCGGCAGCAGGACGGTGTACCCCTCGCGGGCCATGCGCCGGGCCTGCAGCGCCACCATGCGCCGGGCCTTGTTCAGCTCCTCGGCAAAGGGCGGCACGAACAGGACCCGCCCGCGGGCAGGGGTCCGGGCGGCCGGGTGCAGGACATAAAAGACTGGTCCGTCGCAGCCCGGCAGGAAACCGGCCTCCATCTAGGCACCATTCTTGTGTTCAACGAAATCGACCAGGGCGCCGACGGTCTCGAACGTCTCCGCACTGACGTCATCGTCATCGATAACGATGTCGAACTGTTCTTCCATCTCGTTGATCAAGGAAACCACCGCCATGGAATCCAGTTCGGGGACCCCGCCCAGCAGAGGGGTGGAGCGGTCAAAGTGCTGGGCACGGCCGTTCAGGCCGAGGGCGCTGTCAAGCAAAGCCTTGATGTGCTCGAGCGTTGACATGATGCTGATCTCCTGTTCCCTGGTGGCGCATTCCGCATACTTCCGGAAGCCCTATTGTGAAAGCTTGTGGCCGACAACTGGAGACCTTGCGGGTACCAAATAATCAATACTTTAAAGTGGTCGGCGGTCCCTCCATCATTGAGTTTTACCTTTGCCTGCATTTTTTTGTTTGCTGGAAGGTAAACGCGGAAACTTGTATATCGGCATGCCCACGGGAGCCATCACAGGCGGGTATTTGCTGCTGTTTCCTTGAACGCCACTTCAGGCGACAGGAAGGCCAATGGCGGGACTATGCGGATGGTTTGGGGCGCCCAGGGAGGCGGCGGGCGATATTCTCGGCCTGCAGAAGGCGGGGCTCCCTTCGGTCCCGGGTGAGTCCAGCGCGCGTTGCGATGGCCCCCGGGGCGGGTGTCTGGTCCAGGGCGGCTGGGTGGCCCAGGCCCCGGACGGGCTGATCGCAGGCATCACCGGCCACCCTCGGTGGCGGGAACGCGGTCTGCAGCGTCTGGCGCTGGAGCAGTCGCCCGCACATGCCTTGCTGGACGCCTACCGGCGCTTTGGCGAGGCCCTGTTCAGCCAGGTGGCGGGGGCGTTCGCGCTGGCGATCCTGGATCCTCAGAGGGCGCGTCTCCTGGCAGGCGTGGACCGCATGGGGCAGATTCCGTTGCATTGGGCGGTCGTGCCTGACGGGGTGGTCTTCGGGACGGCGGCAGGCAGTGTGGTTCGCTATCCCGGCCTGATGCGCGAGCCCACCCCGGCGGGGCTTTATCACTACTTCTTCTTCCACATGCTGCCGGCTCCGGTCAGTGTGTTCGCCGGTGTCGAGAAGCTGCGTGCCGCGCATTGCCTGGACCGCCAGGCGGACACGATCCGCGTGAAGTCATACTGGGTCCCGCATTTTCGCGAGTCGCGCCTGGGGGATGCCGCCGAGATGGGGACGGCCCTGCGTGATCAGCTGCGCAGCGCCGTCAAACATCATCGGGAGACACCGAGGCCGGGGGCCTTTCTCAGTGGAGGACTGGACAGCTCGACCGTGGCCGGGCTCCTGGCCGAGACGACCCCCGAGCCGCCGCCGACCTTCAGCATCGGTTTCGATGCCCCGGGTTACGACGAGATGGAGTACGCCCGCATCGCGGCCCGGCACTTTGCGACCCAGGCGAACGAGTACTACGTGACGCCGGACGACGTCGTTGCCGCCGTCCCCCTGATTGCCGGCAGTTACGACGAGCCCTTTGGCAACTCCTCGGCGCTGCCTGCCTATTTCTGTGCACGCATGGCGGCACAGGCGGGCGTGACACGGATGCTGGCCGGCGATGGTGGCGACGAGCTGTTTGCCGGCAACGCACGCTATGCCAAGCAGGGCCTGTTCGAGCACTGGCAGCGCCTGCCGCGCCCCTTGCGCCAGGGCATGCTGGAACCCCTGGCGACCCGCATCCCGAAGGGGGCCGGCTGGTTGAGCAAGGCGCGCCGCTACGTGGAGCAGGCGCGCATCCCGCTGCCCGATCGGCTGCAGACCTACAACTACCTGTACCACCTCTCGCCCACGGCGATGTTCGAGCCCGACTTTCTCTCGGCGGTGGATACCCAGGCCCCGTGGGACTTGATGCGCGAGATCCACGACCAGCCGGCGCACGCCTCGTCGCTGAACCGCATGATGTACCTGGACTGGCAGCAGACCCTGGCCGACAACGACCTGCGCAAGGTGACCCGCATGTGCGAGCTGGCCGGCGTGGATGTCGTCTTTCCGATGCTGGACGACGACGTGGTGGAGTTCTCCCTGGGTATCCCGTCCGACCAGAAACTGCGCGGGCAGCGGCTGCGCCACTTCTACAAG
This sequence comes from Thioalkalivibrio thiocyanoxidans ARh2, assembly GCF_000385215.1. Taxonomy (GTDB): domain Bacteria; phylum Pseudomonadota; class Gammaproteobacteria; order Ectothiorhodospirales; family Ectothiorhodospiraceae; genus Thioalkalivibrio; species Thioalkalivibrio thiocyanoxidans. Next base: position 23,740 of record NZ_ARQK01000059.1, read on the forward strand.
GAGGCGATGCAGGGTTTCCTGCCCGACGCCATCATCGACAAGAAGAAGCATGGCTTTGGCCTGCCCTTCGGGGTGTGGATGCACGACCATGCGCCGCTGCGCGAACTGGCCTATGACAGCCTGCTGCGGCTCAAGGGGCAGGGCTTTCTGCGGCCGCAGTTCATCGACGAGCTCATTTCGCTGCACCGCGACGGACACGCGGCCTACTACGGTGACATGGTGTGGGTGCTGATGATGCTGGATCTCTGGCTGCACGCGCCGTCGAGCGAGATGCCGGCCGAAGCGCGCGCCCAGGCGGGCGGTTACTGAACTCTACAGACCACGTGCCGGTGCTTGCCTCCGGCTTCCGGGGCAATCGCCTCGACCTGACGGATCTCCACTGTCAGGGGTTCCCCCAGGGCCTGCGCGAAGGCGCGCCGCAGGCCTTGCTCTACGGCCTCGGCCAGTGTCTCGTCGAGGACCAGCAACAGCTCGACCCGGTCCGGCGCGTGCTGGATGATCTTGTACGAGCGCAGGCCCGCGATCTCGCGCAGGCAGTAGTTGAAATGACTGCCGTGCACCCAGCGGCCATCGAGCGCGATCAGGCCGTCGTTGGCCCGCCCCTCGATCTCCCGTAGCAGCGGCAGGCCGCGCCCGCAGGGGCAGGGTGCCGGGTCCAGCGCGCCACGATCACCGGTGCGGTAGCGGATGAAGGGATACTCCGGACCCATCAGGTTGGTGACCACGATCTGTCCGGTCTCGCCGGCCGGAAGCGTTCGCCCGGCATCGTCCAGGATCTCGACGATCAGCGCCTCGGCCGTCAGGTGCAGCCCGCCATGCGGGCATTCGCGTGCGATCAGGCCGGCATCCCGGCCGCCATACTCGTTCGCGACCCCACAGCCCAGTACGTCGGTGATGATCGCCCGCCATTCCGGGCGCAGGACCTCCGACGTGGTGAAGGCCACCCGAATGCCCCGATCGTCCAGGCGTCGGCCCTGTTCCCGCGCGTGCGCGCAGACCCGTGCCAGCACGGAGGGATAGCCGAAGATCATGCGCGGGCGGAACTCGCGAATCTGGTCAATGATGGCATCGACCCGTGCCCGGTCGAGGTCGCGGGCCGGGACCAGGCGCGAGCGCAGCACGCGGTCGCGCCAGGACCGCAGGCGATTCTGCGCGTCGGTCTCGTTCGGTGCGCCCCACAGGACCAGCTCGCGGTCGCCAATGTCGACGCCCCACCAGCGGGTCGCGCGCCACTTGGCGGCGATGTCCATCGCAATGCGTTCGCGCCCCAGCCAGAAGGCCAGCGGTTCGCCGGTCGAACCGCTGGTACGTTGCGCGACCAGGTGCTGTGCCCCCTCGGCCCGCCACTCGTGGCCTGCCTGGCGCAGAACGTTCTTGTCGATGACCGGCAGGCGCTCAAGATCCGCAAGGCTCGTCAGCGCGCGGGATGACCAGCCCTGGTCGGCGAACCACTGGCGATAGAACGGAATCTGTTGTGCCACGCGCTCGAGCAGGGCCTGCAAGCGGGCCAGCTGCAGGTTCTCCAGTGCCTCGGGTTCCCACCACTGGGTCGCCTCCAGCGCCTTGCGCAGGCGCACCGTCGAGTGCCCCTTCAACCGCTCGTGCACGGGAAACGCGCCATGCGCGACCAGTGAGGTGTACAGCCCCATCTTCAGGCGCGCCGTGACAGGCGATGTCCGACGGGCCCGGCGATCGTCTCGAAGGCCGCGACCAGTTCCGGGATCCGCACCCGCCAGTCATTCGCCCGCGCATGGGCCAGGATCGCCTTGCGGTCCCATTCGCGACCCAGGGCCTCGTGGATCGCTGCGCGCAGTGCGTCATGGTCCCCATAGGGGACGATCAGCCCCACCTGCTCCGAGGCGACGACCTCGGCGTTGCCTCCCACATCCGTGGTGACGATGGGCAGCCCGCAGGCCGAGGCCTCCAGGAATACATTCGCCCAGCCTTCAAAACGCGTGGCGAGCACGAACAAGTCCCCCGCGGAGTACACAAACCGCAGCTCGTCGGGTGGGACGGGCCCGAGGAACCACACCCGGTCCTGCAGCCCCAGTGACTGGACCTGCTGGCGCAGCTCGGCCTCGTTGTTGCCCTCGGGGGTGCCGCCTCCGGCAATCACCAGGTGCAGATCCGGGTGCTGTTGCAGTAGTTCCGGCAGGGTCGCGATCACGCGGTGGAAGCCCTTGCGCTCGGACAGCCCCCCGACGGAGATCAGGAACCGCCCCTCGGCGGGCAGGCCCAGGCGCTGCCGGGCCTCGGCCCGGTCCTCCGGCTTGAAGCGGTCGAGATCGGCCCCGTTTCCCACGACCTGCACATGATCAGGCTCGATGCCCCAGTCCAGCGCCTCGTCCCGCAGCGCCCCGGCCACCGAGAACACCCGCGCCGCATCCTCCAGCGCCCGGCGAATCTGCGCCCGGTGCAGCGGCCGGTCGCGGAAACGGTTCAGGCTGCCGCGCAGGGTGATGGTGTAGGGGTGGTGCAGCCAGCGTGACAGCCAGCGCGCGGCGACCCCGTCGGGGTAAATGAAATGGGCATCGATCACGTCGAAGCCGAACTCGCGCTGCAGCCGACGCATCAGGCGCAGACTGCCGAGCGCCTGAAAGAAGCCGTCGGTCCACTTGAACAGGCCCGGGATACACAGGAAACGGGGGTGGTAGACGCGAATCGAACCCTGCCTCTCGAAGGCCGGCAGCGGCGGTCGGGCGTGCGGGCGCAGGCGTCCCAGCCAGTGCTGGAACGGGAACCAGGGCGCCGGGGCGACGACGACCAGATCGAGATGCTCGGCGACACGGCGCATGCGCTCGCGCACGAACAGTCCCAGATTGGGTTGCGCCGCGTTCGGGTACACGCGCGTGAAGACCACCAGACGTGGGCGCCCATCATCCGGCACGCAGCACCTCCGGCCGGGCCCGCAGCCCGTCGTAGACCGACTGGTAGCGCGCGACACTCGCCGCCCAGGTGCGCTCCTGTTCCACGAAACGCCGTCCGTTCTCCCGCACCCGTGGCCAGTGTTCCGGGTGCTCGAGCGTCTCCAGCACCCGGGCGGCCAGGGCCTCGGGGTTGTCGGCCGGGAACAGCCAGCCGGTCTCGCCATCCCGGATCAGTTCCCGGTGGCCGCCCACGTCCGATGCCACCAGCAGGCGCCCCTGGGCCATCGCCTCCAGTGGCTTCAGCGGCGTGACCAGCTCGGTCAGGCGCATCGAATGGCGCGGATACACGAGCAGATCGACCAGGTCGTAGTAGCGCTGCACCTGGTGATGCGGGACGCGCCCGGTGAAGATGACGCGGTCCTGGATACCGAGGCGTTCGGCCTGGGCCTTCAGGCGCTCGGCTTGCGGCCCGCCCCCGACCAGCAGGATGCGCACGTCGGGCGCTCGGGCTTGGATAAGCGGACAGGCCTCGAGCAGGGTATCCAGCCCCTCGTAGGCATAAAAGGATCCGAGAAAGCCGAGCACACGGGCATCACCAAGACCCAGTTCGGCCTTCAGGGCGGGATCGGGCTGGCCGCCCAGGTGGAAGTCGTCCGCGTCCACCGCATTGGGGATTACGGTGACCTGCTCGGCCGGGATGCCGCGCGCGATGATGTCGCGGCGCAGCCCCTCGCAGATGGTCGTGACATGTCCCACGCGCTTCAGGGCATAGGTCTCCAGCTCCCGCGTCAGGCGGTAGCGCAGGCCATGTTCGCGGGCGGTGCCATGGTCGACCGCGGCGTCCTCCCAGAATGCCCGTACCTCGTAGACCACCGGGATGCCCAGCCGGCGACCGGCACGCAGGGCCGGCAGGGCATTCAGCGCGGGCGAGTGCGCATGGATGATGTCGGGCGCGACCTGGCAGGCGACGCGGGTCAGCCGCTGGGTCAGTGCCTGCATCAACCCCCATTGTTCGACCCCCGGGATCGCGCTCGGGTTGTAGGCCGTGCGATAGAAATGCAGGCCGTCAATCGTCTCCTCGTCCGCCTGGGCCACCATGTGCTTGGGGCTGGTCAGGTGAAAGGTCCGCCAGCCCCTGCGGCGCTGTTCGCGCAGGATGGCCGCGGTGCGAAAGGTATACCCGCTGTGCAGCGGGATGGAGTGGTCGAGGACATGGAGGATCTTCATGCCGCAGCCCTCGCTTCACCGCCCGGCGCCGGTCGGGTCACCACGAGCCAGAAGCCCAGGCAGCGCAGCGTGTCCGCGTCGAGTCCGCGAAACGGCGCGGCCAGATAAGGGGCCACTGCGGCCACATCCTCGTCCAGCGCCTCGGCCGTGGATTCGATATGCCGTATCACCAGCCCTGCGTTCTTGATTGCCTGCTGGTAGCGGTCCAGGCGCCAGCGGTTCGGTACGCCCTTGCCGGCATACATCCACTGCCACAGGGCGTCCGGCCAGGTGAGAAAATCGAGCGGGTTTTCACGGTGCAGGCCGTGGCTCTTGAGATCCACCTGGTGTACCGCCAGTGCCCCCGGTTTCAGGGCCGTCGCCATGTCACGAAAGGTCGCGTCGAGGTCGTTGACGTGTTCCAGCACCGCGCGCGAATAGATCAGGTCGACCTCGGCGTTCAGGCCCGCCAGCCCATCCCGGGTCACGCGGTATTCCAGCCGCTCGCTGCGAAACCCCGAGGCCGGGTCCCCGGGGCGCACGAAGCACGCCGCCGCCCGTGCATGGGCCTCGGGATCCAGGTTGTCCAGCAGGCACTGCAGGACCTCCAGCTGGAAGGGGCTGCGCTGCGACAGCGCAAAGCGGTCGACACAGGTTACCCGGGCCGCGCCATGGGCCAGCATCAGCAGGGCCACGCCGGGCACGTCGCCGGGCCCGTACTCCAGCAGGTGTTTGTCGCGAAGCGCGTCCTCGATCGCCTCGGGCGGGACCGCCAGCTGATCGAAGTAGTCGAAGAAACAGGTGGTGAAGTACTGCGCCACGGATTCCGCCGTCTCCGCGCCGCGGCCACGCCCGGTCTCGTGGGTCAGGCGCACATAGAGCCCCGGGGCCCCCCGGGCCAGGAGGTTGCTGAGGATGGCGCGGGTGGCACGCGTGGCATCGGCAACGGGGTGGCGTCCGTACATGGCTAGGCCCCGGGTACGGCGCAGCCGCTGAGCGGGCTGGTCGGTTGCACCTTGTCCAGAAAGGTCTGGAACATCACGAGCGACCACAGCGCCGCGCTGTGGTCGCGCGCGCCACGGCCGTGTTCGTCGACCAGCCGCTTGAGGGCACGCTCGTCGAACAGTCCGGAATCACGCATCTGCTCGCCCAGCACTCGCTCGTGCATCGCCTCGCGCAGTGGCCCCCGGAACCAGTTGGCCAGTGGCACGGCGAAGCCCCGCTTGCGCCGGTAGAGAATCGAGTGGGGCAGGTAGGGCTCCATTGCCTTCTTCAGGACCGCCTTGCCTTCGCCGTCGCGCAGCTTGAGTTCCGGCGCGAGTGTGGAGGCCCACTCCACCAGCGGGTGATCCAGCAGCGGCACGCGGACCTCCAGCGAGTGCGCCATGCTGGCGCGGTCGACCTTGGTCAGGATGTCTCCGGGGAGGTAGGTCTTCAGATCCAGGTACTGCACCAGCGAGAGGGGGTCGTCGGTCGGGGCCCGCCCGGCATGGGCACGCAGCACCTCCACCGCCCCGTAGCCCTGCAGCTCGCGCCGGAATGCGGGCGAGAACAGCGTGTCCCGCTGCTCGTCGCGCAGCACCGACACGCCCTGGAAGTAGCCCTCGACCGCATCCCGCGCCAGCGCCTGGAAGGTCGCCCGGGCGCGCAGCGGGCGTGGCGCCCAGTCCGCCTTGGGATAGACCTGGGCCAGGCTGCCGAACAGGACCCGCCGCAGGCCCAGGGGCAGCGGGTTGCGCAGGCGCTCCTCGGCCAGGTGGTGCCGATACCGGCGGTAGCCCGCCAGGTTTTCGTCGCCCCCGTCACCGGACAGCGCGACTACGACCTGGCGGCGGGCCTGCTCGCAGACGCGGTAGGTCGGCAGGGCCGAGCTGTCCGCAAAGGGCTCGTCATAGAGCTCGCCCAGGCGTTCCAGCAGGGCAAAGTCATCGGGATCGACCTCGCGGTTGTGATGGTCCGTCGCGTAACGCTCGGCGACTTCCCGGGCATAGTGCGACTCGTCAAATGCGGGGTCGGCAAAGCCGATGGAGCAGGTGCGCACGGGCTCGGTGGAGAGCCCGGCCATCATTGCCACCACGGCGCTGGAATCCACGCCCCCCGACAGGAAGGCGCCCAGCGGCACCTCGGCGACCATGCGGATGCGTACGGCCTCGCGCAGGCGTTCGGTCAGCTCCTCGGCGGCCTCGGGCATGTCGATGGGGGTGGGTGCCGTCGTCGCAAAGGGGACATCCCAGTACGCGCGCGGGATGGCAGCGGAGCGCTGGTTGCGCCGCACGGTCAGCGTATGTGCCGGTGGCAGCTTGTGGACGCCGGCCAGAATGCTGCGCGGTTCGGGCACATAGCCATAGGCGAAGTATTCCTCCACCGCGCAGGGGTCGAGCTCGCGGGGCTGTCCTGGGTGGGCCAGCAAGGCCTTGAGTTCGGAGCCGAAGATCAGCTGACCATCCGGCAGCACGCTGTAGTAAAGCGGCTTGATGCCCAGGCGGTCGCGGGCCAGAAACAGGGTCTGGGTGTGACGATCCCAGAGGGCGAAGGCGAACATCCCGCGAAAGCGCTGGACGCAGTCCTCGCCCCATTCCTCCCAGGCATGCACGATGACTTCCGTATCGCAGTGGGTGAGAAAGCGATGGCCTGCCCGCTGGAGTTCGCGGGTCAGCTCCGGGAAGTTGTAGATCTCGCCGTTGTAGGTGACGACGACGCTCCCGTCCTCGTTGAACAGCGGCTGCTGGCCGCTGGCGAGATCAATGATGGACAGGCGCCGGTGTGCCAGCCCGATTCCCGGTTCCAGGTGGATGCCGCCTTCGTCCGGGCCCCGGTGGAACTGGGTTGCGTTCATGCCTTCCAGACAGGCGCGATCAATCGGCCGCCGTCCGTGCATGTCGAAAATTCCAGCGATACCGCACATGTCAGTGTCCCGTCGTCCCGTGTTGCCGCCGGCGGTGCCTCGCCCGCATCGAGGAGGGCCGGGCGTTGGCCTTGTCCAGCAGGGTGTCGTAAACCCCAAGGTAGCCCTCCACCATGGCGTCCATGCTGAACTCCGCCTCGGCCCGGGCGCGGGCAGCCTGTCCCGTGCGCTTGCGGGCATCAGGATTGGCGAGACAGTCGCCGATGGCCCCGGCGAGGGCGTCGGGCGTTCCGGCTGGCACGAGGGTCCCGGTTTGCCCCGGGGCAACCAGGTCCGGATTGCCGCCGACCTCGGTGGCGATTACGGGCAGCCCGGAGGCCATGGCCTCGAGAATGGTGTTGCAGATGCCTTCGGCGAGTGACGGGAGGACAAAGAGGTCCATGGCGCGCAGGCAGCCCGCGACGTCCTCGCGGGCGCCGGGCAGCCATGTTTGTGCCGCCACCCCGGCGGCCTTCAGACGCTCCACGGCGTGTTCCCTCAAGGGCCCGTCACCCACAATCACCAGGCGAAGGCGGTGGAAGGGAACCGGAGCGCGTTCGCGCAGGGCAATGAACGCCTCCACGAGATCCAGCGGTGCCTTCACCGCCTGCATCCGCATCACGCTCCCGATCACGATGTCCTCCGGCCCGGCAAAGTCCGAGGGCCAGGGCCCGGTGCGGACGCCTTCGCGCGGGTGGAAGTGCCGGGTGTCCACCCCGTTACAGATGTGCGTCAACCGCTCGGGGCCGACGCCAACCCTCTGTTGCAGATAGTCCACCTGGTGTTGCGACAAGGCGATATAGCGGCCGACCAGGGGGCGCACCAGCCGCCGCATGTAACGATGCTTGTCGCGGGAGCCATCCAGATCCGCGACATCCCAGCCATGCTCGCCATGTACCCGGGTACGCACGCCGGCGAGGGTGGCGGTAATCTGCGCCTCCAGCGTCGCGAGATTGCGGGTGTGGACGATCGCGGGGCGCAGTTCGCGCAACAGCCGCCACAGGCGCCGGTGCACGCCGAGATCCTTGCCTTCGCGCTTTTGCAGAGCATGCAGGCCGACATCGTCCCTTTGCAGGCGTTCGCTGAACCGCGTGTAGTCCGTCATGCAGATGATCGCGTGCCGGTAGCGCTCGGCGGGCATATGGTTGAGCAGATTGACCAGCCCGTTCTCCATGCCGCCGACGTCCAGGCGGTGGATGACGTGGGCCACGCAGGGCCGCGGGTCGACGGTCTCCGGTCGATAAGCTGCGCGGGCGTTCATCGCTGGTTCACGTCCTGCAGGCGTTCGAGCAGCTGCGGCATGGCGTCCTCCACATAGGCCCGCATCGCGTCCTCGGCCTCCTGCGGGTCATCGCGGTACTCGGCATAGATCACGATCAGTGCCGCATCGTCGCGCCCGCCCAGTAGTCGGCTCGTGGCCTCGCGGGCCTTGACCTCGAAGGGCCGGGTGGTGAGCCGCCCATTTGCCCAGTACCACTGCCACGCCACCAGTTGCTGCTGGCGGCCGCGCAGCAGGACCCGTCGCGGATCTGGATAGCCCGCCACCTCGGCATGGCCGCGGCGGGCCTGACTCCATTCCGCCCGTTCCCGGCCTGCCAGCGTGTTGTGCCAGCCAAGCATGTTTCCGTGGCGTGCCTGTTCGCGGTAGAAGCCCAGGTGCATGCCGACCTTCGCCTGTCCCTCGTTCACGACCCAGCCGCCGCGCTCGGCGCGCATGAACTGGTAGCCGGGTTGCCAGGCGGGCCGTTCCCGAGCGGGCACGGCTGTCCAGCCGGAAGGCACGACCGGCCCGGTTCCGAGTCCCTGCACCGCACCGAGATCCCGGGTATGCGTCCAGTGGGCATATACCGGCCCCAGGGTGACCACCAGTGCGGCGATGACTGCCATATGAGCAAAGCTCGCGGCCCCCGTCTGCGGGGCCTGCGCCGGGGCGCGGCGCACGGCTTTCGATGCCGCGCCATCCTCGCGCCAGAAGGCACCGATCCAGAACATCAGGAAGATCACGACCCCAAAGAAGACCCACCCGTAGATCAGGTGATCAACACCCACGGCATACTCCATGCCGCTCAGATGACCCACCATCACGATCATGTAGGCGCGCAGGCCATTGGCGATGATCGGCACGATGATCGCGACACCGACAAAGGCCAGACGTCGCCAGAGGCTGCGATACATCAGATAGGCGTACAGCGTCCCCAGGGCGACGGACGCAATCAGATAGCGCACGCCGCTGCAGGCCTCGACCACGGACCAGCGTCCGGTGGGCAGCTCGAAGTACAAGCCCTCGCGATAGATCGGAACCCCGGACAGCTGTACCGCCGCGACGGTGAAATTCGCGGTGAAGTCCATCAACGGCGGTACGAGGAACTCGCCAAACGGGACGGCAAACAGCAGGTAGGCCAGTGGAAGCTGCAGCACGCGCACCACCGCGGTACCCATCACCAGCCACACCAGGAAGGGGATCATCAGGGTCGCGGCGAACTGGCGCACCGAGGTGACATCCACCAGCTCCCCCATGACCCAGGCAAGCCCCAGCAGCAGGATGGGAGCCAACGCCAGGGGGGTGGGTCGAGGCGATACGGCCGCCAGCTCGGCACGCTTGAGATAGACCAGAAACAGGACGATCGGCACGATCAGGAACCCGTGCGCGAAGGTGTCCGAACGTGCCCAGGTATCTACCATCGAGAGGAAGGTGGGCGCGAACACGATCAGCACAATGGCCAACAGAGCGGCCAGTGCCAGCACGGGTGCCCACCACCGCTGCACCCGCGGCTGGGACATCACGGTGGCCGGCGTGTTCATGCATCCCCCCGGGATGCGATCGCCTCGCCCTCGGGCGCCAGTCCGCTCTCGAGATAGTCGTGCAGGCGGGCGAGATTGCGGCCCCAGTCGTAGTCCGTAGTGATGCGCCGGCGGGCGCTGGCCGCCATCTCGGGTTCGGGTTGTTCCAGGCACCGAAGGACCGCGCGGGCGAACACCTCGGGGTCGGTCTCGGCCTCGATCACCTCGTCATTGCGCGCTGCGGTGATCCCCTCGAGCGCCTGCGGGGAGGCCACGACGGGGCGCGCGAGCGCCATGGCCTCGAGCACCTTGTTCTGGACTCCGCGCGCGATCCGCAGGGGCGCCACCGATACCGCGGCCGACCCGACCCAGGGGCGCATGTCCTCCACTGGCCCGACGACCTCGACGCCGGGCTGGCGCTCCAGTTCACGGACATCCGGCGAAGGTCGGCAACCGACAATATAGAAGCGCACATCCGGACATTCGCGTCGGATCCGGGGCAGGACGGACTCCGCGAACCAGACCACCGCCTCCACGTTCGGCCAGTAGTCCATGGCGCCGCTGAACACGATTGGCCGGACGTGATCCGGGTAAGGGCCTTTCTTCGGGAGCTTTTGCGGATCGAAGTACGCCGCATCCACGCCGTTATTCAGTGCGTGCACCCGATCGGCGCTTTCCGGCGCCAGGGCCCGAAACGCGGTGGCCTCGTCCGGTGACACGAACAGGCTGGCCTCGCTGCGCGCCGCGACCTGCCGTTCATAGCGCAACAGCTGGCGTCCTTCGCGGCGGTAGATCGCGCTCATCGGCCAGGCCTTGCTGGCGGCGTATTGCGTCCACTTGTCGGAGTCGACATCGACGAAATCCACCACTCGGGGCAGATTGGCCCGGTGTGGGAGGTATTGCGCCATCGCCGAGGAGAAGACCAGCGCGCGCGTGATGTCCTGCTGTTCCAGTACCTGATCCACCCAGCGTTGCAGCGCCGCATCGCGGTACCAGGGCAGAGTCAGCGGTTCCTGTGTCAGCAGGCCGCGCAGGGCCCGCCATTTTGCACGTCCCGGCGAGAGCGGGCGCACGCAGACGCTCTCGCAGCAGCGTTCCAGCTCTTCTACATAGACCGCGTCGTCCGGGTCATCGATAAAGGTGCCCAGGTGAACCCGGTAACGCTGTGCCAGATAGCGCAGGATATGGTGCGACCGAATCTTGTCGCCCTTGTTGGGCGGCCACGGGATTCGATGGGTCAGATAAAGAATGGCGTCCATTTCATGTCCACCCGCTGCTACGGTCGAAATCCAGGCATCCGAACACCCCGTCCCCTAACCCAGGCTGCGGGACAGCCAGGGTCCCACCCGGTTGGCCACCGACAACGGAAGCCGTTGCCACGCGTGGATGAAATAGCGGTACCTGGGATTGAGCGGGTTGATATCGGGCATGTGCCGGGCACGCACCAGGTCGTACTCGTAGTACAGGGGCTGTGGTTCGAACCCCCAGTTCTTCTTGAAGCTGAACGACCCGGTATCGCGCTTGCTGCGGCCAAAGTCGAAGGTGCGCAGGCCCGCCTCGCAGGCGCGCCGCATCACCTCCCAGTACATAAAGTCATACCCGGCCACCTCGCGGGCCCGCGGTGTACCGCCGCCGTAGTAGGGCAGGACCTGATCGCGGAAATAGAAGGTGAGCACGCTGGCCACAGGCGTCCCCGCGTCGGTGACCGTCAGGATCCGGCAGTCGTTGCCGAACACGGTGCGCAGGAGGCGGAAGTAGCGCCGGCTGAACACGGGCGTCCCCATGCGGTGCACGTTGGCCGCATAGATGGGGTAGAACCGATCGGTGTCGCGGTCGATCTCGCTGACCAGGCCGGCCTGGATGCCCTTGCGCACCATGCGCCGCTGCTTGCGCGGGATCGCCTGCAGGTTCTCTTCGACCTCCTTCGCCATCGCCTTGCGGAAGGTCGCATACAGGTGCTTGGTGGGCCGCCCCGGGTGATAGGGCGCCATGTGGCGGTACTCGAGATAGTCCACCCTGTATTGCCGTGCCAGCTCCCGGGCCCGGTTGTCGAGGGCTACGAAGGCCTCTTCGGTGCGTGCGGCGATGCCGCCGTACACGCAGAACGGCAGCGAGACCAGGGAATGGCCGAACAGGACGCTGCGCACGCGCGCCAGGGGCAGGACCCCCTCGATCCCATTCGGCCCCTCGGCAAACAGGAAATGCGTCGAGTGCCCGAAGGCCCGCTCGATCACCGTCTGCCAGCCTGCCCGGTGGAAGAACGTCGCCACCGGGCAGGCCTCGACGAAGGCATCCCAGCGCGCGACATCGGCAGGGCCGAGTTCCTGGACCCGCAATGCGGATGCGTGCGCCGCCGTGGGTCGTTGGTCAGTGGACTTGAGCATGGCCTGGTGCTGTCGTTGAGGGCGACACCGGCGACCGCGCCGGGCTCGCGAGGAGGTGGCCAAAGACCTCGTCCATGCGGCCCCAGCGGAAATCCTGCAGCAACCGCTGCAGCCGGCCTTCGGTACGTCCCAGGTTCAGGTAATGGCGAAACCGCGTTCTGGCGCTCACCCCGGGGATACGCGGTTGGCCCGGATCGATCTCCCAGGGGTGGAAATAGAACACCCCGGGCAGCCCGTCCCGAGTGTTGATCCTCCGCAGTGCCTGACGGGAAAAGGCATACGGCAACAACCGAAAGTAGCCGCCACCGGCGGCCGGCAGATTGCGTCCGGCGACGCGCAGGGTGGCCGGGGGCAGTTCCAGTACCCCGCCGGGTCCGCGTGGCCGATGGGGGTGGCGCGGTGCGGTCGGTGTCCCGTAGTGGTCGTGCTGTACCGGGTAGATGCTCGAGCTGTAGGTGTGGCCGGTCTCGGCCAGCACGTCGAGCGCCCACAGGTTGTCCTCGCCGATCGAAAAGCTGGGGGCGCGGTAGCCGCGTACCGGGACCCCGGCGATGTCCTCCAGGATCGACTTGGCGCGGATGATGTCCGCGCGAAACGCCTGCGGCCCCAGCTCGGTGACCCGCTGGTGCCCGTACCCGTGGCTGGCCATTTCGTGTCCGGCGTCGACGATGCGGCGAATCGCCTGCGGGTAGCGCTCGGCAATCCAGCCGAGGGTGAAGAAGGTTGCGCGTACCTGGTGGTGATCGAACAGTGCGAGGATGCGTTCGAGGTTGTATTCCACGCGGCACTCCTGGCTCTCCCAGCAGTGTCTCGGGATGTGCGGCGCCAGGGCCGAGACCTGGAAGTAGTCTTCGACATCGACGGTCAGGGCGTTGGACAGGGTGGGTGGTTCGGATCGCATGGTGATTTTCCCGGGCGCTAGTGCCTGGCGAACTCCTTGTGGTCGAAGCCCGAAATCTTGTTCAGCGAGTCCAGGGCGTCGAGGATGCGCTGCGACTGCCGGTAGTTGATCGCCAGGGCGTGTTCGATCCTGTCCAGGCGTTTTTCCATCGCCTCGTAGCTGTCTTCCAGACGGACCAGGGTCAGCTCGTTGGCAACGGCGCGTTCGGGATCGAACACGCCATTGACGACGCCGTCGGGTTGCGGTGCGGGTGCCTCCTGCTGTGCGCCGAAGTCCTCCTCGATCTCGTCCATCACCCGGCGCGCCTCGTCGGCGTCGAGGTCATAGCGCTCCTCGAGATACCCCATCAGCAGCAGGCGGTCGCACAGGGTGTTGACCTTGCGCGGGATGCCGCCGGTGAACTCGTGGATTACGGGCCAGATATCGGTGGCAAAGTGTGGCGTTCCCTCCCAGCCGACGCGCGACAGGCGGTGTTCGACGTAGGCCTGGGTATCGCCCTCGTCCATCGGGCCGAGGTGATAGGTGGCGATCACCCGCTGGCGCAGCTGCTGCATGTTTTCGCTGCGCAGGATGTCGCGAAATTCGGGCTGCCCCAGCAGGAAGCTCTGCAGCAACGGCCCGTCAATGCCCTGAAAGTTGGACAGCATGCGCAGCTCTTCCACCGCATCCATGCCCAGGTTCTGTGCCTCGTCCACCACCAGCAGGGCTCGCTGTCCGCGTGAACGGGTGTCCAGCAGGAAACGCTCCATATGACGCAGCTGACTGGCCTTGTCATTGCCGGTCCCCTGCACACCGAAGGCCAGGCACACCGAGCGCAGCAGGTTCTCGGCATCGAGCTGGGTACTGACCAGCTGTGCCGCACGTACTGGTTTGGTGCCGAGCGTCTCGAACAGACTGCGTACCAGCGTCGTCTTGCCGGCCCCGACCTCGCCGGTGATGACGATGAAGCCCTCTTCCTGCTGCACGCCATATTCGAGGTAGGCCATGGCGCGCCGGTGGCCCTTGCTGGCGTAGAAGAATTTCGGATCCGGGCTCAGGGCGAATGGCTTGCCCTGCAGCCCGTAGAAGTTCTCGTACATGCTCAGAACTCCTTGGTGATCAGCGCGAGAATCGAGTTCTCTCGATACTCGTTGACCCGGCTGTTCGAATCCCGCTGCTGATAGCGATACGCCAGGCTGCCCCGCAGGTCCGGGGCGAACTGACGGTTCAGGCTGGCGCGGAAGTAGAAGAAGTCGTCTTCGCGGTCGCTGCCGAGAAACTCCGTGCGCGAGAGCCCAGAGCTCAGCTCTGTGGTGGTGCGTGGCCCCAGGGTCAGTTCCCAGAGCGCGATCACGCCGGTGCGTCGGTGGTTGTCCTCGAACAGCCCCGCACCGGTGTCGAACTCCGCCTCGCGCCGGGTCTGGTAGCCGGTCAGCCCGAATACGCTGCGCCCCGTGTCGTAGCGCCAGTTCGCGCGCACGCTGCGCGTCAGGTAGAACCCCTCGATCAGCGCTTCTTGAGATACCACCGCGCCCGGGACTGCATCGAACCACTGCTCCGGCGGGGTTTGGTCCAGCCACTCTTGGGGGCTCATGCCTTCCAGGGCAGCTCGTTCGGATACTCCAGCAGCCCATTCAGATAGATGAACGGCCTGGAACTCGCGACGATCACGCGTGGAGGTGATCCCCTCGCTGTAGCTGATGCCGTAGCTGGCGCGTCGGCTGCGGTGCGTCGCGCTGAGGGCTCGTGTTGTGCCGAAGAAGCGCTCGCCATAACGCGCCTCGACGGAGGTCACCGGTGTCGGGGTCCAGCCGACGCCAACCTCCCAGAAGCTGCCGTCGTTCTCGTCGCGCAGGGTTTCGTAGTCGTTGAACTCCTCGCCCACGACGCCGAACACGCGCAGGGTGCGGCCGATGTGGTACCCGAGGGTTGCGCTGATCTCGCTGAACTCGCCCTCCGGCCCGTCTTCGTACTTCAGCCGGTCGTAGAAGCCCGCCAGCTGCCAGAACACGCGATCAAAGGTCGGGCCGCTGTCCAGGGTGTATTCCGCGCGGTTGCCGGTGCTGCTGGCCCGGTTGCTGCGGTGGTAGTGCCGCTCGTCGTAGGTGTAGCGAATGTCCTGGCGGGCAAAGGTGCCAAACTCGTTCTGCAGGTTGGGCGACACGCTGTAATACGAGGTCTCCTCGATATTGCGGCGTGGCGTGCTGCCGCCAATGCCGACCGGGTCCAGCAGCGAGGTGGCCTGTTCCCGGCGCGACGCGGTCACGTCGACAAAGAACGTGTCTTCGATGACCTCTGTCTGGTTGCGGGCGCGCAGCATGTGAGTGGAGCGGTCCTCGCTCGACTCCGACAGGTGTCTGCGATGATTGAGCTGATAATCCACCCGGGTGTCATTGCGCGCACCGTCCCGGCGCAGGGTGAACCCGGGGCGTGCATGCCCGATCAGGTCCGCATCCTCCTGTCCCCGTGGGGACAGGCGGACGTTATCGGTTACCTCTGCACCCACGGTGACCCGTGGCGTGAAGTCCCACTCGGTGGCCAGGCCCGCGGTCGGCAGCGCCAACGAGCCACCGCTCAGTGCGGCCAGAATCCATGCCATTCGACCGTGCCGCGGCAGGACTGGCTTTGAGCACGCTGATTGTGTCCGTCCCTGGATGGCGCTCATTGCTCGTCTCCCCCGTATGGCCGTTCGTGGTAATAGCCACCTCCATAGCCCAGGCCCGATGCGGCGGGCGCGCGGTTGAGTGCAGTCAGGACCACCTCGCAGCCGGCAAGCTGCCCCATCGCATTCTCGACCGAGGTGGCCGGGGTGCGCTCGGCGTCAACCACCATCACGACCTGCCCCATTCCGGCGGCCAGGACGCCCGGCTCGCTGGTGGCCAGCAGTGGCGGGGAATCGAACAGGATGATGCGGTCCTGATACCGATCGTGGAGCTCGTCGAGCAGGGCCCGCATCCCGTCACTGGCCAGGACTTCGGTGGAGCGCCCATGCGGGCGTCCGGCGGGCAGCACGCTGAGGTTCTCGATGTTGGTCCGCAGCAGGACATCGGGGATGGTCAGGCTCGGGTCCGTGAGGACGTCCATCAAGCCGCGCTCGGCCTCGAATCCCAGGACCCTGGGGATCGTGGGATGGGCGACGTCGGCGTCCACCAGCAATACCGTGCGATCGATCTCCATTGCCATGCTGAGTGCCAGGTTGGTGGCCAGAAAGGTCTTGCCTTCGCGTGGCAATGCGCTGGTCAACATAATCAGGCGACCACGCGAAATCCTCATCTCCGAGTGGTGCCCGAAGGCGTTGTTCAAGAGCGGCCGCTTCATCATCCGAATCTCTTCGGCCAGGCTGGACCGCTGGTCGCCCGGCACGATCAGCCCCTGCCGTCGCAAGCGTGCGAAATCGATCCGAGCCGCCAGTGGATGGTCGTGTTGTGCGGACACCGGCGAGGCCGTGCCCGCCGTCTCCTGGCCCGGATGCCCGGACTGGGCTCCGGCGGGCGGGGGCCGCAAGGGTGCCGACCGGTTCTTGTCGAGGGCTTTTTCAATGATGCTCATGTGCGTCTGGCTCCCCTTGCCGTGCGCCGGTCCACAGGACCCGCGCCTCCATGGAACAAATGCATCCCGCTTCCCCGACGCGCGACGTCGGGCTGGTGCCGTAGTCGCTCATCGCAGCAGGCTCAACAGGTCATCGAGAACACCGGCGGACCCCGTGAGATAAAGGGTCATCACCACGGCATACACCAGCAGCAGTGTCGCCAGGGCGATCGCGAAGGCCGACAGCTCCAGCCGGCGGCGGCGCCGTGTCAGAGGGGTGTGTACAGCCGATATCGTGCCCAGCACAGGGCGTCCGGCGATCTCCGCGAGTTGCCGTCGATTGCTGATCGTCCGCCGCAGCTGCGAAAGCAGGAAGGCGAAGCCCGTACCCGCTCCCAGTCCGACCAGCAGGATGCCGGTGGTCATAAGCGGGCGATCGGGTGCCGAGGGCGCGGTCGGGCGGCGCGGCGGCTCCAGGACGCGGAAGTCGACCGAGTCGGTTTCCGATTCCACTGCCCCTGACATGATCGCCTGCTCGCGCCGGTTCTGGAGCTGGCGATAGGAATCGCGCAGCACATCGTAGTTGCGCGTCAGGGCGGTCAGTTCCGACTCTACCGCCGGGGCCCGGTCGACATCCTGTTCCAGCCGGGCGACCCGCGCCTTGAATTCCTCGATGCGGGTCTCCAGCATCGCGATCTCGCTCTCGGTGTCGGTGATCGCGGCCTGCAAGGTGTCGCTGCCCCCGCCCGCGATGGGTACGATCGACGGATTGCGCGCATAGTCGGCGGCCTCGCGCGAACGGCGTTCCTCCAGTTCGGACAGGATGCGCCGTGCGGCGACCACATCCGGGTGATCGTCGGTGTATCGATGCCGCATGGAATCGATGTTTTCCTGCAGGTCGTTAATCCGCCGGTCCAGCTCCGGGTTGCGGTACTGCGCCCTCACCGTGCCTCCGCCCGTTCGGCTTTCCTCGGCGTGGCGCTGCAGGGTGGCCAGACGGCTGCGGGCCTCGCGCAGCTGCAGTTCTGTCTGGGCCACCTGTTCGCGGGCGCGTTCCAGGCGCGAGTAGAAGTTGCCGTCACCGCTGATGAAGCGTGCATTCTGCCGCTTGAAATCCTCGATCTCGGCTTCCTTGCTTTGCAGCTGACGTTCGTAGGTCTCGATCTGACGCTCGATGAATCGCTGCGAGACGCTCAGATCCAGGCGCGAGTCGCCCAGCCCGCGTTCCATGAACAGGTTTACCGTCTCGCGGACCACGCGCTCGGCGATCTCGGGATTGCTGTGTCGAAACTGCACGGTGTAGATGTTCTCGCGCCGCTCGCTGTCCAGAGACAACCGGCTGCGCAGCAGGTTGACCTGCGTGTCGAGGTCGGACCCCCCCATGTACACGTCCAGATCGCTTTGCCGGGCGATCGTTTCCAGGTTGTCGCGGCTGAGCAGGGTGCGGGTGACCATCCGCAATCGCTCTTCTGTGTCCGGACGAACCGTCATCCCGCGAAGCAGGGGGTTCAGAACGGACTGGGTGTTCACGAAGACCTGGGCATTGGCCTGATACGTATCCGGCAGGCTCTGGATGTAGGCCCATCCGCCCAGGAACACAATCCAGGCGACCGGCAGAATCCACCAGCGCCGGCGCCAGGTGGCCCGCGCCCGCTGAACAAAATCCTGAACAATCTTTTCCATGCCTTGCGGTCCCCCTGTTGCACCCATTGACGCTCAATTGGCACCTGCTGGGTTTTCAAACGGAGTAATAATTGACCGGGAAAAGGGATCCCCGGAAAGCCATCTGATGGCTTGCCTGGACCCCTCCCGGGAGATGCCTAGGGCTATTGAAGATGGTTTGTTTCGCCGTGTCTACCTATGTCGAGAATGTTTACACCTCGAAAGATTTCGTTACTTATTTTTCTAATAAATTTTCGCAGCCTTATAACGGATCAGGGGTTTACGTTAACTGGTACACAGTTTGCTGGGGTTTGTTCGATTAGGCTCGAAAACCGGCCGGGGGGCGGATCGGCTGGTTGGGAGGGATTCTCAAATGCACGACGATCTGGGCCAGAAGAGCCTCGCGCAAAACCTGGCGGAGTTCTGGCATCCCGCCATGCTCCGGCGGAGCTGGAGCGAACGACTCGACTTGATGAGCGACATCTACCGTCAGCTGCACCGGTTTAGTGCGAGTGACCAGGAATACGAGAGGTGGGCCGGTCAGCTGGTTGCGGCTGTCATTGAACGACTGGGGGAACCCCCGATCACGGACCCTCACCAGGCGGACCTCTATGCCTGTTCGCCGGACCCGCGGCACTGGTCTGCCGCCTTTGCCTGGCGATACGGCGGGCAGAAGTCCTCTGGCAGGCCCGACCAGCGTTGCTGGCCGCGGTACGCAGTCAACCTGTTGACCGAGATCGGCATACGGGAGGAGTGGCGCAAGTGCCGCCTGATCGACCTGTCGAGAGGTGGCGCGCGGATTGCGCTGATCGGGCAGCACCCGTATCTGCCCCCCGAGACCACCTTGCAACTGGTCCTTCCGACCGCCGGGACCTTCGATTCCGTTGTGGTATCCGATCGCCGGGTGGGCCTGGGTCTTCGTTTTCTGAGGCGCAATCCCTCGGGGCAACGCATCAACACAACGGCCTGAAACGGTGCCCCGGCCGAACCCCTTTCTGAAACGTGCAATGGAGGACGAACTCTTGTCTACGCATGCTGACGTTGAGCCTGGATACCCAGGACCGGATCACTGTGCCCCGGGCGCGGCTCTCCCGTCCTATCAGGTTTACCTCGCCACGGGCGCGCGGGCGCGTCACATTCACTATCGCATGCGCTATGCGGTGTACTGCCTGGAAACCGGCTTCGAAGCAGCCGAGCATTACCCGGAAGGCTTTGAACGCGATCTCTATGACGAGCACGCCGCTCATTTTCTGGTGCGTCTGGGAGGGCTTTACGCCGGAGGGCGCTGGGTGGGCGCCATGCGTCTGATCCGGCCGGATCAGACACCCCTCCCCACGATCGCCACCGGGCAGTTGTTTCCGGGTGCCTTTGCCAGGGCGCGGGACGAGCCGCCGCGAGTGCTGGAGGTCTCCCGTCTGATTGCCCGCGGCGCCCCGGAGCGTGGCTCGCCGCGCCTGCTGTATCACCTTTGTCAGGCTGCCCAGGCCTACGCCCAGAATCATGGCTATGAGTTCCTGCTGTTCATGATTCGGCCGGCGCTGGCGCGCCTGCTTCAGCGCCACCACATCCCCATCGAGTTGTGTGGGGAGGCCTGCGAACATCGGGGGTTGAGGCTGCCGTTTCGGGCGCCCACCGCCGAATCGGGCGCGGCCCTGTCCGCCTGGCGCCGTCGCCTGGGGCTGGGCGAGACGCCCGTTCGTGCCCCCTACGTGGAGTTTGCCGGGAATCCGCCCTTTCCTTACCGCACGAAACTCGGCTACAAGCCTTGCTGGCGCAGGCGTTCGTATCAGGCCCCGGGGGCTTTGGAAGTGCCCTGTGCAGGATGACCCGCTCATCTCCGCCTTCTGCCGCTACTTTGACCTGATCAGGCCAAATGAAGAGCAGATGGAGGCCGTTTATCGGCTACGCTATGAGGTCTACTGCCGCGAGTTCAAGTATGAATCCGGGGACAGCTGCCTTGGCGAGCGCGAGGTCGACGAGTATGACGCGCAGGCCACTCACTGCCTGCTGCAGCATGTGGTTAGCGGCACCAGTGCGGGCTGTGTACGAGTGGTGCATGTCGATGGCCGCCAGAAGATCCACGAACTACCGATGGAACGCCACTGCGAGAACTGTTTCTACGAGACGGACTATCGTCCGGACCGAATCGAGCGAGACCAGATTTGCGAGGTTTCCCGGCTGGCGGTCAATGGGCTGTTCCGTCGGCGCCTGGGCGAGTCGGTAACCCCCTTCGGGGACCTCCACCTGCTGAATGTACCGCTGGAGCAGGCGCGCACCTTCCCCTTGCTGGCGTTGAGCCTGTTCATGAGCGCGGTGGCGATGATGGAGATCCAGGGCCGGTCGCATGCCTTTGCGATGATGGAACCGTCGCTGGCGCGCATCCTGCGTCGCCATGGCCTGAAGGTGAAGCAGATCGGCACGCTGCAGAATTATCATGGCCGGCGCGCGCCGTTTCATATCAGTCTGCTTACGGCCCTGGCCGGGATTCACCGTTCACCATCGCTGAGCCAGTTGTATGCGCACTCCTATAGCAATCTCTCCGACTCTCACCCCTCCGACTCGCTCTGGGACGCTGTTGCCCGCGCGGCCTGATGCCTGAGTTCGACTATCACGCGGCGTTCCGGCGCACCCACGGCTGGATGACCTGGCCGGAGATGGAACGCCTGCGCGGCGCGCGCGTGGCGATCGCCGGTCTTGGCGGCGTTGGTGGGAGCCACCTGCTGACGCTCGCCCGTCTCGGGGTCGGGCGCTTTCATATCGCGGATTTCGATTGCTTCGAGCTGCACAACATGAACCGCCAGGCAGGGGCGGGCATGTCCCGTCTGGGCAGGCCCAAGGTCGAGGTCCTGCGCGAGATGGCCCTGGACATCAATCCGGAACTGGAGATCACCACATTCCCGGAGGGCGTGTATCAGCAGAATCTCGATGTCTTTCTGCAGGGCGTGGATCTCTATGTCGACGGGCTCGACTTCTTCGTGTTTCAGGTGCGCCGCGAGGTCTTTGCCGCGTGTGCGGAGCGCGGGATTCCGGCGATTACCGTGGCCCCGCTCGGTATGGGGGCGGCCTTGCTCAATTTCCGCCCGGGCGGGCTGTCGTTCGATGGCTACTTCGACCTGCGGGACGGGCTTTCCGACGAGGAACTCGCGCTGCGGTTCATGATGGGCCTGGCCCCCTCGATGATGCAGATGGGATACCTCGCAGACCCCGAGGCCGTCGACCTGGCGGCCCAGCATGGTCCGTCCACGGTGATGGCCTGCGAGCTGTGTGCGGGGGTCATGGGCACCGAGGCCCTGAAGATCCTGCTGGGGCGCGGGCGTGTCGTCTGGGCCCCGCACGGAGTCCACTTCGATGCCTACCGCCAGCGTCTCGTCCGCACCTGGCGCCCCGGCGGCAATCGCAACCCCCTGCAACGCCTGCTCCTGGCGATCGGCCGCCGCCGGATGGCGCGCCTTCGGGCGCAGGTCTAGAAAGCCTTTATCCAGTCGTTTTCGTTGCAGTATGCGCCCGGACAAAAAAACCCCTCGTCCGAAGACGAGGGGCCGGGACAGGTCTTCCGCCCAGGGGGGAGCAGAAGGCCCAACCACAAGGGCTGCTAGGCGTCGAGACCGGTCTCGCGGCGGCGGCGCATGGCGATAAAGCCGAGCATCACCAGTCCAGTTCCCAGCAGAAGCAGCATCGCGGGTTCGGGTACTTCTGCTTCGGACCACCGAGAGTCGGCCGAGCCGACGACCTCAAAGGTGGTGCGCTCGTCGACTTCCTCGAATCCCTCGATGAAGTCGAACTGACCCGTCACGCGGACGTTCATGTAGAACGGATCCGGATCGGTAAAGAACTGCCGGCCTTCGTCCGTGAGCATCCATTCGTTGAACAGCAGCGCAAAGCTGCCGATGTCGTCCGCACCCGGTTCGAAGCGACCATCGCCGCGGTCGAACATGTCGGACCAGCCGACGAGGATGTCGTCGTCCGTGCCGCCCAGGGCGACACCATCGGCCGCATCGCCCGTGTTGAACCCGAAGGTGGTATCCAGATTCGGGTCCAGATAGAGCGCGATCGAGCCACTTGTGCCGGTGAACTGGCCCGCGTCCGCATCGTAGGTCCCTGAGGACTCGAATACCGCGTAGAGCCCGTAGAACAGATCGGCATCGTCCCCGCTGGAGCCCAGTCTGTTGCTTACCGACGTGCCTCCGAGGAAGTACTGACCCACGTTCCAGTAGGCCGACGCGTCGAACGAGCCGTCGGCATCGAGGGTCAGCAGCTCTTCGTACCCGCCGGTAATACGGTCGACCTGCTGCTCGCCTACCGCAATCGTAGACAGCTCGAGCTGCGAGTCATCGATAGTAAAGACGCCGGCGTGTGCGGTGCCCGCAAGCCCGAGACTGGCAACTGCCAGTACCGCACCCAGCGCTGTTTGCTTGAACCTTTCCATGTTGAAATCCTCCACCAGTTAGCATCAATTTGATTTGAATAACGGTTGCTTCCACTTCACTTGCTGGTCGTCCTTTCCTGCACGAGAAGTAAAGCAGGCTGCGTGCCATGGGCGGCAAGTGTCTGTAGATAGGGCGGTTTTTGTTTTTTTGATTGCCCCGCGCCGGGAGCGATGTAAAAAAATCGGACGCCGGGAAAAACGGCCCCTGATTTGAGGAGACGTCTCATGTCCAAACGTGCCAAGACCCGCGACGAGATCGCCGAGGCCTACAAGTCGCCACCGTGGTGGTACGACGCGCGGGGGTTTTTCATCCTCACCTTTGCCTACAACAGCACGCTGGGCGGGCAGATCCGGTTTTTTGGCCGCAACATGGGGGCCCGGCACCTGGAGATCGGCTGCGGTACGGGGACGCTGCTGGAGATGACGATCAAGTGGCGTCGCCGGCGCAAGCTGCCGGAGAGCGAGGTGGTCGGTGTGGATTACGCCGAGTCCATGCTGGCCGGGGCCCGCCATCGCTTCGCAAAGGACCAGAGCGTGACTGTCAAACATGCCGACGCCGCGGAGTTGCCGTTCGCTGATGGCGAGTTCGATACGGCCAACATCGCCAACTCGGTGCACTGCTTTCCGGATGTGGACGGTGCCATCCACGAGGCGTTTCGGGTGCTCAAGCCCGGGGGTACCCTGGCCGCGAACGTACTGCTGTATCCGCGCACGCCGCAGCCGCTCAAGGCCATCGCCGAGCGGATCAACCGCTGGGGGATGCGCAAGGGCATCCTGCATACACCGTACGAGGCCCGGGACATCCTGGGCCGGTTTACTCAGGCGGGATTCCTGGTAGTGGATTCCTCGATCTCGGGCAATTGCTACAACCTCCTGCTGCAAAGGCCGGAGGCCTCCCAAGGCCCTGTGGAGGCGGCCTCATCGTCGTCCGGGTGAACGGGCAGCCTGGGCTGACCCGGCCCGACCTGGCCGCAGGTTGGCTGTCGGCCAGGTCAGGCCGGGGGTGTATAACGCAGCGTCAGAGGGATTCGTGGAGCGACTGGGCCCGCTCGCGTTCCGGAAAGTCCTCGTGTGCCTCCAGCAGTTCCGTCAGCAGCGCGCGCGCCTGTTCGGTATCGCCACTGGCCTGGTAGGCCTGCGCCAGATGAAACCCGATATCGGGGGCCTGCGGGCTCATCCGGTATGCACGCTGCAAAGTCTCCAGGGCGCTTTCGGTATCGCCTCCCTCCAGCAGGACCACGCCCAGGGTGTCGAGAATCGCAGGCTGGTCCGGCGCCAGATCGACGGCCCGCTCGGCGTACTCGCGGGCGCGGGGATTGTCCGCCTCGCGTGCCAGCCACGCCGCGTTGTTCAGGGCAACGACATCGTTGGGCCGTTCTTCCAGCAGGGTTTCGTAGGTCTCCAGTGCCTCGGTCTCCTGCCCCGCGTTGATCTGCGCTGAACCGAGTACGTGCCGTGTGGCGCTATCGTCCGGGTGGTCCTGCAACCAGGCCTGCAACGTCCGGATCGCCGCCTCGGTCTGCCCGGCACGTTGTTGCACCTGGTATTTCTCCACCAGCCAGTCGCGTCGGGACTCGCGCTCGAGCGCGCGCTCGTAGCCATCGATCGCCTGTTCGAGCTGGCCGTCTTCGGCGTCGAACCAGGCCTGCTGTGCGATCACCTGCGTGGCCTCCGGGGCCCGCTCCGCGAGGGGCTCAAAGACCTGTCGCGCCTCGTCCACCTCGCCCGCCAGGCTCAGGTGCCGGGTCAGCACCATGCGCGCACTCATATGGCCGGAGTCGATCGACAGTGTCTCGCGCAGGGCCGCGACCGCCTGCTCGGTTTCACCCAGGGCGGCGAGATTGCGTGCCTGGCGGAAACGCAGCTCGGCGGCCTCGGGTCGCAGTACCGCCAGGTGCGCAAGGGTCTGCGCTGCGCCCTCGAAGTCCTGCTGGTGCTCCTGCAGGTCGACCAGCAGACCGAGCACCCGTGTGTCGTTGGGGTGATGCTCGCGCGCGTCCTCCAGAGTGGACCGGGCAGCAGTGTGATCGTCCTGCTGCGTCTGGGCGCGCGCCAGCATCAGGTGGGGCTCGATCCGGTCCGGGTGTTCATCGATCGCACCCTGCAGCCAGCGCGTGCCGGCCTCCATCTCGCCCTGCTGAAAGTGCAGCGTGGCCAGCCGAATCGCCGAGGTGGGGTGGCCGGGGCTGCGTTCCTGCAGGTCCTCGAGGATCTCGCGGGCTGTATCCAGGTTGCCCTGGCGCACTTCGAGCGAACTCAGGTTCAGTGCCAGGGTGCTGTTGTCCGGGTGGAGCGACAGGCCCTCCTGGTAGATCAGGCGTGCCTCGTGGGTCTCGCCCAGGCCCAGGAGGGCTGCACCCATCAGGTTGTAACCCTGCGGGTTTTCCGGATCCTTCTCGCGCAGGCGCTGGGTGGCCTCCAGGGCCTCGTCGTACTGGCCGTCACGGATATGCGCCAGCGCAAGCGAGTAGTCGGCCAGACGCACGTCGGTGCTTTCGACAGCAACCTGTTGCAGCAGGGCCATCCCCTGTTCGTGATCCCCGTGCCGTACCAGAGCGATTCCCAGCATTTCCTGCAGTTCCGGCCGATCCGCGCGGTTGGCCAGGGACTCGCGCAGGACCTCGATGCCGCTTTCGGTATCGCCCTCGCCGATATAGAGCGCGGCGAGCTGATCCCCCAGGGCCTCGACCAGGTCGGGTCGTTCGCTCAGCGCGTCGGCCAGGATTCGCCGCGCCTCCTGTGGCCGGCCCTGTCCGATGCGCAACTGAGCCAGCAGCCGATAGCTCATGGCGCTCTGCGGGCCCAGCGCGCGGTGACGCTCGAGCAGACGCTCGGCCCGAGACCAGTTGCCTTCCTCCAGGTGGATGGCCGCCAGATAGGGCATCGCAAGGCGATAGTTGCGTGACACCGCCAGTGCTTCCTCCAGGTGTGGTTGCGCCTGCAGGGGTTCGCCGCTCTCGAACTTGACCAGGCCCAGCAGGAAGTGGCCACCGGGGTGATCCGGGGCGCCCTGCTGCAGAAACTCGCCATCCTCCCGGGCCTCGTCGAACTGTCCCAGCTCGACGTGCATCAACCCGCGCTTCAGGCGCTCGGCGACCGCGTCCGGGCGCAGTTCGATGGCGCGGCCAAAGGCTTCCAGCGCGCCCTCGGGGTCACCCTGTATCCGTACCAGATCCCCCTTGAGAGACCAGGCGGGGGAGAACTCGGGGTCGCTTTCCAGGGCCCTGTCGGTCATCTTCATCGCCTGCTCGGCGTCCCCGTCGGACATGGCCTCGTAGGCGCGCGCCAGGTGGATCTCTGCGAGGTCGTCATGCGTTTCCGCTGCGGCCGCCAGATATTCCGAGCCGGCGTCGCTTTCACCCGCCTGGAATGCCGCCAGCGCCCGGTAAGCCCGCAGGCGTGCCGCATCCTCGCCCTCCAGAGCATCGGCCTCGGGGATCTCGGCGATTGCGCCGCTACCGCCCAGGATGAACAGGAGGCGCGCCAGCGGCAGGGCATATGCGTTCGGGTCCGCCCCCATTTCCAGGGCCCGTTGCAGGTGGCGCACGGCCGGCTCCGGCTGCTGATCGCGCAGATAGGCGAGGCCCAAGCGGCCGCGTACCTCGGGGTCCGCGTTTTGCTGCAGCGCGTTGCGGTATTCGATGGTGGCCGCGGCGTATTCGCCCGCCTCCATGTGGCGCTCGGCACGTTCCCGGTACTCCGCCTCGGTGGGGGTGCCCAGGGCGTCGCAGCCGACAAGGGCCAGAGCCATCGCCAGCGGGGCGAGGCGTGGAAGGACCCGGCGGGACGTGGCCACCGAATGGTTTACGGGACGGGGAATTTTCATGGGGATTACCTCAGGCCGAATTTGTCGAGCAGGCTGTAGAGCGTTGGTCGCGTGATGCCGAGTTGATCCGCGGCCTGTGCAATGTTGTTTCTACTGCGGGCCAGGGCTTTCAGGATGGCCTCGTGTTCCGCGCTGTCCCGGATGTCGCGTAGCCGCACCGCCGGGGTCTCGCCATGCGGGGGTTCCAGGCCCAGGTCCTTAGCGGTTATCAGCTGGCCGTCGGCCATGATCACGGCGCGACGGATCAGGTTTTCCATCTCGCGCACGTTGCCCGGCCAGTCGTAACTCTCGATCGCGTTGGTGGCATCCAGGGTGAAACCGCGGCGCGGCCGCCGCTGATCGTGGGCAAAGCGGTCGAGCAGATAGTGGGCCAGCAGGCTCGCATCCCCCTTGCGCTCGCGCAGGGGAGGGATGGATACCGAGATCTCGCTGATGCGGTAATACAGGTCTTCGCGAAAATCGCCCTGTTGAATCAGCGCCTTCAGGTCCTGGTTCGTGGCCCCGATGATGCGCACATTGACCGGGATCTCGGCGCGGCCACCGAGGCGCTCGATCTTTCGTTCCTGCAGAAAGCGCAGCAGCTTGGCCTGCAGGCTGTGCGGCAAGTCGCCAATCTCGTCCAGGAACAGGGTGCCGTTGTTGGCGTGCTCGATCTTGCCGATGGTCTGGCGCGATGCCCCGGTAAAGGCGCCTTTTTCGTATCCGAACAGCTCGCTTTCGAGCAGGTTCTCGGGGATCGCCGCGCAGTTGATCGCCACGAAACGCTCGTTTGCCCGGTCGCTCAGATCGTGCACCGCGCGGGCCAGGATCTCCTTCCCCGTCCCGCTCTCTCCCAGCAGCAGCACCGTGGCGTCCGAGGGTGCGACTCGCTCCACGACCCGGCATACGTCCAGCATGCCCGGATCTCCGGTGACGACCCCGTTCAGGGCGGCCCCCGGCCGGCGTGCCAGCTGACGGTTCTCGGCTTCGAGCGCGTACAGGTGAGCGGCGCGATCCACGATCGTCCGCAGGAGATCGGATTCGACCGGCTTGATGTAGTAGTCACAGGCGCCCATGGCCACGGCCTTGAGCGCGTTCTCGCGATCGTCGTTTCCGGTGACCACGATCACCTTGGTCTGCGGGTCCTGCGCCAGGATCTCCTGCAGTAGCGCCAGACCCTCGGAGGCATTGGCCGGGTCCGGTGGCAAGCCCAGGTCCAGCGTCACCAGCTCCGGCTGATGGCGCCGCACCTTGGTCATGGCGCTTCCACGGTCTTCCGCCAGCAGGGTCTCGTACCCCTCGAAGCACCAGCTCAGCTGGTTTCGCAGACCCTGGTCGTCTTCAATGATGAGAAGCTTCAACATAAAACCCTCGCAATCACCAGCGGTCACGATGGCTCGGCCATGGCCGGCACCATCTGCAAGGGGAGCTTCAGGGTGAAAACCGTTCCCACTCCGGCCTCGCTGTCAACGGTAATGCGTCCGCCCATGCGTGAAATGCGGTCCCGTGCCTCATACAAACCAATCCCCATCCCTGCGTTTCCCTTGGTGGTTTGAAAGGGTTTGAAAAGACGATTCTTTACGAAAGCCGGTTCCATGCCGCTCCCTGTGTCTTCGATTTTTACAATAGCCCAACCCCCTTCGGTGTAAAGGTTGAGATTGATTGACCCATCATCCGGAGTAGCTTCTTGAGCATTTCTTACAAGATTGAGTAGTACATTTTTAAGTCCTTCCTGATCGCCGATTACCGCCGCCGGCTCGCGCAGGTCGAGTCGCGGCAGGGGGGCGCGATGGCGGCTGGCCTCGGAGACCTCGGCCAGCAGCCGGTCGAGCGGGATGATGCGGCTCGGCGTCTCGGGTGTGGTCTGCGCATGGCGCAGCTGAGCCAGGGTCCGTTCGAGCCGGTCGCGAGCGTTACCCACCGTGCGCAGGGCATCGCGGACAAAGTCCGGATTCGACAGATGACGCTCCGCGTTGGAACACACCAGGGACAGCTGGGCGGACACATTCTTCAGGTCATGCACCAGAAAGGCCGCGAGCCGGTGAAAGGCCTCGAACTGACGGGCTTCGAGCAGCGCCTCGTCGGTTTGCACCAGCGCGACATAGACGGCGAGCTGGCGCCCGGCGGTCTTCAGGAGATCGCGCTCCTCCCAGTCGATCTTGCGCGGTGCGCGGGGCTGGGCGAGTACCACAAACCCTTGCAGGCGATCGCCCTTGAGCAGCGGCACCACCACCCACAGGCGCGTGTTCTGTGCCAGCCATTCGGGCAGCTGCAGGCCTTGATACAGCTCGGGGTCCCGGCGGTATTCGTTGAGGTCGATCACCCAGCCGGTGCGCGCGACGAAATCCACCAGCGCCCCGTCCGGTTCCTCCGGGGGATAACTCGGGTCGCCCAGGTTGAGGACGCCTTCCAGGGCATAGGTGCCGTTGCGGTCGCGTACCCACAGCAGTCCCCCGGGGCTGTCCACCAGCTCGCCGATCGCCTGGATGGCCCGCTGGCGGAACGGGATCTCGTCATCCTCGGACGAGAGCGTGCCCGTGAATCTGAGCCATTCCTGCCGGTAATCGAACGAATAGCGAAAGAAGTGCTTGGCCAGGAACACGCGCAGGCGGGAGCGCAGGCTGCCCGAGGCCACAATAACGCCCAGCAAAAGGGCGGCGCCGAACAGGAAGACCACCTGCAGGAAGGCACCCAGATCGCCCCCGACATGCCGCAGGTAGTAGCCGGCGGCCCCGATGGCGAGCAGATAGAGCCCGGCCCCGATCAGCGCCGCGGTATGGAACAGTAGATGGCGCGAGACCACCGGGGCCTCGCGAGCCTGCAGTGGCCGGCGCGCCAGCGAGATCGCGATCAGCGGCACGACCAGGGCGTTCACCAGACCCCGTGCCTGCCAGACCGGGCTGTTGATCGCCCCGAACAGGACGAGATCGGCAAACAGGAACAGGTCGAAGGCGAACATCGCCCCGAGGCCCAGGCTCAGGAACTTGATCTCCCAGCGGCGCTGCAAGGGGGTGTTGCGGAAGACCTGCTCGACCAGCACCAGGCCCAGCACCACCATCCCCAGCATCGCCATGCCCACCCAGGCGCCATAGGCCAGGGGGGCAGGCAGGGCCAGGGCTGCAAACACCCCAAGCATCACTGCAGCCGTGGCGATCATCGCCGCGCGCAATGGCCATGGCGGTCGGGAATCGGAGTCGCCGCGACGCGCGAGGAGGGCGAACAGGACCGCGAACCAGCCGGCATTGCGCAGCACCTCGAAGGCCCCTCCGGAGACCGGGGCCTCGCCGATCGCGTGAGCCACGAGCGCCATGTGCAGAGCCCACAGGACCGAGAGCAGCGCGGCACCCGCGACCCACAGGCTCCCCGGGCGCTGGCGCCAGGTCCAGAAGGCCAGCACCGCAAGTACGAGGAAGGCCAGGCCGGCCAGGAGATAACTGGGCGCCGCGAGATTCATGGGTCAGCGGGCCCCGCGGCCAAACAGCACGACGCGGACCGTCTCGAACAGGATCATCAGATCCATGAACAGGGTGTGGTTCTTCACGTAGTACAGGTCGTACTGGAGCTTCTGGCGCGCATCCTCGACCGACGCACCGTAGGCGTAGCGCACCTGGGCCCAGCCCGTGATGCCGGGGCGGATACTGTGGCGGGCGAGGAAATACGGGATCTGCTCGCTGAGCTGCTCTACAAACACCGGCCGTTCCGGGCGCGGACCCACGAACGACATGCGTCCCTGAAAGACGTTGATGATCTGCGGCAGCTCGTCGATGCGCAGCTTGCGGATCACGCGCCCCACACGCGTGATGCGGTCATCGTCGCCACTGGCCCAGCGCGCGACCCCGTCCCCCTCTGCATCACTGCGCATGCTGCGGAACTTGCAGATCTCGAACGGGGCATTGCCCTGGCCGACCCGGGTTTGCCAGTAGAGAACCGGCCCCGGACTGTCGAGCTTGATCGCGAGGGCCGTGAGCAGCATCACCGGGAGCGTCACGATCAGCAAGGCCGTGCTTGCCGTCAGGTCAAAGCTGCGCTTGACCAGGGTACGCGGCCAGTGCTGACGAAACCCCTCGCCAAATACCAGCCAGCTGGTGTTGATCCCGTCCAGCTGGAGCTGGCGGTCCTCGCGTTCAAAGAACGACGACAGGTCCGTGATGCGGATGCCGTTGAGCTTGCATTCCAGCAGCTGGTTGACCGGCAGGTTTTCGCGGCGCTCCCGCATCCCGACCACGATCTCGTCCACGTTCAGGGAGCGAGCCACGTCGAGAAGACTGGTCCGGGCATCCAGCACCCAGAGGCGGCGATTGTCGACCGGTCGGTCCGTTTCGCGCTCCGTCGCGACATAGCCCACGACCTGGTAGGCGGCATCGCCTGCGCTGGGTCCCTCATGGCGCGTCTCCAGCGAACGGGCGCGGCTGCCCGTGCCCAGAACCAGAACGCGTCGTTTGAAGGCATCGGTTTCCGACAGCCCCCGAAAGAGGCTGCGTTCGGCCGTCAGACTGGCCAGCAGAACGACCGCGCTGCTGCCCACGATCGTGGGTGTGACGAGGTTGCTGGCCGTTAGCATCCCGAGGATCGCGAGCGCTACGCCGGCCAGGATCAAGGCCCCGCCAAGGCGTACCACAGCCGAGCGCAAACTGAAGGTTGCCAGGCACTCCTGTTCATACAGGCCCGCCAGCATCACCGCGAACAGGACAACCCCCACGGCGATCAGGAGTTCCGGCATCCACGGGTCCATTGCGCCCAGCGACAAGGTGAACAGGGCCAGCGTCAGGTAGAGCGCGATGTAAATGGCAACCAGCTCGAGCCCTACCAGCGCCAGGATGCGCCGCGATACATAATGTCCGAGTATCCGCATGTTGAAGCTGCCCCCCGGTCATCTCCCCAAGGGCCCGGGAGACGATCGATGCCTGTCCCTTCGCGATCCTGCTGGTCCACCGGCGCTGCGGATCGCTCCGCTGCGCCGGTCGCCCATCAGAAGCGCCGTTCCGGGATGATCAGGATGTCACCCGGCAACATGGCCACGTTTGCCGAGATGTCGCCGCCATAGATCAGGTCGTTCAGGCGTACCCGGTACTGCTTGCGTTCACCGTCTTCGTTGCGCACCAGCACGGCCCGGTTGCCGGCCGCGAAGTCGGTGATCCCGCCGACCGCAATCATCACGTCCATGACGGTCATCTCCTCGCGGTATTGCAGGGCTTGCGGCTCGGCGGCCTGACCGATCACCCGGACCTGGCGGTCGTAGGGTCCGGCAAAGTTGGTCACCATCACCGTTACGATCGGGTCGCGCAGGAAGTCGGACAGCTTGTCCTCCATGTCCCGGGCGAGCTGGCTGGGGGTTCTTCCGCTGGCCTGGACGTCCTCCACCAAAGGCGTGGTGATCTGGCCATCCGGCCGTACCGCCACCGAGGTGGACAGATCCGGGTTGTTGCGCACCGCGATGGTCAGGGTGTCTCCGGGGCCGATGATGTACTGGTCCACCGCGGCTTTTTCGACCGTGGACGGGGCATCCGCGTGTGGGGTCGTCGTGCACGCGCTGGTGGTCACCAGGACGAATGCCAGGGACAGCATGAGAATAAAAAAAGTGCCCTGTGGGCCGGTCTTGAGGGTCATCGCTCGTCTCCCCTTTCAGGCGTTAAGTCAGTCCAAATTGACACCGCCGACTTCATTGTCCGGCGAAACCCGGACCAGGCCTGGGGGGTGCCCGGACCTGTCTCCGTTTAGCCTCGGAACGGTGCGGGCAATAGCAACCACTTATTAGTATTGGCTATTCCCCTGGAACACTGATGTTAGACGCGGCCCGCGCCCCAAACCATCAGTCTTTAGTCTGACGCTAGGGCGTTTTTCGTTCGGTTTATTTGGTCCTTCAAAATCCGGTTGGTGGGTCCAAAATAGGGGTCCTGATTTTGCGTCTACTATCGGGGCAAAACGTTGGACATCGTTCCTCTGCGCCTGCTGGCCAATTGGCTCCTGCTACCTCCTTCCGGGCCTCTCATACTTGCCATTGCCGGGTGGGCTGTTTACCGCACACATGTTGGAAAAGTGCTGTTGGTAATCGGTCTCCTGTTGAGCTATTCATTCTCTACTCCTGTATTTAGTTATGCCCTCATGAAACCTTTACAAGAGGGCTATGCGCCGCCGGGCGACGACCAGTTAAGGGGCGCGCAGGCAATCGTGGTTTTGGGAGCGGGGTATCGCAGTGGAGCCGAGGAATTCTCGGGCGAGACCGTCCATGACCTCGCGCTGGTGCGCCTGCGTTACGCGGCGCATCTGCACCACCGCACCGGGCTGCCGGTGATGGTTTCGGGGGGTGGCCCCGAGGAACGAGTTCCAGAAGCCGACTACATGGCAGAGGTACTGAAGGAATATGGCGTTCACCCGATCCTGCGGGAACCCAATGCACGCGACACCTGGGGCAACGCCCAGCATTCCGCGCAGCAGCTGCGCGCGGAGGGAGTCGAGCGCGTGGCACTCGTGAGCCATGCCCACCACATGCCGCGCGCCATCTGGTCATTCGAGCGCGCGGGCCTGGAGGTCATCCCGGGCCCGACTGGCGCGTATGTGCCACGCCATTCCGACTGGTCCCTGGAGGCCTTTCGGCCTCAGGCCAGTGCGCTCTGGGCCAGTTGGCTGGCGCTGCACGAGTACTGGGGCATGGCCTGGTATCGCTGGCAGTACGGGCCGGGATAGCCCGGCTCCCCATTAATCCGTGTAAGGCCGTGCGATTCACGGCGAGACGAAGGTTTGACGATGAAAATCCTGGTAACCGGTGGGGCGGGCTATATTGGTTCACATGTCGTGCGCCAACTGCTGGCGGAAGGCCACGACGTAGTCGTCTACGACAATCTCAGCACAGGCCACCGCTGGGCCATTGGCCACGCCGCGCTGATCGTCGGGGACATGGCCGACCGGCAGCGCCTGCATCGGGTCCTGGCGGAACACGCGTTCGACGGGGTCCTGCACTTTGCTGCCAGGATCGTGGTCCCGGAATCGCTGGCCGACCCGCTCGGGTACTACGGCAGCAACACCCGCAACACCCTGAATCTTCTGGAGGGGTGCCAGGCAACGGGCGTGCGTTTCCTGGTCTTTTCCTCCACCGCCGCGGTGTACGGTATCCCGGCTCAAAACCCCGTTGACGAGACCAGCCCGCTGCTGCCCATCAACCCCTACGGCGCCTCCAAGGTGATGTCCGAGCGGATGATTGCCGACTTCGGCCAGGCGAGCGATCTGCGCTACGTCTGTCTGCGCTACTTCAATGTGGCCGGCGCGGCCCCTGACGGCACACTGGGCCAGGCCACGCCCAATGCGA
This sequence comes from Thioalkalivibrio thiocyanoxidans ARh2, assembly GCF_000385215.1. Classification (GTDB taxonomy): domain Bacteria; phylum Pseudomonadota; class Gammaproteobacteria; order Ectothiorhodospirales; family Ectothiorhodospiraceae; genus Thioalkalivibrio; species Thioalkalivibrio thiocyanoxidans. The sequence goes on from NZ_ARQK01000059.1 coordinate 57,466, forward strand.
CCCACCTGATCAAGGTCGCCTGTCAGGCCGCCCTGGGCGAACGCGAGAACATCACCGTCTTCGGCACCGACTACCCCACCTCCGATGGCACCTGCGTACGCGACTACATTCATGTCGAAGATCTCGCCGCGGCCCACCTGTGTGCCATGGACTACCTGGTCGCGGGTGGCCCCTCGCAGGCCCTCAACTGCGGCTATGGTCACGGCTACAGCGTGTTGCAGGTCCTCGAGTCCGTGCAGCGCATCAGCGGCTACCGATTCCCCGTGATCCATGGCCCCCGCCGCGCCGGCGACCCGCCCGCCCTCACCGCAGACGCATCGCGCATCCGCGAGGTCCTGGCCTGGTCACCCGAATACGACGACCTGGACCTCATCGTCCGCCACGCCCTGACCTGGGAACGGCGCATGACCACTGCCGCCGCACCACCGCTGGCCGTCCGAGCCCGCCCCCTGCCTATACGGGAAACCACCGCCCACGCCTACGGCGCCCCCTGATTCGCCGCCGAGGCGGCTGCCCTCAAGCGGGCAGTCGTGCGCATCAGCCAGACGCCAGGCTTGGCGCATAGCGTTCCTCCCGGGAGACCCCTGACTGCAGAGTGTCCACCTTCGCTACGTGTGTGGGACCCGCGGGGGGCTGTCGCGCCCGCAGGGCTGCAGAGGCATACCGGGGCAAAGCCTGCTTATTGGTCGATGGGCCGCGCCTTGATCGGTGTTCCACCATCATATATGTTCAACAATATTGAACAGAAGAGATTATTGAACGAATGGTCCTGGACGAAGAACCCCCTGCGGTGCCCCCGCTGTTGCAGCGCGCATGCGAGCGTCTGGAGAGCACGACGGGGTTGCAGCCGGAATTGGGACATATCGCCGAGGATGGACGCTCTGACGGGGAGCGTGCGCTCCCCGTGTTTCTGCGATTTGGCCCGTCACACGCGGGCCGGCGCTTTCAGGTCTACCTCGTCCTTCGGCTCACCCCAGCCGACCCTGGGTTGATCGCCACCCGACACGATAAAGAGCGGCCTGCACTGATCATCAGCGAATACGTGAATCCGAAGATGGCCGATCGTCTGCAGGACATGGACATCGGCTTTCTGGACCTCGCAGGCAATGCGTACATCAACGCCCCGCCGGTCTATGTCTTCATCAAGGGCAAAAAGCCAGCGGCCACGGAGTACGCGCATCGCGAACCCGCGGCGCACGCCGCCTTTCAGGGCACCGGATTGCGCATCGTGTTTGCCCTGCTATGCGCTCCGCATCTCGCCAGCGCCACCTACCGCGAAATCGCGGATGCTGCTGGTGTATCCCTGGGGAGCGCCAGCCGAGCGCTCCATGCACTGCGGGACCAGGGCTTTCTGCTGGACACGGGCCGTCGCACGCGGCGGCTGCACAATCACCCAGCGCTGGCCGAACGCTGGACCCTCGCGTATCCCGACCAGCTGCGGCGGAAAACTTTTCTCGGGCGTTACCGCGCAGCCAACCCGAAGTGGTGGCAGGACGCTTCGCTGGAGCCCTACCTCGCAGCCTGGGGCGGTGAAGTGGCGGCCGCGCGACTCACCGATTACTTGGTCCCGGAACGCATCTCCGTTCACACGCGCATGTCCCCGGCCCCGTTGCTAGCGGCCTTCGGCCTGCGCAAGGACCCGGCCGGCGATATCGAGCTCCACAAGAGCTTCTGGCCCCCGGAGTGCAACACGGACGCACCGGACCTGGCGCCACGCCTGCTCGTCTATGCCGAACTGCTGGCGAGCGGGCACGAGCGGAACATCGAAACTGCAAGGATGCTTTATGAACAGGGTCTGGCTGGACGTCTCGAACCGGATTGATCCACTACTGGCCGAGGCACTGGGCGAGATCAACCGCCTGGCCGCCGATCTCGGCATACCGTTTGTAGTGGTCGGTGCGACCGCGCGAGATATGGTCCTTCACCATGGTTTCAGCCTTGAGGTCCGGCGCGCCACGCGGGATATCGACCTCGCACTGGAGATTGCACACTGGGGTACATTCCAGGACTTCGAGAACGGCCTGCTGGCCACCGGGCGCTTCCGCTCCGACCGCGCCGCCGCTCAGCGCCTGTTGTACACCGTTGCGCAACGACCTCTGCCGGTCGACCTTATCCCGTTCGGCAGGATCGAAAGCGCTGGTCATGCCATCACCTGGCCACCGGAGCATGTGGTCCAGCTGAATGTGCAGGGATTCGCCGATGCTTCCAGGGCCGCCCGCCCGGTGCGGGTCAAGGCCGACCCGCCGACCGACGTGCAATGCATCTCCCCTTCGGGCCTGGCTCTTCTCAAGCTCATCGCGTGGGACGACGCTCGGCAGGACGGCCGCCGTCGGCGCGACGCGGAAGACCTCCGGTACCTTGTGGAGACGTATCTGGACGCCGGCAATCGAGATCGCCTGTTCGAGGAGCATGCCAGCCTGCTTGATCGCGAAGACTTCGACTACGTGGAAGCCGGGGTGCACATCCTCGGCTCGGACCTGACCGCCCTTATGGCTCCGGCCACGCGGACCAGTGTCATCGAAATCCTGGCGCGGGAGTCAGCACCGGACGGACCACTTCAGCTGGTCGGCGACATGCTGACCACCGCCCCGCATCATCCTGCGGAGCCCGCCAGCATCCGCCGACTGCTGGAAGTGATGCTTGACGGCATCCGGGCTTCCTCGACCGGGCAGCCCCGCTCCGAGTGATGCCGCTGGTGAGGACCGTCACGTCGAATGGTGGAATTCGCCCGCGGCCTGCGCCGCCGCTTGGAGAACCGCGTCCTCACCCACGGCAATTTGCTCTGATCGACCATTAAGGAGGCGCTGATTCAATCGCGCGACCGCGCTCGAGTCGCTTTTGCGTGCGAACAAGGCGCGGTGACTGCCGTGCAGTCATTCTGCACAAGGGAGCCGCAACGCTGTGCGCGCGCAAAAGCGGCCGAGCCCCTGCTTTCAATCGCTTGTGGGGTTGGCGCCCCCTGTCCCCGATGCTGCGTTGCACCGCTTCCACGTAGAACCACTACCTGCTACGCGGCGCGCCTTGTCTCGGAAAACAGGGGGCGCCAACGCGGACGTGCGATTAAATCAGCGTCTCCTTAAAGGACCGTGCGGCGGGCGAGGTGCAGGAGCCGGGCGGGCAGTTCGTACTCCAGTTCCCAGACGATGCTCATCGGCTTGCTGCCTTCATGGCGCTGGTAGCGGACCGGGCCGCAGAAGGTGAACGGCTCGCTGAGGCCGGTTGCATCGCGCTTGGCGCGCCGAATGAACAGCATGGGGGTGTAGCCGAGCTGTTCGTGGTGGATGTAGCGCTGCCCGGTCTCCGAGGCGGGGGAGGTGCCGGACTGCGACTGCCAGTGGAACCGCCGTTCGTTGAGGGCGTAGTCCTCGTACATGGTGGTGGGCGAGAACTCCTGCTCGGATTTCTCCAGGGTGACGAACAACACATCCACCCGCCGCTCCGGTACGTGCCGCACACCCTCCTGCTGGGTGATCGGTTTCTCCAAGCTGCCAAGTCCCAGGGCCAGCAGGATCTGCTCGCGGGTATAGGACGCGTGCAGTTCCAGCGGCCCCGTCTGCTCCGGGAAGGTGATGCCGCTGGCGGGGACGATACGCTCGTGTCGCCAGGCGGCGACTTCCTGGAGATCCCGGTAAAGGGGGCGCTGTTCGCGGACGAATGCGTCCACGGCGGACAGGTCCCCGTCCCCCGGCCGCGTCTTGCCCCATAGCGTGCTGTGGACAAGGGCCAGCCGGAGCCGATCCTCTTCGGCAAGCTGCTCCACGTTCGCGGCTGGCTGCGCCAGGTGGGTCTGCAGGGTGTCCAGCAACTGCCGATCGTCACACCGCGCCAGGCGCTGCAGCCCGCGTTTGAGGCCGCTGGCATACGGCGCAAGCGCTTCGGTCGACTCGCCTCCGCAGTCCGCGCGCAGCCGGGAGGGCAGGTCCTTGCGCAGCAGGTCTTCCGCATCATCCATATGCAGGCAGTCGAGCATCTTGGATAGGCTGGCGGAGTCGACGTCCCCCCGGAAACAGTCCTTCAGCTCGCGGACGATCTGCGGTCGCTGGCGGCTGATCTGCGCACGGATGTTGTCGAGCACGTGCTGGGTGGCCAGGCGGTCGAGGTGGATCAGGCAGCCGCTGGGCAACCACGGGAAGGTGAAGTGACGCAGGGTCGGACCTCTCGATTGCCCCCAGAGTCAATAACTTACCGCTTCCAAGGCCCGTTTCTGGGCCCTTAGACCGCCGATTTTGACCGTCAAATGGGTTGTTCCAGGGACGAGCCCCATGCCGTGCACAAACCGCTACCTTCTGCCCGGCCACGGGTGGCACATCACCCATCGCCGCCATCGCAGGGAATTCGTCCTGCGAGGTGCTAGGTCAAAGCTTATCTTCTGGCCTGCAGGCTACGATTCGTGGTCGTCCGCCGTATCTGTTGCTTCTTCAGGTAGATATGGCTCAGGCTCCGATGCGGCCTGGACCGGGTCCGACTTCATTTTGGGCGGCGGTGGCACCCAGGCGCGTAGGCGTTGGCCCACCTGCTCGTAGAAGTGGGGCACGGCCCGCTCGAGCTCCTCGATGAAGACCTTGTTTCCGGAGAAGCGGGAGGCTTGATCGGTCACGTAGATGATTTCGAAGCCGGTTGGGGCTACGTCGGTGTTCTCGGATTCGAGGTGCTCGGGGTCTTCCAGTACTAGGCCGAGCGGGGCCTGAGTGGATTCGGCCTTACCGGGGCGGATCGCCTTGACGAAGAAGCCGTCCGATTCGACGTTGTCGAGTTGGCGCCGTAGCCAATTGACGCGGGCGCTGGTCTTCTTTTTGTCCTTCGGTGCGTTGAGCCGCATGCTCGTGACGATCACGCGCTTCTCCAGGTTCGCTTCCACGTGAAGCTCTGCCGCGGCGTGCGGGATGTCCAGTTCGCAACGCAATACGTGTTCGCATGCAAGGAGCTCGCAATCGCTTTTCAGGCGGGCCTGCGGGTCGGTGCGGTGGTTTCGGCTCAGGCGCAGTTTGACGGCCTGGCCGAGTTTCCGTGAAAGAATCAGGCTCAGGTCGCGTTGCTCCTGATGCCAGCTGGAAACCGTGTTTTCGACCTCTTCGGAGTTCTTGTTCAGCTTCGCGCCATTCTTGACCTTGGCGACGACGTCCTTCCATTCCCGGTTCATGCTGTCGAAGCGGCTGACGCCGCTCGAGTCATGATTCAGATACCGGGTCACTTCCTCGAGGATAAAGCGCTGGTCGGGCGAGCTGATCTCGTCGGCTTCCAGCAGGAGGGTGGCCTGGGTGAGGATGTACATCCAGGACCAGTGATACAGCTCGACATTGCGCGTCTGGTTCTTCGGCAGCTTGATCGGGTGGTGGGTAGGCTGGGCGACAAACTGATTGGTGACGGTAATGACGGCGTCGATCTTGTTAGCGCGGGCCTGCTGGACGTAGGACTGGAGTTGTTCCTCGTCCACTTCGGCATTACCGATCTTGGCTTCGATCAGGGCGGTCCAACGCTTCTTCCCGGTATCGAGGACCAGCAGGCCGTCGGGACGGTCGTTCTTTTTGGAGCTCGATTTCGCGCTCTTCTCTTCCTTGAATGTGACTTCGGTCCAGGCGCCAAGCCTTGCACGGTTGCCGACGCGGACGCCCAGGGAGCCCAGCATGGATTGGCGGAGTTCGTAGATGCTTCGCATGGCCGCCAGGACGATGGAGGCCGCTCTTTGTTCTTTGTTGGAGTCGGCGGTGACGGGGATCAGCCGGGCAGGTTCGCCTGACTCGATGAACTCGGGTAGCTCGGCCATGGTTGGTTCCTCCTGGCTCTGGGCGAATCGGTTTCGCGGCATCCTTGCTTGCCAGCTTGTGGAAACCATAGCCTATATGTGGTTGAGCGTCGATCTCGCTAGTTGCGCTTTGCCAGCGGCCCGGTCAGAGGGATGTTTCGGTCCGAAGCGAGAGATAGAGATCGATTGTGGTGGCGGGGCTTTCGCGACGAGCGGGGTCCATTACGCGCAACTTTGGGAGGACCCCGGAAGGGAACTTCGGGGTCAAACCTTGCCCGTTGCGCAGCGGTTTCTCGCCTAGTGAAGCATTCCACCATGCCTGTGATGAGCGACCGGTTGAGCTCTTCCCCATCGCTTCCGGGGTCACCTTTGACCGCCTCGAGGACGGGGTCTAGCGTCCAAGGGAAGGGGCAGGAAACGGCCCGGCTAAATCCGATGCAACCTCGCGGAATCGCGAAGGAGGCTCACTATGCGCAGCGTAGAAAACATGCCGGTGCTCGACTGGCAGGACGGCAAGAACGCCATGCGGGCGAAGTTCCAGGTGATGCATGAGGAACCGGTGGTGCTGAAGATGCCGGCCGACATGGACTGGTCGGTGAACGAGGGCGAATTCGGCTGCACGCTGGACGACGACGGTGTCCCGCGCGATTGCGAAGGCGGCAGCCTGCTGCATCGTCTGGCGGAGCTCAATGACATGCCAGAGCTGGAGGACATCGCGAAGGCCTGCGCCTACTCCAGCTCCCGCGTGGATATCGACGCCGCGGGCTCCCGCATCATCGTGCACGACTGATTGGGCCTGCGCCGTCGGCCCGCCCGGCGGCGACCCTGCAACCTGGAGCGGTGGGCGATGGCGGTGATCCACCACGATATGGAGATCGACGCTGCTCCGGAGGCGGTGTTCGATTTGATGGCCCGGGTGGAGGAGTTCGCCGCCTACAGCGAGGCCATCGACTCCATTACCTGCGTCGGGCCCGAGCGCTACCGCTGGTGTGTGCGGGTGGCCGGGGTTCCGCTAACCTTCGACGTGGAAGTGCTGGTCGCCGTCCCGCCGCGTCTGCTCGGCTGGCGCGCGCTGGCCGGGCTCTCCTGCGAGGGCTGCTACCGGCTGACTCCGATTGCGCGCGGCACGCATCTGCAACTGGCCGTGCGCTGCGGCGACGAGAATCCCCTGACCGATGGCCTGCTCGGCCTGGCGGCCCACCCGCTGCTGGACGCGCTGGGGGCGGAGGTAGTGCGCAACGCCTGGCCGCGCCTCCACGGGGCGTGATGCCTACGCCTCCGCGTGGAGCTCGCGGGATTCGTCGAGGGAGGCGAGGCCGACTATCCCCGACGGGCGGCTCACTCCACCGAGTAACCGAGCGCCACCAGGCCGGCCGCCAGAGAATCCGCCAGCATCGCGTGGCTTAGCAGGTGGTCGGCTGTGCCCGGGCTCCAGTCGTCACGCGCCGCGGCCAGGGCGTTCTCCCATTCGGCGATGTCGTAGTCGCCACGCCCCAGGCGGAATAGCGCCACCACCTGCTGCTGCTGATCGGGCTCCAGGTCGTCGATGGTGGAGCGAAACTCCTCGGTCGCCGTGTCGAACGACGGCGAGGGAGACTCCTCGTCCGGGTCTGGCGGGGTTTCCGCGCCGGAGGGGGCATCACGGTTGTCGCTGATGTCCGTGTACTCGCGGCCCTGGATGTCGCGCGCCAGCTCGATCAATCGCTGCACGGTATCCGGGTTCATATCGAGGAGCGGGCCGGATTCGTTGGTCATGGTGAAGGCCTCCGTTGGTTTGTTCGGGGCGTGGCCTGGACGGGCAGGGGGTGGGTCAGTCGCTACCGCGCCACTCCGGGGGCACGTCCTCGCGTTCGCGGGTCTGGTCGGTTTCGCGCTCGCCCGGCTTGTTCACCAGGCGCACCGTGCTGGCCTGCGGCCCTTCCTCGCCCATCGACGGCTCGAAGCGTACCTCGGTGCCCACCGCCAGGCGCGGAAAGTCGTGTCCGAGCACCGCATGTTCGTGAAAATAGAACTCGCGCCCGTCCGGCGTGCGCAGAAAGCCGTAGCCATCGTCCTTGAACACGCGCACCACCAGCCCCCGGTTCTCCTGATCCGCCGGCGCCAGGGTCGCGCGCGCGGTCTGGTGCACGGCCTTCGACAGGCGGCGCTCCATCGCGTCGAAGGCACGGTTGATCACCGGAAACAGATGGCTGGCCTGCTCCACCGTCACCGGCTCCTCGTGCACCACCAGCCGGCGGTTGCGCGGCAGGCGCACCTCGATGGTCACCTTGTAGGCGTTGCCCTTGTGCCGGTGGTGATGTGGCTGCGAGACGATCACGTGGCAGGAGACGATCTCGTCCGACATCCGCTCCAGCCGTGCCACGCGGTCGCGGATCAGTTCCTCGCTCCAGTCGGAGCGATCCACGTCGTGGTAGTTGAGTTCCAGGGGGATCTGCATGGTGCCTCCTCTGTCTTGCCGTGACCGTGTACCCGACGGGATCACGGCCGTGTCGTTGCTCGGCCAGTGCAGCGCGACGGCCGGACCCTGCCGAAGCCGGGCCTTGCGGCCGGTTCGGCGCATCAGGCGCTGCGCATGCGCGGCAGCCCGGTTCGTGGTCGACCACCCTCCTGCGCAGAAGTAGCCGGCCTGGGCTTATTCGGCGCTTCCCCTGGGGGTGTGCGAGTCGTTTCCCATCGGCGGCGCGAAGCGGTAGCCGCCTACCTCCTCCGTGGCCGCTTCCTGCGGCGGCGGCAGCAGTTCCGGGATCGCGGCCCGCAACGCGTCCTCGATGCGCTCGGCGAACAGGAACTCCATCTCCTCGCGCACGGTATCCGGAAGGTCCTCCAGGTCCTGCTCGTTGTCGTGCGGCAGGATTACCCGGCGGAACCCGGCGCGCCGCGCGGCCAGCACCTTCTCCTTGATCCCGCCCACCGGCAGCACCAGCCCCGACAGCGTGATCTCGCCGGTCATCGCGGTGTCGCTGTGCACCGGGTGGCCGCTGTACAGCGAGGCCACCGCCGTTGCCATCGTCACCCCGGCGGAGGGGCCGTCCTTGGGGATGGCACCCGCCGGCACGTGGATGTGGATGCCACCCGGCGAGGGTCGGAACCCGAGCCGGCCGGCATGCGCCAGCGCCCAGTTCTGCGCCGCCTGTGCCGACTCCTTCATCACGTCGCCGAGCTGCCCGGTCAGGATCACCTTGCCCTCCTCGGGGATGCGGATTGCCTCGATATAGAGCACGTCGCCGCCGGTCGGCGTCCAGGCGAGGCCGGTGGCGACACCCGCTGGCAGATCCTTGCGTGCCTCCTCCGGGCGGAACCGCTCGCGCCCCAGCAGCTCGCCCAGCAGCTCCGGCTCGATGGTCGGTGGCACCTCGCCGGCCTCGGCGATGCGCAGGGCCAGCTTGCGCGCCAGCCGGCCGACCATCCGCTCCAGCTCGCGCACCCCGGCCTCGCGGGTATAGCGCGCGATCACCCGCAGCAGCGTCGCGTCCGGCACCTGGAACTGCTCCGTGCCCAGCCCGGCCTGGATGCGCTGGCGCTCGACGATGTAGCGCCGCGCGATCTCCAGCTTCTCCTCGTCGCTGTAGCCGGACAGGCGCACCACCTCCATGCGGTCGCGCAGCGGCCCGGGGATGGTGTCCAGGGTGTTGGCGGTGGTGATGAACATCACCCGCGACAGGTCGAACGGCAGATCGAGGTAGTTGTCGCGAAACTCGGTGTTCTGCGCCGGATCGAGGACCTCCAGCAGGGCCGAGGCCGGATCGCCACGGAAGTCCTGGCCGACCTTGTCCACCTCGTCCAGCATCAGCACCGGGTTGGCGCTGCCGGCCCGGCGCATGGCCTGGATGATGCGCCCCGGCATGGCGCCGACGTAGGTGCGCCGATGCCCGCGCAGTTCCGCCTCGTCGTGCAGCCCGCCCAGGCTCAGGCGCTCGAACTCGCGCCCCAGCGAGCGCGCGATCGATTTGCCCAGCGAGGTCTTGCCCACCCCCGGCGGGCCGACAAAGCACAGGATCGGTGCGCGCGCCTCCGGGTTCAGGCGCAGCACCGCCAGATGCTCGAGGATGCGTTCCTTGATGTCGGCCAGGTCGTAGTGGTCCTCGTCCAGCACGCGGCGGGCGCGGGCCACGTCCAGGTGGTCCTCGGTGCGCCGGGCCCACGGCAGTTCGAGGATCAGGTCCAGGCGGTTGCGGATCACCCCGTGCTCCGGCGAGGCCGCCGGCATGCCCTCCAGCCGCGTCAGCTCGCGCTCGGCCTCCTCGCGCACCGGCGCCGGCAGCTCCGCCGACTCCAGGCGCTCGCGCAGCTCTTCCACCTCCGAGGCGCCGGGGGCCTTCTCGCCCAGTTCCTTCTGGATTGCCTTGAGCTGCTGGCGCAGCAGGTACTCGCGCTGTTCGCGGCCCATCTCCATCTTGGCCTCGCCGACGATCTGCCGGCGCAGCTTGCGCACCTCGTACTCGCGACGCATGTAGTCGAGCAGCAGGCGCATCGCCGCCTGTTGCTCGGAGGCCGCCAGCAGTTCCTGTGCCTGCGCGAGATCCAGCTCCAGCAATGTTGCCAGCAGGTACACCAGGTGCAACGGGTCCTCGACCTGGTCCAGCAGCACCGCCAGGTCGCGGGTGCCGAACTGCGAGTCCTCGGCGCGCAATTGCCGCGCCAGGCTCACCAGTTCGCGCTTCAGCGCCTCGGCCTCCGGCCCCGGCTCCAGCACCACAGGCGTCGGGGTTACCCGCGCCATCAGGCAGTCGCCCTCGCGTTCGGTGCTTTCCAGGTGCACGCGCTCGATGCCCTCGACGATCACCTCCACCGTTTCCTCCGAGCGGATCAGGCGCTTGATCTCCCCGCGCGTGCCGATCGGGTGCAGATCGGCAAACCCCGGCTCCTCCACCTCGGGCTCGCGCTGGGCGACGATCACCACCGACTTGTCGGCGCTCTCGGCCGCCTTTTCCAGCGCCGCGATCGAGCCCTTGCGCCCGGCCGAGTACGGCCCGGCGGTCATCGGGAACAGGACCGAGTTGCGCAACGGCAGGACCGGGAGCAGCAGGGCATCCGGCTGAGTGGTCTCGCTCATGGCTCCTCCTCGTTCAGCAGGATGTTCAGCAGCAGCATGCCGTGGCGCGCCTCACGCTCGATGCGGGCGGACTCCAGGTCCGCCGGCAGCTCGAAGGTGCGGCTGAACTCGCTGTAGGGAATTTCCAGACGCTGGCAGGCATGGCCCGCCCCGGGCGGTGAATCGCGGCGGCGACCGCGGACCACCAGAAAGCGTTCGTGCACTTGCACCCGCACTGCACCCGGGTCGACCCCCGCCAACTCCAGCTTGATCAGCCAGCCGCGACGGTTGCGGTAGATATCCGCCGATGGGCGCCAGCGGCTGGGTCGGAGCTGTTCGGTGCGCGCCAGGACCAGGCGCCGGGTGAGACGGACAAGATCTGAATCCATGTTTCCTCGACCGGTTGTACTGGTCGCCCCGCGTGCGCCAGGGTTGCACCGGACGCGGTTTTTCCGCCCGGCCGACATGCCCCGGCGTACGCCTCGGAGGCGTCCCGGATCCCCTGTATCCCGAGTCTAGACCACCCCCCGCGGTATCGATGGCGCCGCGCATCCAGATCATGGCGGCTTCCTTGCCTGTGCATCTCGCGGGCAAGAATGCCCCGCCACGAGTAGGTACCCCGATGATCTAGGCTCCCAGGGAAAGGGCAGCGTGGATGCGCGGTGGATGGCGGCCGCGCGAACGGGTCGGGGGTGGGAGGGCAGCGCAGGTGGACGATTGCAGCATCGGCGAGAAGGTCGCGTTCCTGCGTCGGCCGGAGGCGTATCCGGCGGAGCGGCCGGCGCGGGTGGAGGTGATCGAGACGCACATGTCGTGGGTGTTCCTGACCGAACGGCATGTGTACAAGCTGAAGAAGCCGGTGCGCTATGCGTTTCTGGATTTCAGCACGCTGGCGGCGCGCGGGCGCGACTGCACGGCGGAGGTGCGGCTGAACCGGCGGCTGGCGCCGGATGTGTATCTGGGGGCGGTCCCGCTGAACAGGGATGCGTCCGGGCGCCTGAACCTGGACGGCGATGGCGACACCGTGGACTGGCTGGTACAGATGCGACGGCTTCCGGCGGAGCGCATGCTGGACCAGGTGGTCCGCGAAGGACGGCTGCAGGAGGTGGATCTGGAGCGGCTGGGGGCGCGTCTGGCGACGTTCTATGCGGGCTGCGAGCCGGTGGCGCTGACAGCGGAGGGTTATCGCCACCGGCTGCTGGAGACGGTGCGAGGCACCCTGGAGGCGCTGCTGGAGTCGGTGCCCGAGCAGGACCGCGCGCGCATCGAGCGCATCCTGCAGGCGCAGACGGCCTTGCTCAAGGAAGCCCCGGCGCTGTTCGACGCGCGCGTGGCACAGGGGCGCATCGTGGAGGGGCACGGCGATCTGCGTCCGGAGCATGTGTGCCTGACACCGGAGCCGGTGGTGTTCGACTGTCTGGAGTTCAACCGCGAGTTGCGCACGCTGGATGCGGCGGACGAGCTGGCGTTCCTGGCGATGGAGTGCGAGCGGCTGGGAGCGCCGGAGGTGGGGCGGGTGCTGTTCCGGGTGTACGGCGAGCACAGCGGTGACTGGCCGGAGGCGCGGCTGCTGGCGTTCTACAAGTGCGGACAGGCCTGTGTGCGGGCCAAGCTCGCGCTGTGGCACATCTTCGAGCTGCCGCGGCGCGAGTGGGAGCCATGGCGGGCGAAGGCCGCGGAGTACCTGGCGTTGGCGGACGGCTATATCGGCAGCGGGCAAGTGCCGCGGTTCAGTCCTCCTGCAGGTCCGTGAGCGACCCGCCTGCGTGCAGGCGGGTGATGGCCTGGGCGAACAGGGGCGCGGCGGAGACGATCTCCAGACGCTGGCCCAGCGCCTCGTGGTCGATCTTCGGCGGGAGGATGGTGTCGGTGACCAGCACCCGCTCGAAGGCGTCGCTGGCGAGGTTTTCCTGCGCGCCGCGGGTGAATGCGCCATGCGCGGCCACCGCGAGCACGCGTCGGGCACCGGTCTCGCGGCAGGTGCGTGCGGCGTGCAGCAGGGTGCTGCCGGTGGCGATCAGGTCGTCCACCAGCACCACAGTGGCATCGCTCACGTCGCCGATCAGGCGGCCGAGGGTGAGCTTGCCGCCGGCGCGGGCCTTTTCGAAGAAGGCATCGCCCACCTCCCGACCGAGCTGATTGGCGAGGCGTTCGCGAAAACGCACCGCGCGCTTCACCCCGCCCACATCGGGCGAGCAGACGACCACGCGGGTCTCCGGCTGCAGCTCGGGCGCGAGGTGCAGCGCAAACAGGCTGCGCATCTCCAGGTGCTCGCGCGGGCAGCGAAAGGCGTTGTCGTAGGCGGCCGGGTTGTGCACCTCCAGTGCCATTACGCGGTCGGCGCCCATGGCCTCGATCAGCTGCGCGAGGTAGCGCATGGTGACCGGATCGCGCGGCTGGGTGCGGCGGTCCTTGCGTGCATAGCCGAGGTAGGGGAGCACCGCGGTGACGCGGCGCGCGCCGGAGTCGCGCACACAGGCGAGGAAGAACAGCAGCCGGCACAGGCGATCGTTGACGCTGCGCTCGGGGTCGGAGTGCAGCGCGTGCAGTACGTACACATCCCGCTCGCGCACGCTCTCCAGCGGCCGCGCCTTGTGCTCGCCGTCCTCGAAGCCGCGTTCCTCGTGCTCCGCTAGCGGAAGGACCATGTGTTCGGCCACACGGCCACCGAATTCGCGCGATCCCTCCAGCGCGAACAGCATCGGATCGGATACGTTGCCGGGCATGTTCACGCCCTCCGTAAAGGTTTGCGGGGCTCTGATCGGAGTGTAGATCGCGGCGTCCCGCGCCGCCCCGGTGCGCATGTGCTTCACTCAAGGGACGGGAGGTGCAGCGGCATGAACGAGACCCACACCGTCCGGCTGATCCTGGCCGGGGACGTGATGACCGGGCGCGGCATCGACCAGATCCAGCCGACGCCCTCCGACCCCGAGCTCTACGAAGGCTACGTGCGCGATGCGCGCGACTACGTGGCGCTGGCCGAGCGCGCCAACGGCCCGGTGCCCCGCGCTGTGGAGCCGGGCTACATCTGGGGTGATGCCGTGCCTTTGCTGCAGGGCCCCGAGGCCGATCTGCGGATCATCAACCTGGAGACAGCGGTCACCACGTGCGACGAGCCGTGGCCCGACAAGGCCGTGCACTACCGCATGCACCCGGCCAATATCGATTGCCTGCAGGTGGCCGCGCCGGACTGCTGCGTGCTGGCCAACAACCATGTGCTGGACTGGGGCCGCCCCGGGCTGGAGGAGACCCTGGACACCCTGCAGGAGGCCGGGCTGTGCGCTGTCGGGGCCGGGCACGATACCGACGGTGCGCAGGCGCCGGCGGTGCTCGCCTGTCCGCAGGGTGGGCGGGTGCTGGTGTTCGCGGCCGGTCATCGCAGCAGCGGGGTGCCGGGGGACTGGGCGGCGGATGCGGGGCGCTGTGGTGTGCACTACCTGCCCGACCTGTTGGATGCGACCATCGACCGCCTCGGCAAGCAGATCGCCGCGGTGCGCCAGCCGGGCGACCAGGTGGTGCTGTCGATCCACTGGGGCAGCAACTGGGGCTATCCGATCTCGCAGGAGCAGACCGCGTTTGCGCGCGGGGTCATCGACCGTGCCGGGGTCGATCTGGTGCATGGACACTCGTCGCACCATCCGCGGGCGCTGGAAGTCCATCGCGGGCGGCTGATCCTGTACGGCTGCGGTGACCTGCTGAACGACTACGAGGGCATTGGCGGCCACGAGGCCTACCGCAGTGACCTGTCGCTTCTCTACATCGCCACGCTACAGGACGGACGGCTCGCCGGCTTGCAGATGGTGCCGCTGCAGATCCGCCACCTGCGCCTGAACCATGCCGCGACTGACGACGCCCGCTGGCTGGCGGCCACCATGGACCGCGAGGCACGCCGCTTCGGCGGACGGGTATCCCTTGCCGAGGACAGCCGGTTGCATCTTTTCGTCAGTTAGTCGCGTGGAATTCGCGGTACTCGTCGAGGAAGGCGAGGCGGGTGGTGTCGGTGACGCGGTCGATGAACAGAGTGCCGTCGAGGTGGTCGATCTCGTGCTGGAACACGGTGGCGAGGAACCCTTCGGGTTCCAGATGGCGGGGCGTTCCGTCGGGTTCGTAGTAATCAACGGCGATGTGGCGCGGCCGGGCGACCTCGCCGCGCAGGCCGGGCACGGACAGGCAGCCTTCCCAGTAGCGTTGCGGGGTCGGGTCCAGCACGGTCACGGTCGGGTTGACGAGGACGAGGCGGCCGGTGGGTACGGCACCGGGGTAGCGGGTGTTGCCCGGCTGGATCTCGATCACGGCCACGCGTTGCGCCACGCCGATTTGCGCGGCGGCCAGGCCAAGCCCTTCGTTGGCATGCATGGTGTCGACCAGGTCATCAACCAGGGCGTACAGCTCGGGGCTGGCAAATTGCGAGTCGGGTACCGGGTCGCAGACGCGACGCAGGTCGGGGTGCCCCATGCGCAAAATACGGCGAACGCTCATGGGAAGGATGATGCCACGATGCCGTATCTTCCGCCCTCGCGTCGGGATGCCAAAGTTGACATACCATATTTAGCATACATACTCTATTTGGTATGTGGGATGTCTTTGAACACAAGAGGGTAGAAAAGAACCTGGCGGCCGCGCCTGCTGAAGTTCAGAAGCGGTACGAGAAGTGGAAGGACATCGTCACCATCTCCGGTCCGCAGGGGTTGCGGCATATTCGGGGCTTCAACGACGAAGCCTTGTCCGGTAAGTGGAAAGGCTTCCGATCGTCGCGACTGAATATCCAGTACCGCGTTATTTACCGGGTGGAGAAGGACAAGGTGCTCGTAGAAGTCGAGAAGATAACTCCCCACGATTACGGGAGGGCGTGACATGAGTGATTATCGCAAGGCAGACAGGAGGGTCGAGGTTTCGGTTGGCGAATCGGTCCGGATCCTGCGTGAGCTTCAGGAAATGAGCCAGAACGATCTGGCGAATGCCTCCGGGATCCCCCAGTCGACCATTTCGGCCATTGAGAATGACCGCGTACGACTCGGTGTTGATCGTGCCAAGGTCCTGGCAAGGGCATTGCGCTGCCACCCCGCCGTACTCGTATTCCCGGGCTGGGATGTCGAGCATGAGTCGGCCGCATAGCCATCAAGCCATTCGGGGACACTCAAAGTCGGATCAGGTACCAGGCCGAAGGCACGACGCACGTCGGGGGTCCACGCGCAGGATACGGCGAACGCTCATGGGAAGGATGGTGCCACAGGAGAGATAATGGTGGCCGGGGACGGAATCGAACCGCCGACACGGGGATTTTCAATCCCCTGCTCTACCGACTGAGCTACCCGGCCATTTTTCGGAGGGATTCGCCCTTTGGGCGAAGGGCGGTATTAAAGCGGTCCGGGGCGTCCACGTCAAGCAAACGCGGCCGAACCGCCCGGAATCAGGACTGGTTCGGGTCGACGAAGCCTTCTGGCTTTTCCGAGCCATCTCCGAACAGGAATTTTTCCATTTCCTCTTCGAGGAACTTGCGCGCCTTGGGATCGACCGGGGTGAGGCGGTATTCGTTGATCAGCATGGTCTGGTGCGCCAGCCAGGCATTCCAGGCTTCCTTGGAGACGTTCAGGTAGATCTTCTTGCCCATCTCGCCCGGGTAGGGCGGGTAGTCGAGGCCCTCGGCCTCCTGGCCGAGTTTCACGCAGTTAACGGTTCGTGCCATTGCCGGAATCCTTGTGGTCGTGCAGATAACGCTGGATGGGGGCCGGGATGCCGACCGCCCGCGATGTGCCGGGTTTATACCAAATCGACCTGTCGCCTTCCATGATCCCACACGCGTTCGGCGGGAGCCGGTAGCAGTGGATGCGCAGATCGAGGTGGTAGTGGCTGAAGGTGTGGCGCAGCCCGTTGGTGTCGTGGGCCTCGGCCTGCGGCCACTGGCTGCGCACCCACTGGTCCAGTTCGGGCGCCTCGGCGGCCTCGGGGAGGCTGTACAGCCCGCCCCAGATGCCCTGTGCCTCGCGTTGCACGAGCAGGCTGCCTTGTACGGTTTGCAGGTGGGCGGCGTGGCGGATGCGCGTGGGGAGGTCCTTGCGCGGGCGCGGCGCGGGCAGCTCCCCGGTCCGGTCTTGCGCCAGAGCCTGGCAGTCGCCGGCCACGGGGCATTGCGGGCAGTCGGGGCGGGTACGCGTACACAGCAGGGCGCCCAGGTCCATGATGGCCTGGGTGTAGTCCGCGCAGCGGGTAGTCGGGGTGCGGGCTTCGGCCTCGGCCCACAGCTCGCCCTGCACGGCCGGGCTGCCGGGCCAGCCATCGATGGCCGCGTGGCGGGCGAGCACGCGCTTGGCATTGCCGTCCAGGATGGGCTCGGGGCGGTCATGGGCCTGGGCGATGATCGCGGCCGCCGTGGAGCGGCCGATGCCGGGGAGCTGTTCCAGGGCCTCGCGCGTGTCCGGGAAGCCCCCGCCATGCTCGCTCACGATGTACCGGGCTGCGCGATGCAGGTTGCGGGCGCGGGCGTAGTAGCCCAGGCCCGACCACAGATGCAGGACCGCGTCCTGCTCGGCGGCCGCGAGTGATTCGACGTCGGGGAAGTGCTCGATGAAGCGCTGGAAGTACGGGATCACCGTCTCCACGCGTGTTTGCTGCAGCATGATTTCGGAGACCCAGACGCGATAGGGCGTGCGCGGGTGCTGCCAGGGGAGGTCGCTGCGCCCGTGCCGGTCGAACCAGCCGAGCAGGCGTTCGGCGAAGGGTGTCATCGCGCTCAGTGTTTCCCTCAGGTAGAAACGAAGCGGCCGACCCCGGGGGCCGGCCGCTTGAGTGCCAGGGCTGCCGGCACGATTACCGCAGGCGCTCGCGCAGGCCGCGCTCCAGCTCGCGGCGCAGGTCGCGTTCGCCGGACTCTTCGGCCTCGTCTTCGGCGTCGTCGCTGCGGCCACCGTCGAGGCGCTGCATCAGGCTGTCGCGCAGGCGATCACCTTCTTCCCGGAGGCGTTCGCGTGCGTCGTCCTCGAAGCGCTCGCGCAGGATGTCTTCCAGGTCGAGCCGGAAGCTCGGGTCGCCGAAGGTGCCCGTGATGCGGATCGGCAGGCGGATGCCGCGCAGGTCGTCCAGCGGCCGCCCGCCCTGGCCTTCAATGGTGTCGACCAGGGTGGTGTTCAACAGGTAGTCGAGGGTGTCGTCCGTCAGATCGGCCTGGCCCTCGCCGTGTATGCGCATGAGCGGGGAATTGGCCTCGAGATCGTCGTTGTGCACGACGCCATCACGAATGTCGAAGGTGGCGGTGAGGTCGCTGAAGTCGGTCTGGTTGGGTTCGTCTTCTTCCAGACGCTCGCCGCGCAGCCGCGCCTCTGCGCGGCGGATTACCTGGGCGACATTGATGCCACGCACCGCACCATCGGAGAACGCCATGGAGCCGGAGCCGTTCAGGGCACTACGCAAGGCATTGACGGTGTTGCCGCGGGTGGCGATATCCAGTTCCAGATCCCCGATGCCCATCAGACGTGCTTCGTCCCCCTGCATGTCCTCCAGCAGTGCACCGATGTCCAGTTCGCCCAAGTCCGCCGCAAGTTCGTAGCGCGGCGTATCCTCGCGCACGTCGACGCGCAGGCGGCTGGTCAGCTGGCCCTCGTAGGCTTGTGCCTCCAGTGGGTCGATGCGCCAGTCGCCTTCGTTGGCGCGGATCTCGAGCTGGATGTTGCGCATCACCATGCCCAGGGCGTTCAGACGTTCCAGCGCCATTTCGCCGCGGACATCGATGCCGCGCAGCAGCTCGACCGGGAGTTCGATGGCGATGTCGTCATCGTCATCGTCGTCGCGCTCGCCATTGGCGGGGGCGCCTTCGGTGCGCGCCCGTTCGACTTCGGGGGGCAGGTATCGGTCAAGGTTGAACTCGTTTCCGCTCAGGTTGAAGTCGAACAGCGGGCGTTCGCCACTGGTATCCAGGCGGGCATCGCCGACCAGCCGTGTGTCATCGATGGTTACCAGGAACGGACTCAGCTCCAGAGACGTCAGGCTGCCGTTGGCCGACAGGTCCAGCGCCACGCGCTTCAAGGCATCCGGATCACTCGTTTTCGGCGGTTCGAGACCGAGGTCTTCCATGAGGGACGGCAGCGAAAACGTGTTGCTGCGAAGTTCGCTGCGAACGGCCAGGTCTTCGGCCGCATCCAGGCCAGTCAGCTCGGCGAAGCCCGTTAGCCGCATGTCGCCCAGGCCCACCGTCACACGCTCGAAGCGCATGCTCGCCTGATCGGCCACTTCGAGCGCGACGTCGGTTTCCAGCGAGACCCCGATGGGGCGTGGCAAGCCGGCTCCCTCCACACCGAAGGTCGCGTTCAGGCGGCGAATCGAATAGCGGTTGCTCAGAAGGTCCACGTTCAGCAGGCCTTCCAGGTCCATCGCGAACTCCACCGGCTCCGGTAGGTCACCGCCCTCGGCGTTGACGACGGCCTCCATTTCCAGAGGGGTTTCCACGCCGGGGCGGAAGCGACCGACCTCCAGGCGGAACGGATCCAGCGTGGCCTGGAGCCCGGTCATGCGGTCGTCCCAGTTGACCCGTGTGTTGGTCAGGGTCACGCCGGCGATGCCGATGCGCTCCATCGCAAGGCGGGACTCGGTGGCGGTGCGTTCCTCGCCGTTGTTGGCTCCGACGGCCTCGTCGCGGGCCTCCTCGGCGCGCTCGGTGAGGTCGTCCCAGTTGGTGCGCCCGTCTTCGTCGCGCGCCAGGTTCAGGCGTACGCCGTCACCCTCGATGTGCCGGACGTCCAGTTCGCGGCGCAGCAGCG
This sequence comes from Thioalkalivibrio thiocyanoxidans ARh2, assembly GCF_000385215.1. GTDB lineage: Bacteria > Pseudomonadota > Gammaproteobacteria > Ectothiorhodospirales > Ectothiorhodospiraceae > Thioalkalivibrio > Thioalkalivibrio thiocyanoxidans. The sequence continues at coordinate 76,991 of NZ_ARQK01000059.1, forward strand.
GCATCACCGCCACGGAGACATCGACGACATCCAGCTCGGCGAACGGGTCGTCGCCAAAGCCCTCGGCATTGCCGAAGCGAACCTCTTCCAGACGCAGGCCGAGGTTGGGGAAGAAGGTCAGGCCGATCGGGCCTTCCAGGGTCAGTTCGCGGCCGGTGGCGTCGCGGACTTCGGCCTCGATGCGTTCCTTGTAGTCGTTGGCGTCGAAGGTCGCGACCAGATAGATCGCGACAATCACGACCAGCAGCAACAGGATCGCGATCAGGGCCAGCAGGCGCTTGATCCATTTCATTGGGGGTCTCCTTGCGTCGTGTCCGCCCGCCAGGTGCCGCTGCGGCCGCCGCGCTTCTCCAGCAGGCGCACGCCATCGATCACCATGCCGCGGTCCACGGCCTTGCACATGTCATACACCGTCAGCAGTGCGGTGGAGACCGCGGTCAGGGCCTCCATCTCCACGCCGGTCTTGGCGTGGACCTCGCAGGTCGCCTGCACGCGGACGGCGGTAGTCTCGATATCCAGTTCCAGGGCCACCCGCGTCAGGCCGATCGGATGGCACAGCGGGATCAGGTCGCCGGTACGTTTTGCACCCATGATACCCGCGACGCGGGCGATCCCCAGAACATCCCCCTTGGCATGGCGGCCTTCGCGGATACGCTGGAGGGTTTCCGGCTGCATGTGTATGCGGCCCTCGGCGATCGCTACCCGGTGGGTGACCGACTTGCCGCCGACGTCGACCATGTGCGCATGGCCTTCCGCATCGAAGTGAGTGAAGTCGTTCATCGTAGCTATAATGCTTGACTTGAACCCGTGATGACAGGGGCCCGCATGACCGTAACTGTTCACTACTTTGCACGCCTGCGCGAGGAACTGGGTCGCGCCGACGAAACAGCCGAGCTGCCCACCGAATCGATCTCGGTGGGGGATCTCTGGCGGCACCTGCATGGCGACGCCCCGCCGGAACGCCTGATGGTGGCGGTCAACCAGGAGCAGGCTGCACTGGATACGGTTGTGCGCGATGGTGACGAGGTCGCCTATTTCCCGCCGGTGACCGGGGGCTGAGGTGGCCGTCGAGCTCTACAGCGAAGACTTCGACCCCTGGGCGCTGGTGGCCCGTGCCGAGCGGGATATCCCGGCCGAGGCGCGCGGGGCGGCCAGCGTGTTTGTCGGGCGCATGCGCGACTTCAACGAAGACGACACTGTGACTGGGCTGTTCCTGGAGCACTATCCCGGCATGACCGAGCGCGAACTGGAGCGCATCGTCGCCGAGGCCGAGTCGCGCTGGCCGCTGCTGGGCTGTCTGATCGCGCATCGTGTAGGGGACGTGCGGCCCGGCGATGCCCTGGTGCTGGTGGCCACCTGGTCCGCGCACCGGATCGCCGCGCGCGATGCCTGCTCCGACATCCTGGAGCGCCTCAAGCACGAGGCCCCGTTCTGGAAGCGCGAACGCCTCGCCGACGGCAGCGACCGCTGGGTCGAGAAGAACACCCCCGGCTTCTGATCCTTTCCTTCTCCCCCAGGCGCTTGTCTGCCAGGCCCGGTCATCCCGGCCGCAGCGAAGCGGAGAGCCGGGATCTCCTGCGCAAGGCTGACAACAGGCCCCGAGATCCCGGATAACCGCTGCGCGGTTTCCGGGATGACGACATTGGGGCTGCGCGGTGGAAGACCCCCTGTGGGAGCCTGCTTGCAGGCGAAGCCCCTGCCAAAGCCGGAAGGGGAGACAGGTCGGTATTAGCGCAGCGTCAGGTAGAGCGTCTGATTGCCGCGGCGCAGTTGCAGCTCCAGTGCCTGGTGCGGCGATAGCTGGCGCGGCAGATCGGCCAGGTGCTCGACGCGCTGGCGGTTGATCGCCAGCAGCACGTCGCCGGGGCGGAGCCCGGCCTGGGCGCCCGGGGTGCCCGCTTCCACGTCGATGATCACTACACGGCTGCGCCTGGTGCCGGGTGGCGTGTGTTCCGCCAGGCGAACGCCCTCCAGCCGTGGGTGAATCGCCGCACCCTCGGCCTGCCGGATTTCGGGGCGTTCCAGGCGCGCGGTCAGGGTGCGCTCGCGGCCGTCGCGCAGGATATCCAGTTCCACTTCGCTTCCCACCCGCAGCAGGCCCAGGCGATTGCGCAGATCGGCTGCATTGCGCACCGCCTGTCCGTCGACTTTCAGCACCACGTCGCCGGCCTCGATCCCGGCGCGGCTCGCGGCGGAGTCTGGCTGCACGTCGGTAATGACCGCGCCCTGGCTGGCGTCGAGATCGAAGGCCTGCGCCAGCGCCGGCGTCAGGTCTTGGATGCCGACGCCCAGTGCGCCGCGCTCGACGCGGCCCTCGGCCACCAGCAGGTCCTGGATCTGGCGCGCCATGTTGGTCGGGATCGCGAAGCCGATGCCGATGTTGCCGCCGCCGCGCGCCAGGATGGCGGTGTTGATGCCGACCAGTTCCCCGCGCAGGTTCACCAGCGCGCCGCCCGAGTTGCCCGGGTTGATGGAGGCATCGGTCTGGATGAAGTCCTCGAACCCGGAGCCGCCCAGGCCGCTGCGCCCCAGCGCGGAGACGATGCCGCTGGTGACCGTCTGGCCGAGACCGAACGGGTTGCCGATCGCGACGACGAAGTCGCCGACGCGCAGGGCATCGGAATCCGCCAGCGGGATCGCGCGCAGGTTTTCGGCGTCGATGCGGATCACGGCCACGTCGGTCGCCGGGTCGGTACCGACGACCTCCGCCTCGTACTGGCGGCCGTCGTACAGGGTGACGAGGATCTCGTCCGCGCGCGCGATCACATGGCTGTTGGTCAGGATCGTGCCGTCGTCCGCATCCACGATCACGCCCGAGCCGAGCCCCTGACGCTCGCGTTCGCGCTGGCGCTCGGGCATGTCGAAGAAACGGCGGAAGAACGGGTCGTCGAACAGCGGGCTGACGGATTCCACCACGCGGGCGCGGGTAGCGATATTGACGACCCCGGGGATGGTGCGTTCCAGCATCGGGGCCAGCGAGGGCAGGGGCTGGCCGTCGACCTCGGCGGGGAGTTGCGCCAGCGCCGGGCCGGCCCAGGCCAGGGTCGACAGCAGAATCAGGAAAGAGACCAGCCGACGCATGCGCGCTCCTTGTGTCCGTGAACTACGGCGTCAGCCCCGCGCGCGGCGCAAACGAGGACTGTTCCGCCATCTTGCGGTACCAGTCGCCGGCCTCGTCCTCGGGCGGGGCCTGGATCATCAGCTTCAGATACAGGTCGCCGGGCGGCTTGCCCGGCAGGCCCTTGCCCTTCAGGCGCATCTGCTTGCCGGACTGCGAACCCGGTGGGATCTTCAGATTGACCCAGCCGTGCGGCGTGGGGACCTCTATGGTGGCACCCAGTGCGGCCTCCCAGGGGGTGATCGGGATATCGCGGTAGAGGTCGCGGCCGTCGACACGGTAGCGGCTGTCGGGCTTGATGCGGATCTCCAGCAGCAGGTCGCCGGCGCCGCCGGTCCCCACACCCGGGTCGCCCTGGCCGCGCACGCGCAGGCGCGAGCCGTCCTTGGCGCCGGCCGGGATGCGCACGCGCTGCACGCGCCCGTCGGCGTCGTTCACGGAGATCTCGGTGCCTTTCAGCGCCTGATCGAGCGTGATCTCGACTCGGCCTTCGCGGTCGGCACCGCGCATGTTGAAGCCGCCCGTGCCGCGGCGACGGCCCGCGCCGCCCATCCCGGCACCGCCGAAGATGGACTCGAAGAAGTCCGAGAAGCCGCCGAAATCGGCCCCGCCTCCCGCACCGGCCCCACGGTGCTGGGTCCAGCCGTCCCATCCGGGCGGTGGACGAAAGTCCTGCCCCTGGCGCCAGTTGGAACCGAGCTGATCGTAGGCCTTGCGCTTTTCCGGGTCGCCGAGGGCCTCGTAGGCCTCGTTGACCTCCTTGATGCGCGTCTCGGCGTCCGGGTCCTTGCTGACGTCCGGATGGTACTTGCGTGCCAGCTTGCGGTACGCCTTCTTGATGGCGTCCTGGCTGGCGTCGCGGCTGACGCCGAGGATCTTGTAGTAGTCCTTGTATTCCATTGCACTCCCAGAGTTGCCTCTGTCCGAACCCCGGGGAACACCCGGATCCCTCCGTGGGTTATCGGCCCGTGGCCGACCCTTCCCATCATAGCCGGGATCCGGCTGTCACCCGTGCATCGGTCTTGTGAATCGCCTCGCATGCATCCTTTGGTGACTTCCAAAAAACGGGGCGCCGCCCGCTCGCGCCGGCAGCGCCCGAATCGTCCGCAGCCACAGCGGTCGCGGACGGGTTTGGTGCCGGATCAGCTGGCGATCTCGATCCGCCGCGGCTGCACGCGTGCCTGTTTCGGGATGCGAACCTCCAGCACCCCGTTCTCGGAGCGTGCGGAGATGTTTTCGGCATCGGCGGTATCCGGCAGCGAGAAGCGGCGGAAGAAGGTGCCGCGCACCCGCTCGATCCGCTTGTAGCCGTTTTGTTCCTCTTCGCTTTCGTGCCTGCGCTCGCCACGCAGGGTCAGCACGCCGTTCTCCATGTTGAGTTCGATGTCCTTCGGGTCCACGCCGGGGATGTCGGCGTGCAGTACGTAGGCATCGTTCTCTTCGCGGATATCCACGGCCGGCGCCCAGTCCGAAGTCGCGGCGGAGTCCTCCGTGCCGGACAGCTCCGGCATGCGGCCGAGTTCGCGCGACAGCTGACCCAGCAGGCTCCACGGTTCGTAACGCATCATTGTCATGGCCTTGCCCTCCTCTTGCGGGTGTCAACTCTGACTCATGCATGGAGATAGGGGTCCCAGAGGGAATTTCAAGGGGGCTGTGGGCGTTTCGGCGGACGTTTATGAGTGCTCCAGCCGACGGAAGTCCAGCAGGCGATGCTGGTTATCGGTGACCAGCTCGAACACGCCATAGACGCCGCGCTGGTCCAGGTGCTGGCGCAGCAGTCGGGCGGGAAACTGCACGCTGATCCCGCCCTCCGACTTGGCGTAGACGACCGCCGCGCGCCCGGTGTAGTAGTCCTCCATCTCGTGGCGCGAGATGGCCAGGCGTACGCGGTAGCGATGCATCGACCCGGTCTATTCCAGGTTCTGGACCTGTTCGCGCATCTGCTCGACCAGGACCTTCATCTCGACCGTGGCGCGGGTGATCTCCAGATCATGCGACTTGGAGGCGAGGGTGTTGGTCTCGCGGTTGAACTCCTGCATCAGGAAATCCAGGCGCCGGCCGCTGGGGCCACTGTTGCCCAGGATTTCGCGCACCGCCTTTACGTGGCCGTCGATGCGGTCCAGCTCCTCGGCGATATCGAGGCGCTGTGCCAGCAGCGCGACCTCCTGTTCCAGTCGCTTCGGGTCCAGGCTCAGGTCCAGCTCGTTGATGCGGGCCAGGGTGCGGTCGCGCTGCTCGGCCAGCATCGGGTCTCTACGCTGCCGAATGAACGCAACCTGTTCGGCCACGGCCTCAAGGCGTTCGCGCAGGCCACTGACCAGTTCCTGGCCTTCGGCTTCGCGCATCGCGACCAGGGCGTCGATCGCGGTGTCGAGTCCAGCAAGAATGGGGGTGGCAAGGTCGTCGGCGTCGACCTTGGTCGCCTCCAGCACACCGGGCCAGGCCAGGATGTCCAGCGGCGATACGCTGGCATCGTGTTTCATCATGTCGGCGATGGACTCGGTCGCCTCGATCAGCGACTGCACGCGTTCTGCGTCGTACGCCTCAGGCGAGCCCCGCGACTGGCCGCGATCGCGCAGCGCCACATCGACCTTGCCGCGAGCGAGCCGCTTCTTGAGGCGGTTGCGCACCTCGGGCTCCAGCGCCCTCAGGGCCTCCGGCAGGTGGATGCGCAACTCGAGATAACGGTGGTTGACGCTCTTCAGCTCCCAGTCGTAAACCCCCTGGTCCAGCGTCATTGGCTGCCGGGCAAAGCCGGTCATGCTCGCGATCATAAAGTCCCCTGTTGATAGCCCTGCGCGTGGTAGCAACCCCGTGCGCGTGTGACTCGCCGGAGGCCTCGGCCACTGCGTGCCCCCGTTCGCTCGCGGGCGCGCTCATGTGAGAGCCTCCCTGTCTCCCGTATACTGCGCGCCTCTCCAATCTACCAAGGATCAAGCATGCGACCCAGTGGCCGACAAGCCGACGAGATGCGCCCGGTGCGTTTTACCCGCCATTTCACCCGGCACGCGGAGGGTTCCGTGCTGGTGGAGTTCGGCGACACCCGGGTGCTGTGCAACGCGACCATCGAGTCGCGCGTGCCGCCGTGGCTGAAGAACAAGGGCCGCGGCTGGGTGACGGCGGAGTACAGCATGCTGCCCCGCTCGACGCATGACCGCATGGCGCGCGAGGCCGCGCGCGGCAAGCTGGGTGGTCGCACCATGGAGATCCAGCGCCTGATCGGCCGCTCCCTGCGCGCCGTGGTCGACCTCGAGGCCCTGGGCGAGCGCCAGATCATCGTCGACTGCGACGTGATCCAGGCCGACGGCGGGACGCGTACGGCCTCGATCAGCGGTGCCTATGTCGCCCTGCGCGACGCGATCCGCAAGGCGCGCGAACAGGGCATGATCCGCAAGGATCCGCTGCACGGGCATCTGGCGGCGATCTCGGTGGGCATCTTCAACGGCACGCCGGTACTCGACCTGGATTACGACGAGGATTCCCAGGCCGAGACCGACCTGAACCTGGTGATGAACGAGGCCGGCGGCGTGATCGAGATTCAGGGGACGGCCGAGGGGCATGCCTTCCGGCGTGACGAGCTGAACCAGATGCTGGATCTCGGCGAGAAGGGCATCCAGCAGATCGTCGAGGCCCAGCGGGCGGCGCTGGCCGAGGGCTGAGCCATGGACCCGTCCCGTCGCGTCGTCCTCGCCACCGGCAACCCCGGCAAGCTGCGCGAGATCCGGGCCCTACTGGGGCCTCTCGGGCTGGCAATCGAGCCGCAGTCGGAGCATGCGGTGCCCGAGGCCGACGAGACCGGGCTGACCTTTGTCGAAAACGCGATCCTCAAGGCGCGCAACGCCGCGCAGCATACCGGCCTGCCCGCGATCGCCGATGACTCCGGTCTGGAGGTCGATGCCCTGCGCGGCCGGCCGGGTATCTACTCCGCCCGTTATGCAGGGCCGGAGGCGGACGACGCGGCGAACAACGCCAGGCTGCTGGAGGCGCTGGCGGGCGTCCCCGAGGCGCAGCGAACCGCACGTTTTCGCGCGGTGGTCGTGTTTCTGGAGCATGCCGAGGACCCCTCGCCGCTGATCGCCGAAGGGGTCTGGGCGGGGCGTATCGTCGAGCAGCCCAGCGGTGCTGGCGGCTTTGGCTACGACCCGCTGTTCTTCGTGCCGGAGGAGGGCTGCACCTCGGCCGAACTGCCCCCGGAGACGAAGAATCGCCTGAGCCATCGCGGCCAGGCGCTGGCCAAACTGGTGGCACAACTGCGGGAACGTGCCGATCACTGAGCCGGCGCCTATGCTCGCGTCATGAGCGCATCCGTGACCCCGCTGCCCCTGGCTTTGTATGTCCACCTGCCCTGGTGCGTGCGCAAGTGCCCGTACTGCGACTTCAATTCCCACGAGCCGCGAGGCGAGGCCCCGTTCGACGCGTATGTCGAGGCGCTGATGCGCGACCTCGAGTCGCAGCTGCCGGATGTCTGGGGGCGGCGCGTGGACAGCGTGTTCATCGGCGGCGGGACCCCCAGTCTGTTCCCGCCCGAGGCAATGGCGGACCTGCTCTCCGGTCTGCGTGCGCGGCTGCCCCTGCGCCCGGATGCCGAGATCACGCTGGAGGCCAACCCCGGCACCGTAGATCGCGCGTACTTCCGTGGCTACCGCGAGGCCGGGGTCAATCGGCTGTCGCTGGGCATCCAGAGCTTCGACGACGCCATGCTCGAGCGCCTGGGGCGTATCCACGGCGGGGCCGAGGCCCATGCCGCGGTCGAGCATGCCCGCGGCGCCGGGTTCGACAATATCAACCTGGATCTGATGTTCGGCCTGCCGCAGCAGTCTGTCGAGGCTGGGCTGGCCGATCTCCAGGCCGCAATCGATCAGGAACCCGAGCACATCTCCTGGTATCAGCTGACCCTGGAGCCCAACACCTATTTCGCCGTCCGGCCCCCGGTGCTTCCGCCGGATTCCACGATCGAGGAATTGTTCACACAAGGGCAATGTGTGCTGGCTGCGGCTGGCTATACTCGATACGAGGTTTCCGCGTATGCCACGAGAGGGCGGGAATGTCGGCACAACCGAAATTACTGGACGTTCGGCGATTATCTCGGCATCGGGGCCGGGGCCCACGGCAAGCTGACGCTGCCGTCCGACGGGCGGGTCCTGCGACGGGTCAAGCCGCGCCAGCCCGCCGCCTACCTGGAGACGCCCGATCGGCACCGGGACCAGCCAGTTCCGGCCGCCGAGCTGCCGTTCGAGTTCATGTTGAACGCATTGCGTCTGGTAGAGGGGGTGCCCGCGCATCGGTTCGAGGAGCGCAGCGGGCTTGCCTTGAGTGCGCTGGAGCCCGCTCTGGGTGTGCTGCGGGCGGAGGGGCTCCTGGTCGCGGATACGCAGCGATTGCAGGCGACCGAGCGCGGTCTGGCACTGTTGAATGAGATTCTGGAGCACTTTTTGCCGGAGGATGCGGCGGGTGCGGTAGCCGGTGTCCGGGTGCTTGCGGGTCCGGGGGAGGTGCGGTGATGCGACCGGTCGAGTTTGTCGGGTTTATCTGCCCCTGGTGTGGCGAGCCGGGCGAGACTACCGTGGAAATGGTCAGTACGGACCGGGAATGGGTCGAGGACTGCGGGGTGTGCTGTGCGCCGATCGTCTTTCGGCGTGTTGAGAGCCCGGATGCAGAGATTCCGCAGGTAGAGGCCATACGGGAGGGTGAATGAGCCTGACCCCGCCGTACAAACCGATTGCCTGCGAGCGCTATTCCGAGCTGGAACTCGCGATCCTGCGCGGGCACCACCTGCGTACCCACTGGCGCCGGGGCGAGATGGACCGGATAGCGGTGGTGCGGCCGCTGGACCTGCGCACGCGGCGCGGGGCCGAGTACCTGATCCTGCGCGATGCCGCGGGCCGGCGGCAGTGGTGGCGGCTGGACCGGCTGGTCAGCTTCGAACCGGTGCCCGGCTGATACGCCGTCCTTGCGTGGCGGGCGTCTGGCTTGCTCCTGGAGATCGCTTCGCTGGCGCTCGCGATGACGGGAAGGGGCGGGGGCCGTTTCCCGTCAGCTGCGCTTCATCTGGTCGAAGAACTCGGAGTTGGTCTTCGAGGACTGCATGCGACCGAGCAGGAATTCCATCGCCTCGATGTCGTCCATGCCGTGCAGGAACTTGCGCAGGATCCAGAGCTTTTGCAGCTCGTCCGGCGCGGTCAGCAGTTCCTCGCGGCGGGTGCCGGAGCGGTTGACGTTGATCGCCGGGTAGATGCGCTTTTCGGCGATTCGCCGCTCCAGGTGCACCTCCATGTTGCCGGTGCCCTTGAACTCCTCGTAGATCACTTCGTCCATCTTGGAGCCGGTATCCACCAGCGCGGTGGCGAGGATGGTCAGGCTGCCGCCCTCTTCCACATTGCGCGCGGCACCGAAGAAGCGCTTCGGCCGGTGCAGGGCGTTGGCGTCCACGCCGCCGGTGAGCACCTTGCCGGAGCTGGGGGCAACGGTGTTGTAGGCGCGCGCCAGGCGGGTGATGGAATCGAGCAGGATCACCACGTCGCGCTTGTGCTCGACCAGGCGCTTGGCCTTCTCGATCACCATCTCGGCGACCTGCACATGGCGCTGCGCCGGCTCGTCGAAGGTGGAGGAGACCACCTCGCCCTGGACCATGCGGTCCATCTCGGTGACCTCTTCCGGGCGCTCGTCGATCAGCAGCACGATCAGGTAGCACTCGGGGTAGTTGGCCGCGATGCTCTGGGCGATGTTCTGCAGCATCAGCGTCTTGCCCGCCTTGGGCGGGGAGACGATCAGGCCGCGCTGGCCCTTGCCGAACGGGGAGACGATGTCGATCACCCGCGCGGTGATGTCCTCGGTGGAACCGTTGCCGCGCTCCATGCGCATGCGCTCGGAGGCGTGCAGTGGCGTCAGGTTCTCGAACAGCACCTTGTGCCGGGCATTCTCCGGCGGCTCGAAGTTGATCTCCGAGACCTTCAGCAGCGCGAAATAGCGTTCGTTGTCCTTGGGCGGGCGAATCTTCCCGGCGATGGTGTCGCCGGTGCGAAGCCCGAAGCGCCGGATCTGGCTGGGCGAGACGTACACGTCGTCCGGCCCGGCCTGGTAGGAGCTGTCGGCGCTGCGCAGGAATCCGAAGCCGTCGGAGAGGATCTCCAGGACTCCGTCACCGTAGATGGCTTCGCCGCTTTTGGCATGGGCCTTCAGCAGGGCAAAGATGATGTCCTGCTTGCGGGCACGAGACATGTTCTCGATGCCTTTTTCTTCTGCAAAGGCAACGAGATCGGCAGCGGACATCCGCTTCAGTTCGGTCAGGTTCATTCGTGGGGTGCTGTTTTCAACGTGGATGATCGGCGACCGGGGATGGCCGCTCGGCTTGCCTTGGATTGAATATCGGGGGCAGGTAGCGGTCTGGCGACCGCCTGAACTGAACTGATGGTAAGCGACGTGCCCGCCTGGGGCAAGGCCTGAAACAGTTTTTTGGTGCTTGTTTGTGCCCCGGGCCGTTCGGGCTGGCCCGGGGCGTACCGGATCAGAGGTGCTGGTCCAGGAATGCGGTCAGCTGCGACTTGGACAGCGCACCGACCTTGGTGGCTTCGACGTCGCCATTCTTGAACAGCATCAGCGTCGGGATCCCGCGAATGCCGTATTTCGGCGGCGTGGACGGGTTCTCGTCGATGTTCAGCTTGGCGACCTTGACCTTGCCGGCGTATTCTTCGGCGATTTCATCCAGAATGGGGGCGATCATCTTGCAGGGCCCGCACCATTCGGCCCAGTAGTCCACCAGGACTGGCTGATCTGCCTTCAGGACGTCTTCGTCGAAACCGGCGTCCGACGTGTACACAATTTTGTCGCTCACTCCGAGCCCTCATCACTTGGGTTGGGGGAACAGCCTGCAACGCCGGCTGTACGGCCCTTACTATCGACGATCATCGCCAGACAGTTCAAGTAACAGAGGATTCACATGACCGATCCCGCGCAGGAAACGCCCCGCTTCGACCAGCTTGATCTGCCCGAGGCCGTGCAGGCGGGCATCCGCGCCACCGGTTTCGAGACCTGCACACCGATTCAGGCGCTGACCCTGCCGATTGCGCTGGCCGGGCGGGATGTTGCCGGGCAGGCGCAGACCGGCACGGGCAAGACGGCGGCCTTTCTGATCGCCACCTTCAACCGCCTGCTGCGTCAGGCCCCCGCGCCGAATCGCCGGGCGACCGATGTGCGCGCCCTGATCGTGGCCCCGACCCGCGAGCTCGCGATCCAGATCCACAAGGATGCCGAGATGCTCGGGCGCGAAACCGGACTCAAGCTGGCGCTGGCCTACGGCGGAACCGGCTACGACACCCAGCGCGAGCAGCTGGAGGCTGGCGCCGACATCCTGATCGGCACGCCGGGCCGGATCATCGACTACTTCAAGCAGAAGGTGTTCGGGCTCAAGCACACCGAGGTGGTGGTACTGGACGAGGCCGATCGCATGTTCGATCTCGGCTTCATCAAGGACGTGCGTTTCCTGATGCGTCGCTGCGCCCCGGCCAGCGAGCGGCTGTCCATGCTGTTCTCGGCCACGCTGTCGCTGCGCGTGATGGAGCTGGCCTACGAGCACATGAACAACCCGGAAAAGGTCCAGGTCGAGGCCGAGACCCTGACCGCGGATCGCGTGCGCCAGGTGATCTACTACCCGGCGAACGAGGAGAAGATCCCGCTGCTGCTGGGCCTGGCGCGCGACCTCGAGCCGGAGCGGGCCATCGTGTTCGTGAACACCAAGCATGGTGCCGAGAAGGTCTGCGACTGGCTGAACGCGAACGGGCAGAAGGCCGCGCTGCTCTCCGGCGATGTGCCGCAGAAAAAGCGCTCGAGCCTGCTGGAGCGCTTCACCGCGGGCGAGTACACCTTCCTCGTGGCGACCGACGTCGCGGCGCGCGGGTTGCACATTCCCGCCGTGACCCATGTGTTCAACTTTGATCTGCCGCAGTCGGGCGAGGACTACGTGCACCGCATCGGGCGCACGGCGCGAGCCGGGGCCGAGGGTGATGCCATCAGTTTCGGCTGCGAGGACTCCGCGTTCTACCTGCCGGATATCGAGTCCTATCTCGGCGAACGCATCCCCACCGAGAGCGTGGCCCCGGAGGCCCTGTTCAGCGACCCGGTGCGCCCCAAGCCGCGCCCGCGCAAGCCCCGCGACGACCGGCGCGGCGGCGGTCGCGGGGGCAGCGGGCGCGGTGATGCGCGCGGGTCGGGCGGCGGCCACCGTCATCGCGGCGGAAGCGGCAAGCCAAGGGGCCCCGGCGGCGCCTGAGGGCCGGGCCGGCCGATGCAGCGGGAAACAGGGGAAATGGTGCCGACGGCAGGAGTCGAACCTGCGACCTATCGATTACGAATCGATTGCTCTACCAACTGAGCTACGTCGGCGAAGCGCGCCATAATAGCGGGGGTGGGGCTCGACAACAATCCCGCGCGGCTTTGAGTGCGGTTGGCGACGCGGGGGATGGATCAGACCTTGCGGCTGCTGACCCGGATGATCACGTCTACGCCCAGCAGTTCCTTGCCCGTCGGCAGCGCAGGCAGGTGCGAGATATCGACCCGCGCAGGGTCGACGTCTTCCAGCTCGCCGGTATCGGTGTGGAACAGGTGGTGGTGCGGGTTCAGGTTGGAGTCGTAGAACAGCTTGGTCGGGTCGACCACGACCTCGCGCACCAGCCCCTTTTCCGCGAACAGCTTGAGCGTGTTGTAGACCGTGGCCTTGGAGACGCGCGACGAATGCTGCACCAGGCGACCGAGGATCTGTTCGGCACTCAGGTGCTGGTGGCGCGCGAACATGACCCGCGCGATCTCCACGCGCTGCTCGGTCGGCGAGATCGCGTGTTTGCGCAGCAGGGCGCGTGCGTCGTCGACGTCCAGCAGATTCGGATTGTCAGATGTAGCAGACATATTCCGGACAATATAACAGCCGCTGGATCACGTCCAGATCACGTCAGTCCGATGGGGGGTCCGGAGGCGCAAGCCTCTGATAGAATGGAGCGGGTGATGGGAATCGAACCCACATTAAGAGCTTGGGAAGCTCCCGTTCTACCATTGAACTACACCCGCTTGAGTCGGCGATTGTAGGCCTTGCCGGCCTCCGGCTCAACGGCAAACGATCCTGACTAGGTAACGATGCAGATCCAGTTGAACGGCGAACCCTTCGAACTCCCCGATGATGGCGAGGCAACCCTGGCGGCGCTGATCGAGGCGCGTGGCCTGGGCGGTCGCCGGCTGGCGGTGGAGGTGAACGAGGAACTGGTGCCGCGCAGCGAGCACGCCGCACATCCGTTGCGCTCCGGCGATCGCGTGGAAATCGTGCAGGCGATCGGGGGCGGGTAGGCGCACAAGACTCTCCTGTCCGTACCCCATCCGCAATTACTTTCAACGAAGGAATCACCATGACCGAATCGGCCGCCGCGTCTGCCGACGACCTCTTCCGCGTGGGCACACGCGAGTTCACCTCCCGCCTGCTGGTGGGTACCGGCAAGTACCGCGATCTTGACCAGACCCGTGATGCCATCGAGGCCAGCGGGGCGGAGATCGTCACGGTCGCGATCCGCCGCACCAACATCGGCCAGAACCCGGACGAGCCCAACCTGCTGGACGTGATCTCGCCGGAGCGCTACACGCTGCTGCCGAACACAGCCGGCTGCTTCACCGCCGATGACGCGATCCGTACCTGCCGTCTGGCGCGCGAGCTGCTGGACGGCCACAACCTGGTGAAGCTGGAGGTCCTGGGCGACGAGAAGACCCTGTACCCGGACGCGTTCGAGACCGTGAAGGCCGCGGAGATCCTGGTGGCCGAGGGCTTTGACGTGATGGTCTACACGACGGACGACCCGCTGCTGGCCCGGCGGCTGGAGGACATCGGCTGCCAGGCGATCATGCCGCTGGCCGCCCCGATCGGCTCCGGGCTGGGCATCCAGAACCGCTACAACATCCGCGAGATCGTCGAAAACGCCCAGGTGCCGGTGCTGGTCGATGCCGGCGTCGGTACGGCCTCGGATGCCTCGATCGCGATGGAGCTGGGCTGCGACGGGGTGCTGATGAATACCGCCATCGCGGCCGCCGACGACCCGGTGATGATGGCCTCGGCCATGCGCCACGCGATCATCGCCGGGCGCCAGGCCTATCGCGCCGGGCGCATGGCGCCGCGCCGCTACGCCTCGGCCTCCTCGCCACAGACCGGCCTGTTCTTCAGCTGAGCATGAGTGAGTCTGCCGATTCGACTTCCGGCGACAAGCCGTTCTACCGCCGTATCCGCAGTTTCGTGCGCCGCGAGGGGCGGCTGACGGCGGGGCAGCAGCGCGCCCTGGACGAGCTGTTGCCCCGCTTCGGGCTCGCACTGCCGGAGCCCGCGGCACCGCTGGACCTGGCGGCCGTCTTCGGTCGCGAGGCGCCAGTCACGCTGGAGATCGGTTTTGGTGACGGCGAGAGCCTGGCCGAGCAGGCCGCACAGAACCCGGAGCGCGATTACATCGGCACCGAGGTCCATCGCCCGGGGGTGGGTCACCTGCTGCGCGAGGTGGAACGGCGCGGCCTGACCAATGTGCGCGTCTCCGACCACGATGCCGTGGAACTGCTGGAGCACTACATCGCGCCGGGCGCCCTGGACGGGATGCAGGTGTATTTCCCCGACCCCTGGCACAAGAAGCGCCACCACAAGCGCCGCCTGATCCAGCCGCCGTTTGTGCGCCTGCTGGCCTCGCGCATGCGCCCGGGCGGGCGGCTGCATCTGGCCACCGACTGGGCCGAGTACGCCGAACACATGATGGCGGTAATGGAGGAATGCGCACCGTGGTTCGAGCCGGATGGTCCGGTGCCGGCCCCGGGGCGGCCGCCGGAGCGCCCGGTGACCAAGTTCGAACGGCGCGGCGAGCGGCGCGGCCACGCGGTAGCGGATCTGCTCTACCGGCGCACGGACGCCGAGGCCTGACAGGTTCAGGGCCTCCCCGGGCGGCTCAGGCCTCGTCCATCCACCAGGCGCTGACCGCGCCGGCCAGGCTCATCAGCGCGAGCACAAAGATCGCGGCCTCCGTGCCCGCGAGCTGCGCCAGCAGCCCGAACAGCCCGCCCACGAGCAGCAGTGCCCCGATCACGGTATTGCTGACGGCGGTGAACGCGGCGCGGGTCTTCTCGGTGGCCATGTCGACCAGATAGGTCTTGCGCCCCAGCCGCACGCCGGCATGGCTGACCCCCAGCAGGAAGAACAGCACGGCATAGATCACCCCGCCCGGCACCAGCGCCGAGCCGGTATCCACCGGCGCGAACCAGACACTCAGCGCAACCAGGATGCCGAGCCCCGCGGCCAGAAGGCCCGAAAGGATCAGTACCCAGCGAGAGGAGCGATCGGACAGGCGCCCCCAGACCGGGGCGCTGACCGCCGAGGCCAGCCCGCTGGCCAGGATCAGCAGCCCCAGCGTGCCCAGATCCCCCGAGGTCGCATCCTCCGCCAGCAGGACGTAGAACGGCAGGGCCAGGGCCGTGCTCATCAGCAGTGCGCGGGTGAACACGAAATGCCCGAACGCGCGGTCGGTCCACAGCAGGCGCACCGAGGACAGGGCCTGGGTGATTGCATTGCCGCCGCCCTCGGTCGAGCCCGGTGCCTCGCGCAGGCGGGTGAAGGTCGCGGCCGCCACCCACCAGGCCCCGGCGGAGGCAGCCAGCAGGGCGACGAATACGCCAATACCGGCATCCTCGAGGTTCGCCAGGGTCAGATAGACCCCCAGCCCCAGCGTGAAGAAACCGGCCAGCGAGGCGGCATAGCCCATCACCGTGCCGCGGCGCTGCTTGGCAATCGTCTTGCCGAGCACGTCCTTCGAGGCCACCGAATTGATCCCGCGCGCCAGCGCGAACACGGTCAGCAGCCCGAGGATTGCCCAGCCCGCGGCTGTGCCCTCCAGGGTCAGGGCGACGATCGCCATCCCGGCAACCGCCAGGCCCGAGAGCACCGAGCCCAGGATCCAGAACCCCTTGCGGATGGCGCGGCGGCGAATGGAGGCGGCGACGAACAGCTGCGGGAGCAGCGAGCCGGATTCGCGGATCGGGACCAGGAAGCCGGCAAACGCGGCCGGGGCACCCAGTGCCCCCAGCAGCCAGGCCAGCACCAGCCGTGCCGAGGCCAGCTCGTCGCCGATCTTGCTCAGCGTGTTGGAGATCAGGTGGACGAAGAAGTTGACCGGCTGCGCGCGGCAGGCATCCTCCGGGATGTCCTTGCAGACGCGCGCGTCCTCCTCCCCGGCGATGGTCTCGTACAGGTGCAGGATCGGACGCGGCAGCTTTTCCGAATCGGTCTCGGCCATGGGTACCTTTGGTTGCCAAGGAGGCTCCTCGCGCTGTCACTGCGAGGAGCGAAACGACGAAGCAATCAATTCTCGAAGCAACCGGCCCCTGCTCTGCCGCGTCGCATCCGCGAAATGAGGGAGCGGACGGGGTTAGCGCCGGCCGGCGAGCGGGTCGTTCGGGTCGACGCTGTCGCGAAACGGCTTGCGCCGGTCGAGGTTCGTCAGCTGGTAGACGTTCCCCAGCCAGTTGTTCATTACCGCCAGCGCCGTGTCGTGCCAGGTGTTGTCCAGGCGGTCGAGCAGCAGTGCCTCCGGCAGTGCCGGGATCTCGGTGCAGTGCTCGACGGCGGCCTCCACGTGTTCGCGGTGCTCGTCGAGGATCGCGGCGGCCTGCGGCAGCAGGTAGTTTTCCGGCAGCGGCGGATAGGTCTCGCGCTCGCCCTGGATGTAGCGCACGACCTCGCGCTTGTACTCCTTGAGCAGGCTGATCGAGTCGTACTCCGGGTGCCCCTGGAAAAAGACCATGCGGAAACCATCCGGCGACGCGCCCAGGTGAATGCCGGCGTCCTCGCTCTCGACCAGTACGCGCAGCCCGTGGCGCTCGAACTGCTCGCGCGAGACATCGTTGTAGCGCGAGTGCGGCACGTCGAAACGCGTGTTCACGCCGGTGACCAGCGGGTGGCCGCGGTCCACCACGCGGTGCGGGAACACGCCCCACAGCTTCTCGCCCATGTGGCGGCGATGCTCGCCATAGCGCGCCTGCAGCACGGCGTGGGTGGCGAGGCAGGAGCACAGCGTGGAGGTCACGTTGTCCCAGGCCCAGTCGACGACCTCCGCCAGCGGCTCCCAGAACGGCTCCAGCGCCAGATCGGGCTGGGTCACGTTGGCCCCGGTGATGATCAGCGCGTCGAGGCCCTCCTTCTTCAGGTCCTCGAAGTCCTCGTAGTAGTGCTTGATGTGATCGCGCCCCTTCGGTCCGCGCTTGAGCTGCGGCAGGGTGAAGGGGTGGATGTAGAACTGCGCGATCTGGTTGCTCTCGCCGATCAGGCGGAAGAACTGGCGCTCGGTGGCCGCCAGGGCGGCGTCCGGCATCATGTTCAGCAGCCCGATATGCAGTGCGCGGATCTCCTGCTGCTGGGCGAAGTCGCTGGGCAGTACGGTCTCGCCTTCGCTCTTCAGGCGGGCGAAGGTAGGCAGGTCGGAGTGGGCAACGAGTGGCATTACAGTCGCGCCTCCCGTTCCAGGGCCATGCAGACCAGGTCATCGAAGTCCGTGGCGTTGCGGACCTGTGCCAGCTCCGTGGTGCTGATGGTGTAGCCGTGCGCCTCGGCGATCGCCTCGTAGCGCGGCAGACGCGCGCGGAACAGGCGCGAGAACACCCAGCGCACAAAGGCGTCCGGGTCGATCTGGGCGACATAGTCCAGCCCCTCGTCGCGCATGTACTCGGCCAGCTGCTGGTCGAGGAAGGCCTCGCGGTAGTACAGCGGCTTCGGGTCGCGTTCCGCGCGCTCGATCAGCTGGCGCTCGTCCTCGTCGGTCGCCTTGATGTAGAGGATCAGCGTGTGCTCGGCGAGGGTCTCCAGCACGCCGGGGCTGTCCAGCTCGCAGACCGAGCCCCCGGCATCGTTGACGAAGTGCGGATACCCGAACAGCGTCTGCGACTTGTGGATGAAATCCGGCACGTCGAGCATCGCCTGCACCTCGGCCTCGTGGTGCAGGTTCTGGCGGCGCTTGAACTCGGTCAGCGGCAGCCCGCCCAGCTCCGGGTTGCCGAGCTTGCCGAGGAAGCTCGCGACCGGGTGCAGGTTGTCCACCGTGATGTTGTTGATGATCTGGATCGAGTCCGAGCGCAGCAGGTCGCGCAGAAACGGCACGGCCATGGCCTGCGCCTTGATGTTGTCCAGGATCGGCTCGCTCAGGTAGCGCGTGCCAATGCGGTAGTCGCCCGAGTAGTGGAACCACTCCTCGCGCCGGAGCATGTTGGACAGGCGTGTCTTGCCGACACCGGACATCCCCAGCAGGGTGATCCGGCGGTGGTCGAGCTGGCGGTATTCTTCGGGCGAAAGGCGCATGTCCGGGTTTCGGTTAACGTCGCAGGATGAACAGGATACCGGCGATCACGGCCAGGCCGCTGATCACATAGTGGTCGTACTGAAACTGCAGCCCCAGCAGGCCGCGCAGGCCGAACAGGATCAGCCACGCGCCCAGCAGAATGTTTCCAAGCATGCGCATCCCTGCGGATCTCCTTCTTGATCGACGTGAATGTCTAGGGAGACGCTGATTTAATCGCGCGTCCGCGCTCGAGTCGCTTTTGCGTGCGAACAAGGCGCGGTGACTGCCGTGCAGTCATTCTGCACAAGGGAACCGCAACGCCGTTCCCGCGCAAAAGCGGCCGAGCCCCTGCTTTCAATGGCTTGTGGGGTTGGTGCCCCCTGTTCCCCGATCCTGCGTTGCGCCGCTTGCGGGTAGAACCACTACCCGCTGCACGACGCGCCTTGTCTCGAAAAACAGGGGGCACCAACGCGGACGTGCGATTAAATCAGCGTCTCCCTAGCGGATGAGTTGGCTTAGCTCGCGAAACTGCGGGTCGGCCGCGTCGCGCAGCCATTCGAACAGCACCGATTCGTGGTTCGTGATGATGGCGCCGGCTGCACGCAGGCGCTCCAGCCCGTTGCGCTTGCGTGCGACGTCGCGCGAGCATACGCCGTCCTCGACGACGAATACGGTCACGCCGGCGTCCAGCAGTTCCAGCGCCGTCTGCGTGACACAGATGTGGGTCTCGGCGCCGGTCAGGATGATCTGGTCGCCGCCGGTCAGGCGCGCGTGCAGGTCGTCCTCCGCACAGCAGGAGAAGGCCGTCTTGTCGGTCAGCGTGCCGTGTCCATCCAGTGCCTGCTGCAGGCTCGCGGCGACCTCGCCCAGCCCCTTCGGATACTGGCGCGAGACCTCGATCGGGATGCCCAGCTTGCGCGCGGCTTCGATCAGGCGTGCGGTGTGGCGTTCCACCGCCTCGCGTTCGCTGTCCGGCATTGCGGCCAGCAGCCGCTCCTGCAGGTCAATCAGGACCAGGCGGGAACGGGCTCGGTCGCAGCGGGCGCGCGGATCGGCCGTCATTGCTCCAGCAGCTGGTCAATCGATTCCAGGTCCGCGACGCTCAGGCGGCCGGCCGCACGCTGCAGGCGCAGGGAGTCGGCGAGAAAGCCGTAGCGGGCCTCGGCGTAATCGCGCTCGGCACGGAAGACCTCGCGCAGCGCCAGCAGCACGTCGACCTGGGTGCGCGTACCGACCTCGAATCCGGCCTCGGCCGACTCGAACGCGGCCTGGGTGGAGATCAGTGCCTGCTCCAGCGCACGCACGCGGGAGCTGTTCGCGATCACCGACAGGTAGGCGTTGCGGGTGTCCTGGGTGGTGCGGCGTTCAACGAGCGACTGGCCTTCCTGGGCGGCCTGGAAGTCCTCGCGCGCCTGCCGGGTCAGTGCGCTCACGCGCCCGCCGGTGTAGAACGGCATCTCGAGACGCACGCCGACCTGGGCTTCCGTGCCTTCGTTGAACAGCGGGCCCACGCCCTGCGCACCAGCACCGCCGTCATCGATGCCGTGGAAGCGGGTCTCGCTGACCGACGCGTTCAGGTTCAGTCGCGGGTGACCCTCGGCGCGCTGGCGCTGGATCTGCTCGCGGGCGGTCTCGGTCGTCAGGCGCTGGGCGGCCAGCTCCAGGTTGTTTTCGAGTGCGATGTCCACCCATGCCTGGGGATCGGCCGGCTCCGGCGGGGTCAGTTCCGCATCCTCGCGCAGCACGTCGAGCTCGTCCCAGTAGGTGTTGGTGATGACCGCCAGCTGCTCGCGCGCCACGTCCAGCTGGTTTTCGGCGGCGATGCGCTCGGCCTCGGCGATGTCGCGCTGGGCCTGGGCCTCTTTCACGTCGGTGCTGGCGATCAGGCCCACCTCGAAGCGGCGTTCGGTCTGCTCCAGCTGGCGCTCGATGGCCTCGAGCTCCGCCTCGCGAAAGGCCAGCGTCTCCTGTGCAACCAGCACATCGAAGTAGGCCTCGGAGACGCGCAGGATGAGGTCCTGGCGGGCCGCATCCAGCTCCGCCTCCGCGCGGGCGATCTCGAGGTCGGCCTGGGTCAGTTCAATGAAATTGCGCCGGTCGTAGAGGCTCTGCATCAGCGACACGCCAAAGCTGGTCTGACGCCCGTCGAAGCTGGGCTGGTCGCGGTAGTCGTTGTAGAAGGCGCCGGCCTCGGCGTCGCCGGTGATCTGGGGCAGGAACGCGGAGCGTGCGATCGGACGGTTCTCGAGCACGCTGCGATACTCGGCCTTGGCCGCGCGCAGCTCGGCGTCTTCCGTGGCGGCGCGTTCGTAGACCTCGAGGAGGCTGGCGGCCGAGGCGGGATTTGCCACCAGCAGGGCAATGCCGGCGGCGGCCAGCGTGGAAGAGATGCGTTTGACGGACCAGTTCATCGGCGCGGCTTCCTGAACGGACGGGAAAGCCCCATCGTAGGGAAACGCCGCGCAATGTGCACGCGGATCCGTGTTTCCCGGATGGGAGCCCCGGCATGCGAGCTGCCGGGGACGGGGCGTCAGAATTCGAACGCGGGCTTCGGCTCGAACCCGACCAGCGGCTCCACGCGGGTCTCGAACAGGACGTCGTGGCGGACGCTGTCCTCGGTGGTGCGGGTGATCAGGTTGGCATGCATGATCGGGCCGTCCCCGGTGATCACGAACAACCGGCCGCCCAGGGTCAGGTAGCGCTCGAGGAAGTCGTTGTATTCCGTCATCGCGCCGGTCACCACGATCACGTCATAGCGCTCGCGCGGCGGAGCCCACTCGGTCGTCACCGTGGCGGTGCGCAGGCTGGTGTTGTCCAGGCCGAGATCCACCAGCGTGTTGCGCGCCTTCAAGCGCAGTTCGTCGACGCGCTCGATGGAGTCGACATGTGCGGCCAGGCGCGCCAGGCAGGCGGTGACATAGCCGGAGCCGGTGCCGATCTCCAGTGCCGTCTCGGTCGGCTGCGCGCCGGCGGCCTGCAGCAGCCTTCCGATCACGACGGGTGGCAGGGTGTGCGCGCCATGGCCCAGCGGGATCTCGGAGTCCGCGTACGCCAGGGCCTTGTAGGCGTCCGGCATGAAGCGTTCGCGCGGGAGCGTTTCCATCACGTCCAGCACGCGCATGTCCAGCACCTCCCAGGGGCGGACCTGCTGTTCGACCATGTTCATCCGGGCCTTGGCGAAATCCATCGCGGTGTCCTCGAGTACGTCAATAGCGGCGAAAGAGTACGTTCGCGCGCGCAAGCAAGCAAGTTGTAGGAGGCCAGCCCTCTGGCCGATTGAATCTGGCCAACACTCCAATCGCAGAGGAGACTCGACCCCTGCGGGGTGCGGGGACAGAACCGGTGCCTAAACCAAGCCTCTGGCCGAATGGGGCCTGATCAACTTCCTATCGGCCAGAGGGCTGGCCTCCTACGGGTTCGGGGCGGTGCGCAGGGTATCTTCGATTGCCTGGATACGTGCGCGCTCCAGGGCCTCGCCGAGGGCCTTGCCCTTGTGCCCCTCGGCCATCAGGGCCTGTACGTCGACTCCCTGCGCGGCCGCCACGGCGCGGCGCACCGCATCGGCCTGGGGATAGGGCTTCTCCTCCCAGCCAGTGCGGCCGCGAAAATCCGCCTCCACCGCGAGCAGGAAGGGCTCGACATTCTCCGGTCGGCGCAGGGCACCCAGTCCGTCCACCAGCTTCATGACCGTCTTCGGGCGCAGGTCGAAGACCCGGTGCACCAGTCCGTGGTAGCGCGCGACCCGTATGGCCAGATCGCGGTAGCGGTTGGGGATGCGCAGGCGTTCGGCCAGGGCGCGGATCAGCAGGACCCCGCGTTCTTCGTGCCCGTGGTGGCTGGGCAGGATCCCGGGGTCGGTATTGCCCTTGCCGAGGTCGTGCACCAGCGCGGCGAAGCGAACCTCCGGGGACTCGGACAGGCGGGTTGCCTGGTCCAGCACCTTCAGGGTGTGCACGCCGGTATCGATCTCGGGATGATAGCGCGCCGGCTGCGGGACGCCGAACAGGCATTCGATCTCGGGGAACAGGCGGGCCAGTGCCCCGGCGTCGCGCAGGACTTCGACAAAACGGCGCGGGGCCGGGCTCTTCAGAGCCTTTTCGCACTCGGCCCAGACGCGCTCCGGCACCAGTGCGTCGACCTCGCCGGAGGTGACCAGCTCGCGCATCAGGTCCAGCGTGTCGTCGGCGACCCGAAAGCCCCAGGGGTCCAGCTGCGCGGCAAAGCGGGCCACACGCAGCAGCCGTACCGGGTCCTCGGCGAAGGCGGGCGAGACGTGGCGCAGAACGCGCGCCTCAAGGTCGGCCTGTCCGTTGTAGGGGTCGATCAGATGGCCGTCGGCGTCCTCCGCCATCGCATTGATGGTGAGGTCGCGACGTTCGAGGTCGGCCTCCAGCGAGACCTCGGGCGAGGCGTTGAGCTGGAAGCCGTGGTAGCCACGCGCGGTTTTGCGCTCGGTGCGCGCCAGCGCATATTCCTCGTGCGTCTCGGGGTGCAGAAAGACCGGGAAGTCGCGCCCCACCGGGCGGAAGCCGGCGGCCTCCATGGCCTCGGGCGTGGAGCCCACCACCACGTAGTCGCGTTCGTGCACCGGGCGCCCCAGCAGCCGGTCGCGCACCGCGCCCCCGACGAGATAGATGTGCATGGCGCCGCGCGGCCGCGCCAGGCGCTAGCCGCGGTCGACCTCGCGCGTGTGGGTGCGCAGGGCCTGCTTGCGTGCCTCGAGGCCGCCACCGAGGTATTCCGGAGCGATCGACTCGAGCCGTGTCGGGCAGGGCAGGCGCGAGCCGCCTTCACAGACGCTGTCGATGGTCAACGAGGCGAAATTGTCGCGTGACAGCGGCTTGCCGGGCACGAACTCGAACACGCTCGCCTGCAGTTTGCCGGCCCAGTCGGGCAGCGCCATGATTGGGCGCCGGTGGCCGATCAGCTGGCCGACATAGCGGACCAGCTCTTGCAGGGTATAGGTCTGCGGGCCGCACAGCTCGAAGCCCTCGCCGAAGGTCTCGGGATCCTCCAGTGCGTCGACGAAATGCTCGGCGACATCGCCCACGTAGACGGGCGCGAACTTCGCATTCGCGCGCGCCAGCGGCATGACCGGCGAGATCTTCAGCAGGGTGGCGAAGCGGTTCAGGAGGGAGTCATCGCGCCCGAAGATCACCGATGGGCGAAAAACCGTGACCGGGAAGGCGTCGCAGGCGAACACTAGTTGTTCCGCCTCGCCCTTGGTGCGCAGATACTGGCTGGGCGGGTTCTCCATGTCGGCATTAAGCGCGCTCATCTGCAGGAAACGACGGACCCCGCAGGACTCGGCGGCCGCCAGGGCTTTTTGCGTCAGTTCCACGTGCGCGGCGCGAAAGCCCGAGCCATCGCGGCCGCGTTCGTTGAGGATCCCGATCAGGTTGATGACCGCATCCTGGCCCGCGAAGAAGCGCTCCAGCGTGGCCGGGTCGTGGGGGCTGCCCTCGATCAGATCAACCTCCGGATTTACCAGCAGGTCGCGGTGGCGGTGGGGGCGCCGCGACAGCACGCGCACGCGGATACCGCGATCGACCAGGCGGCGGATGATCTGATGGCCGACAAAGCCGGTGCCGCCGAGCAGGCAGACAGAGCGAATCGAATCAATCGACATGGTCCCAAGGTCCTTCCGAAAGCCGGTGGGGGTGGTCTTATACTCGGGTGACTGTCAATCTTCAAACCGGGTTCCGTAACTCCGAGGCCTCGATATGACCGACCTGACCGCGATCAATCCCGCCACCGGCGAAACCCTGGCACGGTATCCGCGCATGGCTCCCGAGGCGCTGGAGGCTGCGTTGGCGCGGGCGGCCAGCGCCCAGCAGGACTGGGCGGCGCATCCCTCGACGGTTCGCGCCCAGTGCCTGCGCGATCTGGCCACCGTGCTGCGCGATCAGCGCGAGGCGCTGGCGCGCACCGCCACGCAGGAGATGGGCAAGCGCCTTGTCGAGGCGCGCGCCGAGGTCGACAAGTGCGCAATCGCCTGTGAGTACTATGCCGACCGCGGACCGGACTTTCTCCAGGACACCATGATCGCCTCCGACGCGAGCCGCTCGTTTGTCGCCTGGCAGCCGCTGGGTGCCATCCTGCTGGTCATGCCCTGGAACTTCCCGTACTGGCAGGTCTTTCGCCAGGCGCTCCCGGCGACGCTGGCCGGCAATACCGTCGTGCTCAAGCATGCCTCCAATGTCCCGGGTTGCGCCGAACACCTGGAGCGCGTGTTTACCGAGGCCGGCCTGCCGGAAGGCGTGTTCCAGAACCTGCCGGTCGGGTCGGACGCGGTAGAGGGCATTATTGCCGACGCCCGCGTGCAGGGCGTGAGTCTGACGGGATCGGAAAGGGCCGGGCGCGCGGTGGGCGCTGCTGCCGGCAAGGCGCTCAAGACCTCGGTGCTGGAACTGGGCGGTTCCGACGCCTTTATAGTGCTGGGGGACGCGGACCTCGACTATACCGTCGAACAGGCGGTGCGCGGGCGCTTCCAGAATAACGGTGAGACCTGTATTGCCGCCAAGCGCTTTATCGTCGAAGAGGGCGTGGCCGACGCCTTCGTCGAACGCTTCCGCAGGGCTATCGAGGCACTGGTGGTCGGCGACCCGATGGCCGAGGAGACCAATGTCGGACCACTCGCGCGCGCGGATCTGCGCGACGAGTTGCACGACCAGGTTCGGCGGAGTCTGGATGCGGGGGCCGAGTGTGTGACCGGGGGTGCGATCCTGGATGGCCCTGGTTACTACTATGCCCCCACCCTGCTGGACCGCGTCGAGCCGGGCATGGCGGCGTTCGATGAAGAGACCTTCGGCCCCGTTGCCGCCGTCACCCGCGCCCGCAACGCCGACGAGGCGGTGCGCCTGGCCAACCGCTCCCGTTTCGGCCTGGGTGGCAGCATCTGGACTGGCAACTGGGTGCGCGGCGAGGCCCTGGCGCGGCGCCTGGAATGCGGCTTCGCCGCCGTCAACGGTATCGTCAAGAGCGATCCCCGGCTGCCCTTCGGCGGCATCAAGGACTCCGGCTACGGCCGCGAGCTCTCCGAGCTCGGCATCCGCGAGTTCCAGAATGCCAAGACGATCTGGGTGAGCTGATCCGGGTCTTGCGGCGGCACGAGATCCTGTTCCCGTCGGGGCAGGCAGGGATTCAGGGGGGCTCGTGAGCGGTAGGCGCTGGCTGGGCTTTCCCGGTGCAGGAGGGGCGGGGCTTCAAAGCGCGGGCTCGTCCTCGCTCTCCATCATCACACGGTTGCGACCGGTGTTCTTTGCGCGGTAAAGGGCCTGATCCGCTCGAGTCATCACGCTGGCCGGCGAATCCCCTGCACGAAAGGCAGTGACCCCGAGGCTGATGGTGGCGGGACCCGCCGGCGGGAAGCGTTCGTCTTCAACTACACGGCGCAGGCGCTCGGCGATATCGAAACCCTCCTGCAGGCCGGTTTCCGGCAGCAGGACCACGAACTCCTCGCCGCCCCAGCGCCCCAGGATGTCGGAATCCCGCAGCTCTCTGGAAACCCGAGCCGTTACACCCAGCAGGACGCGGTCGCCGACCTCATGCCCGTATGTATCGTTGACCGCCTTGAAATGATCCAGGTCGAACATCACGAGTGTGGTGGGGGCACCGTAGCGTTGATGGTGGGCCAGGGCCCGTTTCAGTTCGGCGTCCAGGCGCTGGCGGTTGGCCGCGCCGGTCAGGTGGTCGGTCGACGCCTTCTGCCGAAGGGCGGCCTCCAGCCGCTTGCGCTCGGTGATGTCGATGCCGACCCCCAGCAGATACAGTTCGCCATCCAGCTCGACCCGGAAGCCATTGAAAAGATAAGGCGTCGTGGTGCCCCGGGTGATCAGCCGGCTCTCGATCTGCGAGTAGCCTCTTGTGAAGACTTCCTCGATCGCGCGAGCCGTCGCTTGCCGGTCTTCTTCCGCCAGAATCTCCAGCGCATTCAGCCCATCCAGCTCTGTGCCAGTACGGCCTGTCACGGTCATCATCCGGTCGTTCCAGCGCACCAGGCGGCCTTGCGAATCCAGCTGATAGAAGACCCCGGGGAGGCTTTTCAGGATCGAGTCCGATAGCGTCTTTTCCCGGCGCAGGCGGTCTTCCAGGGCGCGTCTCTCCGTGATGTCCCGGAAAATGGTCGAGGTCTGCAGCGTTTTTCCGGTCTCCTCGTCGCGCTGGACGATGATGGCCTGGGATACCGGCACCTCCTGGCCGCAGGCATCGAAGAGCGCGGTCTCCCCTTCCCAGAAACCCGTCTGGCGGGCGCAGGGCAGCCCTTCCTCCACGACCTTCCTGGCCGCCCAGTCGGGATGTACATGCCGTACCGTCTCCTCGACGCTCAGCGTCTGGAGGGGGAGCCCGGAACGATCCCGGTCGTCTCCGGCCCTCGCGAGGGCCCGCCCCGCAACCTCGGGCAGGCCGAAGAACTGGCGCGCGGCGGCGTTCATGAAGAGCATGGCGCCCTCTCCGTCGTGCATGGTCACCACGTCCTGTGTGTGTTCCAGTATCGCGGCCATCCGGCGCAGGTTGTCTTCAAGCTCCCTTTGCTCGGTGATGTCCTGGAGGGCTGCGATCATGCGTGCCGGTTTGCCATCACTGTCAGACTCGACCTGGCCGCGATGGCGCAGGGCGCGCATGCGGCCGTCGGGGTCCAGGAGGCGGTGGTCCACATGCAGATGACCTGTGTCGAGAGCGTGGTCAATCGCCGTCCGAACCTTTTTTCGATCGTCGGGGTGGACCGTGCGCATAAAGGATTCCAGCGTGCCGTCCGGGCGGCTCGGGTCCATGTTCAGGATGCGACAGGCCTCGTCGGACCAGTGGATCTCCCCGGTGCGCAGGTCAGCTGTCCAGCCGCCCAGGCGCGCGATTCGGTGCGCCTCGGCCAGTTCCTTTTCCCGCCGCTGAAGAATCGCTTCGGTTTCCCTGCGTGCGCTGATGTCGCGCACCGAAACCAGTATCTCCGGGCCGCCGTCCAGGTCCAGGCGGCTCAGGAGAACCTCGGTGAGAAACTCGGTCCCGTCCCACCTGCGGTGGACCCATTCAAAAAGGGCCTTGCCCCGATGCAGGGCCTGGTCGATACAGGCGATGGCGGCCTGTTCGCTGGGGCGGCCATCGGGCTGGCAGGCCGGCGACAAGTCAGTGATGCGGAGTGTGGTGAGCGTCGCTTTGTCGGGCACCCCGAACAGATCCAGGGCGGCCGGATTGCCGTCCCGCACACGATCGCCCTCGAGAAACAGGATCGCATCCCGTGATTGCTCGAACGCCGCGCGGTAACGGTCCAGATCGCTGGGCGCGCCGGGCCGTCCATGTCTGCGTTTGTCCGCCATGGCCATGATCTGTTCCGGCCTGACTTTTCGTCAGCCGCCCCCCCTGTCTGTGCCGCGCCCGGTTCCCGTGTGTTTGCTGCTCCCCTGCGTTCAAGTGTAGCGAGTGGGTCCAGCAAGATGCCAATGGTGATCCGCAGCGCCCCAGCCTTTCCGCAAGCGCAAGGGTCTCGGGTCTCAGGGGACGGTGTCTTCCTCGCGCCCCGAAACTGAGGTCCCGCGAAATCTTCCGGTTGAGCAGAAACGGCAGGCTGATGGACGAGACGCGCGGCCTCCTGGTCGCATGATCCCTTCCGGCAAGGCCCCCGAGCGTTTTCGCTCGAACCGGCGTTGGCTCGGGCGGTCACTGAAGCCTGGTTTCAGGCGCCGCGGGCGGGGCGCATGCGGTACAGGCCCAGTTCCAGTTGCTTGCGGCTGCTGACACTGTCGCGCTTGGCGATGATGCGGGCGATCAGGGGTTCGTCGCGGTCGAGGAGGTCGGCGGCGAGCTGGTTCTGCTCGCGTGGCAGGTAGCCGAGCTGGTGGTCGACCCAGTCGATGGCGACAGCCTTGTCGTCGTGCGGGTTCAGGCGTTCCCGACGCAGGGTCAGGGCCTGGCCGCGCTTCAGGGCGTTCCACAGCTTCGGGGCGTCGTGGTGGCGGAAGCCGGCCAGCGGGATGGTCTGCAGCAGTTCCTCGGTGGTGGCGGTGGCGCTGTAGCGCCCGCGCTTGGCGTAGTAGCCGCGCAGGGTGGGGATCGGACGGGCCTGCTGGATCTTGTTCGGCATCTTGGACTCCCTATCTTGTCTGGATCCGGGGTCCGTTGTAGCACCTGGGGTGGCTCACAGAATGAGCCACCGGACCCGATGGTGCTCTCGCTCAGGCAGGTCTGGGTGGGCTCTTGGCAGTCGGGTTGGCCTTGACCCTGCTGCCGCGCGGCTTCTGCGGGCGGCTCCTGGCCGCCGGGCGCCAGAGATCCTCCCAGCCAAGGCCGGTGAAACAGGGACCCATGGCGGCCTCGGCGAAGGTAATGGCCGGCAATCGTGCATTCCACTCGAGGAGGCGAACCTCGCCTTGGCGGCTGATGGCGACATCCCAGCCGATGCAGCCGACATGGGGGATCCGGTTGTGGAGTTTCTCCACGACCGAGACGGCCTCGCGGAAGGCGGGGGCCTCGAGACCCGCGAACTTGATGCCGGAGACGGGGTGGCGCTCTGTCTCGGTCCAGTCGGGGAGATAGCCGAAGGGGCCCAGGCGCCCGGTCTCGACCGAGACGGGGATGTACAGTTCTTCCAGCTCCCCGGTGGCACGATTCAGAGGAATACAGAAATCGGCCGCCTGCGGAGCGTGCTGGTTGGGATCGATGCCCGTGCGCAGGAATGCGGCGCGGGCGCGAGCCTGGCCATCGGGATGCAGTACGGTGGTGATGCGCAGGGTGGTCACAAACCCGGGGGCAATCTGGTCGAACAGTTCATGTTGGACCACGAACTCCTGCAGGGTGCCGTCGGGCAGCGTCCGCAGACGTTCACGGTCCAGTGAGCGGGCGTCCAGTAACATCACCCCGCTGCTTTCGCGGCCTCCGTCGGGTTTGAACACGACACGATTGGAATGGCGGAACAGCGTGCGCTCCCAGGCGTCGTCCGGGATCGGGCGAAAAGACGGAGACATCAGCCGACCGTTCATCACGTGGGCGCGATCGGGAAAGTGCGGGCTGCGAAAGAGATGGCGCGACAGCGATCGGATGCTGGATATTTCGCCCGCCTTGCGGTTGATGCTTGGCAGTACCACTTGGCTGTAGTAGTTCCCGGGAATCCAGCCCTCGCGGAATTCTCCCGCCACGGTCGCGTATACCTGAAGCCAGTCGGCATAGCCGCTCCAGCCGAGCACTTCGGTTGCGTATTCTCGCGTCTGGCGGCGGATGGAGCCGGGCAGGCGCCCTTTTTTTTGTTCGATTGGTCGCAGCAGCTTTGTCGCTTCTTTGCGATGCACCCGGTAGAGCCGATAGCGGCCATATCGATTCTTCAGTGACCGATAGGTGCGCAACATCCCAGGATTCCTTCGCCTTTGTTATTAGACGCTTTCCATGTGTGTCCCGGATGCTAGGGCGCGTGGTGGCGGGCGAGAAGCCGAGGGGTGAATCGAGGTTCACAAAACTCCTGTGCGGCTCACGGGTGTATGCCGGTTTTGTGACATTACAAGTGCGCCGCAGGCCTGCTGGTTGCGAAACGCGGGTCCTTACGGGTACTGACGGGCCGCTTCCCTGAGGGCCTTGGCGACGCGCGTGCGCAGGTTGTCGGGCGCAAGCACCTCGACGCCCGGTCCGTGACGAAGGATCTCCTGGATCAGCTCGGTGGGGTCGGCGTAGGGGACTCGCAGGTGGTAGGCCTCGCCCTCGTATTCGCCGATCTGGTCCGGATGCCAGGTCTCGTCGGCGACCCAGCGCGCGTGTTCCGGGGTGAAGCGCAGCTCGGCCCATTCCTGTGCCGGGCCGGTGAAGATGCCGAAGGCCGAGCCGATGTGGGCATCCAGCGTAGTCTCGTCGAGGTCGCGGTAGGTGCCGTCTGCCGGGGTTGTCGAACGGATGCGTTCCAGCGCAAAGGTGCGCAGGTCCTGTGCCTGCTCGCACCAGGCGATCAGGTACCAGTTGTCGCGGTAGTAGAGCAGGCGCTGTGGATGCACGACGCGGCGGGTTGCGGTGTCGCGGGCGCGGCCGTGGTACTCGATCGCGATTGGCTGTTCGTCCAGCGTGGCGGCGGCCACGGCCTGAAAGCCCTCGCTCCGCCCACCCCGCTGCGCCAGCGGCTGGATGCGGATGCGACGACGCACAGCGTCCGGCTGGTGCCCGCCGCTGGCGAGCAGCTCGCGGATACGATCCTTCAGTGGACCCAGAGTGGGTGCCAGCAGACCCGGCTGCACGTCCTCCAGCAGCTGCTCCATGGTCAGAAGTGCCAGCAACTCGGACTCGTTGAACCACAGCCCGGGCAGTTCGAAGGCCGGGGCGTCCTGTCCGTATCGGTAGCCGTTGGCCTGCGGGTCGTATTCGATCGGCGCCTGCATGAAATCGCGCATGTACTCGATGTCGCGCTTGATCGTGGCGCGCGAGACCTCGAGCCGTTCCATCAGGTCCGCCAGCGACGGCGGACGCCGGGCCTGCAGCAGGCGGTGCAGATGAAAGATGCGTTCGGCGCGGTTCATGTCCGCGACGCTAGCGGCCGGCGGCCCCCGCTGCAACTGGGCGTGATCTCTCAACAGGCTGCCCCGGCCTCCCTGAGGACAACCTGTTGGGAGATCACACCCAGGCGCGCACCCCCAGGCGGGCCAGCAGGGCCAGGCCCGTATGTACCAGCACGAGCACAGGGGCGAAGGGCTGGTCCAGCGGCAGGCTCAGCGCCCATGCGATCAGGAACCCGGCGAGGGCGATGGCCAGCGCCCACAGGAGCAGGCTGCGCAGGTTGTGTGCGAGATGGGCGGCACCCCAGGCGGGCAGGAGCAGGGTCGCCAGTGCCGCCGGAAGGCCCAGCACCATGCTGCCGAGCACGATCGCGGCGACCAGCCAGGCGATCTCGACGAGCCGGAGCCAGGGTGCGGGGGGCGGCGCGGCGGAGACGTCGGGGGCGATCTGGGCGTACAGCCAGACCCTCCGAAGCCCGGGCCACAGGATGAGGCTGGCGACACCCAGGATGGCCACGGCCCAGAGCTCGGCCGGACCGGTGAAGTACAGCTGGCCCTCGGCCCAGGCGGCCGCGGCCAGGCTGGCCTGCGAGAAATTGGCAGCCAGCAGGGTAACGGCGGCCAGCCCCGCCAGGAACACGGCCAGGGGGAGTCGCTCGCGATCTGCACTGCGTTGCAGCAACGCCATAACCCCGGCACCCAGGAGCAGGGCCACTGCCAGCACGGGCCAGTGCAGCACGGATGCGAGCACGCCGCCCGCGGCGGCCCACTGCCCCAGCGCCAGCGCCTGCCAGACCGACCCGCGCAGGAACAGTCCGGCACCGGCCAGCGCCAGCACGCCGGTCACCAGCAGCCCGGCCACGAACGGGACCAGCAGCAGATCACCGGTCATGGAGGTACTCCGCCAGTGGGTGATCCTGCACGCCAGCGGCCCTCAGGAAGTCATCGTCGTGGCTTGTCATCAGCAGTGTGGATTCACCGGGCAGGGCGGCGATCAGTTCGATGGCATCGTGGCGGACCTCGGCATCGAGGTGATTGGCGGGCTCGTCCAGCAGGATCAGCCGCCTCGCCGGGCCGAGTCCCTTGCAGTTGGTCAGGGCGGCGGCCAGACGCAGCAATTGCCATTGCCCTCCACTCAAGCGGTCCAGGCGCTGGTCCATCAGGGCGCGAATGCGCGACTGTTCGGGTGTCTGCGCGCCCATGGCCCGGAACCAGTCATGCCCGGACAGCGGCCAGGGCTGGCGGCGCGGGTGATTCTGCGCGAGCAGGCTGGTGCGGGTCTCGGGGGCAAGCTCCAGTTGGCCGCCATGAACCCGGGCCTGGCCGGTGACGGCTTTCAGCAGCAGAGACTTGCCAATCCCGTTGGGGCCGGTCAGGGCCCAGCGCGCGCCCGCGGGGACCTCCAGAGACAGAGGGCCGAGAACCGGGCGCTCGAACCCGAGGCAGGCGGAGCGGGCGCGCAGGATGGTGTTGGCAGAAGACATGGAGACCCTTTGCGGTGCTGGTTTGACGGACGTCAGCGCTGCGACAGGGCCTCGGCCCAGGTGGTCATCAGTTCCAGATAGCCCTCCAGCGCCTTTTCGTCCGGCGGGTCGAGGCGGACGGCATGAGTCGGCCAGCCGAGGTGGCGTTCCAGGAACTCCGCGCCCCGTTCGGGCTGGAAGACCGCATACAGCACGGCTCCGTCGGTGCCTTCCAGGTCGCCGACCAGGCTGCGCAGGTGGCGTGCGGTGGGCGGGATCCCCGGGGCCGGCTCCAGATAGCCGACGATCTCGACCGGCAGCCACTCCTCCAGATAGTCGAGGTCCTCGTGGTAGACCACGATGCGTTGGTCTGGCTCCACACGCTCGGCCAGCTTCTCGGCGTGTTCACGCAGACGTTCGGCGGCCGCCTCGGCGCGTTCCATGAAGGCCTCGGCGTGATCGGGGCGCAGCTCGCCCATGCGTTCGCCCAGCGCGAGCCCGATCTCGGCCATGCGCAGGGGGTCGGCATTGAAATGCGGGTTGCCCTCCTCGTGCACGTGGCCCATGTTCGGGCCGTCCTTGGTGATGGAGCGGCGCAGTTCGACCTTGTCGGCTGCGCGGAAGTGGCCGGGCTGCCCCGAATTGATTGCACGGTTGCGGGCGCCGCGCTGGGCGGCGGGCAGCCAGCCTTCCTCGAGGCCGGCCCCCATTTCCAGCAGCAGGTCGGCCCGGCGCAGGGCAGCCATGAAGCTTGGGCGGGCGTCCAGGTAATGTGCGTCGCGATCCGGCGGCGCGAGCACGCGGACCTCGGCCTCGTCGCCCCCGATCTCGCGGGCCAGGGCACCGAGGCTGGATGTGGTGGCCACGATGTTCAGTCCGGCGGCCGCCTGCGCGGGTAGCAGGATGAAGGTGAGTGCGGCCACCGAGGCCACGGCGGCGAGTGTCCGGGTGATACGGGTGCGAGTCTTGCTAAAGGACATGCGGGACTCCTGGTGATATCGGGGTACTAGATGGGGCCGGCAGGGTGTTGAAGGTCCTGCCAGCCCTGAACAAGGCAAGGGTGATCAGAAGCGGTGGGCACCGTGGGCACCGAGGGCCACGTTCAGCTGCAGCATGAATTCCAGCCCGCGGTCGCGATCACCGTCCTCGTCGACGAAGTCGTTCTGCGACAGCTGCGCGCGCAGGAATACCGGCTCCACCGGGCGGAAGGTGATCTGGGCGGAATGACGATAGCTGGTGCCGAACGAGGGCTCCGCGAAGTTGCGCTCGCTGCCTTCGTTGGTGGGCAGGCCGCGATTGGTCAGGCCCAGGGCCTCGGAGCGCAGCCCGGCCTCCCAGCGCGGGGCGAAGCCGTAGACGCCCTGGATATACAGGCCGTCCTGGCGCGCCTTGCCGCTACCCTGGGCGTTGCCGGCGATGGTGGTCTGGTCCTCTCGGCGCTGATAGTCGACATCGATTTCGCGATAGAAATACTCGCCCTGCAGCCGCCAGTCGCCGTGGCCGTAGGCGCGCCCCGAGCTGTACTTGTAGACGGCGTCCAGACCGGCGAACCAGGCATCGCCATCCCATTCCTCCAGGCCGGAACCGTGTTCGGTCTCTTCCTGCCAGGTGCGGGCGTAGCCGCCGGAGATACCGAACTGCGCGGCGTGGTCCGGGCCCAGATCGGGGCCGAATTTGGCGAAGGCGGTGACCAGGCGCGGCCCGGATACGTCGGAGAACGAGGAGCCGATTTCGTCCCCGGCGTTGGTGGTGTGCGAGCCGCCCGAGCCCTGATAGGGGATGAAGCTGTTGTCGCCCTGGAGGAGCTCCACCCCGAGTTTGGTGTAGGTCGCGGTCGGGGCGAGCCAGGTGGCCTGAACGCCGGTTTCCTGCAGGCCGTGGTCGCCGAACAGGTATTCGTTGACCAGCGGGCGGTCGACGAAATCCCAGTCGTGGCCGTGGCGGCTGTTGATGTAGCCGATGTCCGACAGGAATTTGCCCGCCTTGACCTGGAAGCCGCCCGGCAGGGCCCGGGTGGTCAGGTAGGCCTCTTCGACGTCGAGGTGGTCCTCGTCGAACCCGAGCATCAGGAACCCGTCGAACAGGTCGCCGAGATTGGCTTCGAAGGCCAGCTCGTTGTGTCCGAGGTTGAAGCCATCGTCGAAGCCGCCGTGGTCATGGCCATCGCCGTGTCCATGGTCATGGCCGTCATCGAAGCCGGCCGGTTCGCTGATCCCGTGCGACAACTCGTTGTAGTAGATCCCTTCCAGGATCAGCGAGATGTCCAGCCCCCAGTTACGGTCTCCCGCGCGGGTCTCCCACTGCTGGGCGGTGGCGCTGGCCGGCACGGCGAGCGCCAGGGCGGTCAGTCCGCCCAGGGCCGGGCGGAACAGGTTCGTGTGATTCGGCATGACGGGCTCCCAGAAACGAGCAGGCGCGCCGGGATTATTGGCGCGCCTGGATTGTTATATCGTTACGTTCTGGTGGGAATGTTATGAGATAACATTTTACCGCACAACCCCGGCACAGCTGCCCTGTGGCGCCAGGCAGGCCTTCTAGGGTTTCTCGGGGATCCCGGCGCTTGCCAGCGCTTCGGCCCAGGCCTCGAGCTTGGCCTCGAAGCTCCAGCGGGCGTTGGCCGGACTGGTCGATGGCAGGCGCAGGGCCTTGACGCCCAGTGCCTGGGTCTCGTGCAGACGACGTGCGCTCTCCGC
The DNA here is from genome assembly GCF_000385215.1 of Thioalkalivibrio thiocyanoxidans ARh2. GTDB lineage: Bacteria > Pseudomonadota > Gammaproteobacteria > Ectothiorhodospirales > Ectothiorhodospiraceae > Thioalkalivibrio > Thioalkalivibrio thiocyanoxidans. The sequence goes on from NZ_ARQK01000059.1 coordinate 112,052, forward strand.
GCCGTTGTGCAGGACGAGGCGCAGCCCCGGCGCCTCCCGTGTCAGCTGCGCGAGATCGTTGGGTGAGGCGGCACGGATGGCGCTGTCCAGGCTGCCCTCGCGCTGGCAGGCACCGTAGACATCCCACAGGCCGATACGGTGTGCGAGCAGGCGCCGGATTCGTTCGGGGTATTCAAGGTCGGGGAAGGGCTCGCCGAGGATGGCGGCCATGATCGGCCAGAACTGGTTGCGCGGGTTCGCGTAGTACGCCTGGGCCTGGAGGGAGGCCACGCCGGGGAAGCTGCCCAGCACCACCGCACGGGTACGGGTGTCCAGGACCGGGGGAAACGCCTGGAGGGTGGCGGGCACGGCAGTCAGGCGTTACGGCAGTCCGCGCAGTGCCCGTGCAGCTCGACCATGCGCGAGTCGATGGCAAAGCCCTGGGCAGTGGCCTGGGCCTCGAGCGCCTGGGTGGCCGGCTCCGGTGTGTGGAACTCGGTGATCTGGCCGCAGCCGTCGCAGATCATCAGCGCCGACTCGTGGCGCTCCCCCGGGTGAGAGCAGGCGACGAAGCCGTTCAGGCTCTCGATACGGTGGATCAGGCCCTGTTCCAGCAGGAAGGCCAGGGTCCGGTAGACCGTTGGCGGCTTGATGCTGTGGTCGTCGGAGGACAGCGCATGGATCAGGTCGTAGGCCTTGATCACGCCGTCGGTGCGCAGGATCTGTTCGAGGATGCGGCGACGCTGTTCGGTGAGCCGGGCCCCGCGTCGGGCGCAGACGCGCTCGGCGTCCGCCAGTGCCTGCTCGATATCCGCCGGACTGTGGGAATGCGCTGTCGAGGTCATGGGACCTAGGATAGCGGAAAGTGGCTCGGGCCTCTCGGCGCTGGTCGAGAAGCCCCCATCTCGTTAGCGCAGCTCGACCCCTGTTGAATCCGCGCCTTGTGCAGTCGGAGTGGCCGAAGCGGCATCCGCAGGCGCCGCTTCCGTTGCTTCGTGACGCGCGAAGACCTCGGCGGCCCAGCGCGCGCGCTGCTCGGGGGGCTCGGTGCCGTCGCGCCCGACCAGGTGCGCGTCCACCGCGAGCAGCCGGCTCTCCAGCCCCTCGCCGTTGGCGATCTGGATCGCGAGTCCGGGGCGCGCGTTGAGTTCGAGGATCAGGGGGCCGCGCTCCTGGTCGATCACCACGTCCACGCCCAGATAGCCCAGCTTGCTCAGTTCGTAACAGCCCGACGCCAGTTGCATCAGGTCATCCCAGCCGGGGATTTCCAGGCCGACAATCGAGTGTTCGGTGTCGGGGTGTTCCCAAATGGGCCGGTTGTGCTGCACGCCGCCGATGGTCTTGCCGGAAGCCAGGTCGATCCCGGTGCCGACCGCACCCTGGTGCAGGTTGGCCTTGCCATCGGAGTCCTGGGTGGGCAGGCGCATCATGGCCATGACCGGGTACCCCCGGTAGACGACGGTGCGGATGTCGGGCACGCCACGATAGGTGATCTGATCGAAGGCCGAGGAGAACCGGACCCGCTGTTCGATCATCGCGACGTCTGGACGTCCGCCCAGGCTGTACATCCCCGAGAGGATGTTGGAGCAGTGGTCGTGCAGCTCGCTCATCTCCATCGTGCGGCCGCTGGCGCGCCGCAGCCGATCCCCGCGCCAGCCAGTGATGACCAGGATGCCGTCGCCGGCGGCCCCATGCGCCGGCTTGATCACGAAGCCGCCGGGGTAGGCGCGCAGCAGACGGTCGAGCTTGCGAATCTCGTGATGCGAACGGACGACGCCGTAGAGTTCGGGCACCGACAGGCCGGCGTCCAGGGCAAGGCGCTTGGTCTCCAGCTTGTCGTCCACCCGCGGGTAGAAGCGCCGGTGGTTGTACTGGGCGATGAAGCGCGCATTGCGCGCGTTCATTCCCACAATGCCCTGCGCGCGCAGGGTCCGCGGGAGTACGAAGCGTGGCAGCCAGCCCATGCTAGCGATCCTCCGAGCGTTTGGAGGGCTGCATGGCCTCCTGCATGCGGCCAAAGCGGAACAGCTCGCTCAGGCGATAGCCTGTATAGCGCCCGAGCAGCAGGGTCATCGCCAGCAGCACCAGCAGCAGTTCGGGGAATACGAACAGCAGGTGTTCCAGGTGGCGATTGGCCATCAGGCCATAGGCGGCCGCGGCCACGGCCAGGCTGCCGATGCCCTGGGTAATCGCGTCCGATGGCCCGTGTTCTTCCCAGACCACGGACATGCGCTCGATCGTCATGGCCAGGATGACCATCGGGAACAGCGATAGCGCGAGCGCCCGTTCGAACCCCAGTTGGTGCGAAAGGATGCTGATCCCGAGCATCAGCATGATGACCACGCTGACTACTGCGGCCAGTCGCGGCACGAGCAGTAATCGCAGGTGCTCGAGGTAGAAGCGTACGGCCAGGCCGAGTGACACGATCAGGGTAAACAGGATGATCCCGGCCAGCAGTTGTGTCTCGCGAAAGGACAGCGCGATCAGTACCGGCATGAACGTGCCGAATGTCTGGACGCCGATCACGTTGCGGAGGAACACGATGATCATGGCCCCCAGGGGGACCATGAGCAGTACGCGGTAGGTGTTCTGGGTCCCCAGCGGGAGATTCAGGGTGGAGAACTCCATCAGCTGGGCGTTGACGGTCTCGCCGAATCGCTGGGCGGTGGTCAGTGCGTCCTGTACGCCACGCGAGACGGCGAAGCGGACCTCGGCGTCGCGTCCGTTGGAGACCTCCAGCAGGGGCGCGGAACCATGGGCCCAGACGACTACGTCGTCCGGATATTCGATCTCGCCCGACAGCGGATGGATGGGCACCCAGCGCCGTGTGTTGTGGACCTCGATCCAGGTTTCCGGGCGTACGTCGCGGCGCCCATCGCGCAGGTGCAGCGTGGTGACAGTGCGCGCGGGAATACGGGCTGTTGCCAGAAGTTCAATCAAGGTCTCGGTACGTTTCACGCGGTCGCCGCCGTCATCGGCGAATACCGCGGCGTTGGACGCGGGCGCGGCGTGGGCGAGGTCATTGACCAGCACCGAGGCGAAGGTCTGAATGTCCGAGGAACGGCCGCGGACATCCTCGATCAGCGCATCGGCCGCGGAGCGGTAGGGCTCGGTCCACTCCGGGGCTGCGACGGGGCCGGGATACTCGGCATCCGAGCGATCATCGCCATCGCGGTAGAGGGTCGCGCGGTAGTACAGCACCTGTTCCCCCCGCGGCTGGCGTATGGTCCATTGCGCAATCCGGTCATCCTGGGCGCGCAGCGTGTTCAGGCCATACCCGCGCGAGACAAAGTTTTCGTCCAGCGTGGCGAAATTGGGCAAGCGGTCGGGGATGCGGAGCTGCACGTTGGCGGCACCGCCTGTTGGTTGATAGCGGACACGTGCCTCGACCTGCCAGGTCTCGGCCGATGCCCCGGGCATCACGGGCATGTCCAGGGCGATGACCTTGTAGGCGAAGATCCCGAGCCCGATCGTACTCAGCAGAACGATCAGGATCGGAAGATGAAATCGTCTCACGAATTGTCGTCTCCGCAGTCGGGCCGATGCGTATGCTCGGCCCCGGAGTCGACCAGAATATGCCCGGCGAGGTGCGTGCGACCAATGAGGGCCTGATACGTGAGGTTGCTGCGGTCAATGAGGGTCGTGTCGGCCTTGATGCGTTGATCACCGATGCAGAATTCCATCGCGATGACCGGACGCTCCTGGCTGTCGCCGCTGTGCTGGCGGATGCGGACGCTGCGCTCGATCGGCCGCTCCAGTGTGATGTAGGCGTCTTCGTCATCGGGGTCGACGACGTCAAAGCGGATCCAGTCCTCGCCGTCGCGCTCGAATTTCTCCTTGTTGAGCGCGTTCAGCGATGACGAGGTTGCACCGGTATCCAGCCGTGCCTCCAGCACGATCCCCTCGTCCACGATTTCGACATCTTCCACGGTACCCAGGATGGCCAGCGAGGACGGATCGTCCTTGGCCTGTACGGGGGGCAAGCCGAGGGCGAGGCCGAGCAGCATTCCCCCGAGGGCGGTTTTCGTTAAGCTGGACCAAAGGGTCGGGCGCATGGACACGTGGCCTCCTCAGATGTGGGGTCAAAAATAGATTCAGTCTATCCCAATGGCGCCATTGACCCGTGTTAGACAGTTCACAAACCTTCCCGGGAGGCGCGATGCGCTGGGTAGTCGATCTCGACGATCTGAATATGGACGATGTGGCGAAGGTGGGCGGCAAGAACGCCTCCCTGGGCGAGCTTCTGCGCGAGCTGGGGCGGGCTGGCGTGCGCGTGCCCGGCGGGTTCGCGACCACGGCCGACGCCTTCCGTGCGCATCTGGAGCACGAGAACCTGGCTGCCCGGATCAAGGCGCGCCTGGCCGATCTCGACATCAACGACATCGAGGCCCTGCGCGAGGCGGGGCGCGAGGTGCGTGGGTGGATCGAGGCGGCGCCACTGCCGGACGAGCTGGAACAGGCGGTGCGCGAGCACTACGCCAAGCTGGGCGATGACGTGCCCGTCGCCGTGCGCTCTTCGGCCACCGCCGAGGATCTGCCCGAGGCCTCGTTTGCCGGGCAGCAGGAGACGTTTCTGAATGTGCGCGGTATCGATGCGCTGCTTGCGCGGCTGCGCGAGTGCTTCGCCAGCCTCTACAACGACCGCGCGATTGCCTACCGGGTGCACAACAACTTCGCCCACGACGAGGTGGCCCTTAGCGCCGGGGTGCAGCGCATGGTGCGTTCCGATGTCGGCGCGAGCGGCGTGATCTTTACCCTCGACACCGAGAGCGGGTTTCGCGACGCGGTGTTCATCACCGGCGCCTGGGGGCTGGGCGAGACCGTCGTGCAGGGTGCGGTGAATCCGGACGAGTATCAGGTCTACAAGCCCGCGCTGGCCGCCGGCAAGCGGGCGATCATTGGTCGCACCCTCGGCACCAAGGCCATTCGCATGGTCCTGGACGAGGGCGGCACGCGCACCGAAGACACGCCGCGGGACCTGCGCGAGCGCTTCTGCCTCAGCGACGCCGATGCCGAGCAGCTGGGTCGTTTTGCGGTCGCGATCGAGCAGCACTACGGCCGGCCGATGGACATCGAGTGGGCCCAGGACGGCGAGACCGGCGAGCTGTTCATCGTGCAGGCGCGCCCGGAGACGGTGGAGAGCCGCGTCGAGCTCGGCGCGGGCGAGCGCTACGAGCTGGCCCCGCATAGCGAGACGCCGCTGGTCACCGGCCGGGCGATCGGCTCGAAGGTCGGCGCCGGGGTCGTGCGCGTGCTGGATTCCCCGGATTCCATGCACACCATGGAGGAGGGCGACATCCTGGTGGCGGACATGACCGACCCGGACTGGGAACCGGTGATGAAGCGTGCCGCCGCGATCGTGACCAATCGCGGCGGGCGCACCTGCCACGCGGCGATCATTGCCCGCGAGATGGGTATCCCGGCGGTGGTCGGCTGTGCCGATGCGACCGAGGCCCTGTCCGATGGCATGGAGGCCACCGTCTCCTGTGCCGAAGGTGACGATGGCCATGTCTACGCCGGAAGGCTCGACTACTCGGTCAAGAAGACCGATATCGGCGAGCTGCCGGAGCTGCCCGTCAAGCTGATGCTGAACGTGGCCAACCCGGGCCGCGCCTATGCCTTCTCGCAGCTGCCGCACGCCGGGATTGGGCTCGCACGGCTGGAGTTCATTATCAACGGCACCATCGGTGTCCATCCGCTGGCGCTGCTGGACTACGCCGAGGACCCGGGGCGGCTGGATGCCGATGCGCAGGAGCGTATCGCCGAGCGCCTGCGCGGGTTCGACGACGGCCCGCGCGAGTTCTTCGTGCGCAAACTGTCCGAGGGCATCGCCACGCTGGCCGCGGCCTTCGCGCCGGAGCCGGTAATCGTGCGCCTGTCGGACTTCAAGTCCAACGAGTATGCCCATCTGATCGGGGGCGCGGGCTACGAGCCGGAGGAGGAGAACCCGATGCTCGGGTTCCGCGGTGCCTCGCGCTATCGCTCTGACACCTTCCGCCCTGCGTTCGCGATGGAGTGCGAGGCCCTGCGCCGCGTGCGCGAAGAGATGGGGCTCGAGAACGTGCAGATCATGGTCCCGTTCGTGCGCACGCTGACCGAGGCCGAGGACGTGATCCACGTGCTCGGCGAGGAGGGGCTGCGCCGCGGCGAGAACGGCCTGAAGGTCGTAATGATGTGCGAGATCCCGTCGAACGCCCTGCTGGCGGCGCGCTTCCTGGAGCACTTCGACGGCTTCTCGATCGGCTCCAACGACCTGACCCAGCTCACGCTGGGCGTCGATCGTGACTCCGGCCTGGTGGCGGATTCCTTCGACGAGCGCGACGATGCGGTGAAGGCGTTGCTGACCATGGCGATCCGGGCCGCGAAGGATGCCGACAAGTACGTCGGGATCTGCGGACAGGCCCCGTCCGACTACCCCGAGATGGCCGCGTGGCTGATGGACGAGGGCATCGATTCCTTGTCGTTGAACCCGGATGCACTACTCTCCACCTGGGAGCAACTGGCGAAGGTGAGGGGATAGGACATGGCGGATCCGCGGTGCCCGCAGGTGTATCTGGTGTCCGACGGGACCGGGATTACCGCGGAGACGCTGGCGCGTTCGCTGTTCACCCAGTTCCCGGACCTGGACCCGGCCTGGCATCGGCTGCCATTCGTGCAGACCCCGGGTCGGCTGTCCAGCGTGTTCGCGCGGATCGGGGCCGGGCCGCAGCCGGCGGTGGTCGTGGCCACCCTGGCCAATGCCGACCTGCGCCAGGATCTGCGCCACAGCCCCGTCCCGGTCATCGACGTGTTCGGGGAGCAGGTCGGGCGGCTGGAGGAGGTGCTCGGGGTCACCGCCCAGCCGGTATCCGGGCGGGCCCACGGCATGGGGGACGTGACGCGCTACGATCGCCGTATCGAGGCCCTGAACTACACGCTGTCGCATGACGACGGCCTGTCCACCCAGGATCTTTCCGTGGCCGATGTGGTGCTGCTGGGTGCGTCGCGTTCGGGCAAGACGCCCACCAGCCTCTACCTGGCAATGAACTACGGCCTGTTCGCGGCCAACTACCCGCTGGTGCCGGAGGACCTGGGTCAGGACGACACTCCGCATATGCCGCGCAGCCTGCGGGGCCTGGGCGGGCGCCTGGTCGGGCTGACCATCACCCCCCAGCGGCTGTCCCAGATCCGCGAGGGCCGCCGTCCCGGGAGCCAGTACGCAAGCCTCGGCCAGTGCCGCGCGGAATGTGCCGCGATCCAGGAATTTCTGGAGATCTGGAACATCCCTCACCTGGACGTTACCGAGCTCTCCATTGAAGAGATCGCGACCCAGGTGCGCGATACCCTGGACCGGATTCGAGGTACCTGACCGGGTGCCCGAGAACACTTGACTCAATCTGCGTCTGTCTTGGCATCCCGCCGGGCATGCCCGAGAATGTCGCCGACTTCCCGTCGAACTGCCGCAAGGAGCCCGCATGACTGCCGCCGGACCCGGACAAGAGATTGCCATCTTCCTGATCAGCGTCATCTTCGGGATCTACATCATCCTGTTGATCCTGCGTACGATCTTCGGGCTGGTGCGGGCGGAATACCACAACCCGATCTCGCAGACGATCGTGATGCTGACCGACCCGCCGCTAAGAATCCTGCGGCGGGTGATCCCTTCGGTCGGGCGGTTCGATCTGGCCGCGATCGTGCTGATTATCGTGCTCAAGTGCATCGAACTCTGGCTGCGTGCCGCGATTCTCGGGGCGGATGTGGGGCTGGGCGTGATCTTCTACGTCGCCATCCGCGAGGTGCTGACCACCGTGATCTGGGTATTCATGATCGCCCTGATCATCGAGGTCGTGATGAGCTGGATCCAGGCGGGTGGTGGAGGCGGGGGACATAACCCCATCCTGCGCCTGGCCGCCGACGTCAATCGGCCCATCCTTGGTCCTCTGCGCCGGACGCTGCCGCAGGCCGGCGCAATTGATTTTTCCCCGATGGTTGCACTGGTGGGTTTGTACATCCTGCTGATTCTGGTGCGCTCTTTCTGATCCAGATCAACCGGGCCCGGAAACCCTCTTCTTTTGCCGGTTTCATCTGCACGAAAAGGCGCTAGACTCGAGGACAGGGGGTGGTGTCAGCCTCATGCCGGCGGCACCGCCCTCGCCTACCCTGAACGGCAGAGGAGTTAGCCATGGCAAGAGTGCATCGGGTCATCACCGGCTTCATCGTCGCTTTGGCGGCGGTTGCCCTCGGCAGCTCGATGGCGTCCGCCAGCGAGGCGGAATTCGACAACTACGTGGTGTACTACAACGTCATCAACACGACCTTCCTTTCCCCCGAGGTCGCTCAGGCCTACGACGTGCGCCGCAGCGCCAACCGCGCGATGGTCAACGTGACCGTAATGGAGCGCACCAATGACGGCCTGAAGGCTGTGTCCGCGGATCTCAGTGGTACCGCGACCAACATGCAAGACCAGATGCGCAGTCTGCGCTTCCGGGAAGTCCAGGATGGCGACGCCATCTATCAGCTTTCCGAGGTGACCGTTCGCCGCGGCGAGACGCTCGAGTTCGAGCTCGAGGTAACGCCGGAAGGCAGCGAGCGGGCCCTGCCCATCAGCTTCAGCCGCGAGTTCTTCGCCGACTGAGGTCCATTCGTACCCCCGCCGGGAGGCGGGGGTTACATCGTCAGCCGCAGCAGCATCCACCCGCCGTAGAGCAGGATCGTGGCCCCGGCCAGGGCGCGAACCCAGCGCTGTTGCACGAATGCGGCCATGCGCGCCGCGAAGACCCCCATCAGCAACAGATTCGGCAGCGTGCCCAGGGCGAAGGCCGCCATCAGCAGGGCGCCCTCGGTGGCCCCTCCGGCGCTGAGCGACCAGGCCAGCACGCTGTAGACCAGCCCGCAGGGCAGCCAGCCCCAGAGCCCGCCCACCAGCAGTGCCTGTCCGGCATGCCGCACTGGCAGAAACCGCCGACCGAGGGGTTCGATGCGACGCCACACCACACCACCCGCCTGCTCCAGACGCGCCAGGACCGGCCACCAGCCACCGATGTACAGTCCCAACAGGACCAGGAAGACTGCGGCAATCCCCTGCAGGATTGCCTGCCCGGCCGGCAGGCCGCCCAGCAGGGTGGCCCCCAGCCAGCCGGCCAGGGCGCCGGCGATCACGTAGCTGCCCATGCGCCCCAGGTTGTAGGCCAGGAGCAGGTCGAATCCCGGACCCCGGCGACCGTGCCCGAGCGAGATCGCGCCCACGATGCCACCGCACATCCCGAGGCAGTGAACGCCCCCCAGGATGCCCACAGCAAGGGCGGCGAGTAGTGTGCCCGGGTCGCCCATTACCGCCACCCTCCATCAGTCCGGATCGGCAGCATCGCCCAGGACCTCGTGCTTGGTGCGGATGAATGTCGAATGCGGGACGTACAGGAGATCGGCCAGGTGCCGGATCACGGCCTCCTGGCGCTTGTGCAGGTCCTGGTTGGCCCACGCGGCGCGCCACAGTGCGCGCATGATGTCGGCTTTCTGGTTGGCGTCGAAGGCCGCGTTGACCTCGCGGGCCATCGGGTGGATGGATACGAGTTCGTCGCTCTTTTCGCGGGCGATCTCGAGCAGGCCATCGGCGGTATCCGCATCCAGTTCAAACAGCTCGATCAGGCTGGCGCGCACGGAGTCGAGTTCGACCTCGTGCAGTTCGAAGTCGGCGCGGCAGACCTCCATGATGAGCGCGGCGGCCGCGCGCTGCAGGCGCTGTTCGTCGTCGCCGGATTCGGTGTCGCTCAGATCCGTGCGCATCAGGCGCTGCCAGTGGCGGCGCAGCTCGTCGATCATCAGGGTTCCTTTCTGCGGGCGTGTGCTTTGCGTATGGTGCCCGAATGGGCGCCACGGACAAGTACACGGGTGAATCGTCCCCGGATCTGCTCCTGCTGTCCGGGGGTATCGAGAGCAGCGCCCTGCTGGTGCAGCGGCATGTGCAGGGCCGACCGCTGCGCGGCATGTGGGTGGATTACGGCCAGCGCAATGCCGAGCGCGAGCGGGCTGCGATCCGCGCCCTGGGCGCGGACTATGGGGTCGAGCCCGTCGAGATGGATCTGCGCGCGCTGCGCCAGGCGTTTGCCAAACGCTCGGAGTGGGTCGCGCATGTGCCGCTGCCGCAGCGCAACCTGCTGGTACTGGCCCTGGCGGTCAATCTCGCGGAGCACCAGGGGGCGGGGCGCATCCTGCTCGCCCTCAATCGCGAGGACCAGGGGCATGGCCCGGGGTCGCGCCCGTCCTTTATCGGGCATCTCGCGGCGCTGGCGGACGAGCTGGTGCCGGGGCTGGCGATCGAGGCCCCGCTGATCGCGCAGTCCAAGGCCGAGATCATCCGCAGCACCGATCCGTTGGGGATCGACTGGTCCCGCACCTGGAGCTGCCTTCTGGCACAATCGCTTCACTGCGGGCGCTGCCCGCAGTGCCAGGCGCGCCGCGCAGCCTTTGCCGCGGCGGGCGTGCCCGATCCGACTGACTATCGCGAACCGCCCCGATGACCGAACCCGCCCTTCCCAAGCATGTGATCGAGCGCCTGGAGATCGCCATTCTCACGGGCGAGACCCTGCAGCTGAACTGGGCCGAGCCCGACTCCAGTCAGGCCTGGTGGGGCAAGGTGACCCCGCGCGAGGTGCGCGAGGCGGACGGGTATCACTGGCTGGACGGCGAGTGCGAGGGGCGTGACGTACGGATCCGCCTGGATCTGATCCGCAACCTGCCGACCCCGGTCAAGTAGCGGGGCGTTGCCCGCCCGGCAGCCCGGGTAGCAGATCGGCCAGTGATTCCAGCAGCAGGAAATCCCGCGAGTCCATCGGCTCCCCGCGTTCGTCCGGGTAGCGCATGCCGCGCAGCTCGGTCAGCCCCTGCCGGGCTGCGCTGGCCAGGGCCAGCAGGTTGTCGTCGACCAGCAGGGTGCGGGCCGGATCGTAGGGAGCGACACGCTGGAGGCGCTCCCAGAAATCGGTGTCTTCCTTCGCGCACTCGAGATCGTGCGCGGAGACGATCGTGTCCAGGTGGTCCCCGATTCGCGTGAGCTGGTGCTTGAAGTTGTAGACCTTCGGATGGGCGTTGGTCACCAGGACACGCCGGCGGCCGGCGCGGGAGAGCGTGTCCAGCAACGCCTCGGCATGCGGCTTGATCGTGACGTGGTGCGCCAGTTCACGCTTCAGTCCCAGTACGTCCAGGCCGGTGAACCGGGTCCAGTGGTCCACGCAGTACCATTCGAGCTTGCCGCGCACGCGCTGCATCTCGTCTTCCAGACGCCGGCGGGCGCATTCCGGGTCATCCGGCTGGCAGCGGATGTACTCGGCAGGGATCAGCTCGCGCCAGAAGCGGTTGTCGAAGTGCAGATCCAGCAGTGTGCCGTCCATGTCGAACAGCACCGTATCGATGCGCGACCAGTCGACATGCACCGAAGATTCCTGCGGATTCGGATTTTTTTCGGGGTTTTTGGGGTCCACAGCGAACGGAACCTCAAAGGAGGTGAATTGCGATGGCTTCCATAGTACCTGATTCCCGTATGGCCCCCGGTCCCCTGCTTCTGGCGCTGGTCTCCCTGGCGCTGTTGCCGCTCTCGGCGCAGGCAATGGACCCGGACGACCCCGATTACGATCCGCTCGAGGATGACAGCCTGTGGGGCGATACGGTATCGCCGGACGATACCCAGACGACCAGTCCGGAAATCAAGTTTTTGACCGAGGAGCCGGAGCAGGTGCCTCATCATCATCAGAATCAGATCACGCTGAGCCAGTCTTCGCTCGAGGACGGCTGGGTCGAGTTGCGCCAGTGCCACAACGACATCGCACCGATCCGGCGCATGGTCATTGCCTACAACGAACAGCGAATCGAGGACCTTCAGGTCGAATCCACCACCAACATCGATCAGGCCGAGGCGCGGGGCGACCGTGTCGATCTGCGCGGTGTACACAAGGACTCCGAAGTCTGTGTCACTGCGCGCATGCGCGTGATCGAGCACGAGGGTGATGGTGTCTACAAGATGGAGAACGGGCCTTTCGTGCGACGTTTCCTCGACGGCTACTTCCCCATGCGGGTCACCATAGCCGTAAACTGGGGGGATCTGGACCTGCGTCTGGAAGATACCGAGCCCGAGGCCCAGGAGGGTTTCGAGGTCGTCGAGTCCGACCATGGCATCATCCTGGACACCCTGTTCGAGGGCGAGCTGAGAACCCAGGTACGCCTGCGCAACGCTGAATGAACTGCCGATGAGCCGACACAAACCGGATGTCCAGGGCCGCCGCACGGTGGCCCGCAGTCGGCTGTTCGAGGTCGAGGAGCTGGACCTCGAGTTCAGCAACGGGGCGCGCACCTGCTTCGAGCGCCTGATCAGCCGGGGTAACGGCGCGGTCATCGTCGCCCCGGTTCAGCCGGATCGCACCGTGCTGCTCATCCGCGAATACGCGGCGGGCACCCACCGCTACGAGCTCGGTCTGCCCAAGGGCCGGATCGAGGCCCGCGAGGACATCCTGGTGGCCGCGAACCGCGAGATCATGGAGGAGGTCGGGTATGGCGGTCACCGCCTGACCCATCTCGGCGCGCTGACCGTCGCGCCCGGTTACATGTCCCACGAGACCCACCTGATTGTGGCGGAGGAGCTCTACCCCCAGCGTGCGGAGGGTGACGAGCCGGAAGCCATCGAAGTGGTCCCCTGGTCGCTCGACCGGCTGGGCGAGCTGGTCGCCCGCGAGGATTGCACCGAGGCGCGCTCCATCGCGGCGCTCTACATGGTGCGTGATTTTCTCGACGCCTGAGCCGGGTTCTGCCAAGGTACGCGCATCCGGTACCAGTAGAACCACAAGGACGCCCCGATGAACGAACCGCCCAGGGATGCGGCCCTGACCGCCCTGATGCAGGAAGTGGGTGGCCTGGCCGAGGATGCCGGCCACGCCATTCTCGAGATCTACGAGACCCGCTTTGCGGTCACCGAAAAGGACGACCGCTCCCCGCTGACGGAGGCCGACCTGGCCGCGCATCGCGTGATTGCACAGGGCCTGCGCGACATTGCGCCGGAGTGGCCCGTCCTGTCCGAAGAGGGGCAGGATGTCCCGTTCGAGCGCCGCAAGCAGTGGCGGACCTACTGGCTGATTGACCCCCTCGACGGTACCCGCGAGTTCGTCAAGCGCACGGGCGAGTTCACGGTGAACATTGCCCTGATCCATGACCACGAGCCGCTGATGGGTGTGGTCTGGAGCCCGGTCCTGCAGCGTCTTTATGCGGGGCACGCGGGTGGTGGCGCCATCCGGCGCGATGGCATGGAGGCCCCGCGCACCATCGAGGTGGCGCGCGACCGTATCGACAGCGAACGGCCGCTGGTGGCCGGCAGCCGTTCGCACGGGGCCGAGCGACTCAAGGCTGTCCTGGAACGCCTGGGGCCGCACGAGCTGGTGAGCCTGGGCAGTTCGATGAAGCTCTGCATGGTGGCCGAGGGGGCCGCGGACATTTATCCGCGGCTGGGGCCGACCAGCGAGTGGGATACCGCCGCCGCGCACGCGGTCGTGAGGGCCGCGGGCGGGCATGTGACGGATCTCCATGGGCAGGAGCTTCGCTACAACACGAAGGAGAGCATGCTCAACCCCGAGTTTCTGGTCTGCGCTCGTGACCCGGCGCGCTGGCTGCGCCGCCTCGGCCTCCCCGACGACTAGCCTTCTCCCGCGCGCCAGCTAGCGGGCCTTGATGTGCCCTGGTTGGCCCTCAACGTCGTTGAGGCTGGGCCTGGTTCGGCATCTGGAGTTTACGTGCCTTCGGTCCACCGCCTGCCAAGCGCTGTTTCGGCAGCGCGCCCCGAGTTACTTCTTTGCTCGTGCAAAGAAGTAACCAAGAAACACGCCCGGGATTCGCCCAGAACCTTGCTCCGGACGCGCCAGGCCGGAGGCGCTGAAACTCGCTGCGCTCAGACAGTCAGCGCCTTCTCCTGGCCTGTCACGCCCTCCACAAGGGGCTCATATCGGGAGGGTAGGTCGAAACAGGCGGTGTTCCCGCACCTGTCTTGAGCCCCGAGTTGTAGGGTGCGTTGAGCGAAGCGAAACGCACCGTTCCAGCGTCGGGGCAATCCTGATGCGATTCGCTCCGCTCATCCGCATCCTACGATGGGAGCTGGCGCCCGCTGGCGGGCGCGGCACGCTATGGCCGAAGGCCGCGCGTGCCGAAGATGTGCGAATACCTAGCCTCCTTCTACAAGCTCGAACGTCAGACCAGCCGTTGTCTTGACCTTATCCCCCCGTATGAAGCCCCTTGCGGAGGGGTCCTCGGGACGGAAGAGAGGCGCTGACTGTCTGAGCGGAGCGACAGCGCAGCGAGTTTCAGCGCCGCCGGCCCGAGGGCCCTGGAGCAAGGTTCCCGGGCGGAATCCGGGTGCCCTTCTTTGGGTACTTTCTTGGGCACGCAAGAAAGTACCTCGCGGCGCGCTGGCGAGACAGCGCAGGCAGGCGGCAGGCCGAAGGCACGTAAACTCCAGATGCCGATCCAGGCCCAGCCTGAAACGCGGCGGACGAAGCCCCTACTGTCCGAGTTCGCGCGAGCGTTCGGCCGCCGCCGCCATCGCGCGGCGCATGAGACCGCGCAGGTCGCCGTCCTCCAGCACCTGCAGGGCGCGCTCTGTCGTGCCGCCCGGCGATGTCACGCGGTGGCGCAGTTCCGCCGGCGG
>NZ_ARQK01000060.1 GCF_000385215.1 Thioalkalivibrio thiocyanoxidans ARh2
GGTGCCAACCCCGAAGGGGCTCGGCCGCCCGTTGTTATCAAAAACGGGCGCGGGAACGGCGTTGCGGCTCCCTTGTGCAGAATGACTGCACGGCGGTCGCCGCGCCTTGTTCGCACGCAAGAGCGACTCGAGCGCGAGCGTGTACATTGATCAGTGTTTCCCTAGTACCCCAAGAGCAAGGAGCGAATCATGGCAGGAGCGAAGATCGCGGCGGTGGAGCCCAAGGGCGTCGAGTTGAAGAAGGGGAAGGAGTATTACTTTTGCCGCTGCGGGCGATCCAAGGACCAGCCGTTTTGTGACGGCTCGCACGCGGGGACGGGGCTGGAGCCGATCGCCTTGACCCCGGAGGAGGATGGCGAGGCATTAATGTGCCAGTGCAAGCAGTCGGGCAATCTCCCGTACTGTGATGGCACCCACCAGCAGTTCGACGAGGACGATATCGGCACCGAGCCGGACACGGATCAGGGCTCCGGTGAGGATGACGGCGACAACGCCCCGGACCCGCGCAATACCGAGACGGAGCCGCATGTCGAACTGATCCATCGCATGGCCCGTTCGGGGCTGGACGAGGTGGGTCACCACGGACCGACGGTGGCGATGGGCGTGCCGCGCAGTCGGCTCCCGACCTGGGACGACCTGCAGCTGCTGGCGGCGCAACTCGCCAGTCGGCCGCTGCCGGATGGGGCCCCGGTCGAGACGGGGCTGGTGATCGGGCCCGAGGCGAAGCGGCCGCTGCGGCTGGATATCCCGATGCTGGTATCGGACATGAGCTTTGGGGCGCTGTCGCGCGAGGCGAAGATCGCGCTGGCGCGCGGGGCCGAGCAGGCCGGGACGGGGATCTGTTCCGGCGAGGGCGGGATGCTGGATGCCGAACAGGCGGAGAACTCGCGCTATTTGTTCGAGCTGGGGCCGGCGCGGTTTGGCTATTCCGACGAGGTGCTGGCGAAGGTGCAGGCCTTGCATTTCAAGGCCGGCCAGGCGGCCAAGACCGGTGTGGGTGGCGTGCTGCCCGGGGCGAAGGTGAGTGACGAGATCGCCCGGGTGCGCGGGATCGACGTGGGGCAGGACGCCCTCTCGCCACCCAGCCTGGACGGGTTCGAGACGCCCGCGGACTACCGCCGTTTTGCCGACGAGGTACGGGAGAAGACCGGGGGCATTCCCGTCGGGTTCAAGCTGTCGGCCAATCACATCGAGGCGGATCTGGCCTTTGCCCTGGAGGCGGGGGCGGACTACGTGATCCTGGATGGTCGCGGTGGCGGTACCGGGGCTTCGCCCGCGCTGCTGCGCGACCACATCAGTGTGCCCACGATCCCGGCGCTGGGCCGAGCGCGGCGCTTCCTGGATGCCAATGGCGCCAGTGGCCGGGTCACGCTGCTGGTTACGGGCGGGCTGCGCACACCCGCGGACTTCGTGAAGGCCTTGGCGCTGGGGGCCGACGGTATTGCGCTGGGCAATGCCGCAATCCAGGCGGTCGGCTGTGTGGGTGCGCGGATCTGCCACACGAACCGCTGCCCGACGGGCGTGGCGACACAGGACCCGAAGCTGCGCGCGCGGCTGGATGCCCGGGAGGGCGGGGAGCGGCTGGGCCGGTTCCTGGGGGCCTCGCGGGAGCTGATGTGTGTACTGGCGCGTGCCTGCGGCCACAACCGTCTGGAGGATTTTGGCCCGAACGACCTGACGACGTTCGACCGCGGGCTGGCGGAACTGGCGGGCATTCAGTACGCCGGCGTGTATCCCAAGTCCTGACGAGAGGGATGCGAGTGCGGCACGGGCTGGGCCAGCCTGGGCGGTTGATCTGTCTCAATGCGCCCGTGCACCGCATTCTGCATCCTTGCGACTCCTTTACGGCAGGGACGACCATGGACTTCTCCGACGTACACCAGAGTTATGGACGATGCCGCCGCGCGGGCGACTTCGTGACGCGCTTTTACGAACACTTCCTGCAGGCCGACCCGAGGGTGAAGGCGGCGTTCGCCTCTACGGACTTCTCGCAGCAAAAGCGGGCCCTCGGGCAGGCGATCTCGACGGCGATCAGCTATGCGGAGGGGGAGAGCTTCGTGGCATCGACGATGGAGCGCATGGGGCAGGTCCATTCCCGCGAAGGACGTGTACCGGTGGAGCCGGATCTGTACCCGATCTGGCTGGACTGCATGGTGCGCACGGCCGCCGAGATCGACCCGCGCTGGGAGCCGCGCCTGGAAGAGCGCTGGCGGGGCGCGATGCAGCCGGCGATCGATCTGTTCGTAAGGCTTTACTGAGGCCGGTCGCGCCGAGCGAACGATCGGCCAGGGGGCTGGCCTCCTACAGGGGGGCGTTCAAGGGCTTTGGGGTTGGTTATCGTGTTCCTTGACCTCGGGCCGCCTGGGGGCATGGCTTGTAGGAGGCCAGCCTCTGGCCGATGGGGTTTGTCCGGCATCCCTTTCGGCCCCGCAAGCGCCGGGGCCGTTTGATCTGGCGGCGTTTCCGGCGTGTAATGCGCGGGTTTGAATCCACCGGCCCCGGCCGGGAGCCCGAGTCCATGTCCGCTGTCCCCGATTTCCCGCCTTCGCTGTTTGCGCGCAAGCCCTACTGGGCCAAGCGCTTCGGTACGGCCCCGTTTCTGCCGACCACCCGCGAGGAGATGGACGACCTCGGCTGGGACAGCTGCGACATCGTGCTGGTCACGGGGGACGCCTATGTTGACCACCCGAGCTTCGGCATGGCGATCATCGGGCGGCTGCTGGAGGCACAGGGCTTTCGCGTCGGCATCATCGCGCAGCCGGACTGGACCTCCGCCGAGCCGTTCCGCGCGCTAGGCCGCCCCAATCTGTTCTTCGGCGTCACCGCCGGCAATATGGACTCGATGGTCAACCACTACACGGCTGACCGGAAGATCCGCTCCAACGACGCCTATACCCCGGGGGATGTCCACGGCCACCGGCCGGACCGCGCGGTGATCGTCTACGCCCAGCGCGCCCGCGAGGCGTACAAGGACGTGCCGGTGGTCGCCGGCGGCATCGAGGCGAGCCTGCGCCGCATCGCCCACTACGACTACTGGCAGGACAAGGTGCGCCGCTCGGTGCTGCTGGATGCGCGTGCCGACATCCTGCTGTTCGGCAATGCCGAACGCGCCCTGGTCGAGCTGGCTCATCGCGTGGCGGCCGGCGAGCACCCGCGGGAGATCACCGATCTGCGGGGTACGGCGTTCCTGCGCGATGCGGTGCCGGGCGGCTATGTGGAGCTGGACTCCAGCGAAGTGGATACCCCGGGGCCGGTGGACGCCAATCCCGACCCCTACGCGATGGTGTCGCCGTCGACCTGTGCCGAGGCCGAAACGAAACAGGAACCCAAGAGTGCCGCCGAGGAGAGTGGTGCCCGGGTCGTTCGCTTCCACCGCGACATCCCGCGCGGGACGCCGCGAGACCAGACGGTCATCCGCATCCCGGCCTTTGAACAGGTCAAGGGCGATTCGGTGCTGTACGCCCATGCCTCCCGCGTGCTGCATCTGGAGACCAACCCGGGCAATGCCCGCGCCATCGTGCAGCGCCATGGCGACAAGGAGGTCTGGCTGAACCCGCCACCGATCCCCCTGACCACTGCGGAGATGGATGCGGTGTTCGACCTCCCGTATGCCCGCGCGCCGCATCCCTCCTATGGCGATGCGCGCATCCCGGCCTGGGAGATGATCCGCTTCTCGGTGAACATCATGCGGGGCTGCTTCGGCGGCTGCACGTTCTGCTCGATCACCGAGCACGAGGGCCGCATTATCCAGAGCCGTTCCGAGGAGAGCGTGCTCAAGGAGATCGAGGAGATCCGCGACAAGGTCGACGGCTTTACCGGCGTGGTCTCCGATCTCGGGGGGCCCACGGCCAACATGTACCGCCTGGCCTGCAAGGACCCGGAGATCGAGCGCAACTGCCGCCGGCTGTCCTGTGTCTATCCCGGGATCTGCAAGAACCTCGATACCGACCACACGCCGCTGGTGAACCTCTACCGCAAGGCGCGGGCGCTGCCCGGGATCAAGAAGATCCTGATCGCCTCGGGCCTGCGGTACGACCTGGCCGTGGAGTCACCGGAGTACGTGAAGGAGCTGGTCACCCATCATGTGGGAGGCTACCTGAAGATTGCGCCGGAACATACGGAATCCGGCCCCCTGTCGCGCATGATGAAGCCCGGCATGGGCGCGTACGATCGCTTCAAGGCGATGTTCGAGAAGTACTCGAAGCAGGCGGGCAAGGAGCAGTACCTGATCCCGTATTTCATCGCCGCGCACCCGGGAACGTCCGACGAGGACATGTTGAACCTCGCGTTGTGGCTCAAGCGGCACAACTTCCGCGCCGACCAGGTGCAGGCCTTCCTGCCCAGCCCGATGGCGCTCGCGACCGCAATGTGGCACTCCGGGCGGGACCCGCTGCGTGGCATCAAGCGCAAGGCGGGGGATCGGGTGCCGGTCGCGCGCGGCGCACGGGCGCGGCGCCTGCACAAGGCATTCCTGCGATACCACGATCCGAACAACTGGCCGCTGTTGCGCGATGCGCTCAAGCGCATGGGCCGTGCGGACTTGATCGGCAATGGCAAGCATCACCTGATCCCCACCTGGCAGCCCGCCGGCACCGGCCAGGGCACGGGCGGGGCGAGGGCCGCCACCGGCGGCCGCGTGACCCGCGGCGGCAAGGCCCTGAAACAGCGCGGCCAGACCTTCCAGACCCAGCACAAGGGCGTGGAGACCGCCGCCCGCCCGGCCGGGCCCGGCCAGAAGAAGGGCCCGCCCCGGGCCAAATCCCGCCCGGGTAAGCGCCGGGTGCGGCGTGGGTAGGCTGTGTCAGGGCTTCGCGGCCAAGGCCGCTCCCACAGGCCGCTCCCACAAAGGCAAAAGGCAAGACCCGAAGGTAGACCCCGGCGGCCACAACAAGCCCGTGGGAGCGGCCTTGGCCGCGAAGCCCCGCGTGGCCAGGGGCGGTGGTTAGCCCTCCTGGGGCTGGCGGTGCGGGCGGGGTGCCGGCTCGGGTACGTGGCCCTCCAGGGACAGGTGCAGGCCTGTGTGTTCCGGGTCGGTGGTGTCGAGGAGGTAGAGGTACGGGCCGACGACGTCTTCCGGGCGTGGCAGCTTCTCGGCGTTTTCGGCCGGGTAGTGGCCGGCGCGGAAGCGCGAGCGCACGGGGCCGGTGTCGATGCCGTTCACATGGATGAAGTGCTTCTCGTTGCGGTGCTCGCGCGCGAGGATGTCGATCATCGCGTCCTGCGCGGCCTTGGCCATGCCGAAGGCGCCCCAGAAGGCCTTGCGGCAGTCCTGGGTGGAGACGACCAAGCTGCCGTGCGGGCTGTCTTCCAGCAGCGGGAGCACCGCCTGGGCGAGGAAGAACGGACCGTGCAGGTTGCTGTTGATGACCTTGAACCACAGCTCGGGGTCGTATCCCTTCAACGGCGTCAGTGTCCCGGCCCAGCCGGCGTGCAGTACCAGCCCGTCCAGGCGCCCCAGGGAGTCGCGGATGTTCTCGGCCAGGTCGCCGTAGTCCTTGACCGTGGCACCCTCCAGATTGAGCGGGTAGATGGCCGGCTGCGGGTGGCCTTCCTGCTCGATCAGGTCGTAGGTCTTCTCCAGTCCTTTGATGTCCTTGTCCAGCAGCACGACGATCGCGCCCGCCGCCGCGCAGGCCTGGGCGATCGCACGCCCGATGCCCGCGGCCGCGCCGGTTACCAGGACCACGCGGTCGTTGAAGGCACCCGGTTCCGGGCGATAGTCCAGCAGGGCGGGGATGTCGAGATCGGTCAAGGCAGCGTCTCCAGTAGCTTGTGGGCTGATTCTAATCCAGACCGCACGGCGGCTTCGAGGGTCGAGGGCAGGCCCGGCGTCACATAGTCGCCGGCCAGGAACAGTCCGGGCCAGGGGGTGCCGGCCACCGGGCGCAGTGCGTCCAGATCGACGCGGGCATCGATCGTGGCGCGTCTCTCGCACACGACATGACCGGTCTGGGGGATTCCCAGTTCGGGGAAGGTCCGTTCCAGTTCTTCCGCGACGCGACGCCAGCGCTCCTCCGCCGTCATCGCCGGCAGGTCGTCCGCAGTGGAGATCACGACGGCCAGCCAGTCCGGCTCGCCGGCCACCCGGCGGGGAATGAGCCATTGTCCGTGCTGGTCGATGAGTCCCTGTAGCGGCGGGCGTTCCAGGACCGGGCCGGGGTAGCGCAGATACACCGTACAGATGCTGCGCTCGCCCATGGCCATCAGCGCCCGATGGTGGGGCTGCAGCTCGGGGGCTGCGGGCAGGAGTCGAGCGGCTGCGCTGGGCGCGGTGGCGAGGATCACCGCGTTGGCATAGGTGACGCGATGGTTACGGTCGCGCAGCTGGTAGCGGGCCTCGGGACCCCCGGGTTCGATGGCCACAATGCGCCGACCGGTCTCGATCGTGGCACCGCGCTCGCGCAGTTCGCGCAGGGCGGGTTCCGGATACAGCGATCCCAGTGGCCGGGTCGGGATCAGGAGCCGGGCGTCGTCCGGCCCGTGGTTCAGGGCCAGACGCAGCACGTTCTGGAAGATCTGCGCCGAGGCGCTTCGGATCGGCGTATTCATGACCGCGAGGCAGAGCGGTTCCCAGAGCTGGCGGATCAGCATGTCCGGCTGACGGTGCGTCTGCAGCCATTCGCGTACGTCGTGGTCCTCGTCCAGCGGCCGATGCAGGATCGAGGCTGCCCCCAGCAGGGCCGGGAGGCGTCTGTGCAGCGGGGTACCCGCAAGGCTCTTCCACAGCCCACCGGCCAGGGCCGGCAGGCGCGGCGAGCGCGGTTCCAGGGCCAGGGCCGGGTGAGGGCGGCCCGGTGCATGCATGCGCAGGCCGAACGGCAGGGCCGCGAAGGCGTGATCCGTGTTGGTGCCGACCGAGCGCAGTTGGTCCAGTGTGGCGTGACAGGCGCCGACCAGCACGTGCTGGCCGTTGTCCAGTTCCGCACCGTCGCGGTCCAGGCTGCGGGCGCGCCCGCCCGCGGTCGCGGCGGCCTCGATCAGGTGGACCGCGACGCCGGCCCGGGCAAGTGTCAGCGCGGCGGTCAGACCGGCCCAGCCGGCGCCGAGCACGACGACCGGATGCGATGCGGGAACGGTGGCCATGGGGCGGGCGGGGTCAGCCCGCGCGGCGGTATTCGCGCTTCAGGCGGCGCGCGGTGCGCCAGGCGATCCACAGCTTGCGGATCGGGGTCAGCCGCACGCGGTGCTCCAGCACGCGATAGCCGTCGTCCTCGATCTCGTCGAGCAGGGTGCGGTAGATCGCGGCCATGATCAGGCCCGGGCGCTGGGGGTAGCGGTCCTCGGCGGGCAGGTGCTCCTCGGCGCGCTGGTAGTAGCGGCGAGCTCGCTCCGCCTGCTCGGCGAACAGAGCACGATGGCGGTCGTCCGTGACATTGACCTGAAATTCCTCGGGCTTTACGCCGTGCTTTTTCAGCTCGTCCATCGGGATGTAGACCCGGCCGCGCATCGCGTCCTCGTGGACATCACGCAGGATGTTGGTCAGCTGCAGGGCCATCCCTAAGTCATGCGCGTATTTCAGCGTGCGTCGGTCCGAGAAGCCGAAGATATGGGCGGACAGGATCCCGACCACGCTGGCCGCGCGGTAGCAGTACAGCGACAGCGTGGTGAAGTCCGGGTAGCTGTCGTAGTCGAGGTCCATCTGCATGCCGTCGATGATCTCGTCGAAGTACTCGCGGCTGAGATCGAACGGCGCCAGATGCGGCTGCAGGGCCTGGGTGATCGGGTGGCGCGGCTGGTGGTCGAACAGGCGCTCGATCTCCTCGCGCCACCACTGAAGCTTGGTGCGCGCCACGGTCTCCTCGCTGACCTCGTCGACGATGTCGTCCACCTCGCGGCAGAACGCGTACAGCGCGGTGATCGCGCGGCGCCGTTCGGGCTCCAGGAACCGGAATGCGTAGTAGAAGCTGGAGCCGCTCTTCGCGGCCTTCTCCTCGCAATATTCGTCGGGGGACATACGCGCTCGGGATCGGGGTACCGTCTTGGGACGGCAAGGCTAGCACAGCGGGGCCGGGATGCGGATGGCGGCGCTGATCGAAGCCACGTTTGACATACATCAACCGGCCCCGGCCGGGGGGCGCGTAGGGTGATGGTGTCAGGGTGGCGCAAGGGGCCCGCCCTCCCGATGCGGAGAGCCGTATGGAACAGCGTCTGGTATTCGATCCCGAAGTGTTGCGTCGCTATGACGTGAGCGGCCCTCGCTATACGTCCTACCCTACGGCGCCGCAGTTCCACGAGGGGTTTGACGCGCAGGCCTATATGCGGGTGGCGCGGGTGACGAATGCCGAAGGGGCGGCGCGTCCGCTGTCGCTCTATGTCCACGTGCCCTTCTGCGACACGGTGTGTTTTTACTGTGCCTGCAACAAGGTGATAACCGGCAATTATCGGCGGGCGACGAGCTATCTCGACTCGCTGGAGCAGGAGATTGCCCTGCAGGGCGAGTTGTTCGATCGCGATCGGCCGGTGCGCCAGTTGCACTTCGGGGGCGGGACGCCGACCTATCTGTCCGACGACGACCTGACCCGGGTCATGGAGGCCCTGGGCCGGCATTTCACGCTGGAGACGGGCCCGGAGCGGGAGTTCTCAATCGAGATCGATCCGCGTGCTGTGCGTCCCGGCACCCTGCCGCTCCTGGCGTCGCTGGGCTTCAATCGCATCAGTGTCGGGGTGCAGGATGTCGATCCCGCCGTGCAGAAGGCCGTCAACCGCATCCAGCCGTTCGAGGTCACCGCGCAGGTGGTACGCCAGGCGCGCGAGCATGGCTTTACGTCGACCAACCTGGATCTGATCTACGGGCTGCCCCTGCAGACGGTGGACACGTTCTCCGCGACACTGGACCGCGTGCTGGACCTGCGTCCGGAGCGGCTGGCCGTGTACAACTACGCGCACCTGCCGGAGCTGTTCAAGACGCAGCGCCAGATCCGCGACGGTGATCTCCCGCCGGCCACGGAGCGGCTCGCGATCCTCGAGATGACTATCCAGCGTCTGACCGACGCGGGGTATGTGTACATCGGCATGGATCACTTTGCGCTGCCCGATGACGAACTCGCGATCGCCCAGCGCGCGGGCACGCTGCAGCGAAACTTCCAGGGCTACTCGACGCGCGCGGAATACGATCTCGTCGCGCTGGGGCCGACCGCCATCGGCAAGATCGGAGACAGCTACAGCCAGAACCTGCGCGAGGTCGATGCCTATCAGGAACGGCTGGCGTCGGGTCAGCTGCCCGTGTTCCGCGGCCTCGAGCTGAATGAGGACGATCGCCTGCGGCGCGCCGTGATCAGCGAGTTGATGTGCCACTCCAGAGTCGACTTCGGCGGCATCGAGGCCGCATTCGGCATCGACTTCCGGGAGACCTTTGGCGATGCCCTGGACCGCCTGGCCGAGATGGAGGCCGACGGCCTGGTGACCATCGGCCGCGACTGCCTGGAGGTCCAGCCACGCGGCCGACTCCTGCTGCGCAACATCGCCATGGCCTTCGACGCCTACCTGAACCGCGAAGAACGGCGCTATTCGAAGGTCGTCTAGCTAGCGCCGCGCTTGCGGCGGCGGGGGCGGAGGCTGTGGGCGAGGATGATCCAGGCGTCGCGGGCGCGCAGGCGCGGGCGGGCGAAGACGTCGTCCTGCTGGCGCAGGCGCCAGAGTACGCGGGCGCCGCCGTTGATGATCGCGCGGATCTCCAGGCCCATGCGTCCGCGCAGCATGCCGCCGAGCGGTGCCCCGGCGCGCAGCAGGCGGTCGGCGCGGGCGTACTGGAACTGCATCAGGTTGCGTAGCGGGAAGGTCGTCTGGCCCGCCGCGATCATCTCCTCGCTGACGCCGTACTGCGCCATCTCGTCCTGCGGCAGGTAGATCCGGTTGTTCTCGGTGATGTCCTGGTGCAGGTCCTGATAGAAGTTGATCAGCTGCAGCGCGGAGCAGACCGCGTCGGAGTAGCCGATCATCTCCTCGGTCGGATTCCCGTCGAGGTACAGCATCAGCCGCCCGACCGGGTTGGCGGAGCGGCGGCAGTACTCCATGACCTCGCCAAACGTGGCGTAGCGGGTCTGTTCCAGGTCCTGGATGAAGGCGTCGACCAGATCGACAAACGGGGCGGCGGGCAGGCTGAAGCGCTGCCGCGCATCGGCCAGCGCGATCCACTCTGGCTCGGATTCCGCGGCCGGGTCTTCGAGGATCTGCACGCGTTCCTGCATTGCGATCAGGTCGGCACGCCGCTCGTCGATGGTGCGCTGGTCCTCGTCGGCGAGGTCGTCGGCATCGCGGGCGAAGCAGTAGACCGCGGCGACCGGCCCGCGCAGGCGCGCGGGCAGCAGCCAGGAGGCGACCGGGAAGTTCTCGTAGTGCGCGGCCGCGCGGCGCCGGCAGTGGCGGTACGCGGCGCGGATGTCGGGGCGGTCCGCCATGCGGCTCAGTCCCGCGAGCCCGTGTCCGGAGCGGTGTCGACGTCCGGGTCGTCGTCCGGGAGGTTCGCGTCGACGGGCTGACGGGCGCGATTGTTCAGGGTATCCGGCGCCTCCGGGTTCTTGCGCGCGCGGATACCCAGCTCCTGGAACCGTCGGGCGCTCGGCATGACCTGGCGCTCCAGGCTGCCTACGGTCTTGTTGAAGGCGTCGGTACTCTGGTCCAGCGCCTTGCCGAGGCGCGCCAGGTGCTCGGTCAAGGTGCCCAGACGGTGGGAGAGCTCCGCGCCGAGGTCGCGAATCTCCAGCGCGTGCTCGGTGAGCTGCGCCTGTTGCCAGCCGTACTCGACGGTGCGCAGCAGGGCGATCAGCGTGCTCGGGGTGGCCAGCAGCACCTGGCGCTCCAGTGCGTATTCCAGGAGGCCGGGTTCGTGTTCCAGCGCGGCGGCCAGGAACGGGTCGCCGGGCAGGAACAGCACGGCGAACTCGGGGGACTGCTCGACGCTGGCCCAGTACTGCTTGCTGGAGAGCTCGGTGACGCGCGAGCGCAGGTGCTGGGCGTGACGCTTGAAGGCCGCTGCGCGCGGCTCCGGGTCGGCTGCGGCGACCGCGTCGAGGTAGGCATCCAGGGGTGTCTTGGCATCCACGACCAGGGCCCGGTTGCCGGGCATGTGCACGAGCAGGTCCGGGCGCTGGCGGGCGCCGTCGCCGTCCAGCGCCGGTTGTTCGGTGAAGTCGCAGTGCGCCGAGAGGCCCGCGAGCTCCACCGCACGCTTGAGGGTGAGCTCGCCCCAGCGCCCGCGCACGCCGGGGCGGGACAGGGCCTGTACCAGGTTGTGGGCCTCGCGCTGGAGCGTGGCGTTGTCCGAGCTCAGGCGCTGGATCTGCTCGTTCAGCGCGGCGAAGGCCTGCGCGCGCGAGCGCTCCATCGCGTTGATCTCGGCCTCGGTCTTGCCCAGCGTCTCGCGGATCGGCTTGAGCATCGCCTCGACCTTGTTCTCCGAGCGCTCGATCTCGTTCTGGCCCTCGCTGAGCTTTTGCGACAGGATCGACTGCGCCAGGCGCAGGAACTGGTTGGAGTTGGCCTCCAGGGCCTCGCTTGCCAGCGCCGAGAAGGAGCGGTCGAGTTCCTGGCGTGCGGTCTCGAAGCTCTGGCGCAGGTCTTCGCGGCGCTGTTCCGCGGCTTCGAGTTCGGCCTCCAGGCGGGCATTGCGCGTTTGCAGATCGCCCAGGCGGCGATTCAGGCGCAGGCCGGCCAGGGCATAGCCAAGCACCAGCCCGACCAGCAGGGCGGCACCGAGGGCGGTCCAGGCGGTGAGGGGGAGTGCGGTCAGCTCGCCAGCCATTGCGGGCCTGCCTTGGCCTGGTGCCAGCGCCAGAAGTCATTCGGGCGATCGAGGGCGCCATCGGCGCCCCAGCGGTCCGGGTCCTGGGTGGCGTCGATGTAGCCCCAGCGCGCGATCAGCGTGGACATGCCGGCGGCGCGACCGGCCGCGATATCGCGTTCGGCGTCGCCCCAGTAGCAGTGCTGTTCGGGCGGGAGCCCCGTCTGGCGTGCGGCCAGCCACATGGGTTCGGGGGCCGGCTTGCGTTGCGGGAGGGTGTCGCCGCTGACGATCGCGGCGAGCCTGGGCGTCAGGTCCAGGGCGTCGAGGAGCGGCTCGGTCAGCCAGGCGGGCTTGTTGGTCACCACACCAAGCGGCCAGCCGCGCTCCTCGCAGGCGTCCAGCACCTGGTCCAGCCCGGGGAAGAGGCTGGTGTCGATGCACAGATCTCGGGCGTAGATTTCGAGGTAGCGCTGCTTGAGGGTCTCGCGGTGCGCGGTGTCGACATCCGGAAAGCCCAGTTGCACAAGGGCCTGGGAGCCGTGCGAGACGTGATTGCGCACCGCCTCGAAGGGCAGCGGCGGGCGATCGTTCTCGGCCAGCAGCACGGTCAGCGCGGCGTGCATGTCCGGGGCCGTGTCGAGCAGGGTCCCGTCCAGGTCGAACAGGACCCCGCGGATTTCGCCGCTCATGGGGTCTCGCTGTCGTTGTCCGGGCGGCGCGCGGCCATCAGGTAGTTGACGTCCGTGCGCGGGACCAGGCGATAGCGGCCGGACAGCGGCGAGTAGGTGAGTCCGGTCATGTCGATGACCTCGAAGCGGTGCTTGCGCAGGACCGCGCCCAGCTCCGAGGGCCGGATAAAGCGGCTGTATTCGTGTGTGCCGGTGGGCAGCAGGCGCAGTACATACTCGGCCCCGACGATCGCCTCGGCGAACGCGCGGGGGGTGCGGTTGATGGTCGAGAGGAACAGCCAGCCACCGGGGCGTACCAGCCGGACCAGGGCGTCGATGACCGCCTCGGGATCGGGCACGTGTTCCAGCATCTCCAGGCAGGTGACCACGTCGTAGTCGCCCGCATGATGCTCGGCATGGGCCTCGGCGGTCGTGTGCAGGTAGTGGATCTCCAGCCCGGAGTCGTGTGCGTGCTCGCGCGCGACCTCCAGATGCTCGGCCCCGGCATCGAGTGCGGTCACGTGCGCGCCGCGTACCGCCATTGCCTCGGACAGGATGCCCGCGCCACAGCCGACGTCCAGGATCTTCTTGCCGGCCAGATCGGCGTGCTGGTCGATCCATTCCAGGCGCAGGGGGTTGATCGCGTGGAGGGTGGCGAAGGCGCCGTTCGGGTCCCACCACTCGTGGGCCCGATGCGTGAACTTGTGCAGTTCGGCGTGATCGACGTTGTCGCCAGTGCTGCTTTGGGATTCGCGGGTCATGGTCATCTCGATTACGCGGCCAGTTCGCGCTGGATCTCCAGCACGCGCGCGCCCCATTCGCGGGCCTCGGCCTGGAGCTCGTCCAGGTTCAGCGTAAGCAGTTCCCGGTCCCTGAGCAATGGCCGTCCGGCGACATGGACGTCGGTCACGGCATCGCGGGTGGAGGCATAGACGATCTGGGCGGCGGGTTCGTGGGCGGGTTGCAGCTCGATGGCGCGGAGATCGATGCTGACCACGTCGGCCTGCTTGCCCGGTTCCAGGGTGCCGATGCGGTCGGCAAGGCCCAGCGCTCGGGCGCTGCCCAGCGTGGCCATCTCCAGTGCGGCGGTGGCGGGGAGGGCCGAGGCGTCGCCACTGACGCCCTTGGCCAGCAGCGCGGCCGTGCGCATCTCCCCGTTCATGTCGAGGTCGTTGTTGGAGGCGGTACCATCGGTGCCCAGGCCCACGGTGATGCCGGCGTCCAGCAGTTCGGCGACCGGACAGAAGCCCGAGGCGAGCTTGAGATTGGATTCCGGGCAGTGTGCGACCGACACCGGACGCCCTTGCAGCAAATCGCGGTCTTGTGCGCTGACCTGGGTCATATGCACGGCGATGAACGGCTGGTCCAGCAGGCCCAGGCGTGCCAGCCGGGCCAGCGGCCGCTCGCCGTGGTCGCGTTCGGCATCGGCGATCTCGCCGGCGGTCTCGTGCACATGCATGTGGATGGGGACGGCCAGCTCGCGGGCACGCTCCGCCACGCGCTGCAGGCTCTCGTCGCCGACGGTGTAGGGGGCGTGCGGCGCCACGGTGTAGTGGATGCGGTCGTGGTGCTGCCAGTTCTCCACGACCTCGGCGCCGCGCTGGAAGTACTCGTCCGTCGTCTGGGCCCAGGGTGTCGGGAAGTCGAACACGGTCAACCCCAGTGCGGCACGGATGCCGGTTTCGTCGACCACGCGCGCGGCATCGTCGACGAACAGGTACATGTCACTGAAGCAGGTAGTGCCGCCGCGCAGCATCTCGGCGACCGAGAGGCGCGTGCCCGCGCGCACGAACTCGGGCGACAGCAGGCGCCCTTCGGCCGGCCAGATGTAGCGCTTGAGCCAGTCCATCAGTGGGCGGTCGCTGCCCAGCCCGCGCAGCAGGCTCATGCCGGAGTGGGTATGCACGTTGACCAGGCCCGGGATCAGGGCATGGCCCTCGCGGTGCAGATGTTCGGCATCGGGGTACTGCGCGAGGGCTTCTTCGCGCGGCAGCAGGGTCTCGATGATGCCGTCGCGAATCACCAGTGCGTGATCGACGAGCACCGTGTCGCGCGGGATCACCGGCAGAATCTGCGAGGCACTGAGAACCAGGATTCGGGTTGTCGACATGGGAGGCTAGATCGAGGGAATTCGGCCGCGCATGTTACCGCAAAGGGGCGGCGAAGGCCGCCCCGTCAGGGAAATACTGCTCAGTGTCTCCCCGGGTGTCAGATCCGTTATTGGGCCTGGCGTCCCAGGACCTGGGCTCGAGTGACCTCGGCGACGTGCCGCCCCTGGGAGGCCGCCATCGCGAGTTCGTTCTCGCTCGGCTGGCGCGAGCCGTCGCCGTCCGCCAGGGTGGTGGCACCGTAGGGTGTGCCGCCGCTGATCGCGCTCATGTCGAGCAGGCGCTTCTCGCTGTAGGGCAGTCCCACGATGGTCATGCCGTAGTGCATCAGGTTGACGATGGTCGAGACCAGTGTGGTCTCCTGGCCGCCGTGCTGCGAGGCGGTGGATCCGAATACGGAGCCGATCTTGCCGACCAGCTTGTCCCCAAACCACAGCGCGCCGGTCTGGTCGAGGAAGTTGGCCATCTGCGCGCACATGCGGCCATAGCGGGTCGGAGTGCCGATGATGATCGCATCATAGTCCGCCAGTTCCTCTGGCTTGGCGATGGGAGCGGCCTGGTCCAGCTTGGCGCCGGCCTGTTTTGCCACATCCTCGGGCATCAGTTCCGGGACGCGCTTGATCGTGACCTCGGTGCCGGTGACCTCGCGGGCGCCGCGGGCGACGGCCTCGGCCATCTGCTCGATGTGGCCCCAGGTGGAGTAGTACAGGATCAGGACTTTGGTGCTCATGGGAAGGACCTCGCGGGTTCGAAGATACCCCCAGAGTAAGTCCCATCAAAGCGAACGAAAATGGCTTTATTATGGCGTTATAGTTCGATTAATTCGAATTGTGGTTGACCTGGTGGATGGTCTTCTGGTGTTCGGCAGACGCCTCGAGCACAGCCTGTTCGAGTCCCTTGAGGTCGCCGGGGTAGCCGTACAGATACCCCTGGAAGTGGCGACAGCCCAGGCCGAACAGGAAGGCCCGCTGCTCGGCGGTTTCGACACCTTCGGCAATCACGTCGAGGTCCAGGGTATGGGCGAGATTGACCACCATTTGCGCGATTGCGGCGTCGTTCGGGTCATCCAGTACGTCGCGCACGAAGGACTGGTCGATCTTCAGCTGGGACAGCGGCAGCTGCTTGAGGTAGGCGAGGGAGGAATAGCCAGTACCAAAATCATCCAGCGCGAACTCGACACCCAGCGTCCGCAGCTCGTCGATGTGGGTGATTACCGTGTCCACGTCCTCGAGCAGCATGCTTTCGGTCAGCTCGAGCTTCAGTCGGTTGGGCGGAGCGCCGGTTTCGCGCAGCATCTCGCGCAAGTGGTGGACGAACTGCGTGTGGCGGAACTGTCGAGCGCTGACGTTGACCGAGAGGGTCAGCTCGCAAAATGGCGCAGTATCTCGCCAGGCGGCCAGTTGGCGACAGGCGGTGCGCAGGACCTTGCGCCCGATGGGTACGATCAGCCCGGTTTGTTCCGCGACGGGGATGAACTCGGCAGGGGCGATCTCGCCGCGTTGCGGATGGGGCCACCGCAGCAGCAGCTCGGCACCGATTACATGGCCATCGGCCTCGACCTGAGGCTGGTAGGCGATGGTGAACCGATCCTGGTCGAGCGCCTCGCGCAGCTCGCTTTCGAGCTCGAAACGAGCCTCCACGGCGCGATGCAGTTCGGGGTCGTAGAAACGCACGGTATTGCGGCCGGCATTCTTCGCTCGATACATCGCCAGATCGGCCTGCTTCAGGACCTCCTCGACGCCGAGGCTGTGGCCACTGAACAGGGTGGCCCCGATGCTGGGTGTGATGTGCCGGTTCTGGCCGGCAAGCTCGAAGGGGTCGCGCAACAGGGTGATCAGCTTGCGTCCAACGGCCTCCGCTTCGGTAGCGGCCTGTGACGGATCCGGGTGGAGATCATTGAGAATGATCACGAACTCGTCGCCGCCCAGGCGCGCCAGCGTGTCGGCCTCGCGCACGGAATTGGACATGCGCTGGGCGACCTGGCGCAGCAGATCGTCCCCGACCGCGTGCCCCAGGGTATCGTTGATGTCCTTGAAATTGTCCAGGTCAATGAACAGGACGGCGCCGTGGTGGCGGGTACGTGCCGTATTGGCGAGTGCCTGGCCCAGTCGGTCATGCAGCAGCGTGCGATTGGGAAGCCCGGTCAGCTCGTCGAAGAAGGCAAGGCGACGAATCTCTTCTTCGGCCTTCTTGCGATCGGAGATGTCCATCATGGTGCCGAACGTCGCCATGACCTGGCCGTCGTCATCGAAACGCGCACTGGCATAGATGCTGACCCAGCGATATCCACCGTCGTGCGTGCGCAGGCGGATCTCCTCGGACTGGGCATGGGTGCCGCCTTCAAGCAGTGTGGAACAGAAGGCCTCCGCATCGTGGCGGTCCAGAGGATCGACATAGGCACACATCGGCTGTCCCAGCGTCTGCTCTACCGGGAAGCCGGTCAGGGCCTCCCAGGCCGGGTTCAGCAGCGTCCAGCGGCCTTCGGCGTCGGTACGGAAGATGACCTCGGAGATGTGGTTGACCACGTCCTGGTAGCGGTTCTCGCTCTCCCGGAGGGCCGCCGTGGCGCGCCGGTGGGCGGTCACGTCCAGAGTCAGGCCGCGCAGGCTCCGCCGATTGTCCGAATCTTCGGCCCAGGAGAGGATGTCGCGCAGCCAGATCCACTGTCCGTCGCGATGGGCGAAGCGATAATCCACGACCTTCGGCTCCACGCCTGGTTCGCGTGTGGCTTCGCGGACGCGGGGCAGATCGTCCGGGTGGATGTGCCGGGCCCGGAGTTCGCCACGCCCCAGGTTGCGCGAGGGAAACCCCAGCAGTTTGCGCGTGTCGCCGGCGACAAACTCCCATTCGTGGGTGTCCGGATTCGCCTCCCACAGGATCGCGTTGGCCCCGCCCAGCATGGATTCCAGTCGGGCCACGGAGCGATTCAACTGCTGGTTTTGCTGCTGCAGGGTCGATTGTGTTGTGCCCAGATGGGCCGCCATGTCATTGAAGGTCCGGGCGAGATCGCCGAACTCGTCGCGGGAAGCGATCGGTACCCGGTGGTCCAGGCGCCCGGCTTCCAGGGCCTTGCCGCCCTGCAGGAGCAGGCGCAGCCGCCGGGTCGTCATCAGGGCGAACACGATGGCCGCGAGGATGGAAAGGCCCAGGACCCCCAGCGCCAGCAGGACATTGCGCTCCAGCAGGCTTGCCGACAGCTGGTCGATGGCTTCGGTCGAATAACCCACGACCACGGTCCCGAGGTGGTGGTCGTCCAGCTCGATGCTGCGCGCGATCTCGACCTGGCCGGCCTCGCTGCGCACGCGGGCCTCGGGCGTGGGGAGTTCATCCGGGGCGACGCCGACCGAGGCCACCGGACGACCATCGGCATCAAGGACGATGGAGTAGAGGACGCTGGAGTCGTCGCCTAGCCGGTCCAGGAGGCCCTGCAGCATGTCGGAGTCGCCATCGGCCAGGCCGTGCGTCAGGGCCGATTCCAGTAGCCGGCTCTGTTGCTCGGCCGTGCGTTCCAGGACCTCCTGCTGATTCTGCTGGACCTGAGTGATTCCACTAAAGAGCAGCACGGCGACCATCGCGACCTGAATCGCGACGGTCCCGATAATGATCTGCCACGCGACGTTCAGGCGCACGCAGGCCTCGCCAGCCCGCCGGAGCGGGCGCGAACCGGCATGACGCCGTGCAGCTTGAATGCAGGAAGGAGTCGCACCATGGACCGTCCGGAGGTACCCGTATAGACCGGGTTTCAGCGCCTACAAGGTCGGTCATCCTACCTGAAGGGAGACTGATTTTCCTCAGACCTTGGGGGCGTGGCCGCGGGTGTCCCCCTCAGCGTGCTCGGCCTACCTGACGACAACCTCGTGAGACTCCACACCTAGTAACGGTTGATGGCGAGACGGCCCGGACCGGTCAGGACAAGGGCGATAGCAGCGAACAGGAACATGGCCTGTAGTTCGATGGCCCATCCGCCGTGCTGCGTCAGCTGGACGACTTCGTCGGCATGGGCAAGCCCGATGGCGAAGACCATATGCACCGCGATCAGTCCGGCGCCAATGCGGGCATACAGGCCAATGATCAACAGGACGGGCGCCAGCACCTCGCCGATGTAGGCGCCATAGGCCAGGATCCCGGGCAGCCCGGCGTCGGCCAGCATCCCCTCGATGTGGCCGACGCCTCCGGAGATCTTGTCGATCCCGTACAGCAGGATCATGCCGCCCAGAGCGAGTCGCAGGATCAGCTTTCCACTGTCGTCCAGCAGGTTGCCCATTGGTGTCTCCCCTTTTGGTGGCTCGCAGAGCGTGGCGGCTCGTGCGCGGTGGCATTGGGCGGGAGTCTAGATCATCCGGGGCGAGGCGTTCAGGGACCCGTCAGCGCCTGGGTGGCCCCGCTTGTCCGCCGGGCAAGGCGTTGTGCGTCAAGTAATTGGCGCATTGGCGGGTCTCAAGGTCGCTGCAGCTGACGGAATCTCGATATGGGCCGTCCGATCAGCCGGATTTCTTCACCGGCGAGCACGATGGCGTTGATTTTGCATACGGGTGTTCCTGCATGCAGATCACCGCGCCGACGGGCGCGGCCGGAGGAATCGAGATGACCATTTTCGACCGGGTAGCCGAAGCGCTGCTCGCTACCCTGCAGGGGCTGACCCCGCTCACCGTTATCGGGGCCTTTTCGTTGTTGCTGTTCGCGCTGTTCCTGGCGGCGCTGATGGCGCTGACGCTGCGCCGGGCGAATGCGTTTCAGGGCGCTGCGCCGGGGTTGCTGACCACGCTGGGCGTGCTGGGGACGTTCCTCGGGGTGGCGATCGGGCTGATCGACTTCGACGCGGCGCGGGTGGAGGCGAGTATCCCGGCCCTGCTGGAGGGTCTCAAGCTCGCATTCGTGACCAGCATCGTCGGGATCCTCCTGGCATCGGTATTGCGCGTGCTGCAGGTGATGATGCCGGCCCCGGTCGAGGCACCGGACGACGCGGCTGATCCCCAGGCCAGCGCTGACCCCGAGCGCGTGCTGGCCGAGCAGCGTGATGCGACGCGCGCCCTGCTGCAGGCGGTGCAGCAGATGGACCGCCGCCTGGACGAGCGGCTGCAGAGTCAGCACCACGAGCTGAAGCAGAGCCTGGAGGGGCTGGCGGATCGTATGAGCGAGCTCAGCAGCGGGCATCTGGTGGCCGCGCTGGAGCAGGTCATTCGCGACTTCAATGATCGCCTGGGCGAGCAGTTCGGCGAGAACTTTCGCCGGCTGGATGACTCGGTGGCGCGGCTGGTGGACTGGCAGGATCGCTACCGCGAGCAGATGGATACCCTGCACCGGGCGTTCGATCAGGCGCGCGAGGGCGTCGAGCAGAGCGAGGGTGCGCTGGAGCGCCTGACCGGGCAGGCGCTGAAGATTACCCGGCATGTCGAGGAGCAGGATGCGACGCTGGCCAGTCTGCGCCGGGAGACGGTGGAGCTGGAGGCCCTGCTGAGTGCCATCGCGGCGCTGCGTGACCGGGCCACCGAGGCCTTCCCGGCGATGGATGCGCGGCTCGAGGCGATGCTGGAGAGCATCGAGAACGCCGTGCAGTCCGGGCGCGCGGCCGAGTCGCGCTGGCGCGGCGAGGCGTTCGCGATGGGGGTCGCGAACCCGACGGAGTCCGTGGGGGCGCGGTCGTGATCCTGCGCTGGTGGCTGCAACGCCGTGCACGCGCTGGCGGCGTAACCCACGAGGCGGATCAGGGCTCGCACTGGCTGGCGGTGGCGGACCTGATGGCCGCGTTGATGATGATCTTCCTGTTCCTGGCACTGTTGCACATGGTGCAGGTCGAGCGCTCCAGCGCGGCCCATGTCGAGGTGCGCAACGAGGCCGCCGCGTTGCGCGCAGCGATCTACTCGGTGCTGGAGGAGGAGTTTCGCGATGATCTGCCGCGCTGGAATGCGGAACTCGACCGCGACACCCTGACGCTGCGCTTTCGCGAGCCCGAGGTGCTGTTCGAGCGCAGTTCCGCGAGTATCCGCCCGCGTTTCGAGGCGATCCTTGACGACTTCATGCCGCGCTACGCCGAGCAGCTGCGCCCGTTTGCGGACGTGATCCGCGAGGTGCGCATCGAGGGCCATACCTCCAGCGAATGGGCGGGGAGCGACGATGCGCTCGATGCCTATTTCGGCAACATGGATCTGAGCCAGCGCCGTACCCGGGCGGTGCTCGAGCATGCCTACCGGCTCGAACCCCTGCAGGAGGATGACTGGTTCCGCTCGCGCGTCGCGGCGGTGGGCCTGTCCTCCTCGCGGCGGGTGCTGGACGAGGACGGACGGGAAGACCGCGAGGCCTCGCGGCGGGTGGAGTTCAGCGTGCTGACGGACTTCGAGGCGCGTCTGCTGGGCAACGCCGAGGCCCGCCCGTCGCCGGTGCCGCTGGAGGCGCGTTCGCCCTGACCGTTGTGCTGCGGACTCGTGACGCGGGTGTCCGTCAGATACGTTCCAGCAGGGCCGCGCGCAGGGACTCCTGCTGGTCCTCGGAGAGGGCCCCGCCGTCGTTGCATTCCAGCAGGAAGCTGTCCTCCACCTGCTCTCCGGCGGTAGCGATGCGGGCCGTGCGTACATCGATCGCGTGCTCGGCCAGGACGTGGCCGATGGTCGAGAGCAGTCCGGGTCGGTCGAGCGCGCGCAGGCGCATGCGCGTGGCCTGCCCGCCCGAGGCGGGTTCGAATTCGATCCGCGTATCGACGTCGAAATGCTTCAGGCGGCGCGGCAGCTGGCGGCTCACCGGGGTCTTTTCGCCATCGGTGCGGGCGAGTTCGTTCGCGAGGTACTGACGAATCTCGTCGCTGCGGTAGCCGGCATCCACCGTCTGGCCGCCGCCGCTCTCCAGCACCAGGAAGGTGTCCAGCGTACGGCCCCCGGCCGTGGTGATGATACGGGCGTCGACGATGTCGAGGCCCAGCTGGGTCAGTGCGCTGGTGATGCGGGCGAACAGGTAGGGATGGTCTTCGGCGTAGACGAAGATCTCGGTGCTGCCGCGCGAGGTCTTGGGGCGCACCAGGATCAGCGGCAGTTCGTCGGCCTGTAGCGGCAGCAGCGCCTGTCCGTGCCAGGCGACCTCGTCCGCCGAGTGGCGCAGGAAGTACTCGTCGTCCAGTTCGTCCCACAGGGCCTCGGCCTCGCCCGTGCCGAAGCCCCTGTCCTCGAGCAGTTGCAGGGCCTCGCCGCGGGTCTCGCGGATCTGCGCGTCCATGTTCGGGGCCGCGTCGAGCCCGCGTTCGAGCACGTTGCGCGTGGCGTGGTAGAGGGTCTGCAGCAGCGAGTCCTTCCAGCTGTTCCAAAGCTCCGGGTTGGTGCCGCGGATGTCGGCGATGGTCAGCAGGTACAGGAAGTCGAGGCGGTCGCGGGTGCGCACCTCGCGGGCGAAGGCCAGCACGACATCCGGATCGGAGATGTCCTTGCGCTGGGCGGTGAGCGACATCAGCAGGTGGGAACGCACCAGCCAGGCCACCAGCCCCGCGTCTTCGTCCGACAGGCCGTGCTGCTGGCAGAAGTGCAGGGCATCGTGGGCCCCCAGCTCCGAGTGGTCGCCGCCGCGACCCTTGGCGATGTCATGGAACAGGGCCCCCAGTACGAGCCGTTCCGGTCGTTCCAGCTCGGTGTAGATGCGGTAGGCGAGCGGCTGTTCGTGGGCGAATTCGGGCAGGGCCAGTCGGCGCGCGTTGCGCACGACGTTGAGGGTGTGCTCGTCGACCGTGTAGGCATGGAACAGGTCGTACTGCATCCGCCCGATGATGCGTCCGAAGGCCGGCAGGTAGTTGCCCAGCACGCCGTAGCGGTTCATGCGGCGCAGCTGGCTGGTAATGCCGCGGGGGGCGCGCAGGATGTCCATGAACAGGGCGCGGCAGACCGGGTTGCGGCGGAAATGACCGTCGATCAGGTGTCGGTGGGCCCGCATCAGGCGGATGGTCGACGCGCGGATGCCCTGGATCTCCGGGTGCTCCTGCAGCAGGCGAAAGACCTCCAGCAGGGCCGGCGGGTAGATCATGAAGACCTGGTCGTGTGCCGCCTCCAGATAGCCGCCGCGGACCTGGAAGCGTTGATGGATGCGGACCGGGTCCTGCAGGTCCCTGGGATCGTCGAGGATGGCTTCGTTGAAGTGCTGCAGCAGCAGTTCGTTGAGCCGCTCCAGATCGCTGATGGTGCGGAAATAGCGCTGCATGAACTGCTCGACCGCACGGTTGTGGTTCTGGTCCACGAAGCCAAAGGTGTTGGCCAGCTGGCGCTGCAGGTCGAACAGCAACCGGTCCTCGCGGCGCCCGGCCAGCATGTGCAGCGCGAAGCGTACGCGCCAGAGGAAGCTCTGGCCCTCCAGCATCTCGTGGAGTTCGCCCTCGCGCAGGAAGCCCAGCGACACCAGTTCCTCGATACGTTCGGCACCGTAGTGGCGCTTGGTCACCCAGCCGATCATCTGGATGTCGCGCAGCCCGCCCGGGCCCTCCTTCACGTTGGGTTCCAGACGGTAGCCGGTCTCGCCGAAGCGGCGGTGCCGGGCCTGTTGTTCCGCGAGCTTGGCGGCGTAGAAGCTGCGCGAGTCCCAGATGCGATCGGAGTCGATAGCGGCACGAAAATCGTTGAACAGGCCGAGATTGCCGCTCAAGTAACGCGATTCGATCAGGTTGGTCGCGACCGTGATGTCGTCGCGGGCCTCGCGGGTGCAGTCCTCGATGGTGCGCACGCTGTGGCCGACCTCGATGCCGATATCCCAGAGGAAGGTGACGAAGGCGCTGATCCGGTCGAATACCGCGCGGTCCGTGGTGCCGTCGATCACGATCTGCAGGTCGATGTCGGAGGCGGGGTGCAGCTCGCCGCGGCCGTAACCGCCGACCGCGACCAGGCACAGGCGGTCGTCGTCGGCCAGGCCCTGCTGGGCCCAGATCAGCTTGAGCATCTCGTCGATGCGCCGGGCGTGGCCGAGGATCAGGTCCTCGATCGGCATGCCGTCGCGAAAACCCTGGTACTGCTGTTCGAGGATCGCCCGCCGACGATCGCGGAACAGGCCGATGTTGCCGGGGTTGCGGCTCAGGCGCTGGTAGTCCTCGCCCCAGTCGGGCGAGAACGCCGGGGTGTCGGCCTCGTTGGGGGTGCCGCCGGCGGGCAGGGTGCTCATGGGCTCAGGCCGCGAGTTCCTGGGGTGGTGTCTCGTCCTTGCGCAGGGTCAGGATTTCGTAGCCGTCTGCGGTCACCAGCAGGGTGTGCTCCCACTGCGCGGACGGGCTGTGGTCCTTCGTGACGGCGGTCCAGCCGTCGGCGAGGATCCGGGTATGCCGGCGCCCGGCATTGATCATCGGCTCGATGGTGAAGCACATGCCTTCTTCGAGCTTCAGCCCGGTACCCGGCTTGCCGTAGTGCAGTACCTGCGGATCTTCGTGGAAGCCGCGCCCGATACCGTGGCCGCAGAACTCGCGCACCACCGAGCAGCGCTGGCTTTCCGCGTAGGTCTGGATGGCGTGCCCGATGTCGCCCAGCGTGGCGCCAGGACGCACCTGCTGGATACCCAGATACATGCTGGTGCGGGCGACGTCGATCACGCGCTGCCCCTGGATGCTGGGCTTGCCGATTACGAACATGCGGCTGGTGTCGCCATGAAAGCCGTTCTTGATCACCGTGATGTCGATATTGAGGATGTCGCCGTTTTTCAGCTTGCGGTCACCCGGGATGCCGTGACACACCTGATGGTTGACCGAAGTGCAGATCGACTTGGGAAAGCCCCGGTAATTGAGCGGCGCCGGGATCGCGCCCTGGGTGTTGACGATGTAGTCGTGGCAGATGCGGTCCAGCTCGCCGGTGGTGACCCCGGCCTGCACATGCGGCTCGATCATCTCCAGCACCTCGGCGGCCAGGCGGCCGGCGACGCGCATGTGTTCAATCTCTTCGGGGGTCTTGATGGTTACGGACATGGGGGCTCCGGTCGAGACCTGTGAGGGGTGTCGCGCGGTGGCTTTCGGAGCCCGCGACACGGCGCCATACAGGGCCCGGATAGTTGGTTCGAGTCAGCCACCTATGCTATAAAGCGCGCGCCTCGCTGGCAATTCGGCGGGGCTGGGAAGCGGTCGGCAGTCGGCGGCTTCGCGAACCTTTAATCCACACACGCATCGACACGGTCTGTCGGGTGCCCGCCAGGAGGCTTTGGTCTCGTGCTCGGGTTTCAGATCGGGATGCGTGGAGGCTCAACCCGTTACAGGAGAAACCTTATGTCCCTCGTGACCATGCGACAGATGCTGGAAGCCGGTGTGCACTTCGGCCACCAGACCCGCTACTGGCATCCCAAGATGGCCCCGTACATTTTCGGGGAACGCAACAAGATTCATATCATCAACCTCGAGAAGTCCCTGCCGATGTTCAACGATGCGTTGAACTTCCTCGGCAAGATCGCCGCGGACGGTGGCAAGATCATGTTCGTCGGGACCAAGCGTTCGGCGCGTGAAGTGGTTGGTGAAGAGGCGCGCCGTTGCGGCATGCCGTACGTCTCCCACCGCTGGCTGGGCGGCATGCTGACCAACTTCAGCACGGTCAAGCAGTCGATCAAGCGCCTGAAGGACCTGGAGACCATGGACGCGGATGGCAGCTTCGAGGTGCTGAACAAGCGCGAAGCGCTGACCCGCCGCCGCGAGAAGGACAAGCTCGAACGCAGCCTGGGCGGCATCAAGGACATGAACCGCATGCCCGACGCGATGTTCGTGATCGACGTCGGCTACGAGAAGATCGCGGTGGCCGAGGCCAAGAAGCGCGGTATTCCGGTCGTTGCGGTGGTCGATTCCAATCACTCGCCGGAAGGCGTGGACTACGTGATTCCCGGCAACGATGACGCGATGCGCGCGATCCAGCTGTACGTGGCGGCCATCGCCGATACGATCATCGAGGCCAAGGGCGCGGTATCCACCGGTGGCGTGTCCGAGGACGAGTTCGCGGGTGCAGACACCGCGACCGACGGCGGTTCCGAATCGAGTGAAGCGGCCCCGGCCAACCCGGCCTGAACCCGCTGCGGGCCCGGGGTGCGTGATCGCGACCGGGCCGACTGAACCAGGGGCCGGCTGCGGATGGCTGCGCAGCCGGCCTGATTGACGAATTTTTCAGGAGTACATCCCGATGCAGATTACTGCTGCTCAAGTGAAAGAACTGCGCGAGCGCACCGGCGCCGGCATGATGGAATGCAAGAAGGCACTGACCGAGACCGGCGGTGACCTTGAGGCCGCCGTGGAGGCCATGCGCAAGTCCGGTATGGCGAAGGCGGACAAGAAGGCCGGCCGTGTCGCCGCCGAGGGTCGCGTCGAGATCGTCACCGAGGGCAACAAGGCCGTGCTGGTGGAGATCAACTGCGAGACCGACTTCGTCGGTAACGACGACAACTTCCGTGCCTTTGCTGCACAGTGCGCCCAGGTTGCGCTGAGCTCTGGCGCGGCCGATGTGGAAGGCCTGATGGCGGAATCCGTCGATGGTCAGACCCTCGAGGAACACCGGACCCAGCTGATCGCGAAGGTTGGCGAGAACGTCCAGGTGCGCCGTTTCGATCGTCTGGAGGCCGCGGACGCCCTGGGCTTTTACCAGCACGGCGCCCGGATTGGCGTGGTGGTCAGCCTGAAAGGGGGCGACGAGGCCCTGGCAAAGGACGTGGCCATGCATATCGCCGCCTCCAAGCCGGTGTGCGTGGATGAATCCGGCGTGCCGCAGGATCTGCTCGACAAGGAGCGGGCGATCTTCAAGGCGCAGGCCGAGGAGTCCGGCAAGCCGGAAAACATCATCGAGAAGATGATCGAAGGCCGCATTCGCAAGTATCTCGGCGAGATCACCCTGGTCGGCCAGCCGTTTGTGAAGGATCCCGACCAGACCGTTGGCCAGCTTCTGGAATCGAAGGGTGCCTCGGTGACCGGTTTCCTGCGCTACGAGGTGGGCGAAGGCATCGAGAAGAAAAAAGAGAACTTTGCCGAAGAAGTGATGGCGCAGGCCCGCGGGGCCTGATTCGCCGGATCGCTTTGGCGTAGACTCCCGGTGCGGGCGCGGGCCGCGCTCGTACCGGACCCCGGCCGGCATCCGGCTATACACATGGCAGGCGCAGGACCCGAGCCCGATAAAGGAGCCCAATGAGTCAGGACAGGCAACCCGCGTACAGGCGCATCCTTCTGAAGTTGAGCGGGGAGGCCCTGATGGGGCAGCAATCCTACGGGGTGGACCCGGATGTCCTGGCGCAGGTCGCCGAAGAGGTGTCGGAACTCTCGAGCATGGGTGTCGAGGTCGGCATCGTGATCGGAGGCGGCAATATCTTCCGTGGCGCCGGACTTGCCCAGGGGGGCATGGATCGGGTCACGGGCGACCACATGGGCATGCTGGCGACGGTGATCAATGCCCTGGCGATTCAGGATGCGATCGAGCGCGCGGGGCGGTTCTCCCGCGTGATGTCGGCCATCCGCATCAATCAGGTCTGCGAAGACTATATTCGGCGTCGGGCCGTGCGCCATCTGGAGAAGGGCCGGATCGTGGTGTTCGCCGCGGGGACCGGTAACCCGTTCTTCACTACGGATTCCGCCGCGGCGCTGCGCGCCATCGAGATCAACGCCGAGTTGATGATCAAGGCCACCAAGGTGGACGGGGTCTATGATTCGGACCCCATGACGCGCAAGGATGCACGGCGCTTTGAGCGCC
Source organism: Thioalkalivibrio thiocyanoxidans ARh2 (assembly GCF_000385215.1). GTDB lineage: Bacteria > Pseudomonadota > Gammaproteobacteria > Ectothiorhodospirales > Ectothiorhodospiraceae > Thioalkalivibrio > Thioalkalivibrio thiocyanoxidans. The sequence goes on from NZ_ARQK01000060.1 coordinate 27,149, forward strand.
TGACGTTCGACGATGCGCTGGAGCGCCGGCTGGGCGTGATGGACACGACCGCGCTGGTCATGTGCCGCGATAACGGCCTGCCGATCCGCGTGATGAACATGTTTGCAAAAGGGGACCTCCGGCGGCTGGTGATGGGCGAGCCGGTGGGCACCCTGGTCGAGGGATCCCGAGATGACTGAAGCCACCATCAAGGATGCACGCGAGCGCATGGACAAGAGCGTCGAGGCGCTGCGCCACGAGTTGGCCAAGATTCGGACGGGGCGTGCGCACCCCAGTCTGCTCGAGCATGTGCATGTCGAATACTACGGGATGGAAGTCCCGATCAATCAGGTCGCGAATATCAATGCCGAGGACTCGCGCACGCTGGCGGTAGTGCCCTACGAGAAGGACATGGTGGCCAAGGTGGAGAAGGCGATCATGACCTCGGACCTGGGTCTGAATCCGGCCAGCATGGGTACGGTGATCCGGGTGCCGTTGCCGGCACTGACGGAAGAGCGGCGCCGTGACCTGGTGAAGGTGGTCCGGGCCGAGGCCGAGAATGCGCGTGTCGCGATACGCAATATTCGGCGCGACGCCAACAACACGTTCAAGCAGGCGGTGAAGGACAAGGAGATCTCGGAAGACGACGAGCACAAGGCACAGGAACAGGTGCAAAAGCTCACCGATGATCACATTGCGAAGATCGATGCACTGCTTGAGGACAAGGAAGCCGAGTTGATGGAAGTCTGACCGGCCACCTCCCCATGCCGGTTACCCCCACCACCGACCCCGTGCTCCCCGGTCACGTTGCGATCATCATGGATGGCAACGGGCGCTGGGCCCAGGCGCGTGGGCTGGATCGTTCCGCAGGGCATCGCGAAGGCCTGGAGGCCACGCGCAGGGCCGTGCGCTTCTATGCCGAGCACGGGATTCGCACGCTGACGCTGTTCGCATTCAGCAGCGAGAACTGGGGACGCCCTCGGACCGAAGTCGAGGCACTCTTCGAACTCTTCGTTTCGGCGATCGAGGCGGAGCTTCCCGAGCTGGTGGAACGTGGCATTCAGCTGCGTTTCATCGGTGATCGCGCGACTTTCCCCCCAACCTTGCAGGGTCGGATGACGGAGGCCGAGGAGGCCACGGCCGGCAACGATGGCATGTGTCTGGTGGTGGCCCTGGGGTATGGGGGTCGCTGGGACATCCTTCAGGCCGCCGAGCGATGGATGGCGAAAGGCGGGCCGGAGGCCGATGGCGATCCCGAGGTCGCCTTTGCGTCCGAGTTGAGCACCGCCGGGCTGGCCGATGTGGACCTGTTGATTCGTACTGGCGGGGAACAGCGCATCAGCAACTTCCTGCTGTGGCAGGCGGCCTACGCCGAAGTCCTGTTTATCGAAACCTACTGGCCGGATGTGGGCGAGAGCGACTTCGACCGCAGTCTGGCCTGGTATGGCCGACGGCAGCGACGTTTTGGCCGTGTGCCCGCTGGGCACCGTGCCCCAAGCGAGGCCTCCGGTGCTTAAGACCCGAGTGGCGACAGCCGCGGCCGTCGGCCTGCCCGCACTGGCGCTGATCGCATTCGGCCCGAACTGGGCGGTGCTGGCCCTGATTGCTGCAGTGACGGGCCTGGCCGCCTGGGAATGGGGCGAGCTGACTGGTCTGCATGCGGCCTGGGAACGCGCGGTACTGGCGCTGCTGGTTGTGGTGCCGCTGGCAGCACTGGGGATGACGCTGGCGCAGCCGCTGCATCTTCTGGTCCTCATGTTTGCGGTCTTGTGGTGGCTGCTGATTGTGTTGGCCCTGCCGTTTTACCGCCCGGGGGACGGCGGGCGCGGTCCGCGGCCCAAACTGTTGACGGTCGCCGCGGTGCTGGCGCTGGTACCGTCCGGGATGTCCCTGGTCTGGCTGCACGCGCTGGCGCCCTGGCTGGTGGTCTACCTCATCGTCCTGGTGGGCTTCGCTGATACCGGGGCCTACTTCGCCGGGAAGGCCTTCGGGCGCAGTCCCCTGGCACCCGATATCAGCCCGGGGAAGACCCGCGAGGGCCTGCTCGGGGGGCTGGTCGCCGTACTGGCCCTGTCCGTGGTGGTAGCCGGGATCTGGGGGCTGGTGCCCATGGATGCGTTGGTATTCGTTCTGCTGTCGGTGCTGATTGCGCTGGTGTCGGTGGTGGGAGACCTGTTCGAGAGTATCCTCAAGCGCCAGGCGGGCGCCAAGGACAGCGGTTCCTTGCTACCCGGCCACGGGGGTATTCTGGATCGGGTCGACAGCCTGATTGCGGCGGCCCCGATCTTTCTCGCCGGACTACTGTGGCTGGCCTTGTTGCCCGTCCCTGGGCCCGCGGCATGAAAACTCGCAGGTGTAGCACGTTATGACCCCCATGCGGATCACCATCCTCGGTTCCACTGGCAGCATCGGCGTCAGTACGCTGGATGTGGTGTCACGCCAGCCCGACCGCTTCCAGGTCCATGCGCTGACCGCGCATCACAATGTCGAGCGCCTGAAGGCACAGTGCCTGGAGGTGCAGCCCCGGATCGCCGTGGTGGCGGAGGCGTCGGCCGCGGCCCAGCTCCAGCGCGAGCTGGAAGAGGCCGGTTGCACGACCGAGGTGCGGGCAGGGCCGGAGGCCCTGGCCGAGGTGGCGGCGGCGCCGGAGGTGGACGCGGTAATGGCGGCCATAGTCGGGGCGGCCGGACTCCTGCCGACCCTCGCCGCGGCCGAGGCAGGCAAGCGCGTACTCCTCGCCAACAAGGAGGCGCTGGTGATGTCCGGTGCGTTGCTGATCGAGGCCGTGCGCCGTTCCGGTGCCTGTCTGCTGCCAATCGACAGCGAACACAATGCCATTTTCCAGTGCCTGCCCACCGGTTACGTCTGTGCCGATGCGGTGACCCCGCACGGCGTCGAGCGGATCTGGCTGACCGCCTCCGGCGGCCCGTTCCGGGACCGTCCGCTCGACACCTTCGGCGGCATTACGCCGGATGAGGCCTGCGCCCATCCGAACTGGGAAATGGGACGCAAGATCTCGGTCGACTCCGCCACCATGATGAACAAGGGCCTGGAGGTGATCGAGGCGTGCTGGCTGTTTGCGGTGGAGCCATCAGCGATACAGGTGGTGCTGCACCCGCAAAGCATCGTGCATTCGATGGTGGCCTACAACGATGGTTCGGTCCTTGCGCAGATGGGCAACCCCGACATGCGCACACCGATCGCGCATGCGCTGGCCTGGCCCGATCGGGTGGGCTCCGGGGTCTCGGCACTGGATTTGCTGAGCGTAGGCCCGCTGGAGTTCCGCGAGCCGGAAAGCGAGCGGTTCCCCGCACTGGGGCTGGCCTACCGTGCCATGGAGCGGGGCGGTACGGCCACAGCGGTACTGAATGCGGCAAACGAGGTGGCGGTCGATGCCTTCCTCTCGGGTCGGCTGGCCTTCAGTGACATCGCGGTGGTGATCGAGCGCACGCTGGAGGGCCAGCCGACGCAGGCAGCCGATTCCCTCGAGCGCGTGCTGGCCGCTGATGCCGAGGCGCGCGCCCATGCCGGCCACGAGATCGGGCGTCTGCAGCGCCAGGCAGTGTCATGACGCTGTTGACCAGCCTGCTGGCGTTCGCTGTGGCCATCGGCGTGCTGGTCACCGTACACGAGTACGGGCATTACCTGGCGGCGCGCGCGATGGGGGTCAAGGTGCTGCGCTTCTCCGTCGGCTTCGGACGCCCCTTGCTCAGCCGCCGGTTCGGGCGGGATCGCACCGAGTTTGTCGTGGCGGCGCTGCCCCTTGGGGGGTATGTGAAGATGCTCGACGAGCGCGAGGGTGAAGTGGCGCCCGAGGAGCGCGACCGGGCCTTCAACAACAAGGGGCTCAAGGCGCGCACCTTCATTGTGTCCGCGGGGCCGCTGGCGAACTTCCTGTTTGCCATGGTCGCCTACGCTGCCATGTTCATGATTGGCGTGGGCGGTGTACGTGCGGTGGTTGGCGAGGTTACCCCGGAGAGCCCGGCGGCCGTGGCCGGGCTGGAGCGCGGCGAGGAGATTGTCGCGATCGATGGGCGCTCCGTGCAGGATTGGGAGCAGACCAATCTGCGCCTGCTTGACCATGCCGTTCGGGGTGATACGGTGCCGGTTCTCGTGCGCGACCGCGACGGCCGCGAGGTGGAGCGTGCGCTGGATCTGAGCGACCGTCAGGCAATCCTGGGACGGGGCCAGTTCCTGGAGCAGGTAGGGCTGGCGCCTTATCGCCCGGCATTGGAGCCGCGGATTGGCCAGGTGGAGTCCGGGAGCCCGGCAGCGGCAGCGGGGTTCGAGGCCGGTGACCGGATTGTCGCGGTGGACGGCGATGCGATCGACGACTGGAATGACTGGGTGCGTCGTATCCAGGCCAGCCCGGAGCGTGAACAAGTCGTTCGTGTGGAGCGCGATGGCCAGGCGGTCGAGTTGCGGGTGACCCCGGAGGCGGTCGCCATCAATGACGAGACCATTGGACGCATTGGCGCCGGGGTCGATCCGGATCAGCCGGCGATGCGCGAGATGGCGGTGCTGGTGCGCCAGGGTCCCGTGGAGGCACTGGGTTCGGGAGTGGTCCGTACCTGGGATGTCTCGATCCTGACGGTGGGTATCCTGTGGCGCATGGTGACCGGCGAGGCGTCGGTCAAAAACATCAGCGGACCGGTTACCATAGCCGAGTTTGCGGGCACCACGGCAGTGATCGGGATTTCGGCCTTTCTCGGATTCCTGGCGCTGGTAAGTGTGTCGCTGGGGATCATCAACCTGCTGCCGATCCCGCTGCTGGATGGTGGCCACCTGCTGTATTACGCAGTGGAGGCGGTAAAAGGGAGTCCGGTGTCCGAGCGCGCCCAGATCATCGGGCAGCAGTTCGGTATCCTCGCGATCGCCGCATTGATGTTGCTGGCCCTCTACAACGATTTGACACGTCTGTTCGGGTGAGCCCGAAACAGCCCTTTTGATTGGCGGAAAGCATGTCGCGAAACAGCTTGAGAGCAGTGGCCCTGGTTGGCCTCATGGGTCTGGCGGGTACGGCCTGGGGACAGACCTACCAGATCGAGGACATCGAGATCGAGGGGCTGGAGCGGATTACCGCGGGCACCGCACTGAGCTATCTGCCAGTCGAAGTAGGCGACACCTTCGATGAAAGCCAGAGCCCGGAGCTCATCCGCGAGATGTTCCAGACGGGGTTCTTCGATGACGTGGAGATCGCCCGGCGCGGTGATGTGCTGGTGGTGATTGTGTCCGAGCGCCCGGCGATCAACCAGATCAACTTTTCCGGGAACCGCGACATCCCGGACGAAGGGCTGCGCGAGGCGCTGGAGTCGGCCGGGCTGCGCAGCGGCCGCGTATTCAACCGGACAATGCTGGACCGGATCGAGAGCGAACTGCGTCAGCAGTATTTCGCGCGCGGGCGCTACAACGTCGAGGTGGATGTCGAGATCATCGACCTGCCGCGCAATCGCGTGGATATCGAGATCGACATCGCCGAGGGCCCGGTGGCCCGCATCCAGCAGGTCAACGTGGTCGGCAACGAAAGCTTTACCGATCGCGACCTGACCCGCGGCTTCGAGTCGGGCGTGCCCCGCTGGTGGGCCTTCTTCAGCCGCCGGGATCATTATTCCCGCGAGAAGCTGTCGGGTGATCTCGAGCAGCTGCGTTCGCACTATCTGGACGAGGGTTTCCTCGAATTCGACATCGATTCGACCCAGGTCACGCTTACGCCCGACCGCCGGGACCTGTTCATCACCATTAACGTGGACGAGGGGGAGCGCTACACGGTCACCGGCTTCGACCTGGCTGGCGACTTCGTGGTGTCGCAGGAGGAGCTCGAGGAACTGGTCGATGTGGATGTCGGCGAGCCCTTCTCGCGCAGTCAGGTGACGGAGTCCGCCGAGCGCATCACGAACCGTCTGATGCAGGACGGCTACGCCTTTGCCAACGTGAACCCGGTACCGGATGTCGACGAGGACAGTCGCGAGGTCGAAATCACGTTCTTCATCGACCCGGGCCCGCGCGTCTATGTACGCCGCATTCAGATCACCGGGAACGAGAACACCGAGGAGCGCGTCTATCGCCGCGAACTGCGGCAGATGGAGAGCTCCTGGTACAACGGGGCCCTGATCGAGCGCTCCCGTGTGCGGCTGCAGCGCCTGCCGTTCGTGCAGAGCGTGAACGTGGAGACGCAGCGGGTGCCGGGAACCGATGACGAGGTCGACCTCAATATCACGGTCACCGAGCAGCAGTCGGGCGCTCTCACGCTTGGGGCGGGCTTCTCGCAGAACCAGGGACTGTTGCTGACCGCGGGGCTGCAGCAGGACAACTTCCTGGGGACCGGCAATCGCTTCAATGCGGAGGTCAGTACCAGCCGGGTGAACCAGATCTTCCGCATGAGCGTGACCAACCCGCACTACACCCCGGCGGGTGCGAGCCGTGGCTTTTCCGTGTTCTACCGGAAGATCGACGCCGAGGAGGCGAACATCTCCCGTTACTCCTCGAATCGCTACGGGTTTGATGTCAGCTACGGGATCCCGCTGTCGGAGTTCGACCGCATCCGGATCGTGCCCGGCTTCGAACATATCGATATCGACACGGTCGACCGTGATGGACGGCGGGGGAGCCCGGACGAGATCTTCGCCGAGGTCGACGAATTCGGCAGCTCCGCGAATTTCTACAAGATCGAGACCAGCTACATCCACGACACCCGGGACAGCACCACGTTCGCGACCCAGGGACGTCGCCATCGCGTTGGCCTGGAACTCGCGATCCCCGGCAGTGATCGAGAGTTCTACAAGCTGACCTATTCGGGCGAGGAGATCTTCCGGCTGTCGGATCGCTATTCGTTCAGTCTTTCGGGCGGGATCGCCTATGCGGATGGCTACGGCGGGTCCGAGCTGCCGTTCTATGAACGGTTGTTCGCCGGCGGAATCCGGTCGGTGCGTGGCTACGAGGACAATCGCCTCGGCGACCAGCGCGAGCTGCGCGAGTTCGATGGCGAGCTGAGAAACGCGACACGTGATTCCAACGACGACCCGTATGGCGGGCGCTTCCGCACCACGATATCCGGGGAACTGTTCTACCCGATGCCGTTCGCGGCCGACAACGATGCGGTGCGCATGAGTACCTTCGTCGATGCGGGTAATGTATTCAACGATCCCGGCGACTGGGATGCCGGTGAGCTGCGGGCCTCCGCAGGGTTTGCCATTACCTGGTTCTCGCCGGTGGGGCCGCTGAGCTTCAGCGTGGCGGAGCCGCTGAACGACCAGCCGGAAGACGATATTCAGCGCTTCCAGTTCCTGCTGGGGGCATCCTTCTGAGTGTGAGGAGCAAGGGCATGAGTCAGCGCAGTGGGACCATGAAGGGCGGCGTCTCCCTCGCGCTGTCCGCCGTGCTGTTGCTGGCTGGCTGGCTGGCGCTCCCGGCACAGGCGGGGGCCCAGAACGTCGCGTTCGTGACGATGAACCGTATCCTGGAGGATTCGCCGCAGGCCGAGCAGGCCATGCGCGAACTGGAACGGGAGTTCTCGCCGCGTGACGCGGAACTGGTGGCCGAGCGCGAAGAGCTGCAGCGCATGCGCGATCAGCTGGAGCGCGACGGGGACATGATGGACCCCTCCGACCGGGCCGATCTGGAGCGCGAGTTTTCCCAGCGTTCGCGGGAGTTCCGTCGCGCACAGGAGAGCTTCAGCGAGGATCTGAACGTGCGCCGCAACGAAGAGCTTTCCCGGCTGCAGCGGCGAATCAACGATGCCATCGTGGAACTGGCGCGCGAACGCGAAATCGACGTCATCCTGACCGAACGCAACGTGCTCTACGCCAGTGACCGGGTCGACATCACGGACGATATCCTTGCCGCAATGCAGCGCGACGACTGAGCGGGCGATCACCGCCGGGGAGCTGGCCGAGTATCTGGCCGGCGAGCTCGACGGTTCGGCCGATATCCCGCTGCGGGGTCTGGCGACACTCGCCCAAGCCGGGCCGGCGGATGTGGCCTTTGTCGCGGATCCACAACGCTACCGCGATGCGCTGGAAGCGACCGCAGCCGGCTGCGTCCTGGTGCCCAGGTCGGGCACCGGGGCCTTGAGGACGCCCGTGCGTGCGTGGATTGCCGTCGATGATCCCTATCGCGCCTACGGGCAGGCGTCACGCTGGTTTGGTGCCGGGCGCCGCGAGGTGTCCCCCGGTGTCGATCCGAGTGCGCGTGTGCATCCGGATGCCCGTATTGCCGCCGATGCGGAGGTGGGGCCCGGTGTGGTGATTGGCGCCGGTTGCCGGATCGGTGCGGGCGTGGTGATTGGCGCAAACAGTGTGCTGGGCGCGCGCGTCGAGCTGGGGGAAGGGAGCTATCTGCATCCCCGAGTCAGCCTGCTGGATGACGTGAAAGTGGGCAGGCGCGCAATCATCCACAGTGGGGCCGTGCTGGGTGCGGATGGCTTCGGGTTCGCGCCGACGCCCGATGCGACCTGGGAAAAGATCGAGCAGCTGGGCGATGTGCGTGTGGGCGACGATGTGGAGATCGGAGCGAATTCCACCATCGACCGAGGGGCGCTGGAGTCCACGCGGATCGGCAACGGGGTCAAGATCGACAACCTGGTTCATGTTGCCCATAACGTTCAGATTGGCGACCATACCGCCATTGCCGGATGCGTGGGCATTGCGGGCAGCGCTCGGATCGGTGCGCATTGTGCCATTGGCGGCGGGGTGGGGATTCTCGGCCATCTGGCCATTGCGGACCGGGTCACGCTGCACGCGATGACACTCGTCACGCGCTCGATAGATCGGCCTGGTGAATATGCATCCGGCGTCCCTCACCAGGAGGCCCGGTTGTGGAATCGGATGCTGGCGCGACTGCGTCGGCTCGCCCGAACCCGGGGTGCATGATCCTGCCGGCGTTGTAGTCTCGGCTAATCAGAACCAACAACAAAGGAATGCCGCGTGGATGATTTCAACGTCCAGGAGATCATGCGTTATCTGCCGCATCGATATCCGTTTCTCATGGTCGACCGGGTGCTGGAATGGGAAGCCGGTTCGTACCTGGCCGGTATCAAGAACGTCAGCATCAACGAGCCCTATTTCCAGGGGCATTTTCCGGTCAAGCCGGTGATGCCGGGAGTACTGATCCTCGAGGCACTGGCTCAGGCCACGGGGCTGCTGGCGTTCAAGACCGAAGAGGCGCGCAACGAGAACCAGGACAAGCAGCAGCTTTATCTGTTTGTGGGGATCGACGAGGCACGTTTCCGGCGTCAGGTAGTGCCCGGCGACCAGCTGCACCTGCGCGTGGATCTCAAGCGCACGGTGCGCGGCATCTGGCGCTTCGATGCGGTTGCCCGCGTGGGCGACGACGTCTGTGCCAACGCCCAGCTGATGTGCTCGGGGCAGGAAATTCCCTCGTGATCGACCCGCGGGCCGAAGTACACCCGAGTGCGGAGCTCGACTCCTCGGTCGAGGTGGGGCCATTCAGCGTCATTGGCCCGAATGTCCGGATCGGGGGCGGTACCCGAGTCGGGCCGCATGTGGTGATCCGCGGTCCGACCGAGATTGGACGCGACAACCGCATCTTTCAGTTCTCCTCGATCGGGGAGGAGCCGCAGGATACCAGCTACAAGGGCGAGCCCACGCGGCTGGTGATCGGGGATCGCAACGTGATCCGCGAATCGGTCACGCTGCACCGGGGCACGGAGAAGGGCCTGGGCGAGACCGTGATCGGGCATGACAACCTGATCATGGCCTATGTGCATATCGCGCACGACTGCACCATCGGCAGCAAGATTATTTTCTCCAACGCGACCTCGCTGGCCGGTCATGTCGAGATCCAGGACAACGTGACGCTGGGTGGCTTTACCCTGGTGCATCAGTTCTGCCGTGTGGGCACCTTTGCCTTCACCAGTATGGGGGCGGCGCTGAACCGGGACCTCCCGCCCTACTGCCTGGCCAGCGGCAACTACGCACGGCTGATCGGGATCAACAAGATCGGGTTGCGCCGCAATGGCTTCTCCAACGAGGCGATTCAGGCGCTGCATCGCGTGTTCATCCTGGGCATGCGTGGTCGTGCCGGGCGTGAACGGCACCTGGAGACGATGTTCGACGAGACGGACGTCCCGGAGGTGCGCAACCTGATCGGCTTCGTGCGCGACAGCCAGCGCGGGATCCTGCGCGGAGGGCGGCCGCACTGACACCCGTTTTGTCAGTGTTCGACCAGACGCCCCTGGTTGAGGAGCTCCCGTGCCATCTCGGCGATGCGGCGGTCGGCCCCGCCTTCTCCCAGGCGTTCACGGACCCTGGACAGCGATTCGCGCATTGCGCCCAGACGCTCCGGGTGCCGAAGCAGGGCTAGCGCATCCGTCGCGAGACGCTCGGGGCTGGCCGCGCGCTGAAGGTACTCCGGGACCAGCCGCTCGCCCGCCACGATATTGACCAGGGCGATGTTCTCCAGCCGGACCAGCCGCGAAAAGACCGCGTGGCTGAGGCTGCCCATGCGGTAGAACACCAGCATCGGTGCCTGGAGCAGGCCGGCCTCCAGCGTGGCCGTGCCCGATGCGATCAACAGGAGATCGGCATCCGCCATGAGTGCATGCGTGCCGTCCTCCCCGGAGACAAAGGCGAGGGGCAGGTCTTCATGCCGGGCGAGTGTCTCGAGGCGTGGGGCGTCTACGCCCGGTGCCAGAGCCACCACGAAGCGCAGCGAGGGTTCTTCCCCGTGCATGCGCCGTGCGGTTTCGACGAGCAGGGGCCAGTGGCGCTTGAGCTCGCCGCTGCGGCTCCCCGGCAGGAGCCCGATCACACGCTCACCGTCGGCTATGTTCAGGCGTTCACCGAGCCGCAGCGTGGGCGCGTGCACCCGGTCCACCAGCGGGTTGCCGACGTAGCGTACCGGGATGCCGGCGCGCTCGTAGATGTCGGTTTCAAAGGGGAACAGCACCGCCATCGCGTCCACGCACTGCTGAATACGGCGGATACGCCCGGATCGCCAGGCCCAGAGCTGGGGGCTGACATAGAACAGGACCGGGATACCCAGGCGCCGTGCGTGGGCGGCCAGGCGCAGGTTGAACTCGACGTAGTCCACCAGGACGAGCAGGTCCGGGCGGTTTTTCTCCAGGTGGGCACACATGCGCCGGAACAGGCGGCGCAGGCGCGGGTAGTTCACCAGTACGTCGACGAGGCCGACGACCGCGAGTTCCTCGACGTCGATGAGCGTCTCGACACCTGCGGCGCGCATCTGTGCGCCCCCCATGCCGGAGTAGTGCAGCCCGGGCTCGATGGCCGCCAGTTCGCGAACCAGTCCGGCACCCAGGGCATCGCCGGAGCTCTCTCCGGCGCAGATGACCACGTGGCGTTGCATGGGGCCGGGCCTTTCCCCCGACTAGGCGAGGGCGCGCCGGATCGTGGCGCAGATCGTCTCGATCTGTTCGTCTTCGAGCTCGGGGAAGACCGGCAGGGAGAGGCAGCGCGCCGCGACCGATTCCGTGACCGGGAGACTGGCCGGCAGGTTTGGCAGATCCACGAAGGCCTTTTGCTGGTGCAGCGGGACCGGGTAGTAGATTGCGTGCGCGATCTCGGCCGCCTTCAGGGCCTGCATGATCGCGTCGCGATGATCGGTCAGCAGCGTGTACTGGTGGTAGACATGCGTACCGATCCCGTCTTCGTGCGGGGTCTGGACCGGCAGGCCCTCCAGCCCCTTGCGGTAACTGGCGGCGACGCGTCGGCGCTGGGCGTTGTACTCGTCGATGTGCGGCAGTTTCACGCGCAGGATCGCCGCCTGCATCTCGTCCAGACGGCTGTTGTAGCCCACCTCGTCGTGGTAGTAGCGCTCGCTGGAGCCATGGTTGCGCAGCCGCTTCAGGGCTTCGGCCGAGGTCGGGCAGCTGGTGGTGACCAGGCCGCCGTCGCCGAAGGCCCCGAGGTTTTTCGAGGGGAAGAACGAGAAACAGCCAAAGGCATTGGCGGACCCGGTCTGCGCACCATCGATGGCGGCGCCGAAGGACTGGGCGCAATCCTCGATGATCAGCAGCTTGTGGCGTTCCGCGATGGTCTGCAGCCGCGGCAGGTCGGCCGGCTGTCCAAACAGATGCACCGGGATAATCGCCCTGGTCCGTTCTGTGACCGCGGCCTCGACCTGTTCCGGGTCGATGTTGAAGGTGTCGGGATCAATGTCCACGAACACCGGGTCGGCCCCGACATAGCGAATGGCCTCGGCGGTGGCAATGAAGGTGAACGGCGTCGTGATGACCTCGTCGCCCGGGCCAATGCCCGCGGCGGCCAGGGCCAGATGCAGCGCGTCGGTCCCCGAGGCGCAGGTGATCGCATGGTCCACCCCGAGATAGCGTGCCAGTTCGTCTTCCAGCGCCTGGACATTGGGACCCAGGATATAGCGGGCCCCGGCCAGGACCTCCTGCAGCGCGGCATCGATTTCGGGGCGCAGGCTCTGGTACTGGCGCTGCAGGTCGACCATCGGGATCACGGTTTGACTCCTGTGGGGGTGGTTTCGAGGTGGCTGTGGGGGCCGTCGGCCTGGCCCATTACGTTGAGGTTCTGGTAGACGAGCCTGGTGATCTGCTCGGCAGTGGCCAGGGCCCGCTGGCCGTCGCGACCGCTGACCACGACGGGCCCTTCGCCGCGCACCGCGGCCACGAAGGCGCGGATCTCGGCGAGCAGGGCATCGGCCTCGTCGAACACGCTCTCGTCCCGGTGGATCTCCGGGGCACCGGTCTCCGGATCGGGCGCGCCGATGTGGTTGAGCGACAGGATGCGGTTCTGAAAGTCCACCGAGGCATAGGCGTGCGACTGGAAGATGCGCATGCGCCGCTCGGACTTGTTGCTGACACGCGAAGAGGTCACGTTGGCCACGCAGCCGTTGGCGAACTCCAGCCGCGCGTTGGCGATATCGATGTCCTGGGTGAGTACGCGGGCGCCGGAGGCGCGGACCTCGGTCAGCGGCGAATCCGTCAGGGACAGGATGATGTCGATGTCGTGAATCATCAGATCCAGCACCACGGAGACGTCCGTGGCGCGGGGCTTGTAGGGCGCCAGGCGGTGCGATTCGATGAAGCGCGGATGCAGTGGATCGTCGGTCAGACGGCGCAGGGCCGCATTGAAGCGCTCCAGATGCCCGACCTGCAGTACGACCCCTTTGGCTTCGGCGAGCTGGTTCAGGGCCTCGGCCTGCTCCAGCGTCGCGGTGATCGGCTTTTCGACCAGCACATGGCATCCGGTGTCGAGGAAGTCCCGCGCGATGTCGTAGTGCAGGGTGGTCGGCGCAGCGATGGAGACCGCATCGACGCGGCCGAGCAGTTCGCGGTGATCGGTGACCGCGGCGCAGCCATGTTCGGCGGCGACACGCTCGGCAGTGGCGGCGTCGGCATCGGCCACGGCGACCAGCTCGGTCTCGGGCAGGGCGGCGTACTTGGCGGCATGCCATTTGCCAAGGTGACCGACGCCGATCGCGGCGCAGCGCAGGGGATTCTGGGACATGGGCGGGCTCGAGGTTCGTAGGGCGTGTGCTAGGATTTCCGGCGCTATTGTAACGGATCGCCCGGACGGCGCATGTCCGCGATCCATTCCCGCTATTGTCCAGGGAAACACGGGTTTCGGTGTTTCCCTAAACCCGGCCGGGGGTTCGATGTCCGCAAACAGGGTGGCAAACGCTTGGGTCGCGGGGGTCGACGAGGTGGGACGTGGCCCGCTGGCGGGGCCGGTGGTGGCCGCCGCAGTGATCCTGCCGGAGGGCTTCGCTGCCCCGGGGCTGACCGATTCCAAGAAGCTTTCGGCGCGGCGCCGCCAGGCGCTGGATCTCGAGATTCGCGAACGGGCCGTGGCTTGGGCACTGGGCCGGGCCGAGGCGGCCGAGATTGACGCATTGAACATCCATCGCGCGACCCTGCTGGCGATGCAGCGCGCGGTGGCCGCATTGTCGCAGGCGCCCGATCACCTGCTGGTTGACGGCCGCTTCACGCCCGAGGGCCCCTGGAGCGCCGAGGCCATTGTCGGCGGGGATGGCTCCGTGGCGGCGATCAGCGCGGCCTCGGTCATTGCCAAGGTGGCGCGCGACGCGGAGATGACGGCCCTGCACGAACGCTATCCCGACTACGGCTTTGATCGCCACGCAGGCTACCCGACCGCCTACCATCGCGACGCGCTGGTGCGCCTTGGGCCATGTGCAGAGCATCGTCGCAGCTTTGGGCCGGTGGCGCGGGCGCTGGCCGCTGTTGCGGGGGAAGAGGCATGAGCAGTGGATTGCACGACCCCGGCTTTGTGCACCTGCGGGTGCACTCCGAGTACTCGCTGATCGACGGGCTGGTGCGCCTGAAACCGCTGGTCGCGGCGGTCGCGGAGAAGGGCATGCCCGCCGTCGCGGTGACCGATCACTGCAACCTGTTCGGACTGGTGAAGTTCTATCGGGCGGCTATCGCCCAGGGCGTGCAGCCGATCATCGGGGCCGATCTGCTGGTGCGGGACGCCCGCGCGGACGGGAGCGTGGCACGCATGACCCTGCTCGCGCAGAACGATCCCGGCTACCGCAACCTCACTCGACTGATCTCGCGCGCCTGGCAGGAAGGCCAGGAAAGGGGCATCCCAAGGATCGACGCCGAATGGCTGGACAGCGCGGCCGAGGGGCTGATCGCGCTGTCCGGCGGCATCGATGGCCTGTTCGTGAGCGGCTCCGGGGTCGCGCGCGCATTGACCCCTGATGACCTCGAGCCCTGGCAGCGGCGCTTTCCCGGGCGCTTCTACCTGGAGCTGACGCGCACCGAGCGCCCGGGCGAGGAGGCCTGGATCGAGCAGGCCCTGACGGCGGCGGAGCAGTTTGACCTGCCTGTGGTGGCAACCAACGACGTGCGCTTTCTCAAGGCCGAGGACTTCGAGGCCCACGAGGCGCGCGTCTGCATCCATGACGGGACCACGCTGGATGACCCCTCGCGCCCGCGGCGCTACTCCGAGCACCAGTACCTCGCCAGCCCGGAGGAGATGGCGGAACGCTTCTCGGACATCCCCGAGGCCCTGGCGAACTCGGTGGCGATCGCGCGTCGCTGCAGCGTGAGTCTGACCCTCGGGGAGTCGGTGCTGCCGGATTTCCCGGTGCCGGAGGGATACACGGTCGAGGATCACCTGCGGGAGACCTCCGCGAAGGGGCTCGAGGCCCGGCTGGAGCGTTTCCAGTTTGCCGAGCGCTCCGATTACGACGCTCGCCTGAAGCGCGAGCTGGACGTGATCTGCCAGATGGGGTTCCCCGGCTACTTCCTGATCGTGGCCGACTTTATCCAGTGGGCCAAGGACAATGGCATCCCGGTGGGCCCGGGGCGTGGCTCGGGCGCGGGTTCACTGGTCGCCTATGTGCTGGGGATTACTGACCTGGATCCATTGCGTTACGAGCTTCTCTTCGAGCGTTTCCTTAATCCCGAGCGCGTCTCCATGCCCGACTTCGATGTCGATTTCTGCATGGAGAAGCGCGACGACGTGATCGACTACGTGGCCGAGCGCTACGGCCGCGACAAGGTCTCGCAGATCATCACCCACGGCACCATGGCCGCGAAGGCGGTCGTGCGCGACTGTGGCCGTGTACTGGGCTACGGCTATGGATTTGTCGACCGTATCGCCAAGCTGATCCCGTTCGAGCTGGGCATGACCCTGGACAAGGCCCTGGCCGAGAGCGAGGACCTGAAGGCGCAGTACGATCAGGACGAGGAGGTGCGCGGGATCATCGATCTTGCGCTCAAGCTCGAGGGGCTTACCCGCAATGCGGGCAAGCACGCCGGCGGCGTGGTGATCGCTCCCTCGGCGCTGACCGACTTCTCGCCGCTGTACTGCGAAGACGACGGCGGCTCGCTGGTGACCCATTTCGACAAGGACGACGTCGAGGCCGTGGGTCTGGTGAAGTTCGACTTCCTCGGGCTGCGCACGCTGACGATTATCGACTGGGCGGTCGAGAACGTGCGCAAGATGGACCCGCAGGCCCGTATCGACCTGGATGCGGTCCCGCTGGATGACCCCGACACCTTCAAGCTGCTGAAGGCCTACCAGACCACCGCGGTGTTCCAGCTGGAATCGGGCGGGATGAAGGACCTGATCCGGCGCCTGCAGCCGGACAGCTTCGAGGACATCATCGCGCTGGTGGCCCTGTACCGGCCGGGCCCGCTGCAGTCGGGGATGGTGGACGACTTCATCGACCGCAAGCACGGCCGCGCGCAGGTGGAATACCCGCATCCGGACCTGGAGCCGATCCTGCAGCCGACCTACGGGGTCATCCTGTACCAGGAGCAGGTGATGCAGATCGCCCAGGTGCTGGCCAATTACACCCTGGGCGGCGCCGACCTGCTGCGCCGCGCGATGGGCAAGAAAAAGCCCGAGGAGATGGCCAAGCAGCGCCAGATCTTCATGGAGGGTGCGCTGGGGCGCGGGGTCGAGGAGGGTACCGCGACCTACATCTTCGACCTGATGGAGAAGTTCGCCGGGTACGGCTTCAACAAGTCGCACTCGGCCGCCTACGCCCTGGTCGCCTATCAGACGGCCTGGCTGAAGGCGCATTACCCGGCGCCGTTCATGGCGGCGGTGCTGTCCGCGGATATGGACAACACCGACAAGGTCGTGGGCCTGATCGAGGAATGCCGGAATATGGAGCTGGAGGTCCTGCCGCCGGACGTCAACCAGTCGGACTACCGCTTTACCTGTCGCGATGCCGGGACGGTGGTCTATGGCCTTGGCGCGATCAAGGGCGTGGGCGAGTCCGCGATCGACACGCTGCTGAAGGCGCGTGCGGCGGACGGGCCCTTCCACGGGCTGATCGACCTGTGCCAACGCGTGGACCTGTCCAAGCTGAACAAGCGCGTGCTGGAGACGCTGGTACGTGCGGGTGCGCTGGATGCGATCGGCGCGAACCGTGCGACGCTGCTGAACGACATCCCCACCGCGGTGGCCGCGGCGGAACAGACCGAGCGCAACGCAAGCCTGGGCGTGGTGGATCTGTTTGGCGATCCGGCGGCGGCCGTGGTCCCCGAGAGCGAGACCCTCCCGGAGATGGAGGATGACGACCGCCTGCGCGGGGAGAAGGAGACGCTGGGTTTGTACCTGACCGGGCACCCGGTCGAACGTTATCGCGCCGAGCTCAAGCGGCTGACGGGCAGTACGTTCGCGGATCTGGAGGCGAAGCTGGAGCAGCGGCCCGATGACAGCGGCCAGCAGGGGCGGCGTGGGCGCCAGGAGACCGTGCGTATCGCGGGTCTGGTCGTGGGCGTGCGGGTACGCAACACGCAGAATGGCCGCATGGGTATCGCGACCCTGGACGACCGCAGTGGTCGTGCGGAGATCGTGCTGTTCAACGACGACTTCAATACCTACCGCGATCGGCTGGAGCCGGACACCCTCCTGGTGGCGGAAGGGACGGTGGCGCTGGATGACTATGCCGGCGGCATCCGCATGCGGGCCCGGGCGGTGTACACGCTGGACGAGGCGCGGGCGCAGTGGGCGCGGGCGCTGCACCTGTGCCTGGAGGGGGTGCGCGCCGAGCAGGTGCAGAACCTGCGCGGCCTGATGGAAGAGCATCGCAATGGCCAGTGCCGAGTCCACCTGTGCTACCGCCGGGATGGCCTGGAGGCCGAGCTGAGTCTGCCCGAGGGCTGGGCCATTCGTCCGGACGAGCGGCTGTTGCGCAACCTGCAGCAGACCCTGGGCCCTGGTTGCGAGGCCCAGGTCCTGTACGGCCGCTGAAGGCCCCCGATCGGGCGAAACCGGGTGCCCGAGACCGCTGCATCAGGCCACAGGTCTCGTCGGTCCGTGTCTCGGTCGGTCTCGAACCGGCAGCGAAGTGCGGGGCAATTGGTTACAATTCCGCGCTTACTCTATTGCCGACGCGAGACCCTGCATGAATCCGGATTTTCTCGACTTCGAACAGCCCATTGCCGAACTGGAAGCCAAGATTCGGGATCTGCGCTATGTGGGTGACGACGCCGAGGTCAACATCCAGGAAGAGATCCAGCGCCTGGAGGAGAAATGCCGGTCACTGACCGAGAGCATCTTCGCCAAGCTCACCCCCTGGCAGGTGGCGCAGATGTCCCGTCATCCCAAGCGGCCCTATACCCTGGACTACATCCCGCAGCTGTTCGACGAGTTCGAGGAGCTGCACGGCGACCGGACCTATGCGGATGATCCGGCGATCGTCGGTGGCGTGGCCCGTCTCGACGGGCGCCCGGTGATGATCATCGGGCACCAGAAGGGGCGCCAGACCCGCGAGAAGGTCTATCGCAATTTCGGTATGCCGCGGCCGGAAGGCTACCGCAAGGCCCTGCGTCTGATGGAGACCGCCGAGCGCTTCCGGCTGCCGGTCCTGACGTTCATCGACACCCCGGGCGCCTATCCGGGCGTGGGCGCCGAAGAGCGCGGCCAGAGCGAGGCGATCGCCCGCAATCTGATGGTGATGGCGCGGCTGGATACCCCGATCATCGCGACCGTGATCGGCGAGGGCGGCTCCGGCGGCGCACTGGCGATCGGGGTCGGGGATGCCACGCTGATGCTGCAGTACTCGACCTACTCGGTCATCTCGCCGGAGGGCTGTGCCTCTATCCTCTGGAAGAGCGCGGACCGCGCGTCCGAGGCGGCGGAGGCGCTGGGTATCACCTCGCAGCGGCTGCACGATCTGGGTCTGGTCGATCGGATCATTCCCGAGCCGCTGGGCGGCGCCCATCGCGATCCGGAGACGATGTCGGCGCACCTGCGCTCGGCGCTGCTGGAAACCCTCGATGGCCTCGAGGCGCTGGACCCGGCCAAGCGGCTGGATCGGCGTTACCGCCGCCTGATGGACTACGGTGCCTTCCAGGAAGCCGCCTCCTGAGACACCGGGCCGGGTGCCGGGTCGCGCCCACCCGGTGACGGCCGCCGTTCGGGCCTTCCTGCAGGATCACTCCGGCTCTGGTGCCTTGCGCGTCGCCTTCAGCGGTGGCCGCGACTCCTCCGTATTGCTGCACGCGCTCGCGCAATTGCGCCCTCCAGGGCTTGAGGCCTGGCATGTGAATCACGGTCTGCGACCGGATGCCGATGCGCAGGCGGCGTTCTGTGTGCGCGTTGCCGCAACGCTGGATGTCCCGCTAACCGTACGCGAGGTGACCGTTGTCGATGACGCCGCCGAGGGACCGGAAGCCGCTGCCCGCCGTGCGCGCTATGCGGCGCTGCGCGAGGGCCTGGCAGAGCGGGACCTGATCCTGACCGCCCAGCATGCCGACGACCAGGCCGAGACCTTCCTGCTGGCCGCGTTGCGCGGGAGCGGTCCGGACGGCCTGCAGGGCATGCGGACCATGCGTCGTGAAGGGGATACCTGGCTCGGGCGGCCGCTGCTGGAGGTCCCGGGCGAGGCCATCGCGGACTACGCGCGGGTGGCAGGTCTCGACTGGTACGACGACCCGAGCAATAAAGACGCCCGTTTCGATCGTAACTTCCTGCGCCGCGAGATCCTCCCGCGTCTGGCGGAACGGTTCCCTGTCCATGCCTCCCTCGCGCGCTGTGCCCGCTGGCAGCAGGAGGCTGTCGACCGGCTGGCGGGCCTGGAGGAGCAGCTTCCCGATGATTCCCCGTTGCCCGTTGCTGCGCTGGCGGGTCTGGATGCGGCAGGGCGCCGGGCGCGGATGCGGGCGTGGTTGCGCGCACAGGGGCTGAGACCACCGGGGCATGCACGCCTGGAGGAATTCGGCCGGCAACTGGAAACCCATGGGCCGGACCGCAGTCCGGAGCTGCGCTGGGCGGATGGCTGGATGGGTGTCTACCGGGGAATGATTTACGCCGAATCCCCGGATGTGACACGCCCCGCGCCAGTCGACGTGATCCACTGGCCATCAGGACAGGCGCATCTGACGCTCCCGAACGGGCGCGTGCTGGAACGCAAGTCGCTGGAGGCGCTGGATGTAGGGCCGGAAGAGGAGCTGGAGGTCGGTTTTCGCCAGGGGGGCGAAACGGTGGTGACGCCAGCGGGCCGACGGCCCTTGAAAAAGCTGCTGCAGGAGCGGGGCGTGCCACCATGGGTGCGTGAACACCTGCCCCTGGTCAGACGGCGGCGGGATGGATACGTCGTGGCCATTCTCTGGCCCGATGGAGGCCTGGGCCTCTGACCGGTGCGCGTCTGTGAACCCGGCGCTCCCCGGAACCTGTGTTCACCTTGCAGTTGACGGGGCGATCGTAAAGGCCAATGCTTGAACTTTGTCACGCTTTTCAGGGGCCCCGAGTGTGAGATTTATCAGTCGGCGGGTCGTAGGCTGTGTCCAGGGTCTGGCGGTCGCGGTGCTGGCCGCGGCATCGGCGCAGGCCGGTACCCTCAACCTGACCACCGAAAGTTATCCGCCATTCAATTTCGAGACGCCGGATGGCGAGCTCGACGGGATCTCCGTGCGCGTGATGCATCAGCTGCTCGAGGAAACCGGGATCGAAGCGGAGATCCGGCTGCTGCCCTGGAGCCGCGCCTACGCCGAGGCGCGGTCGAATCCCGATACCTGCGTGTTTTCCACGACGCGCACCCCGGAACGCGAAGACCTGTTCGAGTGGGTAGGGCCCCTGGTCGACAATCAGTGGCATGCGTTTGCCCTGGGAAGTTCGGATGTCCAGGTGCAGTCGCTGGATGATCTGCATGACTACCGGGTGGGCGGTTACCGCGATGATGCCGTCGCGTTATATGTCGAGTCGCACGGGATCGAGGTGGATACCGCCCCCAACGACCGGCTGAACGCGCGCAAGCTCGCGGCCGACCGCATCGATGTCTGGGTCAGTGGCGAGCACCTCGCGCCCTGGTATGCCCGTCTGGAGGGTATCGGCGAGCTGCGCTCGTTGTTTGCCTTCAACGACACGGTGATGTCGCTGGCCTGCCACCCGGATACCGATCGCGACCGGCTTGACCGGCTCCAGGCCACACTGGACGCCATGCGCGAGGATGGCCGCTACGCGGCGATCGTCAGCGACGTACTCGACCAAAACGGAGACGCGGATGACTGAGTTGGCCACACAGCGCGAAACCGGCGGGAACGGGCTGATTGCCGAGGAGGTACTGGGCTTTCAGCGCAACATGACCCGGCGCGGCATCATCTTCTCGTTCACCGGATATATCTCCGAAGGCATCCTGAAGGCGCTGGGTGACGCCCTGCGCCAGAAGATCCGGCTGGAGTCGACCGACAACAAGACCGTGAACCGGGTGTTTTCGGTGTTCGTCGAACAGGTGCAGAACATCATCCGCTACTCCGCCGAACGCATCGAGCACGATGCGGAACCGCCGGTGGAACTCAGCTCCGGCATGATCACGGTCGGGTCCGAGAAAGGCCGGTTTTTCGTGATCTGCGGCAATATCATCGCCCGCGAGGACGCCGATACTCTGGGTGGGCGGCTCAGCGAGCTGCAGGGCATGGACTCGGAGGCCCTGCGGCGCTTCTACAAGGAAAAGCTGCGCGAGCCGCCGGACGAGGGCAGCAAGGGGGGCAGCATCGGGCTGATCGAGATCGCGCGCCGTGCCAGCGAGCCGATCCAGTTCGATTTCGAGCACCTCTCCGACGAGTATTCCTATTTTGTACTGAAGGCCTACATCTGATGGCAGCCATGGAACCCATTCGACACGAGGCAACGGACCGCACGCCGGAGGTCCTGTTCGATTTCGCGGCGGGGCAGTACCGCATTGCCGGCGAGTCCTACCCGGAAGACGCCGCGAGCTTCTATGGTCCCCTGACCCAGGGGCTGCGACAGGCCGTCGAGGCGCGCGCTAGCGACTCGCTGGAGTTCAGCGTCGAGATGATCTACTTCAACAGCTCGACCGCGAAGGCCCTGATGAACCTCTTTCAGATCCTCGAAGAGGCCGCCGAGGCCGGCATGGGCGTGCGCATCAACTGGTGCTACCACGAGGACGACGAGACGATGGAAGAGTTCGGCGAGGACTTTTCCGAAGACTTTGCCCACGCCGACTACCGCATGTGTCCGACGTCATGAACGCCTCCCGCGATCCAGACCACCGCACGCCGGAACCACCCGCGAGCCAGGAAGGCGACGAGACGGAAGGTCTCGCCGATTTCTCGCTGTTCGAGCAGGAGAAGCAGATCATGCAGCGCTCCGAGCAGATGCTGGAGGCGCTGGATGATGTGGCCGAGGGCGTGCGCATGCTGGCCAAGGCCTATTCCGAGAGTTATCGCGTGCAGCGGCGCATGATGCGCATGAGCGACCGCATGCAGCTGGACCTGCAGGCCGCGAACCGTCAATTGCGCGAGCAGGCCACGCACCTGGAACAGCTCAACTGCGCACTGTCCGACGAGGTGCGCGAGCGCGAACGCCTGACCGCGGAGCTCGAGCGCCTGGCGCTCGAGGATGCGCTGACCGGGCTGTTCTCGCGGCGCCGGGTGATGGACTGTGTCGAGGGGCTGGCCGCAACGGTGGGCGAGCGGTCGCGCTCCCTCGCGGTGATGATGCTGGATCTCGATGACTTCAAGGCCCTGAACGATACCCATGGTCACGCGGCCGGGGATTACGCCCTGCAGAGCTTCGCCGACATCCTGCGTGAGGAGCTGGGTGCCGATCAGTACGCCGGGCGCATGGGCGGGGAGGAATTTTTGGTGGTTGCCGCGGACCTGGATCTCGATGAAGCCATGAGTCTGGCGGAGCGCATCCGTACCAGTGTCGAGGCGACGATCCCGCGCTGGAAAGACCAGCCGCTGCACCTCGAGGTCTCGATTGGTCTGGTGGTCACGACCGAGCGCTGGCCGGATGCCGGTGCGCTGGTCGCCGCGGCGGATGATCTGCTCTACCGCGCGAAGAAGGAAGGTCGTAACCGAGTCGAGGTCCAGTTTCACGGCGAGCCTGCATGACGGAGGCCGGCCCGGTACGCAGCCGCAGTCTGGTCGCGAAGCTGGCGCTCGCGACCCTGCTGGCTGCGCTGGCACTGAGCCTGCTGGCAAGTGCCTACGTGATCGCAGCCGATTCGCGGGCCTTTCACGCCGACACCCTGGAACAGATCGACCGGCTGCAGCGGCTGGTGGCCCCACCGGCGGCCGAGGCGGCCTATCAGCTGAATGCCGATCAGGCGGAGTCGCTGGTGGCTGGCCTGCAGGCCTTTGACGAGATCCACCGTGCCGAGATCCTCGACGATTTCGGCCGTACCCTGGCCGAGGTGGAGCGCGAGGGTGGCGGTGCCTCCTGGCTGGGCGAGCGCCTGTTCGGGGATGATCGCCGGCACGAACGCGAGCTGATCCACCCGGATCTGCGCGAGGCCAATGGTGCCGTGGGAACGCTGCGCGTGGAGCTGGCCCCCGATGTGCTGGGCGCCGCCCTCGTCGAGCGTCTCCGGAACAGCGTGGTCACCAGCGTGGTGCAGGCGGTGATTGTCTCGCTGGTCGTCGTGTTGTTGTTCTACGGCCTGATGCTGCGGCCGATGCTGCGCATCTCCCGGGCCGTGGCGGGCACGGATCCTGACCGGCCAGCCCACTGGCCGCGCCCGGACATGGGGCATCACGCCAACGATGAGCTGGGGGCGCTGGACCGTTCCCTGGATCGGCTCCTGAACGCCTTCCAGCAGGGTCTGGATGCCCGGGATGGGGCGCGCAGCGAGCTGAAGGCGCTGAACGAGGACCTGGAGCGTCGCGTGGTCGAACGGACCCGCGAGCTGGAAGCCGAGAAGCAGGAGACGGAGCGGGCCCTGGCGCGGGTCGACGAGGCCAATCGCGAACTCGAACGCAGCAACCGTCTGGTGGTGGAGAGCATCCGTTATGCGCGGCGCATTCAGACGGCCATGCTCCCGGACAAGCACGCCCTGGACGGCGATCTGGACGAGGTGCAGGTCTACTGGGAGCCGCTGCATCTGGTGGGCGGCGACTATTTCTGGCTGGAGGCCATCGACGGTCGCAGTGTGCTGGTGGTGGCGGACTGTACGGGACATGGAGTCCCCGGGGCCTTTATTACCCTGGTGCTGGCGTCCGCGCTGGACCGTATCCTGCACGAGCACCGGCTCCTGGAACCGGCCGCAATCCTGCGCGAGATGGATCGCCTGGTACGCTCGCGGCTGCGTCAGGATGGCCAGGACTCGGATTCCGACGATGGACTGGAGGCGGCGGTATGTGTCTACGACCCGGATGCCCGCACGCTGACCTTCGCCGGGGTGGGGCTGCCGCTGATCATCGATCGTGCGGGGCAGGTGGAAGAGATTCGCGGTGTGCGCGGGGGGCTGGGCTATCGCAGCCTCGCGCCCGCACAGCCGGTGGATCACGTAGTGTCGGTGGAGCCCGGTATGGAGTTCTTCCTGATTACCGACGGGGCCCACGACCATGTCGGGGGCGAGCCGCCGCGGCTGTTCGGGCGCCGGCGCCTGCGCCATGTGCTGGCGGATAAATCCGCGCGCGACCTGACCACCAAGATCGACTCCGTGGTCCGGGTGCTGGAGGACTACCGCGGTGGCGAACCGCGTCGTGATGACATGACCCTGGTCGCCTTTCGTCCGCTTGATCCCAATGCGGAAACTGCGGTTCGCAATGCCGCGGCCGATTGAGCCTGCAGGGGGTCTCTGGTAGCATTTCGGGCGATTTCAGCCGCCCGTTAGCCCTTTTGTGGCGGGGTCAGTGTTTCCCTAGCCAGGTTTCCCGCATGACGCGTTATGTATTCATTACCGGAGGCGTGGTTTCGTCTCTGGGCAAAGGCATTGCATCCGCCTCGCTGGGGGCCATCCTGGAGGCGCGCGGCCTCAAGGTGACGCTGCTCAAGCTCGACCCCTATATCAACGTCGATCCGGGTACCATGAGCCCGTTCCAGCACGGCGAGGTCTTCGTGACCGACGATGGCGCGGAGACGGACCTCGATCTGGGACACTACGAGCGTTTCGTGCGCGTGCGGACATCGCGGCGCAACAACTTCACCACCGGCCAGATCTACGAGAACGTGATCCGCAAGGAGCGCCGTGGCGACTACCTGGGCGGCACGGTGCAGGTGATCCCGCATATCACCGACGAGATCAAGCGCTCCATTCGCGAGGGCGCGGGCGATGCCGACATCGCGCTGATCGAGATCGGCGGTACGGTGGGCGATATCGAGTCCCTGCCGTTTCTCGAGGCCATTCGCCAGATGGGCGTGGAGCTGGGGCACGACAATGCCCTGTTCATGCACCTGACCCTGGTCCCCTTTATTGCCGCAGCCGGCGAGATCAAGACCAAGCCCACCCAGCACTCGGTCAAGGAACTGCGCTCGATCGGGATCCAGCCGGACATCCTGATGTGTCGGGCTACCAATCCGATCCCGGAGGGGGAACGGCGCAAGATCGCGCTGTTTACCAACGTCGAGGAGAAGGCGGTCATCTCCGCGGTGGATGTGGACAACATCTACAAGATCCCGCTGTGGCTGCATTCGCAGAAGCTGGACGACATCGTGCTGCGCAAGCTGCATATCGAGGCCCCGCAGGCCGACCTGTCGGACTGGAAGCACGTGGTCAACGCCATGGAGTTCCCGGAATCCGAGGTCACCGTGGGCATGATTGGCAAGTACGTCGATCTGACCGAATCCTACAAGTCCGTGAACGAGGCCCTGACCCATGCCGGCGTGCAGGTCGGGACCCGAGTGCGCATTCGCTATCTCGATTCGGAAAAGCTGGAAGGGGCCGATGCCGAGATCCAGGGCGAGATG
This sequence comes from Thioalkalivibrio thiocyanoxidans ARh2, assembly GCF_000385215.1. GTDB lineage: Bacteria > Pseudomonadota > Gammaproteobacteria > Ectothiorhodospirales > Ectothiorhodospiraceae > Thioalkalivibrio > Thioalkalivibrio thiocyanoxidans. Next base: position 52,717 of record NZ_ARQK01000060.1, read on the forward strand.
GAAGGCCTGGATGCGATCCTGGTGCCCGGCGGCTTCGGCGAGCGTGGCGTGGAGGGCAAGATTGCGGCCGTGCGCTATGCGCGCGAGCACGGCGTGCCCTACCTGGGTATCTGTCTCGGTATGCAGGTGGCGGTGATCGAATTCGCGCGTGCCCGGGCCGGTCTCGAAGGTGCGCACAGTACGGAGTTTGCCCCGGACACCCCGCACCCGGTGATCGCCCTCATTACCGAGTGGCAGGACCGAGAGGGCCGCATCGAGCGGCGCGATGCCGAGAGCGATCTCGGCGGCACGATGCGCCTGGGGGCACAGTCCGCGCGACTGGCCCAGGGTTCGCGGATTGCGGAGGCCTATGGCCGCGAAGAGGTCAGCGAGCGCCATCGCCACCGCTTCGAGTTCAACAATGCCTATCGCGAACGGCTGGAGGCGGCGGGGCTGCGCATCTCCGGCGTGTCCGAGTCCGGCGAGCTGGTCGAGGCGGTGGAACTGCCGGACCACCCGTGGTTTATCGGCTGCCAGTTCCACCCGGAGTTCACCTCGACCCCGCGCGACGGGCATCCGCTGTTTACCGGGTTTATCCGTGCCGCGCGCACCTATCAGGACGAGCGCGAGCCGGAGACCACGACGGCGCTGACGGAGTAGAGAGACGCGGAAAAGCGTCTCTCGGGCACGTCGTCACTATGACGCTTCGCGGCCGACCCCCGGGAGGGTACCGGCTGCCCTACAGGACAGAGCATGCAGCTTTGCGGTTTTGAAGTCGGCCTTGACCGGCCCTTTTTTCTGATTGCCGGCCCCTGCGTGATCGAATCCGAGGCGATGGCCCTGGACACCGCGGGCACGCTCAAGGCGATCACCGACGAGCTGGGTATCCCGTTTGTCTACAAGTCCTCGTTCGACAAGGCCAATCGCTCGTCGACAAAGAGTTTCCGTGGCCCGGGGATCGAAGAGGGCCTGCGCATCCTGGAGCAGGTGAAGCGGCAGTTGGGGGTTCCGGTGCTGACCGACGTCCACGAGGACACCCCGCTGGACGAGGTCGCGGCCGTGGTGGACGTGCTGCAAACGCCCGCGTTCCTGTGCCGGCAGACGAACTTCATCCAGAACGTCGCGCGTCAGGGGCGCCCGGTGAACATCAAGAAGGGCCAGTTCCTCGCGCCCTGGGATATGGGCAACGTCGTGGACAAGGCGCGCGAGGCGGGGAACGACCAGATCATGGTCTGCGAACGCGGCGTCTCCTTCGGCTACAACACGCTGATCTCGGACATGCGGGGTCTGGCCCAGATGCGCCAGACCGGTTGCCCGGTGGTGTTCGACGCCACGCATTCGGTCCAGCAGCCGGGCGGGCAGGGCGCGAGCTCCGGCGGGCAGCGCGAATACGTCCCTGTGCTGGCGCGGGCGGCCGTTGCCTCCGGGGTGTCGGGTCTGTTCATGGAGACCCATCCGGACCCGGAGCGCGCGCTCTCGGACGGGCCCAATGCCTGGCCGCTGCCGCGCATGGCGGAGCTGCTGAGCACGCTCAAGGCGCTGGATGCCGCCACCAAGGCACAGCCGTTTGCCGAGGCCGAGTACGGGTTGGGCTGAGGCACGGTTACAGATTTAAGAGTTTCGTTTAACTTCCGCTTCCAACTGTCGAGGCGGATGGGTTTATTTTTCAAGGAGAGAGCATGTCCCAGATTGCGGAGATTCACGCCCGCGAGATCATCGACTCGCGGGGCAACCCGACGGTCGAGGCCGACGTTGTCCTGGATTCCGGTGCCATGGGGCGCGCGGCGGTGCCATCGGGGGCCTCCACCGGGGCCCGCGAGGCACTGGAGCTGCGTGACGACGAGCCACGCTATGGCGGCAAGGGCGTGCAGAAGGCCGTGGGCCATGTGAATGGCGAAATCCGCGACGCCCTGCGCGGCATGGAGCTGGACCAGACGGCGGTGGACCGCCGCATGCTCGAGCTGGACGGCACCGAGAACAAGTCGCGCCTGGGTGCGAACGCGCTGCTGGCCGTGTCGATGGCGGCCGCGCACGCGCAGGCGGCGGATCGCGAGCAGCCGCTGTTCGAGGCCATGGGTGGCGAGCAGGCGAATCTGCTGCCGGTGCCGATGATGAACATCATCAACGGCGGCGCCCATGCCGACAACAGCGTCGACATGCAGGAGTTCATGATCCTGCCGGTGGGTGCGGATTCCGTGCGCGAGGCCGTGCGCTACGGCGCCGAGGTGTTCCATGCCCTGAAGAAGGTGCTGGGTCAGCGCAACCTGGCGACGGGCGTGGGGGACGAGGGCGGCTTCGCCCCCGATCTGCCGTCCAATTCGGCCGCGATCGAGGTCATCCTCGAGGCCATCCACAAGGCGGGCTTCAAGGCCGGGCAGGACATCTGGCTGGGCCTCGATTGTGCCAGCTCCGAGTTCTATCGCGACGGCCGCTACCACCTCGACTCCGAGGGCAAGGCCTTCTCCGCCGACGAGTTCTGCGAGTACCTTGCCCACTGGGTCGACCAGTACCCGATTCTGACCATCGAGGACGGCATGGGCGAGGACGACTGGGATGGCTGGAAGGTCCTCACCGAGCGTCTCGGTGACCGCGTGCAGCTGGTCGGCGACGACCTGTTCGTGACCAATACGCAGATCCTGCAGGAAGGGATCGACAAGGGGGTGGCCAACTCGATCCTGATCAAGCTGAACCAGATCGGCACCGTAACCGAGACCCTGGAGGCCATCGAGCTGGCGCGCCAGGCGAAGTTCACGGCGGTGATCTCGCATCGCTCCGGCGAGACCGAGGACGTGACCATCGCCGATCTGGCGGTAGCCACCGGGGTTGGCCAGATCAAGACCGGTTCGCTCTCGCGCTCGGATCGCGTGGCCAAGTACAACCAGCTGATCCGGATCGAGGAACATCTGGGGTCCCGGGCGCGTTATCCCGGCATGGATGCCTTCAACATCCGGCGATAGGGCCGCGGTTGCCTCGTTTGCCACGGCCAGGGTGCGCAGCCTGCGGGGCGGTTCCTGTGCCCGGCCGCCAAGGGGACTTAGAATGCCGGGCATGGAAGCTCGACTCTCTCCCTGGCGGCTGGCCGTGGCGACCGGCCGCAGGAATCGCTGATGCGCTGGTTGCTGATCGGTCTGGCCGTGCTGCTACTGCTGTTGCAGTGGCCGCTGTGGCTGGGAGAGGGTAGTTGGCGCGACGTACGCGACCTGCGGGAGCAGGTAGAGGAGCAGCGTGCGGCCAATGCCGAGCTGGAACAGCGCAATCAGGCGCTGGAGGCCGAGGTACAGGACCTGCGTACCGGCACCGATGCAGTGGAAGAGCGCGCCCGCCGCGACCTGGGCATGATCCGCGAAGACGAAATCTTCTTCTTTGTGGTCGGCGAGGACGACGACCGGCGTCCAGTGCCGGAGCCGTTGCCAGACCCGGCGCGGGATGTGTCCCCGGGGCCCGCCGAGATCCCGGACCGCGAACGCGAGCCGGCAACCGATACGCTGCCACCCGAGGATCCGTTTGATGGCTGATCCCGACACCAACAACCCCTCCGCGGAACCCGCCTACTGGGCCCTGATCCCGGCGGCCGGCGTGGGCCGGCGCATGGGCTCCGATCGACCCAAGCAGTTCCTGACGCTGGGGCCGCGCACCATCCTGTCGCATACCCTGTCGATCTTCCTGGAGCACCCGCGCATTCGCGGCGTGGTGCTGGTGCTGGGGCCGGATGTGGACCCGGACGCGCTGGATCTCCCGTTGGCGGGGGGCCGCCTGTTTCGCGTCGCCGGCGGCGCCGAGCGGGCCGACTCGGTCCAGAACGGACTCGATTTTCTGCAGGAACGGGCCTCCCCCGACGACTGGGTACTGGTGCACGATGCGGCACGCCCCTGCCTGCCACGCGCGGACCTGGACCATTTGCTGCAATCGCTGCGGGATGACCCGGTCGGCGGTCTGCTGGCCACACCCAGCACCGACACGGTCAAGTGGAGCGACGAGTATGGGCGGGTCGAGCGCACGCTGGAACGCGAGCGCGTCTGGCGTGCGCTGACACCGCAGATGTTCCGTCTCGGCATGCTGCGGGAGGCCAACCGGGCCGCGCGCGAGGCCGGACACCCGGTTACCGATGAGGCCAGCGCGATCGAATGGCATGGCGCCCGTCCGCGTCTGATCGAGGGCTCGATGATGAACATCAAGATCACCCGGGCCGAGGATCTGGAGCTGGCCCAGCTGTACCTGATGCAGCAGGGGCGTCTGGACGGGGGGTTCCGGCCATGAGCCGCATGCGCGTGGGGCAGGGCTTCGACGTGCACGCCTTCGGGCCGGGCGATCATCTGATCCTGGGCGGTGTGCGTATCCCGTTCGATCACGGCTTTGTCGCGCATTCCGATGGCGACGTCCTGTTGCACGCGATCTGCGATGCCCTGTTTGGGGCCGCGGGCCTGGGGGATATCGGCCGCCACTTTCCCGATACCGACGAGCGCTTTCGCGGGGCGAACAGCCGCGACCTGCTGCGCGAGACCCTGCGCCGCGTCCAGGAGGCCGGGTGGCGTCCGGTGAACGTGGATGCGACCGTGATCGCACAGGCGCCGAAGATGGCCCCGCATGTCGCGGCGATGGAGGACCATATCGCCTCGGACCTGGGGCTTGCGGCCGATTGCGTGAATGTGAAGGCGACGACCACCGAGCGCCTGGGCTTCACCGGGCGCGGAGAAGGGGTTGCGGCGCAGGCGGTGGTGCTGCTGGAGCCTTCTTCGGGGCTGATGCACGTATGACGGCGGCTCGATCCCCCAGTGTGCTGGGTCTCGATCACGTCAGTGTCGTGATCGCCGATCTGGAGGCGTCCGCGCGGTTCTATGGCGAGATCCTGGGGCTGCGCCCCGTGGAGCGTCCGGATCTCGGCTTTCCGGGGCTTTGGTATGACCTGGGCGGCGGGCAGACCCTGCACCTGCTTGGCGTACCCAATCCGGACACTACCGAACGCGACGTGCGCGGCGGTCGCGATCGCCACCTGGCCTTGCGCGTGCGTGGTCTGGACACCTTACTGCAACGCCTGGAGAACGCCGGGCACCCGGCCGATCGCAGCCAGTCCGGGCGACCGGCCGCGTTCGTCCGCGACCCGGATGGCAACACCGTCGAACTGATCGAGGCGGGCTGACACCGCGCGGGTGCGCCGCGCCGAAACCCCCGCTGCACGAGGAGGGAACATGGACGGCGAGTACATCCTGGCCCTGGATCAGGGCACGACCAGCTGCCGGGCGATCCTGTTCGATCGTGAGGCGTCGATCATTGGTGTGGCCCAGCGCGAGTTCACCCAGCATTACCCCCAGCCCGGCTGGGTCGAGCACGACGCGATGGAGATCTGGGGCACCCAGATCGGGGCGGCGCGCGAGGTGCTGGAGACCCGTGGCATCAAACCGTCCCAGCTGGCGGCCATCGGCATCACCAACCAGCGCGAGACCACCGTGGTCTGGGACCGCGAGACGGGCAAGCCGATCCACCCGGCGATCGTCTGGCAGGACCGGCGCACCGCGGGTTTCTGCGACGAGCTGAAGGCGCGCGGGCTGGAGGAGACCATCCGGGAACGCAGCGGGCTGGTGGTGGATGCCTATTTCTCCGGTACCAAGCTGCGCTGGCTGCTGGATCACGTGGACGGTGCGCGCGAGCGCGCGGAGCGCGGCGAGCTGCTGTTCGGCACCATGGATACCTGGCTGATCTGGAACCTGACCCGCGGCGAGCGGCACGTGACGGATGTCTCCAACGCCTCGCGCACGCAGCTGTTCAACATCCACGAGCTGGACTGGGATGACACGCTGCTGGACGAATTGGAGATCCCGCGGGCCATGCTCCCCGAGGTCCGGGGCTCCAGCGAGGTGCTGGGCCATACGGGCACCGAGATGTTTGGGGCCCACGAGATCCCCATCGCCGGCGTGGCCGGCGACCAGCATGCGGCGCTGTTCGGGCAGACCTGCTTCGATCGCGGCATGGCCAAGAACACCTATGGCACCGGCTGCTTTCTCCTGATGAACACCGGCACCGAGCCGGTCACTTCGCACTCGGGTCTGCTCACGACCGTCGCCTGGAGCGTCGACGGCCAGGTCGAGTACGCGCTGGAGGGCTCCATCTTCATTGCCGGTGCCGCGATCCAGTGGCTGCGGGACGAGCTCAAGCTGATCGACTCCGCCGAGGACTCGGAATACTACGCGAGCAAGGTGGAGGACTCCGACGGCGTCTATGTCGTCCCGGCATTCGCGGGGCTCGGTGCGCCGTACTGGGACATGTATGCCCGCGGGGCGATCTTCGGGCTGACGCGCGGCACGCGCAAGGAACACATCACCCGCGCCACGCTGGACTCGCTGGCCTACCAGACCAAGGACGTGATCGACGCGATGGAGCAGGACTCCGGCATCGCGCTGAAGGGCCTGCGCGTCGACGGCGGTGCGGTCGCCAACAACGTGATGATGCAGTTCCAGGCCGACATGCTCGGGGTGAATGTCGAGCGCCCGGTGGTCACGGAATCGACTGCCCTGGGGGCCGCCTATCTGGCCGGGCTGGCCGTGGGCTTCTGGACGCGCGATGAACTGGCGCAGAAGAGCCAGCTGGACCGGGTATTCGAGCCGCAGATGGATGCGGCCACCCGCGATCGCTACTACCGGGGCTGGAAGAAGGCCGTGAAACGCACGATGGGGTGGGCGCGCGAGGACGACCACGAGGCGACCGACTAGCGGGCGGGTGGTCCGGGGGGCTGGCTGGCGTGGGCAGGGGCTTCGCCGCCAAGGCGGCTCCCACAGGGGGCGATGGCTTCGAGAGGCAGCGTACCCCAGATCACTGTGGGAGCGGGCTTGCCCGCGAAAGGTCCTCCCAGAGTCAGACCCTGCCGGATCAGCCGATGCTGGCCGGCTCGGCCGCGAGCCGGCCGGACTGGTAGTCGCTGATCGCCTGCTCGATCTCGTCCGAGGTGTTCATCACGAATGGGCCGTAGTGGGCGATCGGTTCGCCCAGCGGGCGGCCCTTGAAGAGCAGCACCCGCGCATCCTGCCGTGCGATCAGGTGGATCTGCGTCTGCCCGCTCCAGGTGCCCAGCTGGCCCGTCTTCAGCCCGGTGAGCTCGCCGTCATAGACATAGGCAAGCACCCGGTCGTCCAGCTGGACGGCCAGCGACAGGCGGTAGCCGGCGGGCAGGCTCAGATCCGCCATGGCCGCGCCTTCGCCGATCTGTTCCAGCGGACCTTCGGTATCCCCGGCGCTGGTCTGCCAGGAGCCGGCAATCGCCTTGAAGTGCAGCGGACCGTCATCTTCCGGCAGGTGGCGCATCGCGTCGGCGCGCACGTCGCGGTAGCGCGGCGGGTCCATCTTGCGCCGCGCCGGCAGGTTTACCCAGAGCTGGAAGCCGTGCAGCCCGTCCGAATCCAGCAGGGGCATCTCGGAGTGGATGACCCCGCGCCCGGCACTCATCCACTGGGCCTCGCCGGCCTCCACACGCCCCTGGTTGCCCATCGAATCCTCGTGGGTCAGGCCGCCGTGGACGAGGTAGGTCAGCGTCTCGAACCCGCGATGCGGGTGGGAGGGGAAACCACCGATGTAGTCCTCCTTCGAACTGGCTTTCAGCTCGTCGAGCATCAGGAAGGGGTCCAGGCCGCCGCCAAAGTCATGGATGCGGCGAATCTTCACACCCGCGCCGTCCTGGGTCGGGTGGGCTGTGCGTACGCTGTCCGGCGGTGTGGGGGTCATGACATCTCCTTGATGAACCCTGCAACCATACCGACCATAAAGGCAAAAGAAAATTGCATTCAGGGCCCGTCATGGGGCGGCTGCAGCGATGTCAGCTCCAGCCAGCTATCGGCAAAGAATTCAAGGCTCTCGACGAAATCCGGGTCGTGTTCCTGGCGGTTGATGGTCAGGTGCAGCATGACCGCCTCCGGGGTCGGCGGATGCCCGGTCGTCAGGGTCCAGGCGAGTGCGTTCGGGCAGCCCGGCAGGCTGAAGCGTACCCCGCCATTGATGCACTCGCGCCGGACACGAAACTCGCCCCACAGGCAGTAGACGATGCCGGCATCCGGCCCGGCATCCTCAACAAGCGTGTCGATAGCGGGGCAAAGCCGGGGCAGGGCCGGCACGGTCAGCTCGGCCTGCAGGGAATCGGTGCCAGCCCGCAGGGGCAGGGTGCGAAAGAATTCCACGGGGCGTCCTCGTTACGGGATGTTCGGCATGAAGACCGGCTGGCCATCGATCTCGCCGGTGCTCAGCGCCTGGTTGTACAGCCGCTCCAGCGCGGACGGTACCAGCATCGTCCGCGTCGGACCCCAGCAGGCCTTGCCGTCGGGGAACATCAGCAGCAGGTGATCGCAGTAGCGTACCGCCAGGTTCACGTCGTGCAGCACCAGGATCGCGGCGCGGTCGTCCCGGGCGATGCCGCGTATATGGTCCAGCACCGCCACCTGATGGTGCAGGTCGAGCTGGCTGGTGGGCTCGTCGAGCAGCAGGAGCCGCGGGTTCTGGGTTAGTACGGTGGCGATGGCCAGGCGCTGGCGCTCGCCGCCGGACAGGGTGTCCACCAGGCGGTGCTCGAGCTCGGCCAGGTCCATCCGGACCAGGGCCGCACGGGCCTGGGCGTAGTCCTCGGCGGTCTCGATGTCCCAGGGCCGCAGGTAGGGGTGGCGGCCGATCAGGGCCGTCTCCAGTACCGTTGCCGGGAAGCCGTCGTGGTGCTTCTGGAACACCAGGCCCAGCTCGCGCGCCAGATGTGCACGCGAGTATTCGGGCAGCGGACGGCCTTGCACATGGATCTCTCCGGCGCGGACCGCGCGCAGCCCGCCCAGGGTGTGCAGCAGGGTGCTCTTGCCCGCGCCGTTCGGGCCGAGGATGCCCCAGCACTGTCCCGGGTTGATGGTCAGGTCCAGAGGCGCGCCGCTGGCGCGTTCCGGTATATCGATAACCAGATCGTGGGTGGCCAGCAGGGTGTCGGGCCCCGGGGCCTCGTGCACGCTCTCGGTGCCGGACGCGCGGGGATCGCCATGACGTTGGGGGTCGGCAGTGTGCGGCGGCATCAGCGGCTCCGGTACAGCAGGAACAGGAATACGGGGACGCCCAGCATCGCGGTGATCACGCCGACGGGCAACTGCTCCGGGGCGATCATCGTCCGGGCGAGGGTGTCGGCCAGTGTCAGCAGGATGCCGCCGCCGAGCGCCGAGGCGGGCAGGATCACGCGCTGGTCGTTGCCGAACACCAGCCGGAGCATGTGCGGCACGATCAGCCCGACAAAGCCGACCGCGCCGACCTGCATTACCGCGGTGGCCGTAATCAGTGCCGCCGCGACATAGATCGTCCACTCCACCGGGCGCACGGCCACGCCCAGTGCGGCCGCCTGCATCGGGCCCCGCGCCAGCACGTTCAGCGTCCGCCCCAGGGGCAGGGCCAGCAGTACGACCAGCACCAGCACGCCCCAGGCGGGGTAGGGGTTGCGGGCGTGGGAGACATCGCCCATCAGCCAGTACAGCATCCCGGGCAGCTCCGCGGTCGGGCTCACGGCGAGCAGGAAGCTGATCACCGCCCCCCAGCCGGCCGCCACGACCACGCCGGTCAGCAGCAACCGTGTTGGGGTCCAGCTGCCGGTGCCGTGTGCGAGGCCGAACACGATCACCGTGGACAGCAAGGCACCCGCGAAGGCGGCGACCGAGACCGAAAACATCGACAGGCCGGCGAGCATGGCCAGCAGGGCACCGACGGAGGCACCCCCGGAGAGTCCCAGCACATAGGGATCGGCCAGCGGATTGCGCAGCAACACCTGCATCAAGGCGCCGGCGACGCCCAGCAGCCCGCCGGCGGCGAACGCGGCCAGGGCGCGTGGCAGGCGCAGGTCCAGTATCAGCGTGTTGTGCAGGCGGCTCCCTTCGCCCTGAATCACCGCGAGCAGGTCGCCGGGGGCAATGGCGACGCTGCCATAGGCCAGCGCGATCAGGATCGTAAGCAGCGACGCCGGGAGCAGGACCCCCGTGGCGAGGAGGAAGGAGCGCGTCACGGCTGGTCAGTCGTCCCGGCGTGAACGGGCCCGTTCCAGCTCTTCGCACATCAGCCGGGTCCCCTCGGCAATCCGCGGGGTGTGACGCTGGAGCAGCGACGGCGGGATGAAGAACAGGTTGTCGCGCTGCACCGCGGTCATGTCCTCCCATTGTTCCCAGGCAATCACCCAGTCCGGCCGGTCTTCGCCCATGCCGCCGCCGATGATCACCTCCGGATCGGCCTCGATCACGGCCTCGCGGTCCATGCGCGGCACCAGGCGGTCCAGGTGGCCGAACACGTTCTTGCCCCCGCACAGGCGGATGGCCTCGCCGATCAGGTGATCGTCGTTGACCGTCATCAGGGGCTGTTCCCACACCTGGTAGAACAGCGGGACCGCGTCACGGTCGGCATAGTCGCGCCGCAGCGTCTCGATCTCGTCGAGAAAGGCCTGTATCGCCGCTTCGCCGCGTTCGTCGGTACCGGCGAGCTGGGCCATGCGACGCATGCTGGAGGCGACGCCCTCGAAGCTGCGCGGTTCTGAGACATAGACGTTCAGCCCCAGGTCGCGCAGGCGCTCGACCTGCGAGCTGGAATTGCCACTGCGCCAGGCGACCACCAGGTCCGGGTCCATTTCGACCACGCGTTCCAGGTCGACGCGGCTGTAGCCACCAACCCGCGGGATCTCCTCCGCCTCCGGCGGGAAGTCGCTGTGCTGTGTGACACCCACCAGCTTGTCTCCGGCACCGACGGCGAACAGGACTTCCGTGATGTGCGGGGCCAGGCTGACGATGCGTTCAGCGGGCCGGTCGAGCGTGACCTCGCGATCGTCATCGTCGGTCACTGTGATCGTTTCGGCCAGTGCCGGCGCCGCGGACAGGAGCATCGCGACAAGAACTATCAGCTGGCTTTTAGAGACCATTAAAAGCATTGAGTATCCGATGGTTGTCGATTGTTCGTAATGTAAAAAGTACGGTGATTCCGGTTCGGGACGCGGCCAGCGAAAGCGTCTCATCATAGCAGCAAGGGCAAGATGGTTTGGTGCCCAAATTGGTCGGGGGCGCCCTGAGCGCGTATCATGCTCCGCTTTCGTCAGGTGCCTGCAGTTGGCAGGTGAAACGGGAAGCCGGTGCAAGTCCGGTGCTGCCCCCGCAACGGTAAGCGAGCGGTAAATCGCTCGGCAGACTGGCCACTGGGTCCTGTGCCCGGGAAGGCGTCCGCCGATCGGCATTGTCCGACGCTCGCGAGCCCGGAGACCGGCCTGGCGGTGATTCATCCTGCGACCGTGCGGCGGGCAACGGTCGAGGGCGCAGGCGTGCTTGCTTGATGCCTGTTCCTTCGTGTCTTCGCCGTGCCGTCGCCTCGACGGAAGCTCATGACGGCCCCAGACCCCAACCAGTCAGAAGAGAATCCCAACGCGTTCGCCTCGGCGGAGCGCGCGGCGGTCTATCGCGTGATCGGCGAGCGCCGGGACATGCGGCATTTCCGCCCGGACCCGGTGGACGCCGATACCCTGCGGCGCCTGCTGGAGGCCGCGCACCAGGCGCCCAGCGTGGGCTACATGCAGCCCTGGCGCTTTCTGCGGGTAACAGACGCGCGGTTGCGCGAATCGCTGCATGGCCATGTAGCGGCGGAACAGGCGCGCACGGCCGAGGCCTGCGGCGAGCGCGCGGCCGAGGTGCACCGGCTGAAGCTCGAAGGCATCCGCGATGCCGGGGAGTTGCTGGTAGTCGCGCTGACCGACGGGCGCGAGCGCTACGTGCTGGGCCGGCGCACGATCCCGGAGATGGACCTGTGCTCGGCGGCCTGTGCGATCCAGAACCTGTGGCTCGCGGCCCGGGCCGAGGGCCTGGGCATGGGCTGGGTCTCCCTGTTCGACCCGGACTGGCTGGCCGGGGAGCTGGGGATGCCGGAAGGGGCCTGGCCGATCGCGATCCTGTGCCTGGGTCATGTGGATGCGTTCTACGAGCGGCCGATGCTGGAAACCGAGGGCTGGGACCAGCGGCGGCCGCTGGACGAACTGGTGTTCGAGAATCGCTGGGAACAACGGGATTCGAGTGCGGATGCGCCGCGCGCGGCTCGACGCCGCGCATGACCACCTTTGCACTGCTGGTCGCCGCGCTGGTGCTGGATCGGCTGCTGGGGGATCCGCGGCGCGGCCATCCACTGGCCGGCTTCGGGACGCTGGCAGCCGGCGTGGAGCGGTTCGCCCATGCGGACTCGGTCTGGCGTGGCGGCTTCTGGGTGCTGGCGCTGGTCGTGCCCTTCGGGCTCGCGGCCTGGTGGCTGAGCCGTCTGCCGGCTGGCTGGCTGGTGGAACTGGCCGTGCTGTGGCTGGCGCTCGGCGGGCGCGGGCTGGAGGAGCACGCCCGTCGGGTGGCCGATGCCCTGCGGGCCGGGGACTTGCCCGGCGCCCGACAGGCGGTCGGCATGCTGGTCAGCCGTGATACCTCCGAGCTGGACGCGTCGGGTGTTCGTGCGGCCACGGCGGAGTCGGTGCTGGAGAACGGCAACGACGCAGTGTTCGCGACGGTATTCTGGTTCCTGGTGGCCGGCGCGGCGGGTGTCGTGGTCTACCGGCTGGTGAACACGCTGGATGCGATGTGGGGCTACCGCACGCCGCGCCATGCGCGCTTCGGGCGGGTCGCGGCGCGGCTGGACGATATCCTGAACTGGGTCCCGGCGCGCCTGACCAGCCTGGCCTATGCGCTGGCCGGTCAGACACGCACGGCGCTGCGCTGCTGGCGCGACCAGGGCAGACGCTGGAAGAGCCCGAACGCGGGGCCGGTGATGGCCGCCGGGGCCGGGGCGCTGGGGGTGACACTGGGCGGCCCGGCACGCTATGCCGGGGGTATCGAGGAACGGCCGGTTCTCGGTGCCGGGGCCGCCCCCGGCCCGGGCACCATCGACGCCGCGCTGCGGCTGGTGGATCGCGCGCTGGCGATCTGGCTAGTGGCCATCGCAACAGGAGTACTGATTCTTGTATTCGTCTAACGCCACAACCGAATCCGCGAGCGGGCCGCTGGAGCAGGTCCACGGGGGCGGTGTGCGTGCGGCGGCGGCGCATTACGGCATCCCCGCGCCGCAGTGGCTGGACCTGTCCACGGGGATCAACCCGCAGGGTTATCCCGTCGGGCCGGTGCCCGCCGGGGCCTGGCAGCGCCTGCCGGAGGACGAGGACGGGCTGGAGGCCGCGGCCCGGGCGTACTACGGCGCCGAATCGCTGCTGCCGGTCGCCGGTTCCCAGGCGGCGATCCAGGCGCTGCCACGGCTGCGCGGGAAGCGTGCGCGTGTCGGGGTGCTGGAGCCGAGCTACAACGAGCACGCCCGTGCCTGGCGGGCCGCCGGACACGAAGTGGTCGAGCTGACCGAAGACGAGCTCGCCGGGGCAGCGGCCACGCTGGACGTACTGGTGCTCGTCAATCCGAACAACCCCACCGCCGTGTATCTCGACCCCGAGACGTTGCTCGACTGGCACCGCATGCTGGCCGCACGCGGCGGCTGGCTGGTGGTCGACGAGGCCTTCATGGACACCACGCCCGAGCAGAGCCTGGCCGGCTATACGCCGCGCGAGGGGCTGTTCGTGCTGCGTTCGCTGGGCAAGTTCTTCGGTCTGGCCGGGGCGCGGGTCGGCTTCGTGCTGGCCCCGGATGGGTGGCTGCGGCGTATCGCCGAGCTGCTGGGGCCGTGGAGCGTGCCGGGCCCCGCGCGGTGGGTGGCGCAGCAGGCACTGGAAGACCGGGCGTGGCAGACCCAGACGCGCAGGCGACTGCAGGAGGCCGGGCGCCGGCTCGAGACACTGCTGCGGGACGCCGGCTTGCCGCCGGCGGGCGGGACGCCGCTGTTCCAGTGGTGCCGGACCGAACGTGCGCAGGTGATCCAGGATGCGCTGGCGCGTCAGGGCATCCTCGTGCGTCGTTTCGACCGCCCGGCCAGCCTGCGCTTCGGCCTGCCAGGGAGCGAGGCCGAGTGGCAGCGGCTGGAAACGGGGCTGCAGCAGGCATGACCGGCACAACGCTCATGGTGCAGGGCACCACATCGGATGCCGGCAAGAGCGTGCTGGTGGCTGGGCTGGCCCGGGTGCTGCATCGCCGTGGGCTGTCGGTGGTGCCGTTCAAGCCGCAGAACATGGCGCTGAATAGCGCGGTCACCCTGGACGGCGGCGAGATCGGGCGCGCCCAGGCCCTGCAGGCCGCCGCCTGCGGCCTGGAGCCGCACACCGACATGAACCCCGTGCTGCTCAAGCCCAGCTCCGATCAGGGGGCGCAGGTGATCATCCACGGCCGCCCGGCGGCCGAGCTGGATGCCCGTGCCTACCACGACTACAAGCCCGTCGCTCGCGAGGCCGTGCTGGCCTCGCATCGACGGCTGACCGCGCAGTACGCGCATGTACTGGTGGAAGGCGCGGGCTCGCCGGCGGAGATCAACCTGCGCGCAGGCGACATCGCCAACATGGGGTTTGCCGAGGCGGTGGACTGTCCGGTGATCCTGGTCGCGGATATCGACCGCGGCGGCGTGTTTGCGCATCTGGTGGGCACGCTGGCGCTGCTGAGCGAGACCGAACGCGCGCGGGTGCAGGGCTTCGTGATCAACCGCTTTCGTGGCGATGTGGCGCTCCTGCAGCCGGGGCTGGACTGGCTGGAGGAGGAGACCGGCAAGCCGGTGCTGGGCGTGATCCCGTATCTCCACGGGCTGTACCTGGATGCCGAGGACGCGCTGCCGCGCGAGGCGGTGCCGGAGAAGCGTGCGGATGCCCTGAAGGTCGTCGTGCCGGCCCTGCCGCGCATCTCCAACCATACCGATTTCGATCCGCTGCGCCTGCACCCGGGTGTGGATCTTCGCTTCGCCGGCCCGGGCGAGTCGCTGCAGCCGGCGGACCTGGTCATCCTGCCGGGGTCCAAGGCCGTGCGCGACGACCTCGCCTGGTTGCGCGAGCAGGGCTGGGAAGGCGAGCTGCAGCGGCATGTGCGTTATGGCGGCAAGGTGCTCGGGATCTGTGGTGGCTTCCAGATGCTGGGTCGGGCCGTGCACGATCCTGACGGTGTCGAGGGGCGGGCCGGCTCCACGCCGGGGCTCGGCTGGCTGGACATCGAGACGCGCCTCGCACCCGAAAAGCACCTGGAGCGGGTTCACGGGGCTCGTATGCTGGGGCAGGAGGCCCGGGTGGAGGGCTACGAGATCCATGCGGGTGTGACGACCGGCCCCGGACTGGAGCGGCCGCTGCTGGAGCTACAGCATGGCCCGGACGGTGCGCGCAGCGAGGACGACGCGGTCGCGGGGACCTATGTTCACGGGGTGTTCGACTCACGTGCCGCGGCCGAGCTGCTGCTGCGCTGGGCCGGGATGAGCACGGGGACGGAGCACGGCGAAGACCTGACGACCGCGCGCGAGCGCGGCCTGGAACGTCTGGCCGATACTCTGGAGGCGCATCTGGACCTGGAGCGCATCCTCGCGCTGCTGCGGGCAGGGAACACGGAGCCTGTGACATGAAGACGCTGGTACTGGGCGGCGTGCGTTCCGGCAAGAGTCGGCTGGCGGAGCAGCTGGCTGATGCCAGCGGCCTGGACGTGACCTACATCGCCACCGCGCGTGCCGACGACGCCGAGATGGCGCGGCGCATCGAGCGCCACCGCGCGGACCGTCCCGGGGACTGGGGCCTGATCGA
Organism: Thioalkalivibrio thiocyanoxidans ARh2; assembly: GCF_000385215.1. Lineage (GTDB taxonomy): Bacteria > Pseudomonadota > Gammaproteobacteria > Ectothiorhodospirales > Ectothiorhodospiraceae > Thioalkalivibrio > Thioalkalivibrio thiocyanoxidans. The sequence continues at coordinate 68,336 of NZ_ARQK01000060.1, forward strand.
GGCCGATACCGGCCTGGCCGCCGCGCTGGAAGAGGCCGCAAGGCCGAATGAATGCCTGCTGGTCGATTGCCTGACGCTGTGGCTGACCCAGCTCCTGTGCACCGAGGACGAGGCCCTGATCGAACGCGAGCGCGAGGCCCTGATCGCCACCGTGCCGCAGCTGCCGGGCACGCTGGTGTTCGTCTCCAACGAGACCGGTATGGGGATCACCCCGATGGACCCGCTGTCCCGCCGCTTCGCCGACGAGGCGGGCTGGCTGCACCAGCGCCTGGCCCCGGCGATGGACCGCGTCGTCCTGACCGTCGCCGGCCTCCCGCATGTGCTTAAGGGTGACTCTCTGTGACCCGGGCGTGCCTTGCCGCGGCCAGGATGACGGGGATTCGCGGGCAAGCCCGCTCCCACAGGGCTGCCGCACATGCCCTTTTGGGGGAGGATTTGCTTGTGGGAGCGGGCTTGCCCGCGAAGCCTGACCCAATAAGGAGAGCGCGTGACCGAAGACTGTGACTGGCTGCAGGTGCCGCCGGCACCCCTGAGCGCCGAGGCGCGCCAGGCGGCCGCCGAGCGGCAGGCCCAGCTGACCAAGCCGCCGGGCTCGCTCGGGCGGCTGGAGGCAATCGCCGAGCGCCTGGCCGCCATGCAGGGCGTGGGTCAGCCCACGCTGGAGCGCGTCCATGTCGCGGTGTTCGCGGGCGATCACGGTGTGGTGGCCGAGGGCATTTCGCGTTTCCCGCAGGCGGTGACCGCACAGATGGTCGCGAACTTCGCGAGCGGCGGCGCCGCGATCTCGGTGCTGGCGCGGCACCTGGGCGCGTCCATCGAGGTGATCAACCTGGGTACCGTGGCCCAGCCACCGGCCGTCAGCGGTGTGCAGCAGCTGAACCTGGGCCCCGGCACCGCAAACCTGGCCCGCGAACCCGCGATGACGCCGGCGCAGCTGGAACGCGCGCTGAACGCCGGCCGCCAGTGTGCCGAGCGCGCGCGGCGGAGTGGCACACAACTGTTCATCGGCGGCGAGATGGGCATCGGCAACACGACCGCTGCGGCTGCACTCGCCTGCTCAATGCTGGACCTGCCGCCGGTCGATCTGGCCGGGCCGGGCACGGGCCTGGACGCGAATGGCGTACGCCACAAGGCCGAGGTGATCGAGCAGGCGCTGCGCACCCACGCCGCGGTGCGCGGCGAGGCACTTGGCAGCCTGCGCTGTCTGGGGGGGTTCGAGATCGCGGGGCTGGCCGGCGCCTATATCGCCGCGGCGCAGATCGGGCTGCCGGTGCTGGTGGATGGTTTCATCAGCACCTCGGCGGCGCTGGTGGCCGAGCGGCTGTGCCCGGGCACGGCGGACTGGTTCTTCTATGCCCACAGCTCGGCGGAGCCGGGGCACCAGCGACTGCTGGAGGCACTGGCGGCCGAGCCGCTGCTGGATCTCGGCATGCGCCTGGGCGAGGGCAGCGGGGCGGCCACGGCCGTGCCTCTGCTGCGCCTGGCCTGCGAGCTGCATGCCGGCATGGCGACCTTCGCCGAGGCCGGCGTCTCGGGCGATACCCCATGACCGCTGCAGCCCGGATCGGCCTGTTGCGCCACGGCGAGACGATCGGCACCGGCTTTCGCGGGCGCGGCTGCGATGATCCGCTGACCCCGGAAGGCGAGCGGACGATGCATGCGGCCTTCGAGTCCTCCGGCGAGTGGGATCGTGTCGTGTGCTCGCCGCTGCAGCGCTGCCGGCTCCCGGCTGAAGGCTTTGCCCGCGCGGCCGGGCTCCCCGTGCAGTGCGATCCACGCCTTCAAGAGCTACATTTTGGGGACTGGGAGGGGCAAACGGCCGAGGCCCTGATGCAGACGGACGCCGAGGCGCTGGGCCGGTTCTGGGAAGACCCGTTCGGCTGCCCGCCACCCAACGGCGAAGACCTCGGAAGCTTCCGCGACCGGGTGCTGGCCGGATGGGAACAGAGCGTAGTGGCGCCGGGCGGTCGTGTCCTCGTTGTTACCCACGGCGGCGTCATCCGCCTGCTGCGCGCCCACCTGGAGGGCTGGCCGTTGGAGAAACTATTGTCGATCGAAGTCCCGTTGGCCTCGCTTCACGTGGTCGAACCGGGCCAGCGTGAAGGGGTCCCCTCGTGATCGCTCAGGAGACCTGTAGGAGGCCAGCCCCCTGGCCGATTGGAAATATGCCAAAGCCCCATCGGCCAGGGGGCTGGCCTCCTACACGTGGGAATGGCGGAAGGGGGCGTATGAAACTGATATTGGTACCCTTCTGGGCGATTGGGAGTATGCCAACGCCCCATCGGCCAGAGGGCTGGCCTCCTACAGCAAGAATGGACGGAGGGGTGCAATGAACTCGGTATTAGCCCCCTTCTGGCTGGCACTGCAGTTCTTGACGCGGCTGCCGACGCCGGCACAGGAGCCGCGGCCCGAGGATCTCGGCCGTTCGGTACTGGCCTATCCGCTGGTGGGGCTGATCCTGGGTCTGGTTCTGGTGCTGGTGGGGATCGGGCTTGCCGCGATCCCCGGGGCGCCGGTGTTGCTGGTCGTGGCGCTGGTGCTGACATTCTGGGTCGCGCTGACCGGCGCGCTGCACCTGGACGGGCTGGCGGACACGGTGGATGCCTGGGTCGGCGGGCAACGCCATCCGGAGCGGGCCCAGGCCATCATGAAGGACCCGGCCTGCGGGCCGATGGCGGTCGCGGCACTGGTCCTGATCCTGTTGCTGAAAGGTACGGCGCTGGTGGCGGTGGTCGAGACCGGTGCCTGGGTCGCGCTGCTGCTCGCGGTGCTGCTGGGGCGCGTGGTGCCGCCGGTACTGTTTCTGACCACCCCCTACGTGAACCCCGTCGGATTGGGCGCGGACATGGCCAAGCACCTTCCACGCAGCGCCGCCATCGGCGTCGTCGGCGGCTCGGCCGCGGTGGTGCTGGTGCTGGGCCTGCTCTCCGGCCTTTGGGGGGTGATACCGGCCCTGGTCGCCGCCGGGCTGACGCTGTGGGTTGCAACGCGCGTACTGAGACACTGGCTGGGCGGTTTCACCGGCGATACGGCCGGGGCCACGCTGGAGCTGGTGGAGACCCTGACCCTCGTGATTCTGGTGCTGACCCTTAGCCACTAATGTGGCGAGGGTCCTCCCATCGCCTTGTCCAGCAGCGCCAGCCCTTCCTGTTCCCGGCCTTGTCCGCGCAGGGCCCGAGCCCGGAAACGGGTTTCCGCGTCGTGTTCGGCAATCATCAGTGTGGCCATCTCGTCCACAAGGCGGTTCACGCTAGTGCCGCGTTCGCGTGCCAGCGCCTTCAGTCGCTCGTACTTTTCGTCAGGCAAACGTACGGTTAAAGCTGTCATTTGTGGATTACCTCCAGCAGTTCGGCGGGTTCGAGGATACGAATCTCCGGAAACTGCAGCTCCATCTGGACAAAATCGCGTTGGTTGCGCGTCACAATCATGTGGCAACCGGCTGCTACCGCGAGTTCAATCAGGTGGTTGTCGCCTTCGTCACGGAGGTTAGGTCGCCATCCAAAGTAGATTCGTGACCATAGGCACCGGGCCGCGAAAATATCCAGCAGGCTCCCTTCAAAAAGCTCCGAACGACCCAACACATCCTCGTATTCCCGGAACAAGGCGGTGCCCATAACGGGCGTCACGTGCCCTTCGATACATGCACGTATGGTTTGGTTCGCAGGGCCGATGCCCATGCAGGCGCCGACGAAGACGTTGGTATCGAACACCACCTTCATGAGCATATGGTAGCAAAACTGACACCATCAGGCAGGTGCCCGTTTGTCACGGAACGGTCATGTTTTTGCCACATACTCCAGGCATGACCCTGAGTGTTCGATTGAAGCCAATGCGCTTGACACTGCGCACTCTCATGAACCCGCGGTGCGCCGTGCGCGATGCGCAGGCGATCGAGCCACCGCCCTGGTGGCAGACCTTTCTGCGCCTGGCGTTCCCGGTGCTGGTGGTCAGCGTGATCGTCAGCCAGTGGCTGTACCAGATCATCCCGACCGGGCTGCCACCGGAGGCGATGCCGGGCGCATGGGGCTTCGGCGTCTACAGCGTGCTGGCGATGAGCATCGGCGTGCTGGGCCTGGCCTGGTCGGCGCACTATCTGACCGAACTGTTCCAGGGCTACTCCCATCCGGACCGGGCGATGCTGGCGGTGACCATCGGGCTGCTGCCCGCCTGGGTGGGCAAGGTCGCCGCCGCCTTTCCCTGGCCCTGGGGCAACACCATCGGGCTTTTGCTGATCCTCTACAGCCTGTGGCTGCTGTACTGGTCGCTGCGCGGCGTCCTCGGACTGCGCCGCGGCAACCGCATTGGCCTGTTCGTGGCTACCGTCTTCTGCGGCGCCTTCATCGCCCTCATCTTCGGCTGGCTGCTGATGGACCTGATCCCCGGTGCCACGCCCGAGACCCGCATCGGCACCACCTGGCTGATCTGAGATCCCTCGTTCGCCGGATAACACTTGTAGGAGCCCAGCCCTCTGGGCGATGGGGTGTTGGCCAGCCCTGTGCTGGTCTAATTTTCGTGGACACCTCAATCGGCGAGAGGGCTCGCCTCCTACAGGGGGCAATCTGGCATTGGCTTCCCACAATGGCTGGGCTGGATTTCGTGCTTGCGTTTCCGTTACGCCGCGCGCCTTCTCTTTTCCGTCCTACCGCGGCCGCCCTGGAAACCGCAGCGTGACTATCGGGGATGTCGGCGTTGGGAATTGAAGGGGATTCCCGGCGTCGGAGATCCCGGTTCTGCGCTTCGCCGCGGCCGGGATGACGATCTGGGGGGCGGAATCGGGGTGGCGCCGGAAGGCGGTGCGGTGGGCCGGGTGGCAAGGATTTGCCGGGGGTGAAAAAAATTGAGGCGAAAGGCTAAAGGTTCTGTGGGGGAGGTCGTTAAGGGTCCTGAGAGCGGGGATCGGCCCGTTCACCAGAACCGCCCGAGGCGGTGACGAACGACTCTACAGGAGAGCGATCATGTCCCAAGTAATCAACACCAACGTTCTTTCCCTGAACGCGCAGCGCAACCTGAACAACTCCCAGGGCGCGCTGGCTCAGAGCCTGGAGCGTCTGTCCTCGGGCCTGCGTATCAACAGCGCCAAGGATGACGCGGCCGGTCTGGCGATTTCCGAGCGCTTCACCTCCCAGATCCGTGGCCTGAACCAGGCAGCGCGCAACGCGAATGACGGCATTTCCTTTGCCCAATCTGCAGAAGGTGCGCTGGGTACCGTGAGCGACGCGATGCAGCGTATCCGCGAGCTCGCGGTTCAGGCGGCGAACGACACGAACTCCAGTTCGGACCGTGAGGCGCTGAACAACGAGGTGAACCAGCTGGTTGAAGAGATCAACCGGGTAGCCAATTCCACCGAGTTTAACGGTGAAAACATCCTGAACGGTGCGCTCGAAACCCTGGTTTTCCAGGTAGGCGCGAACCAGAACCAGACGATCTCGGTGGATGGCGTTGATGCCCGAGGTTCTGAACTTGGGGCAGACGTGATGGATGGTGTCGCGATTGATGCCGCGGCGCTGTCGAACGGCTCGGACTTCTCCGAACTCACGGATGATCTTACGATTAACGGTGAAGAAATCAATCTGAGCGATATCTCCAGCTTCGACGACATCGTTGCAGCGATTAATGCCATGTCCGACGACACCGGTGTAACCGCCGAGCGGAGTAGTGGTCCTGTTGTGACGGAAGCGCTGGGCTTCACTGGGCCTAATGGCGACCCGGGTGACCATGACGCGACGATCGAAATTAACGGTACCGAGATCGTCATTGACGGAGGCTCTGATATCGATGATGCAGTCGCCGCTATCAACGCTCAATCGAGCACGACTGGCGTGACGGCTGAGAACGTCGACGGTGATCTGGTCTTTACCTCCGACTCAGATTTTACCATCGAGATGACCGATACTGGTGGTGATGGTACCGGTCTGGCGATTGGTGACCTTGACGCTGATGAAGACACCGCCGAATTTGTTCAGGGCATCGACCTGCAAGCCGCGATCGGCACCGGGATTGAAGTGGGCGGCGACGCCGCAGGCGAACTGGGGTTTGACAATGACAATGAAGAAACCCGGACGCTGAATGATGTGAGCGTTGCGACTCGCGAGGACGCCACGGAGACGATTGGTACGGTCGACCTGGCGTTGCAGCAGATTTCTACGCTGCGTTCCGAGTTGGGTGCGGTGCAGGTGCGCTTCGAGAACACCATCGCCAACCTGGAGATCTCCTCGGAGAATCTGTCGGCCGCCCGGTCCCGCATCATGGATGCCGACTTTGCCTCCGAGACCGCCGAGCTGACCCGCGCCCAGGTGCTGCAGCAGGCGGGTACGTCGGTGCTGTCGCAGGCCAACGCCGTTCCGCAGAACGTGCTGGCCCTGCTGCAGTAAGCTCGATCACTCGGGCTTCTGGTTGAGGGAGGATGGCGAGAGCGCCATCCTCCCCTTCTGAAGAGGACAGCGATATGAGTGATGGAATCGGCAGTATCACATCACCGCTGGTGGCAGTGAACCCGCGCGGGGGCGAGGGGGCCAAGGCCCCGGGTCTCGGTGCGGGTCTTGTTCGTGGCGAGGGGCGGCCGGAGGCCGTCGCGCGTACGGGCAGTAGCACGGAATCTTCGGCTCCTGGTTCCACCGGACCGGCGATCGAGGCCATGGACATGGCGGAGGTCAACCAGGTGGTGGAGTCGATCAATTCCTACCTGCAATCCACCAAGCGGGCGCTGGAGTTCAGCGTGGACGACAGCAGCGGCCGCACGGTGATCACGGTGATGGATGGAGAACGCGAAGAGGTGATCCGCCAGATTCCGCCGGAGGCCGTACTGGCCCTGGTGGAACAGTTCCAGACCGAGCAGGAGCTCGGTGGCACGGGGCTGGCGGACAAGGCCTGACGGCCGTTGTTACATCTGCAAGCGTGATGTGTTGTTAAGCCGGGCCCGGCAGCGGGCCCGGCTTTTTTCGTTCCGGCGTCTGGCTTTGACTGCCTCGCCCCTTCTCGAGCACGCCCTTCATGTCATCCCGGCCGAAGCGCTGGGTAGAGCCAGGATCTTTGGAGGTGGCTTTATCCCGGGCGGCGGGGTTTGCCACACGGTGGGAGATCCCGGATACATGCTTTGCAGTTTCCGGGATGACGGGGTTGGGGCTCTGGGATGTTGGTGCCAGATTCTGGAGATTGCTTCGCTTCGCTCGCAATGACGGGATTTTCCGGGGGATCAAGTCGGGGCGCGGTATGCCGATGTTGAGCCGGTTTTCCTGCGGCGGGCTCAAGGTTTGGGCTAGGCTGTCGTAATAGCGAGTACAAGCACGTGCATGGGGCCCGAGACGTCGGGTGCCGAGGAGCGGAAGGACGATGGCAATCAGTTCACTGGGTGTAGGTTCCGGGCTGGATCTCAATCAGATCGTCGGGGATCTGGTCAACGCGGAGCGCGCACCGCGCGAGGAGCGTCTGGATCGCCGCGAGCAGAAGGTCGAGGCGCAGATTTCGGCGTTCGGGGAACTGACCAGCAGCGTTGATCAGGTGGGTTCATCGCTGTCTTCGCTGTCGGGCTTCGAGCCGCAACAGGTGGTGTCGGTGGGCGACGAGAGTGTCGCCCGCGTCAGCACGGATGGCACGGCCGAGAACCGGAGCTTCTCGCTGGAGGTGGAGCAGCTGGCCCAGGCGGAGATTCGTGCCACCGCATCGGGCGCGTTCGCCGATGGCGATGAAGAAGTGGGGGCCGGGCAACTCACGATTCAGGTGGGCGATAACGACGTTACGCTGGATATCGAGGAGGGCATGTCCCTTCGCGATGTACGCGACGCGATCAACGAGTCCGGCGCGGGTGTTGCGGCGTCCATCGTGAACGACGAGAACGGCGCCCGGCTCGTCTTCGAGTCGAACGAGACCGGGGCGGCGAACACGATTGATGTTTCGGTAACCGGGGGCACGGCCGAAGGGCTGGGCCGGCTGGAAAACACCGAGGTGGCGCGTGCCGCGCAGGATGCGCGCGCGTTCATCAACGGTCTGGAGATCAACAGCGCCAGCAATACCCTGGACAACGCGATTGATGGGGTGGAGATCGAGCTGACCGGTACCTCCGGCGGGGCGCCGACCACGGTTTCGATCGAGGAAGACCGCGACGAACTCCAGGAGTTGCTGGAGGGCTTTGTCGAGAACTACAACGCGTTGGTGGGGCAGACCAGCCAGCTGACGAGTTTTGATCCGGAATCGGACGAAGACTCTGTACTCACCGGCGACAGCACGGTGCGCAACATCCGCAGCCGCCTCGGCAACGCCTTGATGGGCACTGCTCAGGTGCCGGAAGCGACGGCCTCGACCTTCGCCGAGCTGGGCATCGTTTCCAACCGCGACGGCACTCTGAGTTTCGACTCCAGCCGGTTCAACGAGGCGCTGGATCGTGACGGTTTCGAAACCGTAGCCGACGTGGTGCGCGACATCAGCGGCCAGATGGAAGGGATTGCGAACAGCTTCACGGGGCGTGATGGCCTGATTGCGGCGCGTACCGATGGGCTGCAGGGCGAACTGAGCCGGATCAGCTCGCAACGCGAGGACCTTGACGCGCGCATGGAGCAGCTGGAACAGCGTCTTGTCCGCCAGTTTTCGCGAATGGACCAGATGGTGGCAAAGATGCAGAGCACGGGCGATTACCTGACCAACCAGCTGGCGAACATGCCGCTGGCGAACAACAACTCTCGTTGATAACTGCCGCCAGGCGGTGAATGGATAACGGAGAAACGCAGATGTACGGACCGGGCATGAATCGAGGGGTGAACCAGTACCGGCAGTCCGGCGCGCTGGCCGAGGCGCAGGTGGCCGATCCGCACCGATTGATCCAGATGCTTTTCGAGGGTGCACTGGAGCGGATTGCGGTCGCCAAGGGCGCGATGCAGCAGGGCAACGTGAGCCTGAAGGGCGAGAAGATCGGCAAGGCGATCGACATCGTCGAGTCACTGCGTTCGGTGCTGGACCACAAGCACAACCCTGAACTGTCCGGCAACCTGGATGCGCTGTATCAGTACATGAGCCGTCGTCTGCTGGAAGGTAATGCCCAGAACGATCCGGCGGCGCTGGACGAGGTGGCCAAGCTGCTGCGCGAGATCAAGGCCGGCTGGGACGAGATTCCGCCCGAGGAACGCCAGCGCAAGGCCGGTTGAGGCCGCTGCACTTGACCGTGCACCTGCCGCGTGGTGTCGTGCGCCGATCATGACGACAAACGATGCGGGTACAGAGGACTCCGGTGCAACGCTGGAGGATGCGGTGGAGGCCGTACGCGGCCTGATGGATCAGGCTATCCGCGAAGAAGACTGGGATCGCCTGGAAGAGCTGGACCTGAAGGCGCGTGTGCTGGTCGAGCGCGCCTTTGGCGAGGAGCCCGTACCGTTGCGTGATGACACGGGCGATGCCCTGCGCAGCGCCCTGGAGCGCCTGTCGGCGTTCTATGAAGAAACCGTCCCGATCCTGGCCGAACGCCGCGGCGATGCCAGCCGCCAGTTGCGTGAGCTGCGAGCGGGGCGCAAGGGCACGAACGCCTACGAGAACACCCGCCGTAATTCCATGCGCTCCGGGCCGATGAAGCCCGGCGGCTGAATCGCAGGTTCAATCGGTACCTGATGTCCCGGATGCGGCCGAGGTAGGTCGCTACTTGCTCAGCGTTCGGTTCGAGTCTTTGCCCTCGTGACCCCCCTCTCGTCATCCCGGAAACTGCGAAGCGGTTATCCGGGATCTCATGCGTTGGGCTTGGGCAGACCGTTGGGTTCTGTCTGACGCGGAGATCCCGGCTCTCCGCTGCGCTGCGGCCGGGATGACGGTGGGGCGACCGCGGGTCATGGCAGTGTTAGAAGAGGCCTTCGTAGAGGTCCTGCCAGGTAGGGTTATCGCGTTCGATGAGGTGGATTTTCCAGGGGCGGTGCCAGCGTTTGATCTGCTTTTCGCGGAGGATGGCTTCGTCCATTTGGGCGTGCTGCTCGAACCAGACGAGGAAGTGTAGGCGGTAGCGTTGAGTGAAGCCGGGTACCAGGTCCTGCCGGTGCTGGGTGATGCGGGCGGGCAGGTTGCTCGTGACGCCGGTGTAGAGCGTGCCGTGGGGGCGGTTGGTGAGGATATAGACGGCGGGGTGTCTCTCCATGGTTCGCGTCCTTGCGAGGCCAGGGTTTGAGTGTGCCATAGATGTTCTCGTCGATGAGGACGCTGTCATCCCGGAAACCGCGTTGCGGTTATCCGGGATCTCTGGCGCCGGGGTTTGGGCAGACCGTTGGGGTCGGTCTGGCGCTGGAGATCCCGGCTCTCCGCTTCGCTACGGCCGGGATGACGTGGTTGGGAGGGCCGCGGTCGGGATGACGGGGTTTTGGAGGAATGCGGCAGGGCTGGCTGGGGTTCGGCGGTGTCGGGCGGGGCGGTTGGGTGTTGTGGGCGCGTCAGGATGATGGGTTGGGGACGCGGCGGACGGACAGGACGCTGCTGAGGGATTGCAGGCGGTCGAACAGGGTGCTGAGTTCGCCGAGGTCGCTGATTTCGGCTTCGAGTTCCATCAGCACGCTGCGGTCGCTTGGGTCGGTGCGGGTGTTCACCCGCAGCAGGTTGATGCCGCTGTCGGAGAAGGCGTTGCCGACCTCGCCCAGCAGGCCGGCGCGGTCGTGGGCCTCGAGTTCGAGGGTGATGGCTTCGCGTTCGGGTTCGTCGCCCCAGGAGACGGGGATCAGGCGGCCGCGCTTCTCCTCCGGCATGCGCAGGATGTTGACGCAGTCGCTGCGGTGGACGGAGACGCCGGCGCCGCGCGTGATGAAGCCGACGATCGGGTCGCCCGGTTGCGGGTTGCAGCAGCGCGCGCGGGAGGTCAGCAGGCCGCCGACGCCGCGGATGCGGATCTCGTCGTCCTGGATGCGTTCTTCCCGGCGCGGTTCGGTGGGTCGGGATGGAGCCGCCTCTTCGGCCCGGGCCTTTTCCGCCTGACGCTGCTCGCGCAGCTGCTGGGAGATGCGCCCGGCAATCTGGTTCGTGGTGATATCCCCAGCGCCGAGCGCGATCAGCAGCTCGTCGAAGGTCTGGAACTTCATGGCCTCGGCGAGGGCGGTGCGGTCCAGATTGGGGCCGCAGCCGAGGCGCTGGCATTCGCGGTCGAGCAGGTGCTTGCCGGTGGCCAGGTGTTCGTCCTGGTGCTGCTGTCGGAACCAGGTGCGTACCTTGGAGCGGGCGCGGGCGGTGTTCAGGTAGCCGAGATTGGGGTTGAGCCAGTCGCGGCTGGGGGCGCCCTCGCGGGTGGTCAGCACCTCGACGCGTTCGCCGGATTTCAGCTTGTAGGTGAGCGGGACGATGTGCCCGTCCACCTTGGCGCCCCGGCAGCGGTGGCCCACCTCGGTGTGCACGGCGTAGGCGAAGTCGAGCGGGGTGGCGCCCTGATTCAGGTCGATCACCTCGCCCTGGGGCGTGAGCACGAACACGCGCTGGTGCAGCGGCTCGCTCTGGATCTCGTCGAGCAGGTTCTGGTCGGAGTTGTCGGCGGCCTCCAGCAGCTGTCGCAGGCTGCTGATCGCACGGTTGAGCGCCTGGTCCTCGCGCCCGCCTTCCTTGTAGCGCCAGTGTGCGGCGACCCCCAGTTCGGCGAAGTCGTCCATCTCGCGGGTGCGGATCTGCACCTCCACGACCTTGCCTTCTGGCCCGACCACGGCGGTGTGCAGCGACTGGTAGCCGTTGTCCTTGGGGTTGGCGATGTAGTCGTCGAACTCGCTGGGCAGGTGGCGCCAGTCGTTGTGCACGATGCCCAGCACGGTATAGCAGGTGGCGAGTTCGTCGACGATCACGCGGGTGGCGCGCAGGTCGTAGAGCTCGTCCAGCGAGGTCTGCTTGCGCTGCAGTTTTTTCCAGATGCTGTAGATGTGCTTGGGCCGCCCGAACACGCGCGCCTCGATGCCGTCGGCGGCGAGGCGCTCGCGGAGGCTCCGAGCGAAGCGTTCGACGTAGGCCTCGCGCTCGGTCCGGTTCTCCTCCAGACCCTTGGCAATCTCGCGGTACGTCTGGGGTTCGAGGATGCGCAGGGACAGGTCCTCCATCTCCCACTTCAGTTGTCCCACACCCAGTCGGTTCGCCAGTGGCGCGATGACGTCGAGCGTCTCCTGCGCGAGCACGCGGGCGCTGTCGTCCGGTTCCTTGGCGGCCAGGCGCAGGTGCTGCACGCGGTAGCCGAGCTTGATCAGCACCGCGCGCACGTCATCGACCATCGCCATCAGCATGCGCCGCAGGCGCTCGGCCTGTTCCGGGCGCCCCACAGGGGCCTCGAAGCGACGGCTGACCAGTTCGGCGACGTTGGCGGTCAAGCGCGCGATGGAACTACCGAAGCGTTCCTGGAGCTCGCGTGCGTTGATCTGCCGAGCCAGAAAGGCGCTGACCAGGAGGGCGGCGGTGATGGTCTGCCGGTCCACATTGAGGTGGCGCAGGGTCTCGGCGACATCCAGGGGGTGCGCCTCGAGACCGGAGTCATCCACCGAGGCGATGGCCAGGCCTAGCGCATCGGTCAGTTTGCGGGTCGATGCCGCATCGCCGTTGGGCTCGGCGAAATGCGCGACCAGCTGGGCGCGGTCCAGGCCCTGCAGGTCGGTGGTGGTGAGCAGTGAGTGACGCATGATGGCTGCGTATTGTACGCCAGGCTTTGGCGGGGCAAAGCGCAGGCGCGAGGGCAAGTTGTGTGACCGGTGTCCGGTTTGGCTTGCCAATGCCCGCGTGCCCGGTCACGATCGGGGCATGATGAACCTGTTGAAGTTGGTGCTGATCCTGCTGGTCGGATATGCCCTGGTGGTGGGTCTGATCTACTTGACGCAGGATCGGCTGATCTACATGCCGAGCAGCAATGTGGTCGGCAATCCGGCCAATGTTGGTCTGGACTACGAGGATGTAGCGCTGGACACCGAGGATGGCGTCCGGCTGCACGGATGGTACCTCCCGGGCCCCGAAGACGATGCACCGGTGTTGCTCTTCTTGCATGGCAACGCGGGGAATATCGGCCACCGCCTGGAGTCGCTGGAGCAGTTCCATCACCTGGGGCTGGCGGTACTGATCATCGACTACCGGGGCTACGGCAAGAGCCAGGGGCGCCCCGACGAGGAGGGGACCCATCAGGACGCCCGCGCGGCCTGGCACTGGCTGCGCGATCACCTGGAATACGAGCCGGATGAGATCGTGCTGTTCGGGCGATCGCTGGGGGCAGCCGTGGCGGCGCGCCTGGCGGAAACGAAGAATCCCGCGGCGGTGATTCTGGAGGCGGCCTTTACCTCGGCGGCCGATCTCGGCGCGGAGGTGTACCCGTGGCTGCCCGTGCGTGCGCTGATCCGGCATGAATACGATGTGCTGGGCCGGGTCGGGGCGATCGAGGCGCCGCTGCTGTTCAGCCATGCGCGCGAGGACGAGATCGTGCCGTTTGCGCATGCCGAGCGTCTGCTGGATGCGAGTGGCGAGGGGGCGCGGTTGATGGCGCTGGAAGGCGGCCATAACGACGCCTACCGCGCGACCGGCGAGCGGTACATGGAAGGTTTGCGCGAATTCCTGGAGGACGCCGGGCTGGAGCTGCGCCCGTCGGAGCGCACGGAAGGGGACGAGGAGTAGGCGTAGTGCTAGAATCCTCGGCTTTTGTGCCCGTCTCCAACGGCATGGACGCGTGAATGCCTCAGCTTGAACTGGGCCCGCCAGGGCTCGCCATCAGTCGGCAGGAAGGCCCGGGTGCCTCGCCGGTGCTCGCGCTGCGCTTCGGTGGTGTCACCGGTGCCACCTTGCGCCCCGACGGGATCGATATCGCTCTGGGGCTCGAGCCGATGGAGATCCCGGAGGGCACCGAGGTGGCCCCCGAGCTGTGGTATGCGGCGGGCGCGGTACGCACCGAGCAGGTGGACGAGCTGATGCTGGCGCAGGCCGGCGATCGGCTGGTCGGTTGCTGGTATCGTCCGCATGGCGCCGACGAGGACCCCGAGGCCATTACCGAGGAGGCCTATCGCGCCATTCTCGAGGCCTGCCGGGACCGGGGGTTCGGTCACCTTGTGCGCGCCTGGAACTACTTCCCCGCGATCAACCAGTCAGTTGACGGGCAAGAGCGCTATCGAAGTTTCTGCGCCGGGCGCGCTCGGGTGTTCGAGGCCCTGCCGGACTTCGAACGCGACCTGCCGGCGGCGACCGCCATCGGCACGCACGTCGACGGCATGCTGATCTACTTCATCGCGACGCGGGAGACCACGCTGCGCATCGAGAACCCGCGCCAGGTCAGCGCGTTTCGCTATCCGCGACAATACGGCCCGCGCAGTCCGTCGTTTGCGAGGGCGCGGATGAGCCAGGACGAGGGCGGGGCCGCGGAGCTGTTTATCTCCGGGACCGCCAGTATCGTGGGCCACGAGAGTCGGCATCCCGGCGACCTCGAGGCGCAGATCGACGAGAGTCTGCGCAACATCGGGGTGTTGCTGGAGGCCGCCTCCGAGGAGGGTTCCGTGGCCCTGCGTGACCCGGGCGACCTCTCCATGCTGAAGGTCTATCTGCGCCATCGCGCCGACGGCGCGCGCGCGTGGGGCCACTTGCGGCAGTGCCTGGGCGAAGACGTCGATATTCTGATGCTGCATGGCGATATCTGCCGTAGCGAGCTGCTAGTGGAGATCGAGGGGCTGTACCGCCAGGGGTAATTCGCAGGACCCGCCTCGCGCGGGCAGGGAAGAACAACAGGCGCGCGGCGCGCGCATTTGGGGGGTATATCGATGAGTGAGCCGGGCTACGAGCCGCATCCGGTACTGAAGGACTATTACGGCGACGAGTCGGAGAAACGGGCTTTTGTTGATGACCTGTTCGATCGTACCGCGCCGCATTACGATCGCATCCTGCGCTGGGGGTTTCTCGGTACCGGGCAGGCCTATCGCCGCTACGCACTGAAGCAATCAGGTCTGCAACCGGGCATGGATATCCTCGACGTGGCCACGGGGACGGGTCCGGTGGCGCGCGAGGTGCGCAAGGTGGTCGGGGACGAGAACATCACCTGCGTTGACCCGAGCCGCGGCATGATTGATGTGGCCCGACGCTCGATCAAGGCGCGCTTTATCGAGGGCCTGGGCGAGCAGCTGCCGCTGCCGGACAAGCAGTTCGACCGCGTGTACATGGGCTACGGCCTACGCCACGTGCGCGACCTGCACGAGCTGTTCGGCGAGTACTTTCGAGTGCTCAAGCCGGGTGGGCGCTGCATGATTCTGGAGGTTTCGCGGCCGAGCACGGAGCGCCAGTTCAAGATGGCCCGATTCTACTTTCGGGACTTCATCCCCTTCCTCAGTCGCATGCTGACGCGTGATCCGGACGGGCATCTTCTGATGCGCTATTTCTGGGATACCATCAATGAGTGTGTCCCGCCGGAAAGGATTATGGGCGTGCTGGAGGACGTGGGCTTTATGGATGTCCAGCGCGAGGTGCAGCTGGGTGTGTTCAGCGCCTACCTGGCGACGCGCCCGGAGGATTAAGGCGGGTGGCGCGTCTGCGGGTCAAGGTTGCCCCGGGCAGCAAGCGCAACTCGATCGGCCCGTGGATGGGCGACACCCTCAAGCTGCAGGTCCAGGCCCCGCCCGAGAAGGGGCGAGCCAACCAGGCCGTTTGCGCCTTGCTGGCGAAGCAGCTGGGCTGTACCGCCCGGGACGTACGCGTGGTGGCGGGCGCCGCCGCGCGCGACAAGACCGTGGCGATCGAGGGTTACAGCGAGGCGGAACTGCGCCGCGCGTTACCATCCCATTCACCGTAACAAGCGCCCTCGCCGGTGGCTGGCAGCGGCGCCTCGAGACGAGTCCGACCCGATGAATCGACTGACGATTACCCGACCCGACGACTGGCACCTGCACCTGCGCGACGGCGATGTGCTCGCCAGTGTGCTGCCGGATACTGCCCGGCGGTTCTGCCGCGCGATCATCATGCCGAACCTCAAGCCGCCGGTGACGACGGTGGAGGCGGCTGCCGAGTATCGCGAGCGTATCCTCGCGGCCTTGCCCGAAGGGGCGGATTTCGAGCCTCTGATGACGCTTTATCTGACCGAGGCGACCACGCCCGGAATGATTGAGGCCGCCAAGGCCAGCGGGTTTATCCACGGTGTGAAGCTGTATCCGGCCGGGGCGACGACCAATGCGGCCAGTGGCGTGACCGACATCCAGCGTTGCTACCCGGTGTTCGAGGCGATGCAGCGGGTGGATCTGCCGCTGCTGGTGCATGGCGAGGTGACCGACCCGGAGGTGGACATCTTCGACCGCGAGGCCGCGTTCATCGACCGCCATCTGCAGCCGCTCACCCGCGAATTTCCGGAGCTGCGAGTGGTCCTGGAACACACCACGACCGAGGCCGGTGTGGCATTCGTGGAGTCGGGGCCGGCTAACATCGCGGCGACCATCACGCCACAGCACATGCTGTACAACCGCAATGCCCTGTTCGCCGGAGGGATCCGCCCGCACTACTACTGCCTGCCAATCCTGAAGCGCGAGCGCCATCGTCAGGCGCTGTTGCGCGCGGCTACCAGCGGGAATCCTCGTTTTTTCCTGGGCACGGATAGCGCCCCGCATCCTCGGCATGCGAAGGAATCGGCCTGCGGTTGCGCCGGTATCTACTCGGCCCATGCCGCGATCGAGTTCTATGCCGAGGCGTTCGCCTCGGTGGATGCGCTCGACCGGCTGGAGGGGTTTGCCAGCTTCCACGGGCCGGATTTCTACGGGCTGCCCCGCAACACCGACACGATCACGCTGGAGCGGGTGGACTGGACCGTTCCGGAGGCTGTGCTGTTCGGCCATGACCCTGGCGTGCCGCTGCGTGCGGGCGAGTCGGTCGCCTGGCAGCTGGCACGGCACTGATTGCGCCACAGGGTCGCACCGGTGCGCATGGGTGCCGGGGCGAACCTCCAGGACTGGCTGTGGTCCCCCGTAGTACAGAAACCGATTGATGCCTGCCTCGCGCGGCGACTCCCAAGGAGGGTACATGACCGAGCCGGATGTACAACGCGGAACCCTGTGGTTCTGGCTGCTGATCAGCGTGGGTGTGGCCCTGCTGATCATTGCACTGGGTGTGAACCTGGAACCGCATGGTGCCGCGATCCTGCGCGCGCCGCTGGCGTCGCCGGCCGCAGGCGCACTGGGGTTTGGCATGGTGATGGTCTGGGCCGCCTACGGCTACGCACTGACCGCAGGGCGTGCCGCCGGGTCGCAGGAGCTGGGCGTGGTCTTCCTGAACCTGGCGTTGCCAGTGGCGCTGATCGTGCTGTGGAGCACCGAGGTCTTTGCGCTGGCGTTTTTCGTCGCGTTCGGCTGGGCCCTGACGCTTGTGGGGATGGCGTTCCGCCTGTTCCGGCGCGAGGCGCTTGCGGGGGTCATGATGCTTCCGATCATTGGTCTGAGCATGACGGCCATCCTGCTGTCGCTGACGCTCTGGATGGTGCCGGCATAGGGCAGCCATGATCTCGGTCGTACAGGGCGACATCACCACCCTGGAGGTGGATGCGATCGTCAACGCCGCCAACGAGAGCCTGCTGGGCGGTGGCGGGGTCGACGGGGCCATTCATCGCGCGGCCGGGCCCGAGCTGCTGGAGGCCACCCGGGCCATTGGCGGGTGCCCCACCGGCGAGGCGCGCATTACCCCCGGGTTCCGCCTCCCGGCGGAATACGTGATCCACACCGTCGGTCCGGTGTGGCAGGGCGGCCAGGCGGGCGAGGACCGCCTGCTCGCCTCCTGTTACCGCTCAAGCCTGGAACTGGCGATCGAATATGGTCTGCGCGAGGTGGCCTTTCCGCTGATCAGTACGGGCGTCTACCGGTTTCCCAAGGACCGCGCGGCCGATATCGCGCTGGAACAGCTGCGGGAGCGGGAGGACCGGTTTCGTCGCCTGTTGGTCTGCGCGTTCAGTGCGGCCGATGCGGATGTCTACCTCGATCGGCTAGGGCGTTGACGGATGCTGCTCTCCGAGGCGCAAGTCGAGGCGAAGCTCGCCGATGCGGCACGGCGGGGCGAGTTCGATGACCTGCCCGGGGCGGGGCGGCCACTGGAACTCGACGATGACCGCGATGTGCCGGAGGAGCTGCGCATGGCGTTCCGGGTGATGAAGAACGCGGGGTATGTGCCGGAGGCCGTGCGCCTGCGCGGCGAGATCGCTTCGGCCGAGGCCCTGCTGCAAGCGGCCGACGATGCCGCCGCGCGTGACCGGGCCGCCCGGCGGCTGCGCGTACTGCTGGATCGGCTGAACCAGTCGGGCGAGGGGCGCGGCCTGATCTCCGAGTCTGGCTACTTTCGCCAGCTCTGCGAGCGGCTACGATGAATGAGCGCGATGGAGCGGTTCGTGGCCGCGGCGCGACGATCCAGCCCCTTGCGCGCTTCGAGACCACGCACCGCGAACCGTTCGACGATGGCTGGGTGGGCGATGACGAAGAGCCCCGGCCGCTGCGCACCGAGGTCACGCCGGAACACCCGCGCAAGGTGCTGTCCTGGAACCAGTCGCCGGATGTTCCGTTCGAGCTGTCCCTGAATCCCTACCGAGGCTGTGAGCACGGCTGCGCGTACTGTTTCGCGCGGCCGGCACATGCCTATGTCGGGCTGTCGCCGGGGCTCGACTTCGAGAGCCGGCTGTTTGCCAAGGTGGGCGCGGCCGACTGCCTGCGCCGCGAACTGGCACGGCCCGCACATCGCGTGACGCCCCTGGCGCTGGGCATCAACACGGATGCCTACCAGCCGGTGGAGCGCGAGTGGCGCATCACGCGGGAGGTCCTCGAGGTGCTGGCCGAGGCGCGACATCCGGTCTCCATCGTGACCAAGTCCGCGCTGGTGGAGCGCGACCTGGACCTGCTCGGACCCATGGCGGAGCGGGGCCTGGTGCAGGTGGCGATCTCCGTGACCACGCTGGATCGGGCGCTTTCGCGCCATTTGGAGCCACGCGCGGCGGCCCCCCAGCGACGTCTGGAGACCATGCGCAGACTGAGCGAGGCCGGGGTGCCGGTGGCGGTGCTGGTGGCACCCCTGATCCCGGTACTCACCGACGGCGAGCTGGAGTCGTTGCTGGATGCGGCGCGCGAGGCCGGGGCAACCAGCGCCGGCTACGTGCTGCTGCGCCTGCCGCGGGAGGTGGCGCCGTTGTTCGAGGACTGGCTGCGCACCCATCACCCGCTGAAGGCGGATCATGTGCTGCAGCGCCTGCGCGAAGCGCACGGCGGCCAGTTGTACGATTCGAGCTTTGGTCACCGGATGGTCGGGGCGGGCCCCTATGCAACGCTGCTTCGCCAGCGCTTTCGCCTCGCCCGACGCCGGGCCGGTCTCGCCGGCCGCCTGGCGGAATTGGATACCACGCACTTTCGCCCGCCAGCGGCACCGGAGGCCGACCGTGGTCCGCAGATGGATCTGTTTTAGGAGTGCGCTACAGTGGTCGCGGAGAACATCGGTAGCGGACACAGGACATCACCAGGGATGACCGACAAGGACCAGACAGGGAAGCGGCCGACCTGGTGGGGGCGCTGGTCGTTGCCACAGGGGCGGATCGGGCGCTGGTCCGTCGGGCCGCTGGATATCTGGCTTGAGCATACCCCGGCGGAATGGCGCCTGGGGCTGGACCGGCCGCGCGACGCCGCCGATTCCACCCTGGACATTCAGGTGCCGACCGATGCCGAGTGGCCCGAGTCATTGTCCGAGCGGCTGCGCTTTGCCGGGGCCACCGGCGACACACAGCCGGAATTGCGGATCGCGCTGGCCGACCGTCCGATGGTCAGTCGACCGGAAAACCCGTTCTATGTGCCGGCCCAGGGCCGGGTTACGCTGTTCCTCAGTTCGCCTGCCTGGGTCCAGTTCTACCTGGGCGATGCGCGGGCGCACGAATTCCCGGTCTATGTGCCTTCGGATACCTGGTTCGGCCCCAATACGGTCGAAGGAGAGTTGTGCTATGCCACGCGCACTCAGGCGCGGCTCGCACTGGAGGATGTCCCGGAGCGCCCGCATCGCGTGGTCACGCCACTGACGATCCATAACAAGGCACTGGATGCGCTGTTCCTGGAGCGGGTGAACCTGCCGGTGCCGCGTCTCCCGGTCTATGCCGATCGGCACAACCGCCTGTGGACCCCGGCGGTACGCATGGAGCGCGAGGAAGACCAGGACATGGCGGCGATGAAGATCGACGCCGGGCCGCCCGCCGAGGCCGAGGGGGCGGAGCGGATCGCCGAGCCGCGCGAGGTGGGCGGGCGGCATGTGATGGTGCGGGCGTTCAGCGCCCTGTTCCAGTAGGAGAGCAGGATGGACGGCTGGATGCAAGGCACCATGGACTTCCTGACCAGCGATGGCTTTCTCGCTGCGCTGCGGGCCTCGCTGTACATCATTGTTGGTTTGATCCTGGCGCGACTGGTCTCGCGCAGCCTGACGCGGGCCTTCGGCCGGCACATGGATGCCCAGCAGATCATGCTGATGCGCCGCATCAGCTTCTACGTGATCCTGGTCCTGGCGGTGGTCTCCGGGCTGCGCGAGCTGGGCTTCGATCTCACCGTGCTGCTGGGGGCGGCCGGCATCCTGACGGTGGCCCTGGGCTTTGCCTCGCAGACCTCGGCGTCCAACCTGATCTCGGGGTTGTTCCTGATCGGGGAGCGGCCCTTCTCGGTCGGCGACTTCATCAAGGTGGGGGACGCAACGGGGGAGGTGCTGTCCATCGACCTGCTGTCGGTGAAGCTGCGTACGTTCGACAACCTGCTGGTGCGAGTACCCAACGAGAGCCTGGTGAAGTCGCAGATCACCAACCTGACGCGCTTCCCGATTCGTCGTCTGGACATGCAGATCGGGGTGGCCTACCGCACTGACCTCAAGGTACTGCGCGACATCCTGATGGATGTGGCGGACCGCAACCCGGTCTGCCTGGAGGAGCCCAAGCCGCTGTTCATCTTCCTCGAGTACGGGGATTCCGCGCTGAAGATTCAGCTGTCCGTATGGGCGCGGCGGGAGAATTTCCTGGATCTGCGCAACAGCATGCACATGCAGGTGAAGGCCGCGCTCGACGAGGCAGGCATCGAGATCCCGTTCCCGCAGCGCACGCTGAGCCATATCGATGGCGGGCCGATCCCCGTGCGGGTGATCCGGGACAACCTGAGCGACGAGGAGACCGAGGCCGCCGAGAAGATGGACGAGAAGGCCGGCGAGGCGGAGACCGACGCGGGAGCGTCAGAGGCCGAGCGGCACTCGACGCGCGACTAGTCGACCCGCAGGTTCATCCAGACCGGGTCGTGGTCCGAGGCGCGCCATGGCCCCTCGGCGGGCTGGCTCCCGTCGAAGCCGAGAAAGGCCGGTTCGTCGGCGTTGATCGCCCAGGAGCCGGCTTCACCGACGCGTTCGGCGATCCCCTCCGGGCCGAGGAGGTAGTCCAGTTGCCCGGACTGGCCGCGAAAGACATAGCTGTAGGCCCGGTCGGGCTCGGCATGTACCAGATCCCGTTTCCCCGCCTCGCGTAGTACACGGATCGGGTCTTCCTTGGCGTAGGCGTTCAGGTCGCCGGCGACGATCACGGGCAGCTCGTCGCGACGTTCCTGTTCGATCCACTGCGCCAGGCGTTGGGCCTGGGCCGTTCGCCGCTCGTTCCAGCAGCCCTGTCCACGATCCACGTCGCCGCTGGAAGGACATCCGGACTTGGCCTTGAAGTGCACCGCCACGACCCCGAACAGGGCTTCGCCTTCCGGTGTGCCGAACCATGCGAGCAGTGGCGGACGATGATGCACGCGGTCTTGATCGGCGACGGCATCCAGCAGTTCCAGACGATCGGCACGGTAGGTAATGCCGACCTTGATCGCGTCCGTCCCCGGCGCGGGATGGCGGACGGCCTGGTAGGTGGTGTCGCCTTGCTGGCTCAGGCGTTCGATCAGGCGTTCGCGCGCGGCGGGCCGGTTTTCCAGCTCGATGGCCGTGATCAAGTCGGCCTTCAACGGGAGCAGGGCGGCATTCAGCTTGGCCTCCTGCCGCTGGCGTTCGGCGCGACTGGCCGCGCCGCGTTCGCCCAGCGTGATGAAGTCGTTCTCCATGTTAGCGGTGACGATGCGCAGTGCGCCGTCTGTCGCCGGATCGGGCGGGTCGGGACGGCTACCACCCTCCCACTGTGGCGTTTCGGTCGGGTGCAGGCGGTGGGCATCGAAGGCATGCGTCAGGATGCCGGTCAGGCCGGTGACCTGGCTGCCGACGCGGCGTGTGCCCCGGTCGTCGAGGTAGGGGACCGGCTCCGGGCGGGCGCGGTAGCTGCCATCGTCCAGCACGATGCGGCGTTCGGCATGGTCGTGGTCGTCGAACTGGCCGGTCTGGCCCGGGTGCCACAGGCGTCCTTCGGCGGAGAGCGTCAGGCTGCCGTAGCGCTCAAGCTCATGGTGTCCCGTGACGGTCAGGGTCTGACCGAAGCGCACGCGTACGTCTTCGAAGTCCTGCAGGCGCTGGGCGTCGCGCGGGAGCTCGAGCGCCACCGGCTCGGGCAGCCGCCCGCTGCCGCAGGTCTCGATGTCGTCGATGCGGGCGAGCTGGGGGCGGCCGTGGTGATGGCCAAAGCGGCCCTCGACACGCAGTCGATCGCCGGGTTTTACCGGCTCCTGGCGGGGGGCGTAGACGAACACCCCGGTCGGCGTGTCGGCCACGTCGTTCTGCAGGTAGAAGCCGCCCAGTTCATCGGCGCCCATGAAGACGCCGGTGACGATGCCCTCCAGCACGACGGATGTAGCGTCCGCCGGTGGTTCGGCCAGCAACTCGTCCGTCGTGAGGCTGGTGCGGTCGGGGGGACACGCGGGCGCCAGCGCATGCGCGGATGGCACGGCCAGTGCGAAAGCTACGACCAATACCCGCGGGACCACGCTGGCGAGTGTGCGGCGAATGGAGGTCACGTGCCGGTCCATGGCGGCGTCCTCAATATTGCGGGTCAGGCGCTAAAGCGTAGCAGGGACCGCAGGTGGTCGGGTGACTGGGTAACGTCCCGAATGCTGTATTGGTCGAGCACGGCGAGAAAGGCGTCCCGGGCGTCGTCCAGCACCCCGCGCAGCTGGCAGCCGGGCAGGATCGGGCACATCGGGTTCTCGCAGTCGACCACATTGAGGTTGGGTTCCATGTCGCGGACGACGGCCCCGATATTGATCGATTCGGGGTCGCGCGCAAGCGAGATGCCGCCTCCCTTGCCGCGGCGGGTAACCAGGTAGCCCTTCTGGCCGAGCTGATGGACGATCTTGACCAGGTGGTTGCGCGGGATGCCGAAGCGTTCGGAGATCTCGGTGACGGTGACGCGCTGGTCGCTGGGCTGGACCGTCAGGTACATCAGGACGCGCAGGGAAAAGTCGGTGAAGCGGGTTAGTTGCATGGGTGACTCGTTGGCGGTTTGCAGGCCTTGTCGGCGCTCGCCAGGTCCCGTGGGTTCTCGTGTGCAACACGGGTTCGGTTGGTCGGCTGCCAGATATACGGTTATGTGAACGGATAAAGGGACAATAAGGCCGGCGTAGTGCAAAAACAAGCAAGGCCCCGGTATGCAGTGGAGTGGCGCACCGCGAACCCGGTAACAACGTTTGGCAGGCCTTTTCCGTATACTGCGCCCGCCTTGGGGATGAAAGCGGAATTGGAATGACAGTCTGGGTCGCCGCCCTGCTCGGGGTCGTGCAGGGAATATTCATGTTCTTGCCGGTCAGTTCGACCGCGCACCTGGTGCTTACCCAGCACTGGCTGATCCTCAGTGGCGAGCCGCTGCCACCGCCGGAAAGCCCGGAGATGATCCTGTTCGATCTGGTCGTGCATGTCGGCACGCTGGTGTCGATCATCTATGTGTTCCGCCAGAGTCTTTGGCGCCTGAGCGGCGGGATCGCCCGCGAGAGCTGGCAATGGGCCTCGGCGGG
Source organism: Thioalkalivibrio thiocyanoxidans ARh2 (assembly GCF_000385215.1). Lineage (GTDB taxonomy): Bacteria > Pseudomonadota > Gammaproteobacteria > Ectothiorhodospirales > Ectothiorhodospiraceae > Thioalkalivibrio > Thioalkalivibrio thiocyanoxidans. The sequence continues at coordinate 92,155 of NZ_ARQK01000060.1, forward strand.
CGGCAGCGCGGGCCGCGAGATGCTGTTCCTGCGCCTGGCGCTGCTTTGTGGCTTGTCGGTGTTCGCCACCGCCGTGATCGGCTTAACGCTGAAGGCGAGCTTCGAGCACGTGTTCGCCAATCCGACGCTGATCGCCGGTACCCTTACCTTGACCGGCATCCTGCTGTGGTGGACCGATCGGTTGAGCCGCCGCCCGCTGGGGCTGCGCAAGCTGGGGCCGAAGATCGCCACGATCATTGGTGTGGCCCAGGGCTTCGCGCTGGTACCGGGCCTCAGCCGCAGCGGCATGACCATCACCTTTGCGCTGTTCTCGGGCCTCAAGCGGCGCTGGGCTGCGGAATACAGCTTTTTCCTTGCCATCCCGACGATCCTGGCCGCGACTGCCGTTCAGTCGCTGGATGTGTGGAACAGCGGTAATGGACTGGGGGATCTGAGCTGGACCCCGCTGATCGTGGGTTTCGTGGTCTCCGCGGTGGTCGGCGTGATCTCCCTGAAGATGGTCCTGTTCTTCCTCTATCGCGCACGGCTGAAGGTCTTTTCCTTTTATGTCTGGGCGCTGGCGGCCCTGGTGCTGTTCGGCTTCCTCGACGTGGACATCATGTACGGCCACTGATGGATTGTCCGGGTCGGCTGGCGCATCACTCGGGGCCGCGCAGGACCCCGAGTGGCGCCTGGCGCAGTACGCTGCGTGTGCCCAGCCAGCCGGCCAGCGCGATGCCCAGGGTCCCCCCGACGATCCCGAAGACGAACGTCATGGGGTTGATGCGGTAGTCGAACTCGAACACCTGCCAGGCCAGCAGGGCCCCGACGGCGGTGGCGATGATGGCGGCCAGCAACCCGGCCAGAAAGCCCAGGCTGCCGAACTCGGCCAGCAACGCCCGGCGGATGTGGTGGCGTCGGGCCCCCAGTGCACGTAACAGGGCGGTCTCGCGACGGCGGACGTCGCGGGTGGCCTGCACGGCCGCGAGCAGTACGGTGAGCCCCGCGAGCAGCGTGAACAGGAAGACATACTCGACCGCGCGTGTGGCCTGATCCATCACATCGCGGACCTGCTCGATGATCGCGCTGACGTCGATCGCCGAGACGGCCGGGAATTCGCGCAGCCAGCGGTTCTGCTCCGCCCCCATGCCCTCCGGCACATGCAGCGCGGTGATGTAGGTGCGCGGCTGGTCGCCCAGCAGGGCGGGTGGCCCGATCACAAAGAAATTGACCCGGAAGCTGTCCCAGTCGACCTCGCGGACATTGGCGATGACCCCGCGCACGGGCTGCCCGCCCACCCGGAAGGTGAGGCTGTCGCCGGTCTCCAGGCCAAAGCGCTCCATCAGTCCGGCCTCGACCGACCACACATCGTCGGCCGCCTCGCCGGTCGGGCCGTGATGGAACCAGTGGCCTTCGATCACGCGGTTGTGCGCCGGCGGCTCCTCCGCGTAGGAGAGGTTGAACTCGCGATCGACCAGGCGCCGGGTCTGGTCGTCGTCAAAGTCATCGGGCTGGACCGGCTGGTCGTTGATCGCGATCAGGCGCCCGCGAATCATCGGGTCCATTTGTGGACGTTCGAGCCCGGAGGCCTCGATCCGGTCGGCGAAAGCCTCTTCCTGTCCGGGCTGGATATTGACGAAGAACTGGTTCGGGGCGTCCTCGGGGATGCTCGCATCCCAGGCGGAGAGCAGATCCACGCGCACGATTGCCAGCAGCAGCAGCGCGAGGATGCCGATGCTGAAGGCCACGAGTTGCACGGCGCTCAGTCCGCCCCGCCGGGAGAGGTTGGCAAGCCCGAAACGCAGTGCCATGCCCCCGTGGTCGCGCAGCGGGCGCAGGGCCAGCACCATCAGCAGCCCCAGCGCCCCGAGTACGAGCAAGGCGCCTGCGGTCCCGAGCAGGACCCACGCGGCCAGCTGCGGGTCGGCCGCTTGCCAGTACAGCAGCGCGCCGAAGGTCAGCAGGGCGAGGAGTCCGGACAGCCAGACGGAAGCGGGCGGGAGCCCCAGGTCGCGGCGCAGTACCCGCAGGGGCGGCACGCGGCCAATGCGCAGCAACGCGGGCAGGGCGAAGCCGATGGCGGTGATCAGACCGACACCGAAGCCAGCCGCGACCGGCCGCGCCCCCGGGGGTGGCAGGTCCCCCGCAAGCCATTCCCCAAGCAGTGCGGACAGGACAAATTGCGCCCCGAACCCGATGATCAGCCCTACGCTGCTCGCGACCAGGGCAATGAGCAGGACATGGCCGAAGTAGAGTCGGAGGATCCTTCGTCCGCTGGCCCCCAGCGCGCGCATGACAGCGGCGGGGTCGGCCCGGCGTTGGGCAAAATGGTGGGCCGCGACCGCGATCGCGGCCCCTGCCAGGAGGACGGCCATCAACGAGGCCAGGCCGAGGAAGCGTTCCGCCCGTTCGATCGCGACCTGCAACTCCGGGCTGGCGTCATCAAGGCCGCGCAGGCGCTGGCCCGGCTCCAGGCGTTCCTCGATCCAGTCACGGTAGCGCTCAAGCTGGGTTGCCGGCCCGGTCACAAAGAGTTCGTAGCGCACCCGGCTACCAGGCGCGATCAGCCCGCTGATCTCGAGATCGTCAAAGGCGAGCATCAGCCGAGGGGCAATATCCAGCAGGTAACTCCCGCGATCCGGCTCACGCACGATCTCGCCGGCTATCTCCAGTTCCAGTTCGCCAACCTCGACGGTATCGCCGACCTCAAGCTCCAGGGCCTGCAGGAGGGCACCCTCGAGCCATGCGGTGCCGGGTTCCGGCCCCCGCGTGTACGGCTCGGGATCCCGGTCTGCGGTGCTGCGTACGAGGGCCTCGCCCAGCAGGGGCCAGTCCCGATCCACCGCGCGCAGGGCGGACAGGCGGGAGTCATCATCGGGCGTGAACAGGACGCTGGGAAGCGCAGCGGTACGGGCGGTCTGAAGGCCTTGACGCTCGGCCTCGGCCAGCCATTCCTCGGGTATCGGGTCATTGCCGACCACGGCCATGTCACCCCCCAGCAGCAGGGTGGCCTGCTGCGCCATGCCCCGGTCCACGCGGTCGGTAAAGAAGCCGACCGCTGCCACGGCGGCCACGGCGACGACCAGGGCTGTCGCGAGCACACGCAGCTCGGCACTGCGCCATTCGCGCCAGACGCCACGAACCCATGTGCGCATTCCGCCTCGCCCGAACAGACCTGTCATGCGAGCATGCCGTCCTGGATGTGGAGGATACGATCGCATTGCTGCGCGAGATCGGCGTCATGCGTCACCAGGATCAGCGCCGTGCGCCGGTCCTCGTGGTCGGGGTCCCGCGCGAGGCTGAACAAGAGGTCGATAATGCGTCCACCGGTCTGGCCGTCGAGGTTGCCTGTGGGCTCGTCGGCAAACAGCACGGCGGGTCGGTCGACGATGGCGCGGGCGATGGCGACGCGCTGCTGTTCGCCTCCCGAGAGCTGGTGCGGGTAATGGGCTTCTCGCTCGCTCAGTCCCACGCGTTTCAGCGCATCCCGGGCCCACGCCGAGATCTCGACTTGCGAGCGCCCTTCGTGCTCGGGGTTCAACTCCAGCGGCAGGAGCACATTCTCGAAGGCGGTCAGCGCCGGGAGCAGCTGGAAGGACTGGAATACAAAGCCGACACGGCCGGCGCGCAAGGCCGCGCGGCCATCCTCGTCCAGTTCGCTGATCGTTTGCCCCAGCAGGCGAACTTCTCCGGCGCTTGGAGCGTCCAGACCTGCAAGAAGTCCGAGCAGCGTGGATTTGCCGGACCCGGATGCACCCAGGATCGCGACGGTCTCGCCGGCCTGAACCGACAGCGAGATCCCGCGCAGGATATCGAGTACACCGCTGGGCCCGGCGATCCGCTGTTGCAGGTCACGGGCTTCCAGAACCGAAGATGAGGATGCATCCATGTGGCGTTATTCCCTGGTCATTATTGCGTGGCTCGCGTTGCTATGGAGTCCGCTTGGCCTTGCGAATTCCATCAGTGCGGAAAATTCGGGGGAAGAACCCGCGAAGGTGCTGGTGTTCGGCGATTCCCTGAGCGCGGCCTACGGCATGAGTGACACCGAAAGCTGGGTGGGGCTCCTGGAGGAGCGTCTGAGCGAGCGCAACCATCCCTGGCGCGTCGCGAATGCCTCGATCAGTGGCGAGACGACGGCCGGGGGACGCGAACGCCTGCCGGAGGTCCTGGAACGGGAGAATCCCGATCTCGTGATTCTGGCGCTGGGGGGCAACGACGGCCTGCGCGGGCTCTCGCCACGTGCCATGCGCGACAACCTGGAGGCGATGCTGGAGGTGATCGACACGGCGGGCGCCCAGGCCCTGCTGCTCGGGATCCGCATCCCGCCCAATTACGGCCCGCAGTACACCCAGCGCTTCGAGGCCGTCTTCACCGATCTGGCTCGGGAACGCGGGCTGGTGTTCGAGCCGTTCTTCCTGCACGAAATCGCCTTGCGCGACGGGATGATTATGGATGACGGGATTCACCCGACGCCCGAGGCGCAGCCCTACATGCTGGAGGCCGTATGGCCCCATCTGGAGCCCATGATGCGCGGGATAGAGGCCTGTCTGGACGACGCGGTTTCAGTCTCCGAGCGCCCGGCGCAGATCCGTCAGGACGTCCTCGGGGAGGAGCTGACGCAGTACCGGATGAACATCGCGCTCGACCTCGGATAGCAGCGGCAGGGTGCGAACAAGCGAGTGCCGTGACAGCGGGTCGCCGTACTGGTTGGTCTGAATCGGGCGGTCCAGGCCGGTCTCCATCAGCGCAACACCGGGCTCGCCGCGGGGGCCTTCGTCGAGGACCTCGACCAGTTCCACCATGCGGCCGTCCACTTCCCCCTGCACCCCGATCAGCGGAGCCAGGAGATGGACCAGCTGCTCGGTCTGTTCCATGGTCAGTGTCGCCATTGGACTACCTTACGGCGGATTCCCTGCCGACACCAGCCCGCTCGGCCTGGCCACAGAGAGGCGTAGAGAGAAGGGTGGTGTCCCCGGCAGGATTCGAACCTGCGACCTGCCCCTTAGGAGGGGGGAGGGGTGTCTAGCAATAGCAGGGTATATCGGGCAATCTGTAGGCTCTTGCCACAATCCTGCCACAGTGAGGCCGAAAAATGGCCACCATCCGACGACGCTCGACCGGCAAATGGGAGGCCCAGATACGCCGTCTGGGTCAGCCCTCGATCACGAAGACCTTCAGCGCCCGCGAGGACGCCGCGAAGTGGGCGAGGGCGACCGAGCGTGAGATGGATACCGGCCAGTTCCTGCCGCGCACCGACGGGGAACGGACCACGGTGGCCGATGCGTGCGAGCGCTACGCGCGCGAGATCCTCCCCACGAAAAAGTCCCGTCGGCAGATCGCCTCCGACCTCACGCGCCTGATCGACGAGTGGGGGCCGCACTCGCTCATCGCGCTCACGCCCGACCGGATCGCGGCGTACCGGGACCGTCGGCTACAGACCGTCTCTGGCGACCAAGTGAGAAAGGAGCTGGGGCTGCTGGGGCGTATTTATCGGGTGGCGATGACCGACTGGGGCATCCATATACCCCATGGCGCACCGATGGATCGTGTGCGTCTTCCCCCGGCGGGGCGCGGTCGCGAGCGCAGGGTGTCGGACGCCGAACTGGATGCGATCCTGGCCGTTACCGGGTCACGGGAGCTGCCGAGCCTCTGCCGCGTGGCCGTCGAGACGGCCATGCGGCGCGGCGAGCTGACCGGCCTGACCTGGGAGCGCGTTGATCTTCGCCGACGGGTGGTCCACCTGCCGGACACCAAAAACGGCCAAGCCCGCGATGTCCCCCTCTCGACGAGAGCGCGGGATGAGCTCGCTGCGATACCGCGCAGACTGTCAGGGCGGGTCTGGGGCCTGACACCTGACGCGGCCAGCCGGGCGTTCGCCCGCGCGGTGCAGACGGCACGGGCGCGCCATGTCGAGACGCAGGAGGCGGCTGGAGCCACCCCCGAGGCGGATTGGCTCGTAGGTGTGCGCTTCCACGACCTCCGCCACGAGGCGACCTCACGCCTGTTCGAGCGGGGCCTGTCGATCGTTGAGGTCTCTGCAATCACCGGACACACTGACCTCGCGATGCTGCGCCGCTACACGCACCTGCGGGCTGACGACTTGGTGGAGCGGCTTGGCTAGGCGGGCAGGGAGGTTTGCCATGTCACCATTATCGATCGCCATCATATGGACCACGCTGGCCGTAGTGGCTGCGTACGGGGTGTTCATGGTGGTGGGATGGGTGGCCGAGAGGCTGGTTGGCAGCAAGTGAAGACTTGATTTGTGTGCCCCGGGGCGTGGGAGGCTCCGCAGGGATTGAGGTGGAGGATAGGGCGGTGCCATTCAGATACGGGCTGTTCAGGTCGGGGAAGGAAGTAATGGACGCCGTGGATCGCGGTGAGTGGGTTTTCTGGCAAACACTCTCCTACCCAGTCCACAAGGATCACCTGGGGCAATACTTCATTGGTCAGGGGCCGGGCCAGGTTGGTCTGACGTGGGCGGATGGCATCACGCTCAATGGCAGGATTGAGGATTTCTTCGTTCTGAGCGAAGACGAGCGGGCGACTTTGTTTCAGGGTACCCGGCACTGAAGCCAGTGCCCTGATCTCGAGCGGTGCTCGAAGCTGCGGGATTCAGCTCCGCTTGCAGGTGTAATCCCGCTAGACAGGCGGGACGGTAACCGGGCATGATGTCCGGAATGATTCCCAGAGAGGCCCGCCATGCACTCCTCCGATACCCCAACAAACCTGCTCCGCTCTGCGCTTGACCTGACCACGCGGGCGGATGTGGCCCGTGAACTCGGGGTAGATGAGCGGACCGTTCGTCGTTGGGAAAGGGGAGAGGTTCCCATGCCGGCCCATTGGGAACCGGCTCTGAGTCAGGTTCTCAGACAGCGGGCCCCATTACGCGCTTCTTCCGGTGGGCAGTTCACCTTCATCGATCTGTTTGCTGGCATCGGCGGCATCCGTCAAGGATTCGAAGGGGCCGGTGGCCACTGTGTCTTCTCCAGTGAATGGGACAAATTCGCACTGCAGACCTACCGGGCCAATTTCGGAAATGAGGACGAGAAGATCCAGACCGATATCCGGGAGATTACTGCGGTATCCGACGACGCGGAGCAGAACAGTCGGTCAATTGGGGAGCAGATTCCGGAACATGACGTTCTGCTCGCCGGTTTTCCCTGTCAGCCGTTCTCGCTCGCGGGCGTCTCCAAGAAGAACAGTCTCGGTCGGGATCATGGTTTCCTGTGCGAGGCGCAGGGGACACTGTTCTTCGACGTTGCGCGGATTATCGAGGTCAAGCGGCCCCGAGCCTTTCTGCTCGAGAACGTGAAGAACCTGCGCAGTCACGATGGTGGGCGGACCTATGAAGTAATCCGCAAGGTGCTGGACGAGCTGGGCTATCAGGTCCACGACCGGATCATTGATGGCAAGGGGTTCGTTCCGCAGCATCGTGAGCGGATCTATATGGTCGGTTTCCGGAAGGACACTCCCTTTACTTGGAACCAGCTGGATTTCCCTCGGCCTGATGCCAGGACGCTCCGGGAGATCCTGCATCCGGAGGATGGGTCGGAAGCTGCGGAACCACCCTATACGGAGGGCCCGAAGGCGAAGGTCGGCTCCAAATACACGCTCAGCGAGAAGCTTTGGAAGTATCTGCAGGATTACCGCGCCAAGCATGAACGCGCCGGCAACGGTTTTGGTTACAGCAAGGTCGGTCCGGGCGACACCGCGCGCACGCTCTCCGCTCGCTATCACAAGGACGGGTCCGAGATTCTGGTGGACCGGGGGCGCAAAGCCCGACCGCGCCGTCTCACACCACGGGAGTGCGCGCGCCTGATGGGCTTCGGGGACGACTTCCAGATCCCGGTCAGTGACACCCAGGCGTACCGTCAGTTCGGGAACTCCGTGGTGGTGCCCGTCATCCGCGAGATCGCCTCCGCGATGGTTCCCCATATCCTTGCGGACATCCGTTCCGAAGAGGAGAGCGAGCAGGCCGAATTGCCCATGGAGTTCCGGGATACGGCGTGACCGACCGGCTCACGACGGAGGCACGCAGCCGGCTGATGAGCCGGGTGCGGGGGAGCGACACCAAGCCGGAACTTTGGCTACGGCGTGCGCTGCATGCGAAGGGTTTTCGTTACCGGCTGCACGCTAAAGAGCTTCCGGGCCGCCCCGACCTGGTTTTCCCTCGATATTCAGCGGTCATATTCGTTCATGGCTGCTTCTGGCATGGCCACGACTGTCACCTCTTCCAGATGCCGTCAACGCGCGAGGAGTTCTGGCGAGAGAAAATCGCAAAGAACCGAGAGCGGGACCGGAGAAACAGGACCACGCTTCTCGACATGGGGTGGCGCGTGCTCGAGGTCTGGGAATGTGCGATGCGGGGCCGCGACCGGCTCGCGGCGGAAGACCTGCTGCAGCAGGTGACGGAATGGCTGAATGGGAGATCCGGCCGACACGAGATCCGAGGGCTTTCGCGCTTAACGGAACGCGGTACAGGAAGTGATGCCCGCAGGGAGGACGCAGGGTGATCGATTCGATATCGGAGCTTTTCGAGGGGGCCGCGGCCAAATGGCTGAGTGCCGTGGACGCCGAGCCGGACAAATCGAACCAGCATGAGATCGGAGGCCTGCCGAGCGCTGGCTTCAGGCGCTATCTGGGCGAGCCGGCGAAGGATGAGGTGCTCCGGTTCGATACGGTCATGGCCTATCTCGAGGACGATGAAGACACGCCCCCCGAGATCGTGGAGGACACGGTATCCTGGTACGACTGCCGATGGAAGAACCCCAGTCGCACCCCCGAATACCGGCTCTATTACCGGAGCAATGCCGTTACGGACCGGATCGCCGAGGGCGACCTCATGGTCATTGCCAAGGCGCGTGATGGGTCCCTGCTGATCGTATTCGCGCCCGGTGAGTCGGAAGTCGAATCGCAGATCCGGCACGTGTTCGGATTCGGGGACTTGGGCGAGCGGTTCCAGGCCGCATCGATGCCGGCGTCAGCGCTGACCCTGCCGCTTAAGCTACTCCTCGAGGAGATCGGCGTCGCCTCGATCCAACCGGACGACGCCACTGGGGATCTAGAAATCGTCCTCGAGCGTTTTCCCGACCGGTTCCCCTCGACGGCGGAATTCTCATCGCTGGCTAGGGAGCTCAGTCGTGGCGACCCACTGGGACAGCCTGATGACACGCTCCTCGCGTGGATGGAGCGCGAAGAAGCCCTCTTTCGGGCCTATGAGCGCGAGGTTGTTCTGGAGCGGTTGGAGCAGGGTTTCCACGGGGACGTTGACGAATTCGTCAGGTTCTCCCTAAGTGTCCATAACCGCCGAAAGTCACGAATGGGGCATGCGTTCGAGAACCATCTCTCGGCACTCTTCACGGCACACTGCCTGCGGTTCGAGAAGGGCGGCGCCAAGCGGGTTACTGAGAATAAGTCCCGGCCGGATTTCCTCTTTCCGGGGTTTTCCGAATACCACGACCCTGCTTTTCCGGCGTCCCGGCTTTTCCTGCTTGGAGCGAAGACCACCTGCAAGGAACGTTGGCGGCAGGTCTTGGCGGAGGGGAAACGACTGAGGACAAAGTACCTTGCCACCCTTGAACCGGGGATCACCAAGACGCATACGGATGAGATGCTGGCTCACAACCTGCAGCTCGTGGTTCCAGAAGCTGTCCACTCGTCTTATTCGGTAGCCCAGCGAGATCAGATTATTGAGCTGCGGGAGTTTATCGATCGCGTCAAGTCTGCTGGTGAGCGCGGCGGGACTATAGGGTGATGTGGCGAGCTGTTGACGAGATCGTGTTTCCATGCGACGGAAATCGAGCCGGGCATGGATATCACTGCTGTCACCGCTCAGACGCGCATCAACGACCGCATCCTTTCCTAGGTCGATAGAAAACCGCGAGCGAGTGGTAGGGGACGGTTTCCTTAAGCGGATCGCCGAAAACGGCCCCTCAACCCCTTGAGTGGCCAAGCAGCGCCCGCACGCCACTATTCGTAGATGCAACTGTGCCTCGCTAACGGCCCGCGCATGCGGGCTACGAACTCTACCGACACGTAGCGGGAGCTGGGGCTCAGTGGCGATTTGGGGCCAGTATCGATCTCTGTCTTCCGGTTTTGTATAGATTTGAGGGGGTATGGATGAAAATTGAAGAAATCTGGATACACAATTTCCGGTGTTTTGGTCCTTCAGGCACAAAGATAGCTCTGGAGGGTTGCGCCACTGCATTTGTCGGTGGCAATGGTTCCGGCAAGACAGCCGCCTTCCAAGCAATCTCACGTCTTTTTGGTGTTACGAACGCAGGTCGAAGGGTTCGGAGGGAGGATTTTCATATTACCGAAGATCAGCAGGAGCTCCAGTCGGGAGCAACCCTGTCGATTGACGTATTGTTAGCGTTCCCCGAGCTGGAGGGTCTGGACGATGGCGATGTTGAGGACGCCGTTCCAGAGTTCTTCCTGCAAATGGCGGCTTCCGGACCAAGTGCTCCTCTCAAGGCGAGGATGAGGCTTCATGCGACATGGACGGACGACGGCACGCCGGAGGGCAGCATAGACGAGGACCTTCGTTGGATCACTGCGCTCGATGACCAATTTGAATGGGATGAATGCAAGCGAGTGCAGGCTGTGGAGCGGAGCTCGATCCAGCTCATCTATGTCCCGGCTGTCCGGGATGCGGAGACGCAGGTGACGGCATTGCTAAAGGGGCGGTTGTGGCAGGCCGCAAGATGGTCTGGGGAATTCCGCAACCGCAGCGCAGAAAGCGTCCAAGCGATTCAGGAGCGGTTCGAGCGCGAGGAGCCCGCACGCGCTGTCCTAGATAAGCTCACAAAACGTTGGCGGCAGGTGCATGAGGCGGATACCGACACTCAACCGACCCTGCGCTTAGTCGAGAGCCGGTTCGAGGAACTGGTTCGCAAAGCGGAGTTTGCGCTTGCTCCCGACGAGTCCGGACAGGAGCGCGCCCTCAGTGAACTCAGTGACGGGCAGCGTTCGCTTTTTCATATCGCTCTTACCGCGGCGACTCTGGAAGTCGAGAAGGACCTTTTCGCGTCAACTGCCGGCGAAGGCGCGTTCCATCAGGATAAGCTCAGGCGGACGAGTCTTACCTTCCTTGCGATCGAAGAGCCAGAGAACAGCCTGTCTCCGTTCTTTCTCTCACGCATCGTCACGCTGGCTCGGGAGATCGGCGTGCTCCCGTCCGCCCAAGTAGCCCTGTCTAGCCATTCGCCAGCCATTCTCAGCCGCATTGAACCGGAGGAGGTACGCTATTTCCGCTTAAACCGGCTGCGCCGATCGTCCAATGTCCGTCGGCTCACGATGCCGGGAGGCGAGGACGAAGCAAGGCAGTATGTCCGGCTTGCCATCAGGGCCTATCCGGAGCTTTACTTCGCCCGCTTCGTCATCCTTGGCGAAGGAGATTCCGAGCGCCTTGTGATCCCGCGCGTTGCGGATGCCATGGGTGTTCAGCTCGACCCCTCATTTGTGCCGATCGTCCCCCTAGGCGGGCGTTATGTCAGCCACTTCTGGCGGCTTCTCAATGATCTCGACATCCCCCATGCGACCCTGCTGGACCTCGATAGTGGCCGTTCACACGGCGGTGCTCGCCTTTTGGCTGATATTGTTGAAAAGCTGAAGGGACTCGGCAACGACCTTATCTCGAATTCGCTGGCCGAGGCTGGAAATATCGATCCTGATGAGTTGGATAATGTGGCGGACGGCGATTTGCTGGACGAGGGCGGGGGGCACGCCTGGCTTCAGGCCCTAAGAGAAGAGGGCGTATTCCTTTCGTTTCCGCTGGATATCGATTTTGCGATGCTTAGTGCGTTCCCGGAAGCCTATCAGCACCCGCATCCTGGAGGCTGCGGGCCGCGCAGCGGCCGCGCTGCTACTAGTGACAAGAAGGCCGTGACGCTCAAGACTGGCGGCAATCCTGATCTTTACGATGAGACATATGATGATAGGTTCAAATGGTACCCCTACCTATTCCTGAGCAGGAGCAAGCCCGAGACCCATATTGCGGCCCTTGCTCGGATCGAGCCAGACGAACTTTCCAAGGATGCACCCGCCGAGCTCAAGGCACTCATCGAGCATGTGAAGGAAAGGCTCGGGCTTGAGGGCAATGATACATGAGTGGAGTGCGCCCCGGAGACTGGAGTGCGCAAGGCGTTGAGTACCTCGAGCCGCGCGCATGGGAAGCGTTGCGGGAGACCGAGAGGAGCGTGCTGGTAACGGCAGGCGCGGGCGCGGGGAAGACAGAGTTTCTCGCGCAGAAAGCAACTTACCTTCTCCAGACAGGGCTCTGCCCTGCGCCCAAACGCATACTTGCGATCAGCTTCAAGCGTGATGCGGCAGGCAATCTCGCGGAGAGGGTAGCCACGCGATGTCCACCTGAACAGGCGCGGCGCTTCAACTCCTACACCTTCGACGCATTCGCGAAGAGCCTTTTGGACCGGTTTCGTGCGGCGGTTCCCGATGCGTATCGTCCTCCTTCGGACTACCGAATTGTGATGCCATACGGGCGGGATTACAGCGATTTTCTGACTTCGCATGGGTTCCATGGCGTGAGGACTGACAAGTTCGAGCATGCGATAGCTAGGGAGCGACTGCCGATCGCCAATGAAGGCTCTCAGTTGCAACGAGCTGTCGCAACCTACTGGCAGGCTCAGTATGATGAACAGAACGGTGTTCGGCTCTCGTTTCCGATGATCAACCGCCTTGTGGAATTGTTGCTCCGGAAGAACCACTCGATACTGAAGGCGCTACAGCTCACCTATCCCGTCATTTTTCTTGATGAGTTTCAGGACACCACCTTCGCGCAGTTTGAACTCCTGTACACAGCATTTGGTGGTAGCGAAGCCGTCTTCACGGCGGTTGGCGACGACAAGCAGCGGATTATGGGTTGGGCCGGAGCGATGCCAGAAGCCTTCGCGAAGTTCGAAGAGGGCTTTGCGGCGCAGCGCATATCTCTGATCTGCAACTGGCGATCGCACGCGGACCTCGTTCAGATTCAACATCTCGTCGCGAGCAGGATTGATCCGACTGTTGAGGAGCCGGAAGCACGAGGCAACCGGCGGGTGGATGGCGACGTTTGCGCCATCTGGGAATTTGCGACGAAGGAGCAAGAAAGCGATTACCTCGCACATTGGGTCGAACGCGAGGTGCAGGCAGGCCATGTCGAGGCCCACGATGTCGCCATTCTTGTCCGCATGCGCGCCGACCAAGTTGAGGGCGAGCTTTCCCAAGCATTTGCGAACCGGGGGCTAAGGTTGCGGAATGTCGCTCGCAACGTTGGCGATATCGCCATTCAGGACCTGCTTGGCGAGGATATGACGCAAATCCTCCTGCGGCTTATACGCCTTGGCGCTAGTGGGCGGAGCCCCGAAAGCTGGAACGCTTCGCTGCTGGACTTGCAACATCTCGAAGCGGTCGACCACGGCGATGAAGCGGGACAGCAACTCCTTCAAGAGCGTCTACAGACATTCGTACGCGAGATGCGGCGAACCCTGAGAGGCCGTGATCCTGTCCCTGGCGCCGCAGGTGAGGTCGCGCAGTCGGCTCTTGATTTCGTTGGGGCCGAGGTCCTGCGGCGGGCCTTTCCCTCTTATAAGAGGCAACCCGATTTCTATCGCGTCTGGAATGGGTTTAGGCTGCTCCTAGAGGATTCCCTGCAGCACGCCGAGACGTGGTCAGGCGCTCTTGATGAATTCGAGGGTTTCGGTCAAATCTCCCTGATGACGATCCACAAGAGCAAGGGCCTCGAGTTCCACACGATCATCTTCTACGGCCTTGACAACCGGACGTGGTGGAGCCTTACGCCTGATCGCCCTGAAGAGCTAAAATCGTTCTTTGTGGCCTTCACGCGCGCGAAGCAAAGGGCATTCTTTACTCTGTGCGCTGAGCGTGGCCAACCCATTGGGTGGTTGGAGAGAATCCTCCTCCCCGGTGGAGTTCGGAGAGTGCGCTTTTGATCCGGCGGCCGTTAATTCGAGTTAGGGGAATGCAGATCTATCGGCGTTTGGCGGCGGTGCATCTATGTGCTGTTGGAACCGGCCACCGTCGGTAGTGGACTCCGAAGCAATCTGGGAACCTCGCCAGTTGCTACGCCGGCGTTAAGTAAGCCTAGATGATTTCATTCAGGCCTTCCTTAGATGCTGGAATGTCCCTTGGACCCTAGCGTCCCTCACACGTCTGTCGTGCGGAATCGCCCAAAACACGGCAGGTCCTCTGGTGTATGGCAGGGCCAGGGCACAGCGCCAGAGTGCTTTGCCCATACCTTCCGCGCACGCCTCAGCATCTTAGCTGCCTGCGTTCGTACGCCTGAGTGCATTGGGCGGCGGAGTAGGGTGTCCACGTAGGCACGTAGACGCTTGGGGTCGCCGTTGCGCCCAGCGGCTTGGGCAAGCTCGGCCAGGTAGTTAGCGCAGTCACGTTCGGCCTGTGGCGTGAGGCACCACGTCCAGCGGGCTCCGCCGCCATGCTGTCGGGGCCGGGTCAGGTACATGCACACATAATCGCCCCACGTCAGACGCTCTGAGCGAGCGTCACACAGTGTTTCTTCGTCCTTCACCCGGCCGGTTCCGGCCTCGGTGACCAGCAGCACCCAGCGGATCATCTCGCCCCGATCATCCGGCGGCAGCCCAGCTCCGATCAGGAGTGCGGCGCATCGGCCTCGTCGTTTGCGGTGCTGACGGGCAGCAGGGGATATATCGACCTCGTAGAGGCGCCGGAACTTCGCGACTAGTCGATCCCATTTGTCCTCGCGCACCACGCCCGTGGTGTACAGCGGATACCCCCTGCCGATGGATCGCAGGATGGCCCGCTGGGCCTCGGCCTGAGATGGATATAGGTGACGCATCATGCCTCCGGCTGTTCGGGTGTGTTTCTAGGATTCTATCAGCGTTATTGGCGGATTCATCACCTAGTTTATTACCTAACTAATTACATTGTATTTCAGTGGTCGATCGCTTGCGCTGCCGGTCATTGAGGCGGTCACAGTTTATGTAACGGTAACTGTAACTGTAACTGTAACTGTAACTTTAACAGTTACTTCGACTGTCGTTGGAGGAGTGACTTGCGTAGTTCCTCTAGGGTCTTGGCCGATGGTCTGACTACTGTTTCCGTTTTCATTGGGAGAGGAAGTGCGTTGTGCATTGTAATTCACCGATGGTTGGATTGGATCGGGCTAAGGTATTGATGCAAAAACAATGTAGCACGGCAACAGCATTATGCAGTTAATGTTCCTATGTACGACGGTTGGCGGGTTCTTTTTGTCCGCCAACACCAAGTACACGGAGGCTGCGCATTCGCCGCAGCCAGAGTCGGCCACCGGGACTCGGTGGGCGACCGCGATATTGGCAAGGCACCGCGCGGCTGGCAGAGCGTTGGCGGTCTCCTCGGCGGCTCCCATAGGGAGCGGTGGAGGAGGCCGCCAACCTCACCACGCCAGCCACGCCACACATACATCACGGGCCGTATGGCCCCCGGGGACTGCCAATCCCCAGGACGTCGGCCGCCAACCGGTGTCCAGTGCTACTTAGCGCCCGTTTGCCCGTAATTGGGCTCGCCGGGTGCGAGGGAGGCCCAGTGGACTAATCCCGGCCTGCCAGCCGGAGTAACCCCACTGGTCTATCCCATCCGTGACATCGATGTACCGATGTTGGGCGACCGGGACACGGGCGCGCGGAGGAAATGCCGCGTGACCCTGCCCGGGGCGAAAAGAGGTAATCAGTCCTCTCCTCGGGGTGCGGGAAACCGCGCAACGAGTGCCACACACGTGGGCCGTCCACGCCAGTAGTGATGCTGGCGTCGCCGCCATACGACGAGTGTCGTAGGGGCGGCGGTGTACCTCAATGTGATCCGGGTCGCTCCGGGGAGCATTGGGGGCAGGCGGGAGCGTAAACGTGTAACTGCGCCGTACAGGCGCTGTGTGGAGCTGTCACAGCCGACTAGGGTAGTGACCTGCGGCGATTCAAAGTCTGATGTACGTACCTGAGCCGTTGTGGAGCATTGGGCCAGGGAAATCCGGGGGATGCGCCCGGAGATGGTAGACATCAGATGACGAGGATCTAGGCGGTGGCAGTACTGACGCCCCGGGATAACCGGGCAAAGGGCCGAGGGGGTCGGTGTAGTGGCATACACCGGCGCGGAGCTTACGACTCCGAAAATCCCCGACGCCCCGAGAGCGTTCCGCGATCAGGCAATGAACCGCGTTCCCGAAAGGAGCGTGGGAGTTTTACTTTCCCGAGAGGAAAGTAAAACACTCCGGGTTGGCACCCGGAGGCCGAAAGCGAGAGGTAGCACGATGGTGTAGTACCCCATCCTGGCGGATGGGTGTCACGTTCCGTATTCGAGCGTGACGTGTGGTGAGCATTGGGATCGGGTTGGCCCCCGATCTCAACAAGAGTGTAGTGAGGCTTGGCGGCCTTATTTTTTCCAATGTGACCGATATGGAGGATATACCATGATGTACGACGTCGATACGACATAGATGTGCGATTGCACATGACGACCACGCCCGTAGCCATTGACTGCGGGCCGTTCTCCCACTCCAGGCATTGCCTGGAGTGGGATATATCGAATTCTTAACGCGCAGGCCGAGTCATGGATAAAATCGAGGGATGGCCTGCGTTTCCGTTATGCAAGAAAAGACCCCAACCGGAAAAGGCTGGGGCCTTCTTCTGGCTGCGGTGGGGCTATGCAGCCCTGTCGTCGACCAGCTCATCGCGCAGGATCGTCACTTCCGCCGGCGCAGTGACCGTGATCCGTGCTGTGCCGCCCGAGACCCGAAGGACGCTCACGTCGTAGTCGAGTCCAGGCCGACCGATCACAGCGGACTCACCACGCGACATACCCAGCACGAGATACCCGGCACAATCGGTGTAGCAGGGCGGCCCGGCCTGGGCCTCGCCGCCGGCGATGGCCTCCCCATCCTGGTCGGATTGCGACAGGATCGAGGCGCGGACGATCGGCATATCGCGCGGCGCTTCGATTCCGAGGCGGGGAGAGGAGCCGACTGGGGCATAGGTCACGTGCACGTCCGGGCCGATCCAAAAGCCTTCGCCTGCGCGGCGGGTCAAGGTGAGGGTGGTGCGGCCGTCAGTACGGCCGGATTGCTGGTTAGCCGTCATGTCACTATCTCCGTGTGATCATCTGTCGTGGGCTACTGCATCCACGGCACTACGCTATCGTCTGCGGGCGCGGGCATCAAGGTACAGATTTAGTATAAATATCGGATTCTAGGATGAAGTTTCATCCTTGTCGCGCCGATCCGTCGCGAGTGGTTCGGTGATGGCCGAGACAGCGGGGAGGACACCACATGCGCTACATGAGCTACGGCGTACGCCTAAGCCGCGACGAGGCGGGGCGCTACCTAGTGACCTGCCGGGACGTGCCGGAGGCCCTGACGGACGGAGAATCCCAAGAGGAGGCGCTGCGCGAGATGGGGGATGCCCTCCGCGTGGCCCTCGCGGGCTACGTCACGGAGGGTCGTCCGATCCCTACACCCAGCCTCACACGCGATGGCGAGACCATCGTGGAGGTGGACGTGGACTGACACCGTGCGATCCGAGCCATCTCCACCCACTCCCCCCGCCCTCGCCGCAGGGCGAGGGAGCCGCTCGCCGCGAGGCAGGGGTGCGGGCCAAGTCCCGCACCCCACTGGGTAGCGTAAGGTCGCTGCGTGCCAGTACAGGGTCCGCTGCGCCCTCCGGGCAGCCCGTGTCCTCGCTGCGCTGCGGCCCTGGACAGCCGCTCCGCTTGTGGTAGGCAGATACACCGTCGATAGGTGGACAAAAACACCCTCCGTACGCCGGATGATGTGGAGCGAGAGCGCGCATTAACGCTTTATGTCCTTTTCCCTTTTTAATGCGTATAGGTATTTGAATTAACGGGTATTGCCAGTTAAGTAGGGGAGAAAAAGGTGGTTAAAGGGGAGGGAACGGTGGTGAAGATAGGGAGGGATGGGTGGTATAAAGGGAGGAGGAATAATTGCTCCCTAAATACGAGGCCGCATGGACGAAAGACTGGTCTATAAAAGCAACGCCCTGGTGGAGGCGTCCTACCGCCTGAGCGTATACGAGCAGCGCATCATCCTCGGGTGTATCGCTCAGGTGCGGCGGGACGAGCCGCTGACTGATGAGCGGCTCTACACGATCAGCGCCCAGCAAGTCGCCCAGGATGCCGGAGTGAGCGTTGGCCGCGCCTATCAGCACCTCCGAGCCGCGTCAGGACGGCTGTACCGCCGGGAGGTCACCCTGCACGACGCTCCCAACGGAGGGGGCGCCGCGAAGGTGCGTCTGACCCGCTGGGTCCAGGAAGTGGTCTATCAGGAGGCTCAAGGCACCGTATCGCTGCGCTTCAGCAGGCCGATCCTGCCCTACTTGACGCAGCTCACTGAGCAGTTCACCCGCTACGCCCTTGGCGATGTCGCGAAGCTGAACAGTGCCTACGCGATCCGGCTGTACGAGTTGCTGTGTCAGTGGCGGACTGCGGGCAAACGCGAGGTCTCCATCGACTGGCTACGCGAGGCCTTCCAGCTGGAGGGCAGGTACCCAGCGACCAAGGACCTCAAACGATGGGTGATCCAGCCAGCCGTCGACCAAATCAACGAGCACTCGCCGCTGTGGGTTTGCTGGGATCAGCGGAAGTCGGGACGTCGGATCACCCATTTCCTGTTCGAGTTCCGCAGGAAGGAATCGAAATCCGACAGCAGAGTCTCCTCGCCGTCTCTCTTGCCAGCGGCAACCTACCTGCCGGACGACTGGGTGCTGCCCGCTGAGTGGCGGGAGTGGGCAGCCGAGCAGGGCAAGGCCAAACGAATCCGCCTGAGTGACGCCGACATTGAGGAGATGGGTGAGATGTTCGCGGATCACTGGCGCAGCGAAGCGGGTGAGGAGGCGCGGAAAGTGGATTGGCTCGCAACCTGGCGGAACTGGGTTCGCCGTGAGCTGCAATGGAAGAAGGAGCGAGCCGGCCGATTCGGAGGTGCGGGATCGCAGAAACCGGAAGGCCGGGTGAGTGCGGTCAGGACGGCTAATCAGATGGCGGAGCAGCGAGAAAACGAGCCCGAAGACCTGCGTGCGGCTGTTTTTGGCCACCGATCCCGCCCGGAGCAATGAGTGGAGGACACAGCCATGAAGCTGCAATACACCGAAACCCTGGCGGGCCATCAAGGCCGCCGCATCCCGGTCAGCATCCAAGTTGACCGCACCCGTCGCCCGCCGCTGTTGGGCGTCGTGGCATTCACCCGTGGCCGCCTGGTGCCGATGGGGTACTACGCCTTGCGAGGACGGCCGTGTAGAGACGCACGCCAGCCCGGATGAGCTACCCCTGCGCCAACGGATCGTTCTAGCCGCAGGGGCTGCCCTGGGCCTCCTGTACGTCCCGGATCGTTACGAGGTGCTGGACGGTCTGCGCCAGGCGCACCAGGCATTGGACCTGACCCAGCGCAGCCCGGACATCGACGACTTTACGGATACTCCGGGGCATGGTATCCCCGTTGAGAGCGCGGCCGACGCCTCCTACATCCACGAGTTAATCGAATACGACCTGGCCGCCGCCGCGCGGATGGATCCAAGGGCCCTCAGGCTCGGGAGCTTGGCTTAGGCACAAACGTAGAATGCCAAGGATCAGAAGCAACCGAAATCTCGCCCCCCTGATGCCGGACACCCCCCGCCCTACGATCTCGCAGAAAATCCGGGTCCGCCGTACAACGCCTTCGATCGCGGGCTGATGCACCACGGCTTCCACGACTATCCCAGCGTGAATGGGGGTGACCGCTTCATTTGAGGAGGAGATTGTCGGCTCTTCTTGCACCTACTTCCTCGAATCCACGCGCAAAGACTATCGACAATTCAGCTAGCGTGAAACATGGTCTAATCGCGCTCAGCAACTTCCCGAATCCCATTCCCACTGCCTGGTCATCGCGTTATAGCGACGTTCAGCCTGGAATCGAACTTGCCGACCATCATCGTAAGTACGAAAGCAATCTCCATTGTTGCAGCGTGTGTTGCATACCGTTCTGCCTGGTTGCGAGGCAGGTCTGGGTGGAAAATTCGGAGATTGTGAGGTTTGCCGAGGCTGTGAGCGTGGCAGGGCTTCGAGCACTGAAGGAGAGACCCACCCAATCGTGTGCCCGCTTCTCAGGTAAACTTCATGCCACCCGTCAACTGTATCCAGTATACGTACCTTGGTTCCTCTGGCCGCTTGGGCTATCACTTCATAAGACGTGGATCCCCCCGCTCGTATGTTGGCTGCGGATGGTGAGATCTGTCTAACAGCGAGATTTTCATCAAAAGACCGTAGATGTCGTTCGATATTTGTCTCTGCATTTTGATTTCCAGCTTGCGCCGCCAAGGCGAACCAATATAAGGCCCAAGCCGAATTCTGTTCGACTCCGACCCCATTTAAATATGCCACTCCAAGATTGTTTTTCGCTTCCGGTTGGCCCTCTTTGGCTGCGAGGTTATACCAGCGAGCGGCCTCTTCGGGATCCTCGCGGACGCCGATGCCACGGCTGTACATGACACCAAGGTTATATTGTGAGGCGGTGTTCCCTTTGTTAGCTGAACTAAGGAACCAGCGAGCTGCTTCGGAGTGATTTTCTTCGACGCCGCGGCCGAAAAAATAGGCCTCGCCAAGCTTGTTCTGGGCAGAAGGGTCGCCCTGCTCAGCAGCTTTCAGATACCAAGTCGCAGCGCGCGCGTAATGGTCTTCGAGGTGGTCATTGTTGTCGTATAAAATGCCTAAGTTCAGTTGTGAGCTCGTGTGCCCGCGTTCTGCGGCTTTTTCGTACCAGTAGATGGCCCTAGACAGGTCTTGGGTCACGCCTTTTCCGTGTTGATAGCCGTGCGCGAGGTTGTATTTTGCGTCGACGAACCTATTCTCCGCGGAGCGTCGATACCAGTTCATGGCCTCGGAAGCGTCTTCATCAACTCCAAACCCCAAGTCGTACGCGAGCCCGAGGTGAAACTGAGCATCTGCAAGCCCTTCGTTTGCAGCCTTCCTAAACCAATGCACGGCAGTCTGATCATTTCTATCCACTCCATCACCGCGAGCGTATAGGAGGCCCAGTTGATATTGAGCTTGCGTGCTGCCCTGTTCAGCCGCATTGGTGAACCAATAGGCCGCACGCGAGTAATTACGCTCGACGCCTTTCCCGTCTCGGTATAGTTCTGCGAGTTTTCGTTGAGGCGATACGATACCTTGTTCGGCACCTTCCTTGTAAAGTGCGTAGGCAGACTCGTAATCCCCTTGGTTGTAGGCGGCGAGTGCTTGGAAGTAGGTGGAGTGGCCGACTCCTGGGAGCAGAAGCGCAATTGTGAGGATGTAAAGTCGTTTCATTGGTTTCGTCCGTGAGATAGGTTTAGACGGGCATCCGCGCCCCTGAGTGCAAGAGACTGTCTGGCTTGGGAAGGCAGTCCGCGCTAAAGGCTTTAGAGGTTGGTGAGCAGGACGAGATTGTGTGTCTGGTCCTGAGTCGGGTCCCCGTCGGTCGTTTTTGAGAACCCGTTAGCGGTTGGGTCAGGGGGTATTGTTCCAAAGGAGGGTGTGGGTCGCAAGACGGAGGATGCGCCGAGCGGGGGTGCGTCGCGGATTGGGTCTGCGGTCCTTGAGTGCTGGCTTTGCGTTGGGTTGTGACGGTTGAGGCCATTAGGGCCGCCTCATTCCGGTCAGCATCTAGGTTGACCGTGCTCTCCGCCCGCCGCTCGCTCGCCGGGCCTAAGCGTCCTGGGGGTCGCACGCGGCTGCTCGGTGCCGAGATAGGGAGCTACACGGAGTGGAACCGGTGTGTAGATTCGCAAACGAGCTCGCATGAGCTACCGCGAAATGAGTGGTGTTAATCGTGGGAGCGGCCCCGGGGCTTCTAGTACGGGGTTCCGGTACGTATGGAGATGGTGAGTCTGGCGGCCAGCAGGGCGGTGGGCAGGATGCGGATGATTTGAGTTATATCGTTAGTCCTGTGCCGGTTTGGCTGCGTGTGGTGGCCTATACGCTGCGATCACGGGCAGAGCGTGGGGGTATAGGGTGGGTTGGGGAACGCGCGGCCTTGTGCGCCCGTCGGGCGCGCACGGCGTGGCGATACCCGGGCGGATGGACGGCGACCGGCGGCCACGATGGCCGTGAGGTCGTGATGTCCTGCGGCGGATTGCTGCCTCTCGACCCCGCTCCTGTCCCCACGGAGACGCCTTTCGCGTCCCTGGGCGCCGGGTTGCGCGCGATCCGTGCGCGTCCCCCAGTCGTGGGCATGGCCCCTAGGTACTTCCGGCCGCTATGCGGCCCCAGGCCGCCGCCGCAGGCGGCGGGGCGGAGCGAGCGAAGCGCGCGATCGAGGCGCGATAGCGCCTCCGGGCCACCCCGGGATTAAGTATGTATTAGATACGGTATTAGGGCCGCGGTGCGGGTGTCGAGAAGTTACGAAAAATAAAGAGAAACCGGCCCACTCTTGGGCTGTGGATAGGCGCAGCCATCCCACCCTCGCGTAACAGCCATCCCACCCCTGCGTAACCGCTATCCCACCTAGTGCGTAACAGCTATCCCTCCCTCGCGTAACCGCTATCCCGTCCTGCGTAACCGCTATCCCACCCGGTCCACGTCCAGCGCACGGCAGTCATGCCCATACCCCCGGGGTACGGCTGACCTGGATGAGCCCGCCCTCCATCCGCCACGACCACCCGGTCACGCCGCATACCCGATCGAGCGCACCAGGGAGTCGCTGGCGCCATACGCGCGGGCTGATCGCCGCGCCGGACAGATCGCGCAGGTACTCGGGGCGGACGGGATGTGGCTCGCGATGAGATGCGTAGTGGCGGAACAGCCAGTGCGCCGTCGGATGCCGCCGCACGGCGGCTATTTGGTCGGCATCGAGGCGTGTGTACTGATTCCTCCCATACAGGGCGATCAGGTCAGGGTGCATATCGACGGTGTACTCCCGCGAGACCCGATCGATCCCGCTCGGCCCGATGAGCTGACCCCGGTAGATAGTCGTACCGTCACCGCCGATGACATGCACCATCGTCGGCGTGAGCCGGTCGAGGACGCGATCGAGCCATCGGCGGTCGGATGTGCCGGTACTCCTGCCGATTTCGCGCAGCAGGCGACCAGGCCGGAACTGGATGCGGTCGGGCATCTCGCGTTCTGTCGCGGCCTCGCGCGCCCAGTAGTGGATGCACTGATCCCAAACCTCCGAGTCAGCCATGTCGAGTCGCTCGCCCGTATAGACAATGCGGTTACTGCCCTGGCTGGCTAGCACCTCCTCGTGCATGTAAGTGCGACAGCCCCGCCGGACGATGCCGAACAGCGACGACCGGATGAGCCAGTTGGACACGCCACGCTGGCTGTCCGCCCACGTTGCGGGCTGAGCCGGTGGCTCCGAGGCTCCGGCGGTGGCGTGGTTGTGTTGGGCGTCTATGTCTTGGGCTGGACGACGGGAGCCCGCCATCTGCTGGAGTCTCTGGAGCCGCCCCGTCAAGGCGTCGTCCGCGGCATGTCGCATACCACCCATCACGCCCCCCTCCCGGCCGTGCGTACGGCCTCGATTGCGGCCTCGATGTGCGCGGGGCGCTTGCGGTTTCTCGGGCGGCGGCTCCGGTGCTCCTGAGAGGCTGGGAGCACCTTCGGCTCCACGTTCGGCGTCATCATCCACACCCGGAGCGCACCCGGTGTTGTGAAGGTCTTGCCGCCGATCTGGCGACACGGCAACTCGTGCTTGTGTCGCAGCACCCAGTCCACGGAAACGCCGAGTACGTCGGCGATGGTGGGCAGGCCACTGATGATCTCGTCGTCCGCGTACTGGCGCGGACCCTCGGTATGGTCGGACATACGGTCACCTGTGATTCAGGTGGCCGGGGACCCGTGCGTGTCTACGTGTGGTGGTGTGGCGCCGGGTGACCCCGGCCTGGCGATACGGATGCCGCGCACGTGGCGCGGCGCGTCGTCAGGCTGGGGTCACGCGCGGGGAGGCTGGTCGGAGTCGTCGTGGCGATCCGGTGGGGTGGGGGTGCTGTCATGTGTCCCGGGGGACGGGATGCCGCCGATGGATGGCGGTCGGGTGGGACGCAGGGTGCGGGCCATTGCGGCATAGCCGCGCCCGCCGTGCATCGCACCCGCTACGCCGCCGCTAATCAGGATCATCGATGCGGCGACGGCGAGATCGAGGACATCCGCACCGGTCGCTGCGACGCCGACCAGCAGGCCGATGGCGACGACAGCGAGTGCTCCGGATACGACCCACTGCCACGCCGGGAGGGCGCGGGCGCGCGCTGCTGCGCGATCGCACCATTCCGCGACGGCGCGGCGGCGGGCGTATGTAGCCGGTGTGGTCGTCATGGATGGCAATTTGCCACAGTGCGCCTGTGAGTGCAAAGCCATACCGATTCGTAACTCCCTGTTCCTCATGAGAATCTGGAGCATTGTGGCGAATGGTGTCTGCCACACTCATGCCACAGTAAGGGGGCCAATTTGTGCGGATTTCTGCGGATTGGCCCGATGGGCGGGGCTATATAAGTATCGGAAATAGAGGGAAAAGATGGTGTCCCCGGCAGGATTCGAACCTGCGACCTGCCCCTTAGGAGGGGGCTGCTCTATCCAGCTGAGCTACGGAGACAGCCGCGCCGCGAGTATAAGCGCGCGGCGGGGTTCTCGCCAAAGGGCCGCGGCTGCCGCCAGGTTACCGGGAAGCTCACCCTCGAGCATCCAGGCGGTGGTGCGCCCAGGCGACAAAGTCCGTGACAGGGCAGTGGCCTTCCTCGGGCACGCCAGCGCCGCTGATTACGCGATAGGTGATCAGGTCGCCATCTCGCGCCAGGACCTTGCGCACGCTCCAGGCATGGTCCTGAGCGCCGTTGCTGTAGCACTGTCCGGGGCGAACGTCCGCGGGATCGATCGTGTCCGGATGCTCATGGTGTCGACGCGCCAGCAGGTACAGGCGGGCCAGATCGTCCTCGCTCATGTCGAGGTACAGATTGAGATCGCGCATCGCGTGTTCCAGGTCGGCCTGGGTCAGTCCCGAGCGTTCCAGTGCACCGGATGGGCCAGCGGGCGAGGGTTCGTCCAGGCGGGCCAGGGCGGCCGGGTAGCGGCGCCATGGAAACGGGTAGTTGATCACGATCGCGACCATCAGCATGACGGTCACACTGGAGAGCACCGGGTGCAGGATGAACAGCAGGCCGAGGTCCTCGACCGAGGCGCCGCCGACGACCGCGTACAACGCTGTGGCTCCCCCGGGGGGATGCAGGCAGCGCAGGTAGTACATCGCATAGACGGTGAGCCCGACAGCGAGCGCGGCCGCCACCAGCGGGTGGTCCACCGCGTGCCGAACGGCGACCCCGACAATGGCTGCAATCGCATGGCCGCCGAGGACGTTCCATGGCTGGGACAGGGCGGCCCGAGGGGCGGCGAAGAGCAGGACGGCGGTCGCCCCCAGAGAGGCAAGGATGAGCCCGTTGATGCCGCTTTCGGTGACCGAGGCCGCGACCTCCAGTGACAGATAAAGCCCGATCACGGCCCCGATCAGGGCGATCAGCTTGTCCTTGTGATTGGTGGTGTCGAGGAAGTCGCCGAGTAAGAGTCTGCGGCCAGTGCGCATGTCTGCTCGTTCGCTCATAAGCTGGAGAAGCGGTACAGCTTTGGGGCCGCAGGCACGGCAGTCAAGTCGGGGTGGCAGTCCGCTGGCCTCCCGGGGCCGTAAAAGGAGCCCTTACGGATCCGCGGGCGTCGAGGACTCGAGGATCAGCGCGACACGGCGGTTTTCGGCGCGTCCGCGCTCGGTGTCGTTGCTGGCCACGGGCTGGGTGTCGGCGCGGCCCACAGCGCGCAGTCGCCCGGGTTCGAGCCCCTGGTCCAGCAGGTAGCGGACTACGCCGCTGGCGCGGGCGGAGGAGAGCTCCCAGTTGGATGGAAAGTGCT
Organism: Thioalkalivibrio thiocyanoxidans ARh2; assembly: GCF_000385215.1. GTDB lineage: Bacteria > Pseudomonadota > Gammaproteobacteria > Ectothiorhodospirales > Ectothiorhodospiraceae > Thioalkalivibrio > Thioalkalivibrio thiocyanoxidans. The sequence continues at coordinate 118,015 of NZ_ARQK01000060.1, forward strand.
CCGTCGCGATCGGGATGTTGTCGGTGTGTCCCTCGACGGTGATCAGCCCTTCGTGCTCGTCCAGCAGGGGTTCCAGCTGCGTCAGCAGCGCCCGACCTTCCGGCTGCAGATCGGCCTGCCCGCTGGCGAACAGGATCTCGTCCTGGATGCGCAGCTCGGTACGGCCGGGGTGCTCCACGACCTCAACGCCCTGCGGCGCCTGTTCGCGCATCCTGGACGCGGTCGCGGCTGTGCCCTCCGGGTCGGGCGCGTCCGCCTCCGGCTGCGGTTCATACAGCCGCTCCTCGAGATCACCCAGGTCCCCCATCAGCGGCGCGATCAACGGGTCCTGGATGGCCTGAAGGTCGGGGTGGGCGAGCTGGATGGGCTGCGCTGCGCTGGCCAGGGGGCGGTCGTCGCGCGGGTCCATGAAGGTCAGCATTATCACGAAGATGACGATGACCAGGGTGAGCACATCGAGGTAGGTGAGGATCCAGGCGTGTTCGTCATCGCGCTGGCGTTCGCCGGGGTATGAGCCCAGAAACGCCTGCTCCGGACGCGTGGCCGCCTGGGCATCCATCTCGGCCTGCATGGCCGCACGGTCGGAGGTGGAGTAACCAGGGCTGGGCATACTCAGGTGCGTTCCTGGCTTTCGGCTTCATCCGCCTCGGCTACACCGTTCGGCTCGGTCTGGCGGATCTCGTCGCGGTGGTTCTCCATGAACGAGCGCAGGGTCTCGCGGATATATCCCGGGGTGCGGCCCTTGCGCATCAGCATGATGCCTTCGAGCACCATGGTCATCAGCACGACGCGGCCCTCGGTACGCCGTTCCAGCTTGATCGCGATCGGGCGGAACACGAGATTCGCGAGCAGGATGCCGTAGAACGTGGTGATCAGGGCGATCCCCAGATTGACCGCGATGATGGTGAAGTCGTCGGTCTCGGTGGTCAGCAACAGGTTGATCAGGCCGATCAGCGTGCCCAGCATGCCGAAGGCCGGGGCATAGGTGGCCATGGTGCGAAACATCTGCGCATCGGCCTGTTCGCGGGCACGCAGGCGGGCCATGCGCCAGTTGAGCAGGTCCTGGATGTCGTCCATCGGGGTGTCGTCGATCACCAGCTGGATGCCGGTGCGCAGGAACGGATTCTGGATCTGCTCCAGGCGCTGCTGCACGCCGCGCAGATTCTGCGAATACCAGTAGCGCGAGACCTGGACGATCTCCTCCAGGTCGCGGGCGATGTCGTAGCGTTCCTCGCGAATGGCATGCGCCCCCGCACGAAAGACCCGCAGGACCTCGTGAAAGGGGTAGCTCATCAGGGTCGCGGCGATTGTGCCGCCGAGCACGATCCCCAGCCCTGGCAGGTTCAGGAAGGCGTGCAGGTCCTGCGAGGAAAAGGCGATCACGCTGCCGAAGACCAGCAGGCTGCCGATGATGCCGAGAAGGGTCGAGAGGTTCATTCAGGAATCCGTTCCGTAACGCGTCTGGTTAATGGGGGTCAGGGTATAGCACGTCCGCGCCGGGTTCACGCAGGCCCCGGCGTTCGCCGGCGGCGTCGTTCCTGCGTACACTCGGGGCTTTGTTTGCTGAGGGAGAGGCCGGCATGGAATGGGTGCTGATCGCGATTGTGGTGCTGCTCGTGGTCTGGGGGGTCTGGACCTACAACCGCCTGGTGACGGCGCGCAACCGTTACAAGAACGCGTTTGCCCAGATCGACGTCCAGCTGACCCGGCGCTACGACCTGATCCCCAACCTGGTGAAGGTCGCGGAACGCTACATGAGCCATGAGCGCGATACGCTGGAGGCGGTGATCCAGGCGCGCAACCAGGCGATGGACCGGCTGAAGCAGGTCGGTGGGGACCCCACCAACACCGAGGCCGTGCGCCAGCTGTCCGGCGCCGAGCAGGGGCTGTCCGGCGCGCTGGGGCGGCTGTTCGCGCTGTCCGAGAACTATCCGGACCTGAAGGCGAACGAGAACATGATGCAGCTCTCCGAGGAGCTGACCAGCACGGAGAACCGGGTGGCCTTCGCCCGTCAGGGCTACAACGACGCGGTGATGCAGTACAACATCCTGCGCGAGATGTTCCCGAACACCCTGATCGCGAACAACTTTGGCTTCCGCCCGGCGCAGTTGCTGGAGATCGAGGACCCGCAGAAGCGCGAGCCGGTCGAGGTCAACTTTTCCTAGGAATCGCCGTGAACTTCTTCGAACATCAGGACCGTGCCCAGCGGCGCACGCGGATGCTGCTGGGCCTGTTCATGCTGGCCGTGCTGGCCATTGTGGTGGTGATGAACCTGATCGCACTGGTGCTGTTCGGCCAGACGCAGGCAACCGCACCGGGGGAACCCTGGCTGACACGGGAGTTTCTGCGCGACAACCTGGACGTGGTCGGCTGGACCAGCGCGTTCACCGTGGGCCTGATCGGGCTGGGCAGTCTCTATCGCATGCTGAGCCTGCGCGATGGCGGTGGCGCGGTCGCGCGCGAGCTCGGGGGCACGCGAATCGAGGGCGATACCCGGGACCCGTTGCGTCGACGCCTTATGAACGTGGTGGAAGAGGTCGCGATCGCCTCGGGCGTGCCGGTGCCCGAGGTCTATGTGCTGGAGCAGGAGCCCGGGATCAATGCCTTTGCGGCCGGGTATTCGCCGTCCGATGCCGCGGTCGCGGTGACGCGCGGCGCGCTGGAACACCTGAATCGGGACGAGCTGCAGGGCGTGGTCGCCCACGAGTTCGGGCATATCCTCAATGGCGACATGCGCATGAACATCCGCCTGGTCGGGATGCTGTTCGGGATCCTGGTGATGGCCCTGATCGGGCAGCGCGTGCTGTTTGCGATGCGCTATTCCCGCAACAACCGTAACGCCGGCGGGGTCGTGGTCGCGGGCCTGGTGCTGATGATCGTCGGCTATATCGGCCTGTTCTTTGGCCGCTGGATCCGGGCCTCGGTGTCGCGCCAGCGCGAGTACCTGGCGGATGCCTCGGCGGTGCAGTTCACGCGCCAGCCCGAGGGCATTGCCGGGGCACTGAAGAAGATCGGGGCCAGCTACTCCGGACTCAACGCGGACAGCGAAGAGGTTGGCCACATGCTGTTCGTCAACGGCGGCCTGGGCCGGATGTTTGCGACCCATCCGCCGCTGGAAGATCGTATCCGCAAGATCGAGCCGAGTTTTGATCCCTCGGAGCTGGAGGCCGTACAAAAGCGCATGCAGGACGATGCGCGGCGCCGGCGCGAGGAGCAGGAGGCCGAGGCCGCCCGCGAACAGGCCGAGCCGAAGGCCGGGGGTGGGCTGGGGCTGCACCCCGAGGCCCTGCTCGACGCGATCGGCGATCCCGGCCTTGCGCATATCCTCGGGGCCGGGTTCCTGGTCGCCGCGGTGCCGAATGCACTGGAACGTTCAGTGCACTCTGATCGCTGGGCCGCCGAGGCCGTGCTGTACCTGCTGATTTCACCAGATTCGGAGGTGCGGGATGCCCAGCTGATGCGCATCCTCGAGACGCGCGGCGAAGACAGCGAGAAGCGCGTACGCGAACTGCTGCAGGAAGTGCCCGAACTCAGCCCGGATCTGCGCATCCCGTTGCTGGAGATGGCCTTCCCCGTGCTGCGCCGGCACCCGCCACAGGAGCGTGAAGTCCTGTCGCGGCTGGTGGACGCACTGATTCAGGCCGATGGGCGGGTGTCCGCCTTCGAATATGCGCTCGGGCGGCTTGTGCGGCGTCAGCTGCGGGATATCGAAAGACCCTCTCAGGCGCGTTCGGGGGGCCGGCGTCGGCTGGCCGACAACAGCGGCCAGGCGCGCTACGTGCTGGCGGTCCTGGCCCACCATGGACACCCGGACGACCCGGAAGCGGCGGTTACCGCCTTCAATGCCGGCGTGGCGGCGCTCACGGGCATCATGCCGCTGGAGTCGGAGGCCCCGCCGGAGCTCGAGCAGGCTACCGCCGGTACTGCCTGGGCGTCCGTGCTGGACAAGGCCCTGGAGCGGCTCGACGAGTTGCGGGTCAAGGACAAGCGGACGCTGGTCGAGGCCATGCTGGCAACCGTTCAGCGCGGCGGTGGCGTCCAGGTGGCCGAGATCGAGCTGCTGCGCGCCATGGCCGCTGCACTGCACATCCCGCTCCCCATCGCCGAGATGGCGGATGTCTCACAGGGGGACGGGCCGTCCGACTGAGACTCCACACCCGGCCGGCGTAGCCGGTATGATGCGAGACCCCGGGGGCGTGGCGGAACGGGTAGACGCAAGGCACTTAAAATGCCTCGGCCGCAAGGCTGTGCCGGTTCGAGTCCGGCCGCCCCCACCAAATCTTTTCCCGACGTATGACGTTTCCGGCCTCAGCGCATGAGGTTTCTGGCGTAGTCCCCCGGTCCAGCGGGATTTTTCTGTGCCTGGTGTGAGCAGTGATCTCATCGTTCCCAGTAGCAGCGATCAGGCGCATAGTGGGAGTCCGGCAGGTAGTGACAGGCCTGGACATGGATGACAGCACACTCCCGCGTAGTCCCGAACCGAAACAGTCCCGCCTGCAAGAGGAGCGGAACTGGCGGTCCAGGATGGGGCCATGGCTCGCCGCGCTGGTGGCAGCCGTCCTGTTCGCCGGGCTGTTTTTACTGATCGATCGTGCTTGGAAGGCCCAGCTGACCGAACGCAAGGGTGCCGCCGTCACCACCGAACTGGCCAGTCTGGGCGCTCAAGTAGAAAGCCAGATCAATGGACTGGTGCATTCGACCATTGGTCTTGCCGCCTATGCCTACGTGCACCCCGATCTCGGGGACACCGAGTTCGAGCGCGTTGCCGAACGCTTACATCGTGGGCACGAAGACCTGATGATCTCCCTGACGCTGGCACGGGGGTCGGTGATCGAGCTCGTCTATCCCCTTGAGGGCAACGAGGCCGTGGTAGGGTTCGACATCGGCGCGCACCCGGAACAGGCGGACTCGTATCACCGGGTCCTGCAGGAACGCGAACCCGTAGTGGCGGGCCCCTGGCCATTGGTGCAGGGCGGGCAGGGGATTGTGATTCGCGCGCCGGTATATACCGGACCGGACCTGGATAACCGCCCGGAGCAGTCGGCCAGCGATGCAGGCGAACATTTTACAATCACTAGCATCGCGCTGGATCTTGAGGCGTTTTTGGAGCATGTCGGGCTCCATGATCGCTCGGAGCATCTGCATCTTGCGCTGCGCGGCCAGGATGGTGCGGGCGAGGTCGGTCCGTTCTTCCACAACCCCGACGCGCTTGATGCGACCGCCCCATACGCCCATCGGATTCGCTTTCCCGGCGGCGAATGGCAACTCCTGGCCGATGTAGGTCCGACGCATCCGGGCACGGATCGGCCGGTGGCCTGGTGGGCCCTGGGAATCGTGGGCGCGCTCGCGGTCGGTGGGTATACCTATCGTGTAGGTACGGGTTTGCGGCAACGGCGCCGCGAACTCGATCGCTATCGCGGGCTGGTCAATCGGCTCGCGGACCCGACACTTGTGGTGTCAGGCCGGCGCATCCTTTGGGCCAATCCGGCGTTTACCCGAATGCTGGGTTATCAACGGTCGATCGACATGGATCTGGATCACCTGAATATGGTGCACCCGGATGATCTGGATCAGCTTCCCCCTCATCTGGATTTTACGGAGATGAATCCGGATACGCTTGGCCGCGAGGTCCGTATTCGCCAGGCCGACGGGGACTATCGGTACTTTCTGTTGCGCTGGGTTCCGGTGGAGTGGGAGCAGGGCCACGCCTTGCTGGTCACATTCCTCGATGTACACGAGAACCGTCTGCTCTTCGAGGCCCTTGCCGCCGCCCGGGATCTTCAGGATGCCATGTTCGAGGCGGTCCCGGGCGATGCCCTGGTGATCGATTCGGAGGGCACGATTCGACGGGTATTTGGCGATACCTGCCGTCGCTTCGCGTCCTGCGAGCCCCTGATCGGGAAAAGGCTGGACCAGCTAATGCCGTCGAGCCTGGCGGCTCGGTTTCTCGCGGTGGTGCACCGCGCGCTCGAGGAGGACACGTTTCAGACGCATGACTACTACCTCGAGACTGACGTGCTGAAAAACTTTGGCGTCCCCGTTCACGATGGGCGGGCGCGGTGGTACGAAGGGCGGATTCGCCCGCTGGCGTGTTCGGTCAGTGGGCGCCCCGCAGTGGTCTGGCACGCCCTGGATGTTACCGAACGGCGCGAGCTGGAGCTGCGGCTCAAGACCATGGCCTGGGAGGACCCGCTGACCGGGATGGCGAACCGTGCGGCGCTGGACCGGGCGTTTCCGCGGCTGGCAGCCCGCGCCGACCGCCAGCGGGGGCGCCTCGCGCTTCTGTTCATCGACCTGGATCGTTTCAAGCCCGTGAACGATCGCTTTGGGCATGCGGTGGGCGATCAGCTCTTGCGGCAGATTGCAGGGCGGTTGAAGTCGCACCTGCGCCCCGATGATGTCCTGGTGCGTCTGGGTGGAGACGAGTTCATCGTCTTGACGGCGCCGCTGGACGAGCGCGACGAGGGTCAGCACCTCGCGGAGCGGTTGCGGCAGGACCTCGACAAGCCCTTCCACGTTCAGATCGGGGATACCGAGGTTGCGGAGTTGCAAATCAGCTCCAGCATTGGCGTCGCGTTTTACCCGGATGCGGGCCAGCAACTGCCGGAGGTCATGGTCGCCGCCGATCGCGCGATGTATCAAGTGAAGACCCGGGGGCGCAATGGCGTGGCTTTGGCGGACGAGGTGCCCCCTGCCGGCGCGAGGCCTGCAAACCACGGGTAAAAATCGGCTGGCACGGAGGGGCGGCGCGCCTCCCGCGTGCCGGTCCCCGGATCCCGGCGGACCCCCCGTGAGACGGACTAGGCCAGGGGGCGTTGCGGGTCGAGGCGGGCTGCGGTGCTGTCCAGCAGCGGCTCCGGCAAGCCCAGCAGACGATCGGCGAGAAGTTCCGCCGCCACGGGTGCGTACAGCAGCCCGCGCGAGCCGTGGGCCACATTCAGCCAGACGCGGTTCCCGCCGTCCCGGCGACTGGGGCCGAGGAGCGGCAAGCGATCACGCACCACGGCCCGTATGCCGGTCCAGCGTTCCAGGATCTCGATCCGGCTCGGGTCATGCAGCCCCGGGACCCATGCAAGGTGTTCGAGGTTGAGCTGGTCGTCTTGCGTCTGTGGCGTCGTGTCGGGGGGAGGGTTCGAGGATGGCGCCGGTTGTGTATGCCGATATGTGGCCCCAATCCATGCCTCGCCAGGGCCCAGAGGGATGCAGTAACCCCGACCTGTGGCGACCTCTCCGCCCCAGTCCGGTAGCGGGGCGCGAATCCGGGTCATCTGGCCCACCACGGTGGAGACCTGTTCCAGTTCGGGGCACAGGGGGCGCCCACCAGGTGCCGCCGTTGCGAGGATCACGTGATCCCATACCTCGGGCGGCTCGGTTGGGCCCGCCTCCAGGTGCAGGCCCGCGTCGGTAGCACTCAGGCCGGTGACTCTGCTTGTCGCTATTGCAGGGAGCAGCTGAGCGATGCCGGAGCAAAACCGGGCCAGATTGAGGCCGCAGCCCTGGGGGTAGTAGAGGCGTGGTTCCGGACCCGAGTCAGGCCCTCCCCTGCGCTCGAACAAGAATCCGGTGTGTTCCGGGCCCGCGTGCTGAAGCCGCTGGACTCGCTTGCGGGCATGTGCGCTGACCCCATGAAAGGAGACCCCTTCCGCGAGCACAGGGTCGATCTGTGTTTGGCGGGTGACCTCGGCGAGCAGTGCACGAGTCGAGCGCGTGCCGGCCAGCGCCAGGTGGTTCAGTTCGGTATCGGTGGGGTGGGGGTTCGGCAACAGGACGGCCGCGGGGTTTCCCGATGCGCCGCCCCCGGCCCCGGCGGGGTCGAATACCCGCACGTTGCAGCCTCGATGTTGCAGTGCAAATGCGGTGGCGAGGCCCGCGACACCTGCACCGACCACCGCAATGCGGGGGGCGTTGTCCGTGCGGGGCGATGTCCCGGCCAAATGCCCGATCAGGCGTTCCCGCTTGTGGCCATGCCCTGGGGCGCGCTCGACCTCGAAGCCAACAGCCTCCAGGTCGCGGCGCACCTGACCCGCGGCGGTGTAGGTGCCAAAGGTAGCGCCCGGGCGTGACAGCCGGGCGATCTGACGAAAGACCGCGGTGTTCCACAGCCCCGGGTTCGAGCGCGGGGCAAATCCGTCGAGGAACCAGGCATCGATGCCGCCGCGGATCTGCGCCAGCAGCGGGGCCGCGTCTCCGAGCCCCAGCGTGAGGACTGCTTGTGCGCCGGGAAATATGATCCGGTGCAGACCGCTGACCGGCGGCGGGTACTGTGCCCGCAGGGCCCGGCTGTCGGCATCGTCCAGCCCCAGCCGTTGATGGACCTCGTGCAGGGCGTCTGGAGACAGGGGATGGGCTTCCAGGCTGAGTAGTGAGAGAAAGGCGCCCTCGGGGGCATGCCGCCGCCACTGCTGCAGCGTCAGCAGTACATTCAAGCCGGTTCCGAAGCCCGTTTCCCCGATCGCGATCCGCCCCCCGGCCGCAAACCGCTGCGGGAGTCTGTTGGCGTCGATGAAGACCTCGCGGGCTTCAGCCTGGGGTTCATCCGAGCCGAAGTAGGCATCCTGGTATTGCGGTGCGTAGGGACGGCCGTCGCGCCAGACGAGTTCCGCCTGTGCAAGGGGCTCGCAGGGGATGGTGGGCGAATGGGCGGGATGGACCATCGAACTACGCCCCGTGGGACACGGGGCGCTGTTTTCCAGCTGGCGAACTACTGGCTCACCAGGTCATCGTAGGGGGTGAACGCGACCTGGGTGTTACGTTCGCTCTCGTCGAGTTGTGCCAGCAGGGTCTGGCTTACGCCCTTGAATTTCTCCAGTTCCTCGCCGGAGAGCGATTCGCTTTCCGGGAGTTCCACGCGCATCGGATCGCGCGGCTGGTTGTTCACGTGGATCTCGTAGTGCAGGTGCGGCCCGGTCGAGCGTCCGGTGTTGCCGGACAGGGCAATGCGATCGCCGCGTTCCACCGTGTCGCCCACACTGACCAGCTGGCGGTGCAGGTGCAGGTAACGGGTGGAATAGCCCTGGCCGTGCTCGATTACGATGAAGCGGCCGGCATAGGGATGATTCTCGACCCGGGTAACGCGGCCATCGGCGGGCGCCTTCACCGGTGTGCCAATCGGCATTGCGAAGTCCGTGCCGGAGTGGGGTGCGACCCGGCCGGTAACCGGGTGACGGCGACGCGGATCGAAGCCGGAGCTGATGCGGTAATTGCCCGAGAAAGGCCGGCGATCGAAGGGCGGCAGCAGGCTCTCGCCGTCCGGGGTGTAGAAGCGCCCGTTGGAGTTGCGGGCCGCGCGTACCGAGATGCGCTGGCCTTCGTAGTCAAAGGCGAGCAGGCGCAGGTTGTGCGGGGTGTCGTCACCGACGAGGGTTTCCATTTCGAGCAGCAGGGTGAACTCGTCGCCACTGCGTGCATGCGTGCGGACCGGAAGATAGCGATCCAGCAGCACCGCCAGGGCGTTGGCGGCGCGTGGCGACAGGTCGGTACGCTGTGCGAGCGCGGCGGAGATGTTGCCGTCGATCTCGGCGCTGATCACCATATGACTGACTTCGCGCCCATTTTCGACCTCGGCCCGCTCGAAGTCCCAGCCCTCGTCCTCGCGGACCCATTCGTATCCGCTGGCGCGATCGGTCCACAGGCGCAGGTGGGTCAGATAGCCTTCGTCGTCAACCTGCCATTCGATTTCCTGTCCCGGACGGATGCGGTTGAGGATCGATGCGTTGTCGTCATCGTCGAGCAGGCGATAGAGGGTCGCCAGCGGCAGGTCCCAGTCGCGGTGCCACAGGCTGGTGAGGCGTTCACCCTGCTCCAGTGTATGGGTGTTCCAGTCGGAACGGTCCTCGTCGACTACCTGGTCCTCGCCTTCATCGAGGTCGAAGGTCTCGTACGAGGTCGGGTAGTCGGTCTCGTCGTCGAAACCGGAGTCATTGATCAGGTCGGTTGCGTAGGCGACCCGGGTGGCCTCGGCGTCGAAGTGCGAATCCGCGGCTTCGCCGGTGGCCGATCCGCCCGGTTGGGAGAGGCGCTCGGCCTGACCATTGTGTTCACCGGGGGAAAGGGTGGGTACCTGCGGCGTCATTTTGCCGTTGGCCCCGGCCTGCAGCGCCGCAATGTCGAGCGGCTGCGAGGTTTCTGCGGGTTGAGAAGCGAGAAGGAGACTGGCGCTGATTGCTACAGCGAGCCCGGCTGCGCCGAGAAGAAAGACGGGTGGAATCTTTCGTTTGACGCCCATATGGCCTCTACCCTGAAAAGTTTCCGCTTTATACCACGTTTTTTCGGGTAATAAACCCCCTCTTGCCCACTTTGCAGGTGCTTGCGGGCAGGAAAGCGTCATTACGATGCATCAGGACCGGATCCCGATACCCCGTTTCAACAATACCAGTGCTGCGGTGTACAGGACTGCGATGAAGAGCCCGATTACGGCAAAGGAAACGGCAATCGGGAAGTCGCTCGCACCAAGGCTTCCGTAGCGGAACCCGTCCACCATGTAGAGGATCGGGTTGAGCATCGACACGCCCTGCCAGAACTCCGGGAGCAGGCTGACCGAATAGAACACCCCCCCAAGATAGGTCAGGGGGGTCAGCACGAAGGTGGGCACGATCGCGATGTCGTCGAAGGTGCGCGCGAACACGCCGTTGATCAGCCCGGCCAGTGCGAACAGGATCGAGGTGAGCAGGACGACGACGAGCATCACGCCCGCGTTGTGGATGCTCAGAGGGCTGAAGAACAGCGAGACCAGCAGGACCGCCACCCCGACGCTGAGCCCGCGGGCCACACCCCCGAACACAAAGCCCAGGATGATCACGCTGTTGGGGATCGGCGAGACCAGCATCTCCTCGATATGGCGCTGGAACTTGGAGCCAAAAAAGGACGAGACCACGTTCGAATAACTGTTGGTAATCACCGCGAGCATGATCAGCCCGGGGACGATGAAGTCCATGTAGCGAAAGCCGTCCATCTCCCCGATGCGCTCGCCGATCAGTCCCCCGAAGATGATGAAGTACAGGGCGGTGGTGATCACCGGCGGCAGGATGGTCTGGACCCAGATGCGCGCGAAGCGCAGGACCTCCTTGGTCACGATGGTGCGAAAGGCGACCCAGTAGTCGTGCAGGTGGCGCGCGCTCATTGCGGATTCTCCGGCTGCTCGGCTGCGCCTTCGGCGCCGGGGGTGAGATGACTCGGCTCCGGCTCGTTGCGTGTCATCCGCAGGAACAGCTCTTCCAGCCGATTGGCCTTGTTGCGCATGCTCTGAACCTTCAACCCCGCCTGGTCCAGGGTGCGGAAGAGGTCGTTCAGGTGCTGCCCCCGCTGGATGTCCGCCTCGAGGGTGAGTTCGTCGATCTGCCGGATCGGGATCTCGGTGTCCTGGGGCAGCTGCAATACCGGCTCGCTGAGATCCAGCACCATGGTCTCGGTCTCGAGCTTCGCGAGCAGCTGCTTCATCGTGGTGTTTTCGATGATCTGGCCATCATCGATGATCGCGATGTTGCGACAGAGGGACTCGGCCTCCTCCAGGTAGTGCGTGGTCAGGATGATGCTGCGACCATCGGTATTGATGCGCCGCAGGAACTCCCACATCGAGCGGCGCAGCTCAATGTCCACCCCGGCGGTAGGCTCGTCCAGGATCAGCAGACGCGGCTCGTGCACCAGGGCGCGGGCGATCATCAGGCGCCGTTTCATCCCGCCGGACAGGGTGCGGGCCATGTCCTTGCGCTTCTCCCACAGGCCCAGCTCGCGCAGGTAGTGCTCGGCGCGGCGCCAGGCCTCGTGGCGCGTGATGCCGTAGTAGCCCGCCTGGTTCACCACGATCTCGCCGATGGGCTCGAAGTTATTGAAATTGAACTCCTGAGGCACCAGGCCGATCGAGCGCTTCACCGCCTGTTGATCGCGGTCGAGGTCGTGCCCGAAGACGCGCACCTCACCGGCCGTCTTGTTGATCAGCGAGGTGATGATGCCGATGGTCGTCGACTTGCCGGCACCGTTGGGTCCGAGCAGGGCGAAGAAACTCCCGGGCGCCACCTCCAGGTCGATGCCCTTCAGGGCCTCGAATCCGTTCTTGTAGGTCTTGCGCAGGCCGCGAATTTCCAGCGCTGGTGTCATGCTCACATCCTGTGACGGTGGGTGTGCCGGCCGGGGCGGCCAACGGGCGTTATTATGGCCGTTTTGACCGAACCGGGAGGAAAGCCGCGTGGATTCTGCCTTTGTTGAAGCCGCCGACGATGCCATCGATCTGGTGCCCGTCACCGCCGATACCCTGGAGGCCCGTCTCGAGGCGGCCCCGCCGACCTGGCGCGCCTGGGCCGAGGCGGGGCGTTTCGAGGGCAAGGACGGGCAGGTCCTGCGCGTGCCGGGCGATCATGGGCAGCTGGCGGCGGTCCTGGTGGGGTTCGATGCCGATACACCCCTGTGGATGCTGGCCGCGGCGGCCGAGACCCTGGCCACGGGGCACTATCGCCTGGCCACGGATGGACTGGACCCGGCGACACAGGAACAGGCCGCGATCGGTTGGGGCCTGGGCTGCTACCGCTTCGATCGCTACCGAGCGGTGGAGGATCGGCCGGCACCGCGGCTGGTCTGGCCCGAGGCGGTCGACCGCAAACGCGTGGCCGCCTACATCGAATCGATCGCCATGACCCGGGACCTGATCAACACCCCGGCCGCCGACATGATGCCCGCGAATCTCGCCCTGACCGCACGCGAGCTGGCCGAGACCTTTGGCTGCAGCCTGCACGTGGTGAGCGACAGCGATGCGCTGGAGAAGTCGTACCCCTGCGTGTATGCGGTGGGCGAGGCGAGTGCGCATGGCGCGCGGGTGATCGAGCTCACCTGGGGCCCCGCGGATGCCCCATCCGTGGTGCTGGTAGGCAAGGGCGTCTGTTTCGATTCCGGTGGCCTGAACCTGAAGCCGGGCAACTCCATGCGCCAGATGAAAAAGGACATGGGCGGGGCGGCGATCGTGCTGGGGCTCGCCCGCCTGATCATGGCGACGGAACTGCCGGTTCGGTTGACGGTGCTGATCGGGGCGGTGGAGAACGCGGTGGGTTCGCGCGCGTTCCGCCCCGGCGACGTGCTGACCGCGCGCAACGGCAAGACGATCGAGATCGACAATACGGATGCGGAAGGGCGGCTGGTACTGGCCGATCTGCTGGACCGGGCCGGCAGCTTCCACCCGGACCTGCTGGTGGACTTCGCCACCCTGACCGGCGCGGCGCGCGTTGCGGTGGGGACGGAGATCAGCGCCGTATTCGCCAGCGATGATGACTGGGCGCAGGCACTGGAAACCCCGGCCAGGGCCTGGGACGACCCGGTCTGCGCATTACCGCTGCATGCCCCGTATCGCTACATGCTGGACAGCGATGTCGCCGACATCGTCAACAGCTCGACCGGTGGCTACGCCGGCGCGATCACGGCGGGACTGTTCCTGAAGGAGTTTGTGCCGGAAGACGTGCCCTGGCTGCACTTCGACATCATGGCGTTCAACGTGCGCGCGCGGCCGGGCCGGCCCAAGGGAGGCGAGGCGATGGGGCTGCGCGCTCTGTACGGGGCGCTGGAAGGGCGCTACGCCAGCCAGAGCGGGTAAGCGGGTCCCTCAGCGGGCCAGGCGGTCGATCGGGAAGGCGGCGGTGTCGGTGATCGCGCGCGCGAGGCCTTCGGCGTAGTGGTCGATCAGGGCCCGTCCCAGCTCGGGCGTGGCGCGGTCCGCGGCCCCCACGACGCCGTCTGGGTGGAGATCATCCGCCAGCCAGGCGAACGCGGTCTCGCCGGTGGGGCCGAGGCACTGGCTCGTAGCCTCGAGATCCTCGCCCAGCGAACGGGCGTCCTGTGCGCGATCCATCCGGACGAGCGTGGGTGCCAGCACGCGCATCATCGCCGTCTCGATCAGGCCGCCGTGCAGGCCGTGCCGGCGCTCGCGCTCGGGGATCTCGATGGTGTCCGGCAGGGGTTGCAGGAAGTAATGGTGCTTGGTGGCCAGCAGTCCATGGTGCTGGCGCAGATCCAGCGCGGCGAGCTCCATGATCGCGGTGTTGCCCCCGTGACTGTTGGCCAGCACCAGGCGGCGAAAGCCGGCGCGTGCGACGGCTCCCCCGATCTCGCGCAGCACGGCCAGCGCCGTTTCCGGCGTCAGGCTCAGCGTCCCGGCGAAACGGGTATGTTCGGCGCTGGTGGCGATCGCCATCGGCGGCAGTACCAGCGGCTCGAGATCATTCGGGAGTCTTTCCGCCGCCGCGTCCAGCAGGCCCAGGCCGATACGGAGGTCCGTATCCAGCGGCAGGTGGGGGCCATGCTGCTCGATCGCGGCCAGGGGCAGCACCACCACCGCGTCGCGACGCGCATGGTCGGCGACGGCCTCGGTGGTCAGGTCCTGCCAGCGGGTCAGGGTACGGGTGTCCATTCAGGGAGCGTTGTCCGCGAGCACGGCGCGGGTCAAGTCCCGCGCAGCCGGGCGTAGATGTCGCCGGAACCCACTCGCGCCACATGCTGGTCCAGCCAGGCGCGGACGGCCTCCGCTGTCTGCCAGGTGTGGAACTGGAATCGGCGCTGTTCACCCACGATCAGGTTGTACTCGTAGTCGCCCAGGGCGGCCAGTTGTGAAAGGCATTCCTCGGTGACCTCTTCGGCGCCGGCCACGAACTCGAACGACAGCGCGGGGACGGGCTGGCTGAGCCCGCGCAGGACCTCGGCCTCCAGACCCTCGACGTCGATCTTGCAGAAGGCCGGCAGGCCGTGTTCGGCAATCAGCTGGTCCAGGGTGACCATCGGGACGGCGACCTGATCGTCCCAGGTCACCTTGCGGAAGCTGCGATTGCGTTTCGCGATCTCGCGTGTGAAGCGTCGCGAGACCGAGGACACGGTCGGGGTGCTGCGACTGACCTCCAGTTGCGCGGTACCATTCTCCGGTCCCACGGCCTCGCGGCGAATACGCACGCCAGGGAGCCTGGAGGTCGCCTTGCGCAGCAGCCGCAGGATCTGGGGCTGCGGCTCGAGCGCGATCACGCGCGCCCCGAGCGCGGCGAAGGCGCGGGTGCGGTCCCCGATATGGGCACCGATGTCGAACACGAGATCACCGGGCCGCACGAATTCGGCGTAGAGGCGGCGCAGGCCGGCCTGGCGTCCGGGTCGCCAGTAGATCGCCATCGAGCGCAGGGCGCCTAGCCATCCCTGCAAACGCTGCGGGAGTCGGTTGCGCGCGGCGGTGTCCCGGGGGGTGTCCATCCCGGCAGGCTACCGGACGCGGAACGTGGCGACCATCATGGGGTCCGAGAGTAGGTCTATCACCGGGGATGGAGCCCCAGACAGGAGAGTGGCATGCAGAGCAGAGGAATCCGACGGCGTGGCATTGGCGTAATGCTGGCCGCCATGCTGGCCGCGCCGGTGTTGCCCGGTGTGGCTAGTGCAGCCTGTCCGGCCCCGGGGCAGTGGGCCACGCCGGCCGGTGATGAGCTGGACCGGGCGGAGCTGTTCGCCGAGCTGGCGCAGGCGGATGCCGTGCTGCTGGGCGAGCGCCACGATCGCATGGATCACCACCGCTGGCAGCTGGGGACGCTGGCGGCCCTGCACGGACAGCGCCCGGATATGGTGATCGGGCTCGAGATGCTGCCGCGCTCGGTGCAGCCGGTGCTGGACGAGTGGGTGTCCGGCGAGCTGGACGCGGATGCGTTCCTGCGCGACAGCGACTGGTATAGCCACTGGGGCTTCGATCCGGCGCTGTACTGGCCGATTCTGCATTTTGCCCGTGTACATGATGTCCCGCTGGTGGCGCTGAACGCCGAACGCACGCTGGTGCAACGGCTCGGACAGGAAGGCTGGGACGCGGTGCCGGAAGACGAGCGTTATGGCGTCAGCCAGCCGGCAGATCCGCCCGAGGGCTATCGCGAGTATCTGGTGGAGGTGATGGAACGCCATCCGGCGGGCATGGAACGCGACCCCGATCAGTTCATCGGGTCACAGCTGGTCTGGGACCGGATGATGGCCGCCGGCATCGCCGACGTCCTGGGGTCTTCGGACGAGCCGCCGCTGGTGGTCGGGATCATCGGTTCCGGTCACCTGCAGTACGGGCACGGCGTGCCGCATCAGCTGGCGGATCTGGGCTTTGACGATGCCCCGGTCCTGCTGCCTCGCGAGCACCGGGACGACTGCTCCGCGGCCGAACCGGACCTGGCCCGAGCGGTGTTCGGGATTACCGATGGTGACCGGTTTGACCTTGCAACGCCGCTACTCGGGGTACAGCTGAGGGGTGACGAGGGCCGCGGCGTGATTATCCAGGGTGTGCAGTCGGGCTCCGTGGGCGAAGCGGCGGGCCTGGAGGGGGGCGACCGTGTCCTCCGCGCTGGCGATCAGGCAGTGGAGCGCCCGTCGGATCTGCAACGGATCGTCCAGCGCGTGACACCGGGCACCTGGCTGCCCCTGGAGATCGAACGCGACGGCGAGGCCGAAGAACGCGTGGCCCGATTCCCGTACGGCGAGTAATCGAGGGAGCGATATGCGTACGGTGTGGTGGATCTCGATCGGCCTTCTGGCATCGCTGGGCGTCTCGGCCGCTTCGGCGGCGGGCAACGATTACGCCGAGCCCGACGCCGACTTCCCGCTCGGCTTGAGTGTGCAACTGCACCCGGGGGAATCGACCTTCGACGGGCGTCTGGCGCTGGATCTGGAGGCCCTGGACCGGGATCCGCCGGGCCGGTTGCGCCTCGATCCCGCCATGGGCGTCGATGCGGTCACGCTGGATGGCGACTCCATCGAATACGAGCTGACCGATTCGGGGTGGCTGGAGCTGGGCGATGCCCCGGCGGAGCGGGGTTCCGGCCTCCTGATCGTCGAGTATGGGGCGAGGTTGTCACGGCCTGACCAGGCGCGTCCGGGCTCGGGTTTCCTGGGCGAGGAGGCCGGGTTTCTGCCAGCCGGGGCGGGCTGGTATCCCGCGCTGGAGGACGAGCCCGTGCCCATGCGGATTCACCTGCTGGTGAAAGATGGCCAGAAGGCCGCCGTGTCGGGCTCGCTGGTGGACGAAGGCGATGAAGGGGATCGCTACTGGGCCCGTTACGAACACCCGGCCGCGCGCAGTCTGGCGCTTGCCTCCGGCATCTGGGAGTCGGGCGTGATCGAGGGTGACGGCTGGGAGGTGCGCACCCTGTTCCCGCGGTCGCTTCACGAGGCCTTCGGCGAGACCTACCGCGAGAAGACCGCCGAGTACATCGAGCGCTTCGAATCCGAGATCGGGCCCTATCCGTACAGCAGTCTCACCGTGGCGGCGTCGCCGCAGCCGGTCGGGCTGGCGTTCTCCGGTTTTACGCTGTTGGGCGAACAGGTGATCCCGCTTCCCTTTATCCCGCATACCTCGCTGGGCCACGAGGTCCTGCACATGTGGTGGGGAACGGGTGTGTATGTCGATCGATCCGGCGGTAACTGGTCGGAGGGGCTGACCACCTACATGGCGGACTACCAGTTCAAGCGCGAGGCGGGCGAGGGGCGCGAGGAGCGGGGCCAGTGGCTGCGCGACTACGCCGCGCTCCCGGCAGAAGAGGATCGCGCCCATGGCGAGTACCGGGGCGGCAACCAGGGCGCGCTGCGCATCGCCGGGTACCACCGGGGCGCGATGATCTGGCGGATGCTGGAGGACTGGATCGGGCGCGAGGCGTTTCTGGAGGGTGCCCGCACGCTCTACGACGAGTGGAAGGGACGCGAGGCCGACTGGGAAGCGCTGATTGTGGCCTTCGATTCCGCCACCGACGAGGATCTGGAGCCGTTCTTCCGCCAGTGGATCGAGCGCCGCGGGGCCCCGGCGCTCGAGCTGGCCGATCTCGCGGTCGAGCAGGAGGCGGATGGGTGGACGCTGTCGGGCACGTTGCGTCAGTCCGGCGATGACGAACCCTGGGATCTGCGTGTACCGCTTGTGGTCGAGACTGAACAGGGGGCGGAGACGTTCTGGCTAACGCTGTCCGAGAGCGACAAGTCGTTTGAAGTGGAGCTGGATGCCAAGCCGCTGCGCGCTGCCGCAGATCCGGACTGGCGGCTGTTTCGCCATCTGGCCGAAGACGAATCGCCGGCGATCCTGCGCCGCGCCGCACTGGACCCGGATACACAGGTGATCGCGCTGGGTTCGGCGCGGCCGGTCGAGGTGGCGCCCTGGCTGGGGCGCGCACCCGAGCAGACCCAGAACGTGGAGGGTACCCGCATCGTGCTGGGCGATCCGGACTCGGTGCGCAACTGGCTGCGCGCCCGCGACTGGCCGGAATCGCCGGTGGCGATCGACAGCGATCTGCCCGAGTCCCCGGACGCTGCCGCCTGGGCCCTGCCCGGCGAGGATGTGATCGTGATTGCGGGCCCGGACGCGCAGCAACGCCGCGCGCTGGCGGGCGAGCTGCGCCACCGGGCGCATTACAGCTATGTATTGCTGGAAGGGGACGAGCGCAGCACCGGGCACTGGGCCACGCCGGGCATCTGGCAGGAACTGCAATGAACGAAGCGTTCGAACTGGACGGGCGGCTGCGCGCGGATACCTGGTTTGCCGCCGACTGGCCCCTGTCGACGCTGCTGCTGATGGATCATGCGGCGATCCCGTGGTTCATCCTGGTGCCGCGTCGCCCAGGCCTGCGCGAGTTGCATGATCTTGGTGCCGACGATGCGGCGATGCTCGCCCGGGAGTCCACGGCCCTGGCGCGGGCGATGCAGGCGGCCTTCGAGCCGGAGACGCTGAATGTGGCCAAACTCGGCAACATCGTCGGGCAGCTGCACCTGCACCATGTCGCCCGCCAGCCGGGCGACCCGGCCTGGCCGGGCCCGGTCTGGGGTGTCCCCGCCGAGCGGGGCCTGGAAAAGCACGAGGCCGAGGTCCGCATACAGCGGGTCCTCGGCCTCGTAGAAGGACTCGGTTAGGCCGGTTTAGAAGCGGTAGCCGACGTTCATCCCGAAGCTCCAGGGGTCGATCTCGACGGTGCCGAGCCGTTCACCTTCAACGCGCACGGTGCTTTCGATATCGATCCAGCGCACCTCGGCATTGACGAACCAGTTGTCGTCGATGGCCATGTCGATCCCAGCCTGCACGGCGGCACCCCAAGAGTCGCTGAGGCGCATCTTGGTGCCGTCCAGGGCGCCACGTGTGCTCTCGTCGAAGAAATGGGTGTAGTTCACCCCGGCGCCGAGGTACGGACGGAAGGCGGTACCGGTGTTGAAGTGATACTGCAGGCTCAGGGTCGGCGGCAGGAGACGGGTGTATCCCACGCGGTCGCCCTCGAGCGAGATGTCGTGCTTGAACGGGATCCCGACCAGCAGCTCCATGCCGAGGTTGTCGGTAAACATGTAGGTGACGGTGCCGGTCGGGCGGGTGCTCGAGCCCACGTCCACGCCGACGTCGGTGCCACCGACATCCAGGTCGCCGTTGTCGGACTTCGGCGAGATGTAGGTCAGGCCGCCGCGCAGCAGCCAGTCACCGGCGGAGACATCCGCGCTGGCAGCGGTCGCATGGGCCGGGATCAGGGCAGCGGGGGCCAGCAGGCCGGCCAGGGCAAGGGCACGGAAGGTCAGGGTACGGCGCATGTTCGGTTCCTCCGACAATGTGATGGTTCGGAGGTACTATTGCCCGCCTCGCATTAGCACTTGTTGATGCAGATCATGCGTGGCAACGGTTTTCAGAACGGCAGCCGCTGGCCCTCGAAGTCGTAGAAACTCCCGGAATCCGACGCGTCCAGACGATCCAGCACCTTCAGGAGTTCGCCGGTGGCGTACTCGGGCTCCAGCACTTCGGAGGCACGGGCCCGATAGGGCTCCGACAGACGGGTTGCACAGGTCCCGGGCTGCAGGGCGATCACTGCGGCCTGGCGATGGCTGAAGCGCAGCTCCAGCGCCATCGTGCGGACGATCTGGTTCAGCGCGGCCTTGGAGGCGCGGTAGCTCACCCAGCCGCCCAGCTGATTGTCCTCGATGGAGCCGACGCGGGCCGACAGCGTGGCGAGGATGCCCTTGCGCTGACGCGGCAACAAAGGCGCGAGGTGTTTGAACAGCAGGGCCGGGCCGATGGCGTTGATGGCAAATGAGCGCGCCATAATCGCCGGGTCCAGGTCGCGCAAGCGCTTCTCCGGCCCGTGGCCGTCGAGGGTCAGGATGCCGGTGGCGTCCAGGACCAGGTCCCACTCCTGGGCCTGCTCGCGGAGCCAGGCAGCTGCGCGTTCGATGCTGGCTTCGTCGAGGAGATCGACGGGTGGTTCGCTGTGGCGGCTCAGTCCCACTACGCGTTCGCAGTTCGGGTCGTTCTCCAGGTGTTCGACGAACGCGGCGCCGAGCCCGCCCGTGGCACCGACGACCACGGCGCGATAGGGTATCTGCAGGGATTCCATACTGCCTGCGACCGCGGCGCGGCGAATTGATTCCGGGGCCATGCCTCGGCAAGGGAGCGCATGAACTTTCTCCACACGCTGGGCCATGCGGCGCGCAATCTTGCGCCCATCGTGATCGTGGTCGCGGTGTTCCAGGCGCTGGTGCTGCGCACGGTGCCGGATGGCCTGCTGTCCATGGTGGTCGGGCTGACCATCGTGGTCTTTGGTGTTGCGCTGTTCCTTCAGGGCCTGGAGATGGGGATTTTCCCCATCGGCAAGAACCTGTCGAACGCGCTCGCTCGACGTGGCTCGCTGCTGTTGCTGATGGCGTTCGGCTTTACCCTCGGGTTTGCCACCGTGATCGCGGAACCGGCGCTGATCGCGGTGGCGGAACAGGCGGAGCTGATCAGCGAGGGACGGATCGAAGGCCTGATCCTGCGGCTGATTGTTGCACTGTCGGTGGGTGCCGTGGTCGCGCTGGGCATCCTGCGCACGATCATGGGCCATCCGCTGCACTGGTACATCCTGACGGGCTACGTGCTGGTGGTGCTGGTGACCTTCTTTGCCCCCGAGGAGATCGTCGGCCTGGCCTACGACTCGGGTGGGGTGACCACGAATATCGTGACCGTGCCGCTGGTGGCGGCGCTGGGCCTGGGCCTGGCGGCCTCGATCAGCGGGCGCAACCCGCTGCGCGACGGCTTTGGCCTGGTGGCGCTGGCCGTGATGGTCCCGATGATTACGGTGCAGCTGTACGGGATCATCGTGTTTGCCGGCGCCGAGGTCGATGCCCCGGGCAACGGCGAGACCGCGGCGATGGACGCGGACACGGACCTGCCGGGCGCGGGCGAGCGCCACTGGCTCTCCGCGATGGGGATGGACCTGCTGCTGATGCTGCGCGACGTGGCGCCGATCATCGCGGTGATCGTCGTGTTCCAGTACTTCGTGCTGCGCAAGCGCATCCCGTACCTGCCGCGCGTGATCTTCGGCTTCGTGCTGGTGGTGCTGGGCCTGTACGCCTTTGTGGTCGGACTCAAGATGGGGCTGTTCCCGATCGGCGAGAGCATGGCCGAGCAGCTGATCGCCAACGAGCTGTTCCTGTGGGTCTACCTGTTCGCCTTCTCCATCGGCTTCGCGACCACGATGGCCGAACCCGCCCTGATCGCGATCGGCCAGAAGGCCGAGGAGGCGGCGCGCGGTTCATTACGTGGCAATGTGATCCGCATCTTGGTCGCGCTGGGCGTGGCGATCGGCATCACCATCGGGGTGCACCGCATCCTGGCGGGAGACTCCATCCACCAGTACATCATGGCCGGTTACCTGCTGGTGATCGTGCTGACGATCCTCGCGCCCAAGCAGATCGTGGCACTGGCCTTTGACCTGGGCGGGGTGACGACCTCGGAGGTGACCGTGCCCCTGGTCACGGCCCTTGGCATCGGCCTGGCCACCCATCTGGAAGACCGCAATGTCCTGATCGACGGCTTTGGCCTGATCGCCTTTGCCTCGATCTTCCCCATCGTCACCGTGATGGTCTACGCCATCGTGGTGGATATCTACGAGCGTTGGACCGGCAGGGATCGCGCACAACAGGAGGACTCGACATGAGATTTTCGGCACTGATCGCCGTGCTCCCGGACGACATGGAACCGCGGGCCATCGAGACGGCCAAGGCGGCGGGCGCCGGGGGTGTCACCATCATGGATGCCCGTGGTATTGGCGCGGAGGCGCGCAAGACGTTTCTGGGCATGACCTACGAGGGCAGCCAGTCCGTGCTGATGTGGGTGCTGGAGAAGAAAGTGGCGCTTAACGTGCTCAAGGCCGTCAGCCAGGAGCTGGAACTCGAAGGAGATCCGCGCGGGGTGGCGTTTACGGTGGATATCGCGCATCTGGCCGGGATCGGGCGCAAGCAGATCGAGCAGTTCCAGGAACACGTGAAGGAAGAAATCTGAGGAGCACAAGACCATGCTGGTGAGCGAGATCCTGAAGTCCGACGTGATTACCGTGTCGCCGCTCGCGCCCTTGCGCGAGGCGATGCAGCTGATGCGGCAGCACAAGGTGAAGTCCCTGGTGGTGGACAAGCAGCACGAGCACGATGCCTACGGGATCATCACCTACACGACCATTCTCAAGACGATTGTGGCCGAAGAGGGCGATATCGACCTCTCCAATGTCTACGACGTCTGCGCCAAGCCGGTGATTACGGTGCCGGCGGAGATGGACGTCAAGTATGTGGCCCGGCTGATGGTGACCCAGGGCATCCGGCGGCTGGTGGTGCTGCGCGGCAATACCCTGGAGGGAATCGTCACCACCAGCGATATCGTGGGTTCGATCCTCGAGATGGCGGATATGGAATGAACCTCGGCACTGCCCGGTGTCGGGACGGGCAGGCGGTCGTCTCCCAATAAGTCAATCATTTACAAGAAACTCCGTGGCCACTTACGGAGACACAAAAAAGGCCGGCATTCGCCGGCCTTTTCCATGCGTGCGCCGAGGCGCCGGCAACGGCTTAGCCGCGACGGCGCAGCACCCAGATTTCCAGCAGGGCCCATTCCTCGCCGGGATAGTTTTCCTGCTCCAGCGGCGACAGGCGACGGTGACGGGTCGCGGTACTGCCGACAAAGTCCAGACGACTCAGCAACAGGCGCTTGGTGGCGTCCGCTTTTTCCAGTGCGAAGGGGTTGAGAAAATTCACCAGCATGTAGCCTTCGCCCTTGCCCCGTGCGAAGGCATCCACCAGGCTCTCGATAGCCGGCGGGTCCAGATAGACCAGCGAAGCGGTGGAGATGACGATGTCCGCCTCTTCCATCGACTGCTCGATCGCGTTGCGGGTGTCGGCATCCGCCTGGTTCAGGTCGGCCTCGAAGGTCTGGTCGAACAGACCCGCGCTCTTGCCGTAGGCCAGGGCGTTGCCGGAGATGTCGATCCCGGTCGTCTTCATCGGCAGGCGGCGCGGGGCGGCGACCGTCTTGCAGGCCTGCTCGTCGGCCCAGTTGGCGCGGATCGCCTGGACATCCATGCCGTGCACGGCCGCCATGGTGGTGTTGCCAAAGCAGCAGCACAGGTCGACGTAGTTCAGGGTCTTGCCTGCGTCGGCCTGTTGCTGCGCCCAGGGCAGGATCAGCCGGTCGAAGGTTTGCCGGTTGAAGTCGTCGGAGATGTAATCGAGCGCGTCGATGATGCGCTCCTTGAACGGCACCGGGGTCTCGGCGACGTAGATATCGTCGAAATGCTGTTTCTTCTCCTCGGTCTTCACTTGCGGCTCACTCATCGACTTCTCCTCGTTGGATAAACCCACCATGGTCGGGGTCATGAGGCGCTAGCGTCAAGTATGAACATTTTCATTGCTGTAACCGGCGTCGCGCCATGTCGCGGGTCTGCTATGTATCATGAAGAGAAAGGAGTGCGAGCTGCCGGCGGGCCGGCAGTCGGAGGGGGCCGGAAGGGAACTGCATGAAGATCGAGTGCTTCAAGGCGTATGACATTCGCGGCCGCGTGCCGGATCAACTTAACCCCGCGGTGGTGCACGCCATCGGACGCGCCTTTGCCGAAGAGGTCCGCCCCGGCCGAACGGTGGTGGGGCACGACATCCGCCTGTCCAGCCCGGAACTGGCCCAGGCCCTGATGGAAGGATTGACGGCCGGGGGCAGCGATGTCGCGGACATCGGCCTGTGCGGCACCGAGGAGGTCTACTTTGCAACCGCGCACTACGGGGCCGGCGGCGGGGTGATGGTC
Organism: Thioalkalivibrio thiocyanoxidans ARh2; assembly: GCF_000385215.1. GTDB lineage: Bacteria > Pseudomonadota > Gammaproteobacteria > Ectothiorhodospirales > Ectothiorhodospiraceae > Thioalkalivibrio > Thioalkalivibrio thiocyanoxidans. The sequence continues at coordinate 142,047 of NZ_ARQK01000060.1, forward strand.
ACCGCCAGCCACAATCCGCTGGACTACAACGGCTTGAAGCTCGTCCGTGACGAGGCGCGCCCGATCAGCGGCGACTCCGGGTTGCAGGCGATCCGGGCATGCGCCGAGCGGGGCGACTTTCGCCCCATGCCCCAGGGCCAGATTCATCCGTTGGACCATCGGCCGGACTATATCGCCCGGGTGCTGGCTTCGGTCGACCGCGAGGCCTTGCCGAAGCTGCGCGTCGTCGTGAACCCGGGCAATGGCGGGGCGGGCCCCGTCCTCGAGGCGCTGGAGCCGCATCTGCCGTTCGAGCTGATTCGGGTGAACTTCGAACCGGACGGGCATTTCCCCAATGGCATCCCCAACCCGCTGTTGCCACAAAACCGCGCGGCGACGGCCGATGCCGTGCGGCTACATGGCGCGGATCTGGGCGTGGCCTGGGACGGCGACTTCGATCGCTGCTTCTTCTTCGATGCGGCGGGAGATTTCATCGAGGGCTACTACATCGTGGGGCTGTTGGCACAGGCCTGTCTGGAAGGACATCCGGACGAACGGATCGTCCATGACCCGCGCCTGACCTGGAACACCATCGAGATGGTGCGGGCCGCCGGGGGCGAGCCCATCCAGTCAAAGACCGGACACGCGTTCATGAAGGAGCGCCTGCGCCATGAGGATGCCATCTACGGCGGCGAGATGAGCGCCCACCACTACTTCCGCGATTTTTACTACTGCGATAGCGGGATGCTGCCCTGGCTACGGGTCGCCGAGTTGATGGGGCGCCGTGGTCAGGCATTGGGCGAAATGGTCGCCGAGCGCGTCGCGCGTTACCCCTGTAGTGGCGAGCTCAACTTCGAGGTCGAGGATGTCGCAGCCGCTACCGATCGCGTGCTGAAGTACTTGGAGGGGCAGGGGGCTGTGGAAGATCGCACCGACGGGGTCAGCCTCGAGTTTCCGGACTGGCGCTTCAACCTGCGCAGCTCCAATACCGAGCCGCTGTTGCGGCTGAATGTCGAGACCCGCGCCGATCCGGCCTTGCTGGAGCGTCGCGTGGAAGAGCTTTCCCGCCTGATACGGGGATAACAACGATGGCGCTTGCCGATATCCAGAACCAGCTGCAACCGGTGATCCTGGCCGGCGGGACCGGTACTCGGCTGTGGCCGGTGTCGCGCAGCCACTATCCCAAGCAGTTCCTGCCCCTGACCGGCGACCAGACGCTGCTGCAGCAAACCGTCGCGCGCCTGGAGGGTCTGCATGCCGGCCCACCGCTGGTGTTGGCCAACGTGGACCACCGCTTTCTGGCCGCCGAGCAGCTGCGCGCGATCGGCATCGAGCAGGCGCGCATCCTGCTGGAGCCGCAGGGGCGCAACACGGCCCCGGCGATTGCCCTGGCGGCGCTGCAGGCCCGGGCCGAGGGGCGCGATCCGCTGCTGCTGGTCCTGGCCGCGGATCACCACATCGGGGATGCCGATGCCTTCAAGGCTGCTGTGGGCCGCGCGGTGGCGCTGGCGGAGGCCGGCTATCTGGTCACGTTCGGCATCGTGCCCGTGACGCCCGAAACCGGCTACGGCTACATCCAGCAGGGCGAGTCGCTGGGCGAGGCCGGTGCGCGGGTCGCCCGTTTTGTCGAAAAGCCCGATGCCGCCACCGCCCGCGAGTACCTGAGACACGGGGAGTATCTCTGGAACAGCGGCATGTTTGTGTTCCGTGCCTCGCAGTATCTGCAGGAGCTGGAGCGCTTCGAGCCCGAGATCGTCACGGCCTGTCAGGCGGCACTGGAGGGGGCGCGCGAGGACCTCGATTTCCTGCGCGTGGACCCGGAGGCCTTCGCCCGGGCACCGAATATCTCGGTGGACTACGCCGTGATGGAACGCACCGACCGCGCGGCGGTCACGCCCCTGGCTGCCGGCTGGAGCGATATCGGCTCCTGGGCCGCGCTGGCCGGGGTGCGCGGCACCGACGAGCAGGGCAACACCCTGCGCGGCGATTGTCTGCTGGAGGACAGCGAGGGCTGCGTGGTCGATGCCGATGGCCTGCTGGTCGCCGGGATCGGGTTGCGCAACCTGGCGGTAGTCGCCACCCGCGATGCAGTGCTGGTGGCGGATCGCGAGCGTGTACAGGACGTCAAGCGCATCGTCGAACGGCTGAAGTCGGACAACCGCAGCGAGCATGTGGACCACCCGGCGGTGTACCGCCCCTGGGGCTGCTACGAGTGCGTCGACGTCGGGCGGCGCTACCAGGTCAAGCGCATTACCGTAAAACCCGGGGCGAAGCTCTCGCTGCAGATGCATCACCATCGCGCGGAGCACTGGGTGGTCGTCAGCGGCACCGCGCGGGTGCGCAACGGCGAAGAGACCTATCTGGTGACGGAGAACCAGTCCACCTATGTGCCGATCGGGCAGATCCATTCGCTGGAGAACCCGGGTTCGATCCCGCTGGAGCTGATCGAGATCCAGTCCGGCAGCTATCTGGGCGAGGACGACATCGTGCGGCTGGAGGACCTCTACGGTCGCGTCTGAATACCGCCCGAGGCGCAATCCCTATCCGAAGTCGCGGGAGCGGGTGGTCAGCTCGCCCAGCCAGGCGCTGCGGTCGATCAGGCGCTGCACGATCAGGTGGCCGACCCCCTCGCTGTACTGCCATTCCCCGTGGGCCTCCAGCAGGCGGCCGTGCAGGACCTCGGCGCGAAAGCGCTCCACCCGGTCCGGCCAGACGATCAGGTTCAGCGTGCCGCTCTCGTCCTCCAGGGTCAGGAACACCGTGCCGTTGGCCGACCCCGGCCGCTGGCGGGTGATCACGAGGCCGGCATAGCGGGCACCCGGATGCCCGGGGCGCTCCAGTAGCCGGGCGGCGGTGGCCAGTCGGCGCCGCTCCAGGAACGGGCGCATCAGCGCCAGCGGGTGCGGGCCCAGGCTCAGCCCCTGGGTGGCGTAGTCCTGCACCAGGTCATCCACCGCATCGGGGCGCGGCAGCAGCGGGGTCACGTCGGCCTCGCGCACCGTCTCGGCCGGGGCGTCGGCGAACAGGGGCAGGGGCTCCTCCACCGCCTCGGTCGCCCAGCGTGCCTGGTGGCGGTTGCCGGCCAGCCCCTTCAGGGCGTCGGCACGGGCCAGGCGGTTGGCCTGGGCGCGGGTCAGGGCGGCGCGGGCGACCAGATCCGGTACGTCCGCGAACGGGCGTTCGGCGCGCGCGGCGACGACACGCTCGGCCACGGCCTGCGCGAGCCCGCCGACCCGGTTCAGGCCCAGGCGCAGGGCCAGCGCGTTGCTTCCGGCCACCGGCTCCACCGTGCAGTCCCAGTCACTGCAGCGCACGTCCACCGGGCGCACCTCCACGCCGTGGCGGCGGGCGTCGGCGACGATCTGTGCCGGGGCGTAGAAGCCCATCGGCTGGCTGTTCAGCAGGGCGCAGGCAAAGATCGCCGGTTCATGGCACTTGAGCCAGGACGAGACATAGGTGATCAGCGCAAAGCTGGCCGAGTGCGACTCGGGGAAGCCGTACTCGCCAAAGCCGAGGATCTGCTTGTACAGCTGCTCGGCGAACTTCTCCGGATAGCCGCGCTGCCGCATGCCGTCCATCAGGCGCTCGCGGTAGCGCGCGAGCTGGCCGGTGCGGCGCCAGGCCCCGATCGCGCGGCGCAGCCCGTCCGCCTCGCCGGCAGAGAAGCCGGCCGCGACCATCGCCAGCTCGATCACCTGCTCCTGGAAGATCGGCACCCCCAGGGTGCGCCCCAGCACACGCTGGATCTCGGCATTCGGGTAGCGCACCCGCTCCGGGTGGGCGCGGCGCTTCAGATACGGGTGCACCATCTCGCCCTGGATCGGGCCGGGGCGCACGATGGCGATCTCGATCACCAGGTCGTAGAAGTTCGCCGGCTTCAGGCGCGGCAGCATGCTCATCTGCGCGCGCGACTCGATCTGGAACACGCCCAGGGTGTCGGCCTTCTGCAGCATGCGGTAGACCGCCGGGTCTTCGGCAGGGATGTCGGCCAGGCCCCAATCGCGACCCCGGTGGTGCGCCATCAGCTCCAGCGCGCGGCGCACGCAGGAGAGCATGCCCAGCGCCAGCACGTCGATCTTCAACAGCCCCACCGCGTCGAGGTCGTCCTTGTCCCACTGAATCACCGAGCGCTCCGGCATCGCCGCGTTCTCGATCGGCACCAGCTCGTCCAGCCGGCCCTCGGCGATCACGAAGCCGCCGGTGTGCTGTGACAGGTGGCGGGGGAAGCCCAGCAGCTCGGCGGTCAGGGCCTGCCACTGCCGGGCCAGGGCGCCGTCCGGGTCCAGCCCGACCTCGCGCAGGCGCTCGGCGGGGATGCCGTCGTCCCACCAGGCGAGGTTGGCGGTCAGCGCATCCAGCCGCGCGCGCGAGATGCCCAGGGCACGGCCGACGTCGCGCAGGGCGCTGCGCCGACGGTAGCGGATCACCGTGCAGGCCAGCGCCGCGCGCTCGCGCCCATAGCGCTGGTAGATGTACTGAATCACCTCCTCGCGGCGCTCGTGCTCGAAGTCGACATCGATATCCGGCGGCTCGCCACGCTCGGCGGAGATGAAGCGCTCGAACAGCATGCTGGAGCGCGAGGGATCCACTGCCGTGATGCCGAGGGCATAACAAACGGCGGAGTTCGCCGCCGAGCCGCGCCCCTGGCACAGGATCCCGCGGCCGCGGGCAAAGCGCACGATGTCGTAGACCGTCAGGAAGTAGGGCTCGTAGCCAAGCTGCGCGATGATCTCGAGCTCGCGCTCGATCTGCTCCGTCACCTTCGGCGGTATGCCGTCGGGCCAGCGCCCACGCGCACCCTTCAGGGTCTCCTCGCGCAGATAGGCGGCCGGGCTCGTGTCCTGCGGCAGGGGATCGGTCGGGTAGCGGTAGGTGACCGCGTCCAGCGAGAAGTCGCAGTCCCGCGCGATCCGCACACTGGCCGCGAGCCAGGTGGCGGGATACAGCGCCGCCAGGTCGTCGCGCGGGCGCAGGCAGCGCTCGCCGTTGGGGAAGCGCGCCGGGGCTGCCTCGGCAACCGTGGTGCGCAGGCGCAGCGCGGTCAGCACGTCCTGCAGCGCACGCCGGCCGCGAGCGTGCATGTGCACATCGCCGCAGGCGACGATCGGGAGTCCCGTCGTGTCGGCGAGCTGCCGTGCGCGGGCCGCGAGCGGGGCATCCTCCGGCGTGCGCAACTGGCTGACCGCCAGATGGGCCTGGCCCGGCGCGGCCCATCCCGCCAGCCAGCGGGCCGCCTCGGCGAGCGTCGGCTCCGCGATCTCGGGTTCGATACGCAGCAGGACCTGCCAGCCGGCCCGCGCCTCGGCGGGCAGGGCGTCGAGGTCCGCCTGTGTCAGGTGGTAATGCCCCTTGTCCGCCGCCCCGCGCGCACGGGTGATCAGCCGGCACAGCCCGGCGTAGCCCGCCGCATTGCGCACCAGCAGGGTCAGGGCGGGGCCGTGCGCCAGCCGGAAGGTCGCCCCCAGGATCAGGTGCAGGCCGCAGTCCTTCGCCGCTGCGTGGGCGCGGACCACGCCGGCCAGCGAGGCGATATCGGTCAGCGCCAGCGCGCGATAGCCCAGCGCCCGGGCCCGCTCCACCAGCTCCTCCGGGTGCGAGGCCCCGCGCAGGAACGAGAAGTTGCTGACGCTCGTCAGCTCGGCGTAGTCCGGCGGTTCGGGGGCGTTGGCATCCATATACTGCTTATATAAACAGTATATGGGGCTGGCAAGAAACCCCGGCTTCGAGCAGGTGCGCCGGCTCCGGTATGGTAGGCCCGCTACCGACCGATCCCAACGACGAATCCCCTATGCGCAGCGCTATCTACAATCGGCTGATCGTCCGCCTTACCTCGCAGTGGTATGGCGAGGTCATGCGGCGGCTGCCGGACGGGGCGGCTCTATTGGACGTAGGCATAGGTACCGCTGGCGCGCTGCTCGCCAATGCCGCCACGGCGCGCGAGAAGGGGCTCGTCATCACGGGGATCGATATCGATGCCGACTACATCCAGCACGCTCGGCGAGCCCTGCGCGACTCCTCCCTGGCCGATCGTGCCGAGGCCCGCCTCGAGTCCATCTACGACCACACGGGCGGTCCGTACGACGCGATCTACTTCTCTGCCAGCTTCATGCTCCTGCCGGACCCCGACGGCGCTCTGCGCCACTGCCGCAGCCTGCTGAAGCCGGACGGCACGGTCTTCTTCACTCAGACCTTCCAGACCCGTCCCTCCCGCTGGATGGAGCGCTTCAAACCCCTGCTCAGGCGCATCACGACCATCGATTTTGGCCGCGTGACCTACGAAGAAGCGTTTCGGGAACAGTTGGCCGGGGCGGGGTTCGTGATCGACGAGTTCACCACGCTCGGACGCCACGGCCCGCGCGCATCCGTCCTTGCCATCGCCCGACCCGCCAGCTCCGCCTGAAAGCACGCCGGTTCGTCGCCGAGGCTGGGGCCTACCACTGTAGGAGGCGAGCCCCCTCGCCGATCGGGCATGTCCAACGCCCCATCGCCCAGAGGGCTGGGCTCCTACCGGAGAAGGGGGCTTGTGCGGCATGCCCCATGCCGGTTCGTCGCCGAGGCGGGGGCCTACCCACTGTAGGAGGCGAGCCCTCTCGCCGATTGGGTGTGTCCAGCGCCCCATCGCCCAGAGGGCTGGGCTCCTACAGGAGAGGGGCTGTGGCGGTATGTGAACAAGAGGGGTGACCTCTTCCGATAACGCGCCGGGCTGCTCAATCCGAGGGTAGGGCCCGGGGCCTCCTGCGACTGAAGGCACCGCCGCAGCGTGCGCTAGAACTCGATGTCGTAGCGCAGCTCCTCGTCCGGCTGACGCAGGAAGTTGCCCTGCACCAGGTCGACCTGGGACTGCCACAGCAGGGCCAGGCCGTCCACGTCCTCGACATAAGCCGCCATGGTGCGCGCGCCGCTGGCGCGGGCGATGTTCAGCAGCGGCTCCAGGCGTGTGAGCTTGTCGGCGGCATCGTGCAACCCGTGGGTCAGGGGGCGGGCCACCTTCACGTAGTCCGGTCGCAGGCTGCGCAGGAGTTGGGTCGGTTGCTCGCTGGAAAGCCCGAAATGTTCCACGGCAATGCCGACCTGTATATCACGCAGGGCCTCGGTAATTCGTTCGGCCTGTTCCGGCTCCGCCACGATGTCCTCCTCCGCCAGTTGCAGTACCAGTGCCCGAGCCGGGAGGCCGGCATGCGCAAGGGTGCGACCAAGCCAGCCGGGCAGTTCCTGGTCGCGCAGCGACCCGCGCGAGAGTTTGACGAAGAACACCGAGTCCGGATGGGTGCGCAGCCGGGCGCCCAGGATGTCCACCGCGTTCGTCAGCACCCAGCGATCCAGCGCCCGGTCGAGGTCCAGGTGTCCGGCCATGTTCACGAACGGGCCGGGCAGCTGGGTGTGGCCTTCCGGGTCGCGAATTCGAAGCAGGACTTCGTAGCGCTCGGCATTGTCGGAGCCGGCGATATTGGCGATGGGCTGATACACAAGGAACAGACGTTGTTCGTGAATCGCCCGGGTAATCACCTGGCGCCAGTGCTGCTGCTGTGCAATACCGCGCTCCGGCGTGACCAGCGTCGGGTCCAGCTGGATGCGATTACCGCCTTCGCGGCGTGCCTGTGCGCAAAGCGCCAGTGACTGGTCCACCGCATCCGGTGCGGGCGTCTCCGCAAGTGCGGTGATGCCGATGCTGAGCCCAGGGGAGGGTGCGTGACTCGCGGCACCATGAGGGGCCGGGATTCGTGTGTACAGGTCGTCGCCCCAGTCCGACAGCGCGTCCGTGTCGGGTCGATGCAGCAGGACCAGGATGGCGTTCTCGCTGAACCGGGTGGTGCGCTCTCCAGGGGCGAGGCTCGCCGAGATCCGCCCCAGCAGGCGACGTTGAAGCGCGGAGAAACCGGCCACCCCGTGGTCGCGAATCAGGCTGGAGGCCTCGTCCCATTCGATACAGGCCAGGGCGACGATACCGGGCTGGGTAGCCAGCTCCGCGCGCCAGTGATCCAGCAGAGGCGTCAGATCACGGGATCGCAGGGTGGCAGGGGCGCGGGCGGCGCGGCGCCGACGACGACAGAGACGGGCCTCGGCACTCACCTGTTCCGGTGCCGTTTCGGGGGCTACGTGAGAAGACCCCGGGGGCGGCTCGAGCGCGGCATCTTCGTGAGCTGCGAGCAAGACGCGCGGGATGTCGAACAGCGTGGGATCCTGGGCAAGGGCCCGGGAGAGGGTTGCGGCCTCGTCGGCCGCAATGTCCGCATCGATCACAATGGCCTCGGGCAGGCTCTCCAGCGCGTGGCCAGGCACGTCGTCTTCCGGCGCGACGCGGTGGATGTCCAGGGCCGGAGACTCCTGCAGCGCGCGGGCGGGAGAGATCGACTGTCCCGTGGTGACCAGCATGACCCGCCACGGATCCCATGGGCTGGAGTCCACCAGACCCTCCAGTGTTGCCGCCAACTCGGAAGGGATTGTGGGCATCATCAGGACCGCGTCCCAGTCGTCGGCCGTTGTCAGATGTTCGCCATCCCGCGTGTCTTGCAGGACCAGGATATTGGGCCGCTTGATGGCGTCGTCGGGTATTGGCGGGCCTGGTGGATCCGCCAGGACTACGCGTGAGTGCGGTGTCACTGTGGGGCTGGAATGCGCGGCCTCCTGCAGGTTGGCGTAGGTGTCCACGTGGAAGCCGGAGGCGGCCAGCTGCAGCGCCAGCTCGTCGCGAGCGACCCCGGCGGGGCCGAGCAGCTGGACGTGCAGGCGGTCGGGAACTGGAGTACGTGCACCACCCGCCTCAGGTGCGGGTATAACCCCGTCCGATGCGGCGAGGTCCTCCGGTAGACTCGCTTGCAGACGAAGGATCAGGGCACCGATGGTTTCCTGTTCATTGGACGTTGGAGGCAACGGGCTCTGAAGGTGCTGGGCTACGCGTTCGTCAATGCGCCGCGCGATGTTCAGGGACTCCTTCAGCGGAGTTCCAGCCAGGCCACTGGCAATTACCCGGGTCAGGGGACGCATCTCCCCCAGGTCCACATGGCGGCAGCCCCGCTGCCGGATCATGTACCAGCGGTCGGCGAGCTGGGCCACCAGACGCGGCAGCCCGTTCATGAAATCCTGACTGGAGGTACTGTCCGGGTGGTCCTGGACGGGCCCCGATTGCGGGATGCTGCCGGATAGGTCGGCCATGAGCTTCGAAGTCCTTTTTGACTATGCCGCGTCTACTATAGACAACCATTCAACTAATGTGTGAATCCTTCGGCTCTCGAAGCAGGTGGGGCGAGGTTAGCTGGTGGAGAGGCAGTCGGGCAGCGATTCCACCAGTGAATGCGGTGTGATGCCGAGGTCGTGGAAGGTGCCGAGGGTGGCGCTGGCGACGTTGTCTCGTTGCATCAGGTAGAGCTGATCGCGGGTCAGGGGCGGGTTGGGTAGTAGCGCACCCAGGGTGGCCAGGGCGTGCCAGACCGTGAATGGCACAGGCAGCATTGGGCGTTTGCGGCCCAGGTGTGACAGGACCAGGGTCACGACCTGGCGATAGGTGAGGATGTCCGGGCCGCCAAGTTCGAAGGTGTGTTGCGTGGGCGGCTCGTCTGCGCACAGTCTTGCGATGGCACGGGCGATGTCGGTGACGTGTACGGGTTGCAGGCGGGTGCTGCCGAAGCCGAACAGGGGAATCACCGGCAGGGGCGCGAGGCCGGCGAGGTTGCGCACAAAGGCGTCGCCCGGGCCGAAGAGGACGCTGGGGCGCACGATAACGGCGTTGGGGTATTCGCGAAGTACAGCGGCTTCGCCTTCGGCTCGGGCACGGATGTACGGCGAGGGCGAGCGGCTGTCGGCGCCGATGCCGGAGATCTGGATGACGCGCTCCAGCCCTGCCTTGTGTGCGGCGCGGGCGAGGCGCGCGGCGCCTTCGACGTGGATGGTGGTGAAGCGCAGGTCGCGTTGCTCCACGTACAGGCTGACGGCGTTGACGACGCCCCTGGCGCCTTCCACGGCGCGGGCGACGTCGGCATCGTCCCGGATGTCGGCGCGGCAGTGCTCCAGCCGGGCGTGGTCTTGCAGGGAGGCGGGCAGCCCCGGCCGGCGCGAGGCAATGCGCACGGGGTGTCCGGCATTGAGCAGTTCGTGCACGGTTGCGCGGCCGAGGAAGCCGGTGCCGCCGAATACCGTAATCAGGTTCGGGCGCATGATGAGCCCCCTCCGGGCAAATCCGATCGTTACCGCATGTGGATGGTTGTCGATCCGTCTGGGCGATGGCCTATAGGTAAGACTGGCGTGAAGGGAGAATGATCCCCGTGGGGTATGGAAGAAGAGGGGTGTCCTCTTTCCTGGTTATGTGCTTCATGGGCAAAAGGCAAGGTCTGACCCCGGAACTCTCGCGATGCCCAATAGGTGAAAGACCATGTGCGGACGAATGACGCGGTACAGCGCGACCAGCGAGCTCGCCATGCGGTATTTCCAGGTACCGGTCGACGAGACGTTTGACCCGCCCAGATACAATGTCGCGCCTGGGACGGACCTCGAAGCGTTTCGTGCGGGACATGAAACACCTGCCGCCTTCCAGCCGATGTTCTGGGGCTTTCGGCCGAAGCGGGTGGAGGACGGTCCTCGGCCGATCAACGCCCGCGCCGAAAAGGTCCCCACGAGTCCGTACTTCCGCTCTGCATTCGCCCGCCGGCGCTGCATCGTGCTGGCTGATGGCTGGTACGAGTGGCGCAAGACCAATGACGGCAAGCAGCCGTACTACATTACCCTCGCCGAGGACGCGTCGCAGGACGTCCTGATGATGGCGGGCATCTGGGAGCCTACGGCCGATGGTGGCGCCTGCTGCGCGATCATCACCGAACCCGCATCAGAGCGGCTGGCGCACATTCACGACCGCAAGCCGCTGGTGCTGGATGCGGAGTGTCGCTGGGACTGGCTCGATCCCGATCGGACGGAGCGTGAGGCCATCCGAGCCGGGACCGTCCGTCTGAACCCTGATACCTTGATTTATCACCCCGTGTCCACCCGCGTAAACCGTCCGTCTGAGGACGATCCCGGACTGATCGAGGCGATCACCTGAGGTTCCCCTGGCGGCCGAGTCGTTTCACCTTCAGGATCGCGCGCCCGAATCCGGAAACATGGAACCTAAAGCGGGTTTCGGCTGGAGGAACCGCCGAAGAAGGCGGGTGTCCTCGTTCCTTAAGCAAGATGTGACCCCGGGCCCCGCGACCACCAAGCCCCGTAGGAGGCTGCTTGCAAGCGAAGCCCCTGCAAAAGCCGGACGCGGGCAGGGCTTCGCCTGCAAGCAGCCTCCTACAGGCCGTTCGGTGTTCCGAATAGGCGGTCATTCCAGAAACGCGCAGCGATCATCCGGGATCGCGATCGGCGGGGCAGGAGCAGACGTCAGGGATCCCGGCTCTTCACTTCGCTTCGGCCGGGATGACGGCGTGGCGCCTGGAAGAAGATGGGTGTCCTCTTTCTCTGCCCTGTACCCATCGAGAACTGTGAAGCACTTACGATGCTGAAGCAGGCGGCAAACCCCCTGGCCGGCGCAACGTCGTGCAAGACGGGGCGGGGCCGTAAGGGCGGATGGGCGGAGATCGTGACCGATTTGGCACCGTTGGCGCCTGCAGGGCAGTTTCCGCTCTTGTCTTCCCCGAACAAGGCGTTTGCTCGGCCTATACTTGTCCGTGGCCGTGCGCGAAAACGGCCATTCGGCCCGATTCCACACCGGAACCACGGAGTTACATCATGACAAGGCGATGGATTTTCCTGTTGCTGGCATCGGTATGGCTGCTGCCCTTCGCATTGCTCCCCGTGTCCGCCACGGCGGGGCAGACGCATCTCGGCAGCACCGCGAGCCCCGTGCCGATGGAGATTGTCGACGACGCGGTCCCGACACCGCAGGTGCTTCAGTCCGAGCACCTGTTCGATCAGCAGGAGCTCGACGAACTGGCGGCTCTCGAAGCCGAGAATGCCGAACTACAGGAGCAGACGGCGGGCTTTTTCGGCCCCAGGGTCGGCACCGTCATCATCATTGCCGTTCTGCTGATCGTGCTGCTGTAGCGGCTGCGCCTGCCGTGTTGAGCGTGTTTCGCCGCGCTACCGGCCGGCAACGGCGTGGCGCGTGGCCACGGAGCCAGCAACAACCGTCGGGCAGAGACGCCCCGCTCGGTGTCGGGCTGCTGGTGCTCTGCGCGCTTGCGCTCTCGGCGTGCGGGACGACGGGCGGAATGGAACGCTACGCCCTGCAGGTCGAGGAAGGTGTCGCGCTTGAGGTCCCTTATGTGCGCCAGACCTCCCGGACCGACTGTGGCAGCGCCGCGCTCGCCAGTGTCATGGAGTACTACCGCGGCTCCGCCTATTCGCCACACGCGTTGTCTGATCAGTATCCACACGCCTCGCCGCGGGGCTACTCCCTGGGCGAGCTGCGCGAAATCGCCCGCGAGCATGGATTCGCGGCGTTCGTGGTGCCGGGTGACGAGTCGTTCCTGCGCAGCCACCTGGAGCGTGGCCGGCCCCTGATCGTGCCCTTGCAGGTCCGGCAGGGAGATGCCGACCTGCGCGGCACGCCCGGTGTGTTCGCTCGCCTGATCGAGCGGCGAGGCGACCAGGAGCAGGATTCCGGGTACGACCACTACGTTGTCGTGGTCGGTATGGACGACTCGCGCGGCAAGGTCCTGGCCATGGACCCCGCGCGCGGCCCGGTGGAAATCGACTTCGGGGACTTCGCCACCGCCTGGGAGCGAATGCACCACGCGGTGCTACTGTTGGGTCTCGACGATCAGGGTCGCCGGGCAGCACCACATTGAACCCGGGCCTGAGTCGGGGCGTCGAATGGCCCGGTCACCCATGGGGGTCAGACCTTGCCTTTTGCCTCTCCCTTGATGCGGGGGCAAAAGGCAAGGTCTGACCCCGGAAGCTCGGCGTGAAGGCCGCATTTCAGGGGTGAAATGCCTTGTTTAAGGGTCAGAAACGGGCCTTCCAGGCATGAAAGTGCCATTCCAACAGAGGGTTACCGTGGTCCGACCCCGTCATGCCTCGCAGATGGGTCGGAAGACGCAATTGAACCAAACCTGAAGGATGTCTATAGTTGTACGGCACTTCCGTACGTTTGAGGTCCTGCATGGAAACAGTCAGCGTGAACCGGTTTCGCGAGAACCTGAAGGCCTTCGTGGAAGAGGCCGTCACTACACACACGCCGCTCAAGGTCACGCGCCGAGCGGGTGAGGCCTTTGTGGTGATGAGTGCGGATGACTGGGAGCGGGAGCAGGAAACGCTCTACGTCCTGCAGAACTCCAGCCTGATGCAGCAGATCGCCGATTCGGCCGCTACCCATCGGAAGGGAGAAGGCTACCGTCCCACGGAAGGGGAGATGGATGAGATCACTGGTATTCGAGGGTAATACCTGGGCGGCGTACGAAACGCTCCGTGAGCGTGACCCAAGGCTGCATCGGGCTCTGCGACGGATCCTCAAGGAAATGCTCCGTAACGACCCGGCCACGGGAACGGGGAAACCGGAACCCCTTCGGCATTCGCTCTCGGGCTTCTGGTCCCGGCGTCTCTCCGCCCGGGATCGCCTGATCTACCGCTTCGACGATCAAGCCATCTACATCTTCGCGATCGGCGGCCATTACGACACGCTGTGACCCGGGCGGGCCTTTCCCTCCGCTCGGGGCTCATCGGCAACAGGCAAGGTATCGCCCCGGGGCCACTGGGAGTGCCCAGGGTGCCGCGAAGGCCCCATTTCGGGGGTGAAATGCCTTGTCTAAGGCTCAGAAACGGGCCTTCAAGGAATGAAAGTCTCATGCCAACAGAGAGTTACTGTGGTCCGACCCCGCCATTCCGCGTATTCACGCCCGCCATTCACCGTCTGCCCCCGAAGCCGCTTGGAAATGCGGAGATTGACTCGCATAATCTACGCATAGATTGCGGAGAATCTCGTGCAATACATCTGGGAACTGACCGGCTGGCCCCACTGGCAGTGGGACGCGGAACATATCGCGCCGATGCTGGCTGCGGCCGCGCGCGAGCAGGGTCGGCTGCTCGGAAGGATGCAGGGATTGGGATTCGCACTGCGCGAGGAAGCGTCGTTTCGCGTGCTGTCGGAGGATATCGTGGATTCCGGCGCGATCGAAGGCGAGCGACTGCCTCTGGATCAGGTGCGCTCCTCGCTTGCACGTCGCCTCGGTCTGGAGGCCGGTGGACTGACCGCTTCAGGGCCGGACGTCGACGGCATGGTCGAGCTGATGCTGGATGCCACGAAGGCCTTTGATCGTGAGCTGACAGTGGATCGGCTGTTCGACTGGCATGCGGCCCTGTTTCCGACGGGACGTAGCGGGATGACGCGGATTCCGGTCGCGCGTTGGCGGGATGACGATGAAGGGCCGATGGAGGTGGTGTCGGGTCCCGTTGGTCGGGAGACGGTGCACTTCTCCGCGCCACCGGCCGAGCGAATCCCGGGGGAGGTCGACGCCTTCGTCGCGTGGTTCAAGGCGCCCGGCCCTCTGGATCCGCTAGTGGTGGCGGGGCTGGCCCATCTCTGGTTCGTGACCATTCACCCGTTCGCGGATGGAAATGGGCGTATCGCTCGGGCAATCGCCGATATGGCGCTGGCACGAGCGGATGGTTCGGCGGAACGTTTCTACAGCATGTCCGGGCAGATCCTTCGGGAACGCAGTGACTATTACGCCATCCTGGAGCGGACTCAGAAACAGGGGGACCTGGACATCACCCTGTGGCTGGAATGGTTCCTGGGCTGCCTGCAGCGTTCGCTGAGCAACGCCCAGGATGCACTCGAGCACGTGCTGTTCAAGTCCCAATTCTGGGAGCGCTTCGCCACGGAGCCGCTCAATGCCCGACAGATCAAGGTTCTCAATCGCCTGCTGGACGGATTCGAAGGTGGGATGACCTCTTCACGTTGGGCCCGGATGGCCAAGTG
>NZ_ARQK01000061.1 GCF_000385215.1 Thioalkalivibrio thiocyanoxidans ARh2
ACAACGGCTGTCCTGACGTTCGTGCCAATGGTTGGAGGCAAGGTGTTCCGACATCCTGGGCACGCGCGGCCTTCGGCCCTGGCGTGCCGCGCCCGCAAGCGGGCGCCAGACCCCATCGTAGGATGTGATGAGCGCAGCGAATCGCATCAGGGTTGCCCCGACGTTGGCATGGTGCGTTTCGCTGCGCTCAACGCACCCTACGGCGTACGGGATAGCCAGAAGTGCTGGAACACCTTCTGTTTTGATCTTCCCTCCCGATATGAGCCCCTTGTGGAGGGCGTGACAGGCCGGACGATTCAAAATAGACACGGGGCGCTGACTGTCTGAGCGAAGCGAGTTTCAGCGCCGCCAGCCTGGCGCGTCCGGAGCAAGGTTCCTGGGCGAATCCCGGGCGTGTTTATTGGTCACTTCTTTGCACGAGCAAAGAAGCCCGTTTTTGATTGAAAACTGGCGCGGCGCGCTCGCGAGTGAGTGCTCGGCAGTATGCGGGCCGAAGGCACGTAAACACCGGATGCTGAACCAGGGCCAGCCTCAACAAGGCAGGCGGTCGACCGCAGGTACGTAAGTACCAGACGGCGAACGAGGGCCAGCCTAAACGGTGCGGAGGCGCGGGCGCGCCTGAGCGTTAGCCCGGCAGGGCGATCGAAGGGAGGAGGGCTCAGTCGTTCGTTTGGGCGGCGCGTTCTTTTTCGGCCTGGTGCAGGCGCTGCAGCATGGCCTTGAGGACCTTCGGGTTGCCGGCGACGACATCGCCGCGGCGCAGCACGTCCGGGTTGCCGGCCCAGTCACTGACGACACCACCGGCCTCCTGCACCAGCAGCAGGCCTGCCGCGATGTCCCAGGGCTGCAGGCCCATCTCCCAGAAGCCATCGAAGCGCCCGCAGGCAACCCAGGCCAGATCCAGCGCGGCGGAGCCGGGGCGGCGCACACCGGCGGTACCCGGCACGAGGTGGCGCAGGCTGCTCAGGTAGCGTTCCAGATCCTGCCCTTCGCGGAAGGGGATGCCGGTGCCCAGCAGGGCGCCGTTGAGGTCCTTGCGGTCGGATACGCGGATGCGGCGGCTGTTGAGGAACGCCCCGGCACCCCGCGTCGCGGTGAACAGCTCTTCCTTCAGCGGGTCGTAGACCACCGCCTGTTCCAGCCGTCCCTTGTGCTTGAGTGCTATGGAGATGCCGTACTGCGGGATCTCGCGCAGGTAGTTGGTGGTGCCGTCCAGCGGATCGATGATCCAGACGTACTCCGCGTCGGCCCCGTCCTGCTGCCCGCCTTCTTCGGCCATGATCGTGTGGTCGGGGTAGGCGCGGCGCAGCGTCTGCACGATCGCCTGTTCGGCGGAGAGGTCAACATCCGACACCCAGTCGTTGCGGGCCTTCTCGCGCGTGTTCATGCGATCCGGTCGTCCCCAGGCGCGGGTGGTGATGCGTCCGGCCTCGCGGGCCGCCGATACCGCCGTGTTCAGCATGGGGTGCATGGAGTGTCTCCTGGTGTTCTGCGGGGTGTCCCGCGGGTGCGCGCACGCGCCGCGGAAAGGCCGCGAACAATACACAAGCGGCTCATTTTTGGGAAGTCGCGGGCACCGGTGTGTACAATCCGGCGGCTTGAACGAAGGGGATTCCACGAATGGAGCAACGCCTGGGCCGGGTGCGGGTCGTGCTGGTCGGCACAACGCATCCCGGCAACATCGGCTCCGCCGCGCGCGCAATGAAGGCGATGGGGATTACCGATCTGGTGCTGGTGGCGCCGGAGCGGTTTCCGCATGCCGATGCCACGGCGCTGGCCTCCGGGGCCGATGACCTGCTGGCGCGGGCCCGGGTGGTGGACGACCTGGCGGCTGCGGTTTCGGACTGTGTGTGGGTGATCGGCACCAGCGCCCGGCTGCGCACGCATTCCGTGCCCGTGCTGGGCCCGGACGTCGCGGCCGGACAGGTGCTGACGCATGCGTCCGAGGGGCCGGTCGCGCTGGTGTTCGGGCGCGAGCACAGCGGGCTGACCAACCCCGAGCTGGATCACTGCAATGCCTTTGTCCAGATCCCGACCGTCCCGGATTTCAGCTCCCTGAACCTCGCCGGCAGCGTGCAGGTGATGACCTACGCGCTGCGCATGGCGGCCCTGGCCGGGGAGTCGGTCGCGGAATCAGTCGAGCCCGAGGATGCGCGCGACCCGCGAGCGACCCAGGCGGAGATGGAGGGCTTGTTCAGCCATTTCGAGCGGGCGCTGACGACCATTGAGGTGCTTGACCCCGGGAATCCGCGCCATCTGATGCGGCGTCTGCGCCACCTTTATATGCGCGCGGGGCTCAGTGCCAGCGAGGTGCGCATGCTGCGCGGCATATTGACGCACACGGAGCGTGGCCGCTGAGGCGGGGCGCGCATGGAAGTGATACCTTAGTAAATGACTCAGGAATGAGGCCGGACCATGTTTGACAGGATGCGCGAGGACATTCGCTGCGTGTTCGCACGCGACCCCGCTGCCCGCAACGCCTTCGAGGTGGTGACGGCGTATCCCGGTCTGCATGCGCTCTGGTATCACCGGCTGGCGCACTGGCTGTGGAAGCATCGTATGCGCTGGCTGGGGCGGGTGATTGCCAACTTCAGCCGCTGGGTGACCGGGATCGAGATCCATCCGGGCGCGAAGATCGGGCGGCGGTTCTTCATCGACCACGGCATGGGCGTGGTGATTGGCGAAACGGCCGAGGTCGGCGACGACTGCACGATCTACCACCAGGTGACCCTTGGTGGCACCAGCTGGGAAGGGGGCAAGCGCCACCCGACACTAGGCAACGAGGTGGTCATCGGCGCGGGGGCCAAGCTGCTCGGCCCGATCCACGTGGGTGACCACGCGCGCATCGGATCGAATGCCGTGGTGCTGAAGGATGTCCCCGCGGACGCGACCGCGGTGGGAATCCCGGCGCGGGTCATCGGTCCGCGGCCGGAGCCGGACCCGCGGTTTCAGCAGATGGCCGACCGCATGGGCTTCGATGCCTATGGCGTGGCCCGCGACATGCCCGACCCGGTGGCCAACGCGATTCACCGGATCGTGCATCGCGTGCACGAACTGGACGAGCGCATGGATAAGGCCTGCCAGGCCCTGAAGCGTGCGGGGATCGACCCCGGCGAGGTGGTGGGCGATGCGGACTCGGGGCCGATCGAGCCCTGCGATCTGGAGGGGCTGGAGCCGGACGAATGCGAGGTCCCCCAGCCTGCGGAAAGCCAACAAGAACGTAAACAGCAGGGGAATACTTGATCGTTTTGGTCAGGTATTCTAAGCTGCGCGGCAAATGAGCAGGAAGCAGACACAGCCATGAAACTGACGACCAAAGGGCGCTACGCCGTCACCGCCATGCTGGACGTGGCGATGCACACCAAGAACGGCCCGGTATCGCTGGCCGAGGTGGCACGACGCCAGAAACTGTCATTGTCCTACCTGGAGCAGCTTTTTTCCAGGCTGCGCCGGCAGGGACTGGTGAACAGCAGTCGCGGCCCGGGCGGTGGCTATGCGCTGAGTCGGGAGCCCGAGGGTATCTCGGTGGCCGAGATCATCGTCGCGGTGGACGAGCCCGTGGATGTCACGCGCTGCGGCGGCAAGGCCAACTGCAATTCCGAGTCGCGCTGTCTGACGCATGACCTGTGGACCGATCTCAGCCAGCAGCTCTACGACTTTCTCAGCAACCGGACGCTGGCGGATGTCCTGGAGCGGCATCAGGCGCAGATGGCACAGGATGGCGTGAAAGAAGTGGTCATGCATGGCAACGCCCTGAAGGGCGGTGCAACGAAATCGAGCAATGCGACCGCCTGAGGCGGCTGCGTAAGGAGTGAACGCATAATGAGTGACCTGAAACTGCCCATCTACCTGGACTACTCCGCGACCACGCCGGTCGACGAGCGTGTGGCCGAGAAGATGACCGGCTGCCTGACCAAGGACGGCCTGTTCGGCAACCCGGCATCGCGCAGCCACAGCTTCGGCTGGGGTGCGGAAAAGGCCGTGGAGAATGCCCGTGAACAGGTCGCCGCGCTGGTTGGCGCCGACCCGAAGGAGATCATCTGGACCTCCGGCGCCACCGAGTCCGACAACCTGGCGATCAAGGGTGCCGCGAATTTCTACCAGCGCAAGGGCAAGCACATCATCACGGTCAAGACCGAGCACAAGGCCGTGCTGGACACCGCGCGCCAGCTGGAACGCGAGGGCTTCGAGGTCACCTATCTGGGCGTGAAGGACAACGGCCTGGTGGACCTGCAGGAACTCAAGGACGCGATCCGCGACGATACGATCGTCGTTTCCGTGATGCACGTGAACAACGAGATCGGCGTGATCCAGGACATCGAGGCGATCGGCAATGTCTGCCGCGAGCACGGGATCGTGTTCCATGTGGACGCGGCCCAGTCCGCCGGCAAGGTCGCAGTCGACCTGTCCAAGCTCCCGGTGGACCTGATGAGCTTCTCCGCGCACAAGGTCTACGGGCCGAAGGGCATCGGTGCGCTGTACGTGCGCCGCAAGCCGAGGGTGCGCATCGAGGCGCAGATGCACGGCGGTGGCCACGAGCGCGGCATGCGCTCCGGCACGCTGGCGACCCATCAGATCGTCGGCATGGGCGAGGCCTTCCGCGTCGCCGGCGAGGAAATGGGCACCGAACTCGAGCGCATCCGCATGCTGCGCGACCGCCTGTGGGCGGGCCTCGACGGCATGGAAGAGGTCTACCTGAACGGCGACGCCGAGCAGCGGGTCGCACACAACCTGAATGTCTCGTTCAACTTCGTCGAGGGCGAGAGCCTGATCATGGCGCTGCGCGACATCGCCGTATCCTCCGGCTCGGCCTGTACCTCGGCGAGCCTGGAGCCGTCCTACGTGCTGCGCGCACTGGGCCGCGACGACGAGCTGGCACACAGCTCGATCCGCTTCTCCATCGGTCGCTACACGACCGTCGAGGAGGTCGACCACACGGTCGAGATCGTGCGTGCCGCGGTCGCCAAGCTGCGCGAGCTCTCCCCGCTGTGGGAGATGTACCAGGACGGCATCGATCTGAGCACCGTCGAGTGGGCGGCCCACTAGGCCACCGGCTCGATACCACGAACGCAACGCGTACTACGCAACAGGAGAACGGTCATGGCTTACAGTGACAAGGTTCTGGACCACTACGAAAATCCGCGCAACGTCGGCAGCTTCGACAAGAACGACGACTCCGTCGGCACCGGCATGGTCGGCGCCCCGGCCTGCGGCGACGTGATGAAGCTGCAGATCAAGGTCAACGACGACGGCGTGATCGAAGACGCCAAGTTCAAGACCTACGGCTGTGGCTCGGCCATCGCCTCCAGCTCGCTGCTCACCGAGTGGGTGCGTGGCAAGACCCTGGAAGAGGCGAGCCAGATCAAGAACACCCAGATCGCCGAAGAGCTGGCCCTGCCGCCGGTGAAGATCCACTGCTCCGTGCTGGCCGAGGACGCGATCAAGGCGGCCATCTCCAACTATCAGGAGCGGCACGATCAGGGCGAGCAGGCCGAGCAGAAGACCGCCTGAGGTGCCTATGGCGATTACACTCACCGAACCGGCGGCCGAGCGCATCCAGAGCTTTCTTGCCCAGCGTGGCAAGGGGGTAGGCGTGCGCCTCGGGGTCAGGACGACCGGCTGCTCGGGCATGGCCTACGTGGTCGAGTTCGCGGACGATATCGAGGATACCGACACGGTGTTCGAGGATCGTGGCGTGAAGCTCGTGGTCAATCCGAAATCGCTGGTCTATCTGGATGGCACCGAGCTGGACTTTGGCAAGGAAGGCCTGAACGAGGGTTTCAAGTTCAACAACCCGAACGAGAAGGCCCGGTGCGGCTGCGGTGAAAGCTTCAGCATCTGACTGATGCACGCATCCGGGGTGGTGCATGGTGGTTGCCTGGCAGCCACTGTCCCACCCCGTTTTGCGTTGGGCGCCCGTGCCCGATGCCAGTCTCTCGTTGCGAGGACAACAGGACGTCATGACCGACCCCTTCGAGCAGTTTGACTTGCCGGTCGCCTTCGAGATCGATCGTCAGCAGCTGGCCGAGCGCTTCAAGCGCCTGCAGGCCGAGCTGCACCCCGACCGCTTTGTCCGCCAGGGCGACCAGGCGCGGCGCATGGCCGCGGCCATGGCGGCCGACGTCAACGAGGCCTACGCGATCCTCGACGATGACTACCGCCGTGCGGTGGCGTTGCTGGAGCGCGCCGGCATCACGTTCGATGCCGAACGCGATACCAGCCAGAACATCGAGTTCATCGAGGCCCAGATCGAGTGGCGTGAACGGCTGGAAGAGGCCGAGACCGCTGGCGACCGCGAGGAACTGGACGCGGTGGGGATGGAGCTGGAAAAGGCGCGTGACGAAGCGCGCTCGAAGGTCGCCGAGGCCCTGGCCGATCCGGCGTCACCCGGGACGCAGGCCAAGGATCGTGTGCTCGAACTGCGCTTTTTCGATCGCCTGCTGGCCGAACTGAAACGAACCCGACAGAACCTGGCGCGCGGCTGAGCCGCCGCCGTGTGAAGGAGCCGAATTTCGATGGCGTTACTGCAGATCACCGAACCCGGAGCCGACTCCGCCCCGCATCGGCGGCACCTGGCGGCCGGGATCGACCTCGGCACCACGCATTCGCTGGTCGCCACCGTGCGCAGTGGCGTGGCCGACACCCTGCCGGACGAGCAGGGTCGGCATATTCTGCCTTCGGTTGTGCACTACGCGCCGGATGCGGTGAGCGTCGGGCACGCGGCGGCTGCGCATGCGGCGGATGATCCGCACAACACCATTGCCTCGGTCAAGCGCCTGATTGGCCGCGGTGCGGCAGATGTGGCCACACTGTCCGGGGAGTTGCCGTTTCGGCTGAAGACCGGGGACTCCAGCGTTCCGCGGATCGAGACGGCTGCCGGGGACAAGACGGCGGTGGAGGTCTCGGCCGACATCCTCCATACGCTGCGCGAACGCGCCGAGGCCACACTCGGCGACGAGCTGGAAGGCGTGGTCATTACCGTGCCCGCGTACTTCGACGACCCGCAGCGCCAGGCGACGCGCGATGCGGCGCAACTGGCGGGCCTGAACGTCCTGCGTCTGATCAGCGAGCCGACCGCCGCGGCCGTGGCCTACGGGCTGGACCAGGGCGAAGAGAGCATCATTGCGGTCTATGACCTGGGTGGCGGGACGTTCGATATCTCCATCCTGCAGCTGCGCCGGGGCGTGTTCGAGGTACTGGCCACCGGGGGCGATTCCGCCCTGGGCGGCGACGACATCGACCGCGCGATCGCCGACTGGCTGCTGAACCAGGCCGGGATGACCGGCGAGAGCGACCCGCAGCGCCTGCGCCGCGTGCTGCTGGCCGCGCGCGAGGCCAAGGAGGCCCTGACCGACGCCGAGAACACCCGCGTCGAGGTCGCGCGCGCCGATGGTTCGATCCACGCGGCGGAGCTCGACCGCGCGACGCTGGTGGAACTGGCCCGGCCGCTGCTGGACCGTACGATGGCCGCCTGCCGCCAGGTGCTGGAGGATGCCGACCTGGCGCCGGACGCGATCGACGAGGTCGTACTGGTCGGTGGTTCCACGCGCATGCCGGCGGTCCGCGACGCGATGGAAGCGTTCTTTGGCCGCACGCCGCACGCCGGGATCGATCCCGATCGCGTGGTGGCCATCGGGGCGGCCCAGCAGGCGGACATCCTGGCCGGCAACAAGCCCGATACCGAGCTCCTGCTGCTGGACGTGATCCCGCTGTCGCTGGGGCTGGAGACGATGGGAGGACTGGTCGAGTTCATCATCCCCCGAAACACCACGATCCCGGCCACCCGCGCTCAGGATTTCACCACCTTCAAGGACGGCCAGACCGCGATGTCGCTGCATGTGGTGCAGGGCGAGCGTGATGTGGTCGATGCCAACCGCTCGCTGGCGCGCTTCACCCTGTCCGGTATCCCGCCGATGGTGGCCGGGGCCGCGCGCATCCGCGTGACCTTCCAGGTTGACGCCGACGGGCTGCTGAACGTGACCGCGCGCGAGCAGACCCAGGGCGTGGAGGCGCATATCGAGGTCAAGCCGAGCTACGGCCTGACCGATAGCGAGATCGAGCAGATGCTGCGCGATTCCGCCTCCTCCGCGCGCGAGGACATGGAGGCGCGGCGCCTGCGCGAGGAGCAGGTCGAGGCCGACCGCGTGCTCGAGGCGCTGGATGCCGCGCTGGAGACGGACGGCGATCGCTACCTCGAGGCCGAGGAGCGCCAGACCATCGAGCAGGCGCGCGACGCGCTGCGCGCCGAACGCGAGAAGGGTGCCGATCCCGACGCCATCGAGGCCGCGCGCAAGCGCGTGGAGCAGGCCTCCGAGGCCTTTGTCGCGCGGCGCATGAATGACAGCATCCGGCGCGCGCTCGCCGGACACAACGTTAGCGAATACGACGCAGGGAACTGACAACATGCCCCAGGTAATCTTTCTGCCCCACGAGGAAATCTGCCCGGAGGGGGCCTCCATCGAGGCCGAGCCGGGCATCAGCATCTGCGATCTCGCCCTGAAAAACGGGATCGAGATCGAGCATGCCTGCGAGAAGTCCTGCGCCTGCACGACCTGCCACGTGTACGTGCGCGAGGGTTTCGACAGCCTTGAGGAGCCGACCGAGGACGAGGAAGACATGCTGGACAAGGCCTGGGGTCTGGAGCCGGATTCCCGGCTCTCCTGTCAGGCGCTCGTGGCCGACACTGATCTGGTGGTCGAGCTGCCGAAATACACCATCAACCAGGTCTCCGAGAACCACTGAGGGCACGGCTATGAAGTGGACCGATACTCAGGAAATCGCGATTCAGCTGGCGGACGAGCACCCGGACGTGGACCCGCGCAACATCAACTTCATGGATCTGCGCCAGTGGGTCATGGAGCTGCCGGAGTTCGACGACGACCCGAACCGCTCCGGTGAGCGCATCCTCGAGGCGATCCAGGCCGCCTGGATGGACGAGGCCGACGTCGACGACTGAGCTATTCGCCAGGCGTCGCCGGATGAGGCTGTTCGGCCTCCTCCTGCTGGTGGCGCCATAGCCGCGCGTAGGCGCCGTTCAGGGCCAGCAACTCGCGGTGCGTGCCGCGTTCGACCACATGGCCGTGCTCCATCACCACGATCTGTTCGGCGTCGATCACGGTCGACAGCCGATGCGCGATCACGAGTGTGGTGCGCCGCGCCGAGACCTCGTTCAGCGCGCGCAGGATCGCCTTCTCCGAGCCCGAATCCAGTGACGAGGTCGCCTCGTCGAAGACCAGGATCGGTGGATCCTTCAGCAGCATGCGGGCGATCGCGATGCGCTGTTTTTCCCCGCCCGAGACCTTCAGCCCCCGTTCCCCGACGATCGTATCCAGCCCGTCCGGCAACTGGGCGATGAAGTCGTCCAGGTGGGCGAGGCGTACCGCGCGGCGGATCGCCTCCTCGTCCGCGCCCGGCTGGCCGTAGGCGACGTTGTAGCGGATGGTGTCGTTGAACAGCACGGTGTCCTGCGGGACGACACCAATGGCGCGACGCAGGCTGGCCTGCGTGACCTCGCGTATGTCCTGGCCGTCGATGGTGATGCGCCCGCCGTCCACGTCGTAGAAGCGGAACAGCAGGCGCGCCAGGGTGGACTTGCCGGCCCCGCTGGGGCCAACCACGGCCAGCTTGTGCCCGGCCGGAATCTCCAGCGAGACGTCCTCGAGGATCTGCCGGCTGGCGTGGTAGCCGAAATTCACATGCTCGAATCGTACCGTGCCCGCGCGGACCGCGAGATCGGGGGCACCCGGGCGATCCTCCACCTGAACGGGCTTTTCCAGCAGGCCGAACAGCCGTTCGATGTTGGCCAGTGACTGGCGAATCTCGCGATAGACGAAGCCGAGGAAGTTCAGCGGCATGAACAGCTGGATCATGTAGGCGTTGACCATCACCAGATCCCCCAGCGACATCTCGCCGGCCGCCACCTGGCGCGTGGCCAGCAGCATGATCACGGTGATCGCGGCGGCGATGATCAGGGCCTGCCCGGAGTTCAGCAGAACCAGCGACAGGACGTTCTTGGTGCGCGCCTGTTCCCAGGCGGCCAGCCCGCGGTCGTAGCGCTCGGCCTCGAAGGACTCGTTGCCGAAGTACTTGACCGTCTCGTAGTTCAGCAGGCTGTCGATCGCGCGGGTGTTGGACTCGTTGTCGCGCAGATTCGCCTCGCGCACGAAGCGTGTGCGCCATTCCGTGATCCAGATCGAGAACGCGATGTAGACCGCGACCGCCACCAGCACCGTGACCATGAATACCGGCCCCACGGCGATCAGCAGGATCACCGCGACCAGCACGATCTCGATCAGGGTCGGCAGGATGTTGAATACGGTAAAGCGCAGCAGGAAGCTCATGCCGCTGGTGCCGCGCTCGATGTCGCGCGCCAGGCCGCCGGTCTCGCGCGCAAGGTGAAAACCCAGCTCCAGGCGGTGCAGGTGCTGGAACACGCGCAGCGAGGCGCGGCGCATCGCGCGTTCGGCTACGCGCACGAATACCGCATCGCGCAGCTCGCCGAACAGCGTGCTGCCAAAGCGCAGCAGACCGTAGCCGATCACCAGGGCGACCGGTACGGCCACCAGCGCCTCGGTATCGGCGTCCTCGAAGTGCTCGACGATGTACTTCAGTGCCAGCGGGATCGCGACCGTGGCCAGCTTGGCCAGGCCCATCAGCACAAGCGCCAGGATCAGCCGCCCGCGAAACTCCGCCAGATAGGGCAGCAGGCTCTTGAGGATGCGCCAGTTTACCGCCCCGGGCGGCGGGGCATCCGGATGTGTCGTGTGGCCGCGCATTCAGGCGCTTTCGACGCGGTTGCGGCTGGCGCGCTTGGCCGCGTACAGCGCCTGATCGGCACGTGCGATCAGGGTTTCCGCGGTGTCGCCCGGCTGGCAGGTGGCCACACCGAAGCTCGCGGTCAGCGGCGGGTCGGTCCCGAAGTCATGCGCCGCGATCACCTGGCGCAGGGCCTCGGCGAGATTCGCGGCCTGCTTGGCCGTGGTATTGGGGCAGAGGATCAGAAACTCTTCGCCACCCCAGCGCGCGGCGGTATCGGAGCTGCGGATGCGCTCGCGCAGGAGCCGTCCGGTCTCGCTCAGGACATGGTCGCCCCGAGCGTGCCCCTGCTGGTCGTTGATGGTCTTGAAGTGATCCAGATCCATCAGGATCGCAGTCAGGGGGCTCGCGTCGCGGCGGGCCCGCAGGATCGCTTCCTCGATGGCATGGTTACCCTTCAGGCGGTTGTGCAGACCCGTGAGAGGATCCGTGGTGGCCAGGCGCTCGAGGTGCTCTTGGGCGGCTTCCAGGTCGCGCGTGCGTTCGCTGACCATGCGCTCAAGCACCTGGGCGCGGTCCTCCAACTCCTTGATCGGGTAGGGCTCGTCGGCCCCGTGGACGGTGGCGGGGAACGAGCCGTGCAGGTGCGCCAGACGCCAGCCGTCGTCTGTGCGCCGAAAAACCAGGGTGCCCCTCAACTCGTTGAGCTTGACCTGCTGTCCGTGGATCCGGGTGTGCATCGCGAAGGTGATCATCGCGATCGCGACCTCCGGGTGCGGAAAGGTCACGTGTTCGCGCTGGATCGTGTAGTCGAAGGACTCCGGCGCCTGCTCGATATCGCGCCGAATAACCGAAGCGGCCTCCGCGGGCGAGAACGCCGCCTCGTCCATGCCGGTGCCGAAGCCGCAGAGCGTGTCGGTATGAAGTGCGAGCAGCTGATCGAGGTCCCGCTGCCGCAACCAGGCATCCAGGTACTCGCGGACCGCGCTGCGGACTTCCTCGTCAACCGAATTGGGCATGCTTTCGGGCCATCACGTCTGGTGGTGGATGCGGGTCGGGCGGGGTGGTGACCAATGTACACGGTGGTGCTGGATTCGTACCAGTTGCGACCGGAGAGAGTGCCCGGACGGGCCGGGCCGTTTCGAGGCTTGCAGCCTTGCCGGGCATTCGGCAGGCTTCGGTGTTTGCCAACCCCTGGAGCTTCTCTTGGAACCGACACGTCTCGCCGCCGGGCACGCGCAGGGAAGCGCTCCGGCCATTGCGCCGCTGGACATCCTGCGCGAGACCTTCGGCTATTCCGATTTTCGTGGCCAGCAACAGGCGATCATCGAGCATGTGATCGCCGGTGGCGATGCCGTGGTGCTGATGCCTACCGGCGGCGGCAAGTCGCTGTGCTACCAGGTGCCGGCACTGGCCCGCCCGGGCTGTGCGGTGGTGATCTCGCCGCTGATTGCGCTGATGCAGGACCAGGTGGCGGCCTTGCGCCAGAACGGGGTGGCCGCGGCCAGCCTGGATTCCGGTCAGGACGCCGAGACCGCGCGCGGTGTGCTGGCCGCACTCCATGCGGGCGACCTGGATCTTCTGTACCTGTCCCCGGAACGTCTGTTTGCCTCGGGCATGCTGGAACGCCTGCAGGGGATTGAGCTGGCCCTGTTCGCAATCGACGAGGCGCACTGCGTGTCCCAATGGGGCCACGATTTCCGCCCGGAATACGGCCAGCTCGCGGTGCTGGCCGAGCACTTCCCGGCTGTCCCGCGCATGGCGCTGACCGCCACGGCCGACGGGCCGACCCGCCAGGAGATCCGCGAGCGGCTGCGGCTGGAACAGGCCCGCGCATTCATCAGCTCCTTTGACCGCCCCAATATCCGCTATCGCGTGGCCCAGGCCGATGGAGGGCGCGCGGGTGCCCCGCGCGATCGGCTGCTGCGCTTTATCCGCGAGGAGCACGCGGGCGAGGCGGGCATCGTCTATTGCCTGTCGCGCAAGAAGGTCGACGCCCTGGCCGAGTGGCTGGCGGAGCAGGGGGTTCCGGCGCTGCCCTACCACGCGGGCCTCTCCGCCCGCACACGCACGGAGAACCAGACCCGCTTCCTGCGCGAGGAGGGTGTGATCATGGTGGCCACGATCGCGTTCGGCATGGGGATCGACAAGCCCAATGTCCGGTTTGTCGCGCACATGAACCTGCCCAAAAGCCTGGAAGGCTACTACCAGGAGACCGGGCGCGCAGGGCGCGATGGGCTGCCGGCCAATGCCTGGATGGTCTACGGCCTGCAGGACGTGGTGACCCTGCGCCAGATGCTGGAGGGCTCGCAGGCCGGCCCTGAGCGCCAGCGCATCGAGCAGCAGAAACTGGACGCGATGCTGGGCTTCTGCGAGATCACCAGCTGCCGCCGCCAGGCGCTGCTGGCGTACTTCGACGAACACATGCCGGAGCCCTGCGGGACCTGCGACAACTGCACGGACCCGCCCGCGACCTGGGATGCCAGCGTGCCGGTGCAGAAGCTTCTGTCTTGTATCTACCGTACTGGCGAGCGCTTCGGGGCCGGGCATGTGATCGACGTGCTGCGGGGTTCTTCGAGCGAGCGTCTGCAACGGCTGGAGCACGACCGACTGAGTACCTACGGGATCGGCACCGAGCTGGACAAGATGCAGTGGCGCGGGGTGGTGCGCCAGTTGCTGGCCCGTGGACTGCTCCGGCTGGACGACGCGGGTCACGGCGGCTTGCGCCTGGATCCCTCCTGCCGGGGCGTGCTGCGCGGAGAGGAATCCATCCATCTTCGCGAGGAGCAGGCCCGCCCGGCGCGCCCGGCCAGGCCCGCGCGCCGCGATACCGCCCGCAGCGTATCCGCGATGGATCCGGAAGATCGCAGCCTTTGGGAACGTCTGCGGGCGCTGAGAACCGAACTGGCACGCGAGCAAGGCGTGCCGCCGTATGTGATCTTTTCCGACGCCACACTGCTGGAGATGGTGGCCAGCGCGCCGCGTACGCCGGAGGAGATGGCCGGGATTACCGGGGTGGGGCAACACAAGCTCGAGCGCTACGGCGATGCGTTCATCCGGGCCATCGAGGGGCATTTCGGGCTATAGTGGTGCAAACGCCGGGACAGGCCCAATAACAAGACGACGACATCCGGGGAGACCGCGTGAGCCATACCCCTTTCCTGAAAGATTTCTACGAACTCCGGGATGGCCAGGTGGTGGTCACGCCCGAGCAGGGCAGCGAGTTCGCCAAGACGCTGGCGGGCGACTTCAACCCGATCCATGACGCCGACAACCGGCGTTTCTGCGTGCCCGGCGATCTGCTATTCGCGCTGGTGCTGGATACGTTCGGCGCGAGCGCGAGCATGCATTTTCGCTTCACCGGAATGGTGGGCGGACACGTGCCCCTGATCTTCCCGGAGCGCCCGGGCGATGCGTTTGCCATTACGGCGGACGGCGGCAAGAGCGTGATCGAGGTCGAGCGCTCCGGGCGTGTGATCGATGATCCGGATGTGATCGAATCGCTGATCCGCAGCTACGTCAGCTTTTCCGGGCAGAACTTCCCGCATGTGCTCGTGCCGCTGATGGAGAAACACGGGGTGATGGTGAACCCCAAGCGCCCCCTGGTGATGTACGAGCGCATGGGTTTCAGCCTGCCGGAGCCGCTGGCCGCAACGGCCGGCGTCCCGGAGCCGCGGCTCAAGGACGCGGTGATGACCGTGAACGGCAAGCGCGGCGAGATCCGCCTCGACTACGAGCTGGTGATCGACCAGGCCGTGGTGGCAGAAGGCAGCAAGCACCTGGTGCTCAGCGGGCTGCGCCCGTACGACGCCGCGGATGTCGAACAGCTGGTGGCCGACTACGAGAGCTGGAAGGCCGCCTACACTGGCGAGGCCCGCGCACGGCGGGTGGTCGGCTAGGTCCGCAAACTCCGAATGCTTCGGAATCGCTATGTGGGCAACCTACTGAGAGATCACACCTAGTCGGCGGTGTCGCGCGCGTGTTCCGCCAGGATGTCGCGCGGGATGATCGCCAGCGTCTCCTCGTGCGTGGCACGCAGGAACACCCCGGGTGCACAGCCCGCCTTGTAGGCCTCCAGCCAGCGCCCCGCACAAAGACACCAGCGATCCCCGGCCTTCAGACCCGGGAACCCGAATGCCGGGTTGGGTGTGCTGAGGTCGTTCCCTTTCGCGCGCGAAAACTCCAGAAATTCCTCGGTCAGTTCGGCACAGACGGTATGAATACCCTGGTCGTCGTGGCCGGTGGCGCAATCTCCATCGCGATAGAAACCGGTGACGGGATCGGTACCGCAGGGTTCCAGCGGGCGACCAAAGACGTTGCGGGATTCGAAACGCTGCATCGTCAGCATCTCCTGGTGAATGAAATCACTGGCAGGATAACGAACTCGTCAGTGTGCCGAGCGGTTCCTGCACATGTGACGAGAGTTCACCCCGGCGCGGCAGCCTGGGGCCTCGTTCTGGGGGTGAGGAACGTGAAGAGATCGGCAGTTCTTCGGATGGACCGGAACGGTGCGCCCTTTGGGAGGCCTCATGGGCAGGAATCCACACAAGGAGTTGGTGACATGAAGTCGAAGAAACGTTGGGTACTGGCGGTAGCGCTCAGCGCGTTGTTCGCAGTGGGTGGCGCACAGGCGCAACCGGGTCCTGGTGGTCCGCCGGGAGCTTCGCCCGGGGCCAGTGGCGATACGCCGGCCGGGGGCAACCCGCCGCCGGGCCATGGCGGGACACCTCCGGGGCAACAGCGCGGGGGCAGTAGCCCGGACCTGCCGGCGCCGCCGGAGGCCCCGGGATCGTCCGGCCCACCCTCGCCGGGGGATGGCCCGTTGCCAGATCCATCCGACCTGCCCGAGCCGCCGACGCCGCCGACGCCCGACCTTTGATCGGAACGTCGCCCGCTGCACAGCGCGGCGGGCGGCGGGGCTCATCAGGACCGAACAGGGTGCGGTGGCGCCCATCACACCCACTGCACAGGGGCGTCGCAACGCCGTGCGCGCGCACATTTTCGTCAACAAAGGGCAGCCGAGCCTCCTGGAGTACCAGCACGCGCGTGAATATTGATCAGCGTTTTACTGCGCCCAGTACGCGCATCTTGTCCAGCCAGCGCTGGCGCGAGGCGGCATCGCCTCCGGCCTGCCCGATCAGGGTGTGGCGCACGGGGCCGAAGCCACAAAACCTAAAGACGTTGCGCTCCAGGCTCTTCAGACTGTGGGCGCGGTAGAACCAGCGGTAGACCGGCGCCGGCATGCCCATGGTGACGACGATGCGCACCGAGCGGCCCCTGAGTCGCGTATGGCGCAACTGGTTCATGTCGCCGTCGGCCACAAACGATGGCCGAAAGACCTGCTCCAGAAAGCCCTTGACCAGCGCCGGCATGTCGCCCATCCACAGCGGATAGATCAGTACCAGGTGGTTGGCGACCTCGATCAGCTCTTGTGCTTCGAGGATTGCGGGGGGCACGGTCTCGTCCAGGAACTCGGCCTGGCTGCGCAGCAGCGGGAAGTCGCGCTGGGCGATCGGAAACGAGTCCACTGCAAGGCCCGCACCCTCGGCACCCTCGCGGTAGGCGTCGGCCAGCGCATGATCGAAGTGGCCTTCGGCCGGGTCCGGATGGCCCTGCAGGATCAGGATGCGTGTCATCGCCCAGTCTCCGGCTGTCCAGCAACAAACCTTTCACCCCGAGCGTAACGCATCATGGGGGCAGCCTGGTGGGCGCAAACCTGAAGGTGCGCGTTGGTCTCGGTTTCCCTAGGATGTTGGCAATACCAGCACGTTGTAACGGAG
Source organism: Thioalkalivibrio thiocyanoxidans ARh2 (assembly GCF_000385215.1). Lineage (GTDB taxonomy): Bacteria > Pseudomonadota > Gammaproteobacteria > Ectothiorhodospirales > Ectothiorhodospiraceae > Thioalkalivibrio > Thioalkalivibrio thiocyanoxidans. The sequence goes on from NZ_ARQK01000061.1 coordinate 16,536, forward strand.
ACGGGTTGAAATGGCTTTTGATCCGGTAGTTCTGTTCTTCCTGCTCGGGGCGATCGCCGGGTTGGCCAAGTCGGATCTCAAGATCCCGATGGCGATCTACGAGGCGCTCTCGATCTATCTGTTGCTGGCCATCGGTTTGCATGGCGGCGTGAAACTGGCGGAAAGTGAGCTGGTGCCGCTCATCCTGCCCGGCCTTGCGGTGCTGGCGGTCGGTTCCCTGATCCCGCTGCTGGCGTTTCCGGTACTGCGCTGGCTGGGGCGCATGCCGCGCGCGGATTCGGCCTCTATCGCCGCGCACTACGGCTCCGTCAGCGTGGTGACGTTCTCGGTGGCGGTCGCCTTTCTCGCGGCCCGCGGCATCGACTACGAGGGCCACATGGTGGTCTTCCTGGTGCTGCTGGAGATGCCGGCGCTGGTGATCGGCATCCTGCTGGCGCGCATGGGTAGCAAGGGGCCGGTGCAGTGGGGCAAGACCATGCACGAGGTCTTTTTCGGCAAGAGCATATTCCTGCTCGCGGGTGGGCTGGTGATCGGCTTCGTGGCCGGCCCCGAGCTGATGGATCCACTGGAGCCGATGTTCTTCGATCTGTTCAAGGGCGTGCTGGCCCTGTTCCTGCTCGAGATGGGGCTGGTCGCGTCCAGTCGCATTGCGGAGGTGCGCCAGTACGGGGTGTTCCTGGTCGTCTTCGCGATCGTGATGCCGGTGGTATCAGCGGTTCTGGGAATCCTGCTGGGTTGGGGGCTTGGCATGAGTCTGGGGGGCACGCTCCTGCTGGCAACGCTGTACGCCAGTGCTTCCTACATCGCCGCGCCAGCCGCCATGCGTATCGCGGTCCCCAAGGCCAATCCCGCGCTGTCGATTGGTGCCTCGCTGGGGGTGACCTTCCCGTTCAATATCTTCCTGGGCGTCCCGCTGTACTTCTGGATGGCCCAGTGGCTCTATTCGCTGGGAGGCTAGGCGATGCAATCGGACGAGATGCTGTTGTTGACGGTGGTGGCGGAAGCGATCCTCGAGGATATCCTGATTGACGAGGTGCGTCGCCAGGGTGCGGCCGGCTATACGGTGACCGACACCCGCGGCTGGGGCAAACATGGCAAGCGCCGGGGTAACTGGCGCCAGGGGGGCAACATCAAGCTGGAGGTGGTCGGTTCCGCGGAGTTGTGCGATCGCATTGCCAGACAGTTCAAGGAGCAGTATGAGGCGGATTACGGCCTGTTGATGTTCACGACTCCGGTGACGCTCAAGAACTGAGCCGGGTCCGTGCGATGACCTTGTAGGGACCGGGGTTTCCGCCCTGTCCGGACTCGATCAGCGCGACCTCGTCTGCGTCCCAGTGAATGGGGCGTTCGGGGTGTTCGCGTCCGGGTGCGCGTGCAAAGCGGCGCAGGGTGATGTGTGGCCGGAAGGGGGGCCCCTCCGGCGCGGCGCCGCAGGCCTCTGCCAGTCTTCGCGCCCGTACGGCCAACTCGCTCAGCGCGGAGGGCGTCTCGGATGGGCCAATCCAGCTGACGCGCGCTCCTTTGAAGAAACCCAGCTGATCCAGCACAAGTGTGAAGGCCTCACCCTTCAAGGTGGTGATTCCCTGGCCGATGCAGTCGGCCTGCGTGGCGGGGATGGTGCCGGCAAAGGCCAGGGTCAGATGCAGGTGGGCCTTCGGTACGGCCCGTCCCGGGCCGCCCAGGCGTTGCGCCTCCTCGTCCAGCATCCCGCGTGTGGCCTCGTCGGGCCACAGCGCGAGGAAGACGCGGCGCGGGTCACTCAAGTCGTTTCTCCTCAAGCCGATGCGGCCACAAGCCCATCCCGCTCAGGGCCGGGGAAGGTTCTCGCGCTGGCGGCGTTCCCACAGGGTCTTGCGGCTGATCCCCAGGGCACGTGCAAGTTCGGTCTCGGTCATCCGGTCCTGGTTCTGCTGCACGAAGCGGCGGAAGTAGTCATTGAGGCTCGATCCTCCGGTCGTTGCGTCACCATTGCCCGGAGCCGGGGTGAGTCCCAGGTGATCCGGTTCGATCCTGCCATCCGGGCTGAGCACCCAGCCGCGTTCCAGGGCATTGGCCAGTTCGCGCACATTGCCTGGCCAGTCGTGGGACTCGAGTGATTGCAGGGCGGCTTCGGTGAGCTCGGGGCGCGGCCCGCTGTGCGTCGGGAAGCCCGCGAGAAAGTGCCTGGCCAGCGCGGGGATATCCTCGCGCCGTTCGCGCAGCGGGGGAATGGACAGCTCCAGTACGCGCAGACGGTAGTACAGATCGGCGCGAAACGTCTGTGCCTCGATCATGGCCTCCAGATCGCGATGGGTGGCGGCCAGCAGGCGGACATCTACTTTCAGGTTTTCGTTGGCACCGACCGGGCGGATCTCGCCGTCCTGCAATACGCGGAGCAGGCGGGCCTGCGCGGCCGGCGCCAGTTCGCCGATCTCGTCCAGAAACAATGTGCCGCCATGGGCGGCCTGGATCAGGCCGGTGCGCGCCTTCACCGCGCCGGTGTAGGCGCCCTGGGCATGGCCGAACAGCTCGGCTTCGACCAGACCTTCGGGAATGGTCGCGCAGTTGACTGCGATGAACGGCCCGGCGGCGCGCGGGCTGAGTCGATGCAGGGCGCGCGCCGCCAGTTCCTTGCCGGTGCCCGATTCGCCGCGCAGCAGTACGGTGGACTGGGTGGTCGCGACCCGGCGGATCTGATCGCGCAGGCGCTGGATGGCCGCACTGTCTCCCACCAGGCCCAGACGATCGTCCTTGGCATCGCGGTCGCTGCCTGCCGTCGTTGCGGCGGGGGCCCCGGCCCGCAGCGCTGCGCGCAGCGTGAGCAGCAGGGCATCGTGATCGAATGGCTTGGCGATGTAGTCGGCAGCTCCTTCTTTCATCGCGGCGACCGCGGAAGGGACCGAGGCGTAGCTGGTCATGATGACGGTGGGGGTATGCCCGCCCTCGGCGAGGAGTTCGATGCCTTCGCCATCGGGCAGGCGCAGATCCACCAGCATGAGATCCGGGGGGGCGTCCCGCAAAGCGGTGCGGGCACTGGCAAGATCCTCGGCCAGGCATACCTGGAAGTCGTGGTGCTCCAGAAACCGGCGTACCGCGCGGCGAATCGGTGCTTCATCGTCAACCAGAAGGATGCGCGTCATGTGGTGTCCCCATCGGGGTTGTGTCGCGGCAGGATCAGGACAAAGCGTGCCCCGCCTTCCGGGCGGTTAACGGCCATCAGGGTACCACCGTGGTCGCGAACGATGCTGTAGGCGACAGGCAGACCGAGGCCGGTGCCCTGGCCGGCGGGCTTGGTGGTAAAGAATGGCTCGAACAATCGCTCCAGAGTCGATTCCTCGATGCCCGGCCCACGGTCGTCGATGATCAGCTGGACATTGCTGCCGCGGGTGCTGGCGCCGATCGAAACGACCGCGTTCGGCGGCGAGGCCTGTTCGGCATTGGTCAGCAGGTTGATGAACACCTGCAGTAGTGTCGCATGCGAGCCGCGCAGGTAAAGGCCTTCCAGGCCCGTCAGTTCGAAGCGCAGGTCCTTGCGCCCGGCCAGGCGCGTGAGCCGGATCGCTTCGTTGACGATCGCGTCCAGCGCGATGGTTTCAAAATGCCCGGCGGACGGGCCCTCGTCGGCGTGTGCGAAGGTGACGAGCGACTGCACGATGGCGTTAATGCGGCGTGTCTGCGCGAGGATGTCTTCGGCGGTGCCCCGGATCTCCGCGGTATCTTCCTCGAGGGGGAGGTTTTGTGCCAGCGAGGCGATGCCGGTCAGCGGGTTGCCGATCTCGTGCGCGACCCCGGCGGCGAAGCGCCCGATCGAAGCCAGGCGATCGCCGTGGGCAATCTCGGATTCCATTTGCGCGCGTTCGGTGATGTCCTCAATCAGGACGATGCGTCCCTCGAGCCGCCCATGCTCGTCCTGGAGTGCAGATTTGTGGAGGTTGAGTCGCCGGTTGCCGTTCGGCAGGTCCACGTTGAGTTTGTACCACTGGCGATCCGGACTCTCGATAAAGGCGGTCAGCAGTCCTGCCCATGGGCTGTCGAGTTGCTGGATATTGCACCCAACGGCCTTGTCGGTGCTGATGGCCGTCAGTTTGGCCAGGGCCTGATTCCAGCCGGTGATCTCGCCGGTCGTTCCAAGGCTTGCGACCCCCAGCGGGAGTTCATGAAGGATCTGGCGATGGAAGCGGCGCAGGGCATCCAGTTCGGCTGCCAGGCCCGACAGGGGCAAGGCCCGGGTCTCGAGCTGTTCCTCCACCCGGCGCAGGCTCTCGCTGAGAGTGTGGCGCCCCGCGGCATCCAGACGCAGGTGCTGGTCCACAATCATGCGTGCAAGGACCGGTCCCAGCAGCCCCGACAGGTTGCGTTCGATACGCTCGCGCAGGTTGCGCAGGTCGCCGCGCGAGCGCGTGTGTCGCGGCAGCCCGAGTTCGTCAAGGGCGCGCTGTACCTCATGGCGGGCAGCACTGGCGCCCAGGGTGGCGCCCAGCGCGTTTTCCATCTCGCCTACGTCGCCGGCAAGTGGCAATCCACCGCCAGATCCGGCCGATTCGTTGGGGCAACAGGCGCGCCCGGCCTCGGACTCCTCGCGGTTGGGCTGCGTCAGCAGCGAGCCGAGCACAAAGAGGATGGCGTTCGTGCCGAGACTGCACATCAGGGCAAAGGTCCATGGGTCCAGTGCCTCGGCCCGGAGCAGGGCCTGCGGGTCCGGGTAGCCGGTGACAAAACCGGCCTTGGCCAGCAATGGCAGCACCAGCGTCAGTGCCCAGCCGGCAATCCCCGCGCAGAGGCCGAGCAGGAAGCCCACGCGGTTCGCCTGTTTCCACAGCATCAGCCCGATCAGTCCGGGCAGTAACTGGGCCACGGCGGCAAACGAAATCAGCCCCAGCTGGGCCAGGCCCTCCACGACCTGCAGCAGGCCGTAGAACGCATAGCCCAGGCCAATGATGAGCACGATCCAGAAACGCCGACCCCACAGCAGGCGGGAGTAGAGGTTGGCCTGAGTGCTGTGTTCTTCGTGCAGCCGTGTGAGCGGCGACAGGTAATTGGTCCCCATATGCGCCAGGGCCAGCGTGGTGACGATCATCATCGCGCTGGCGGCCGAAACCCCCCCGATGAACACCAGGAGGGCCAGTGCCGGTGAATCGAGCATGCCCGCAATGCCGATCGCGTAGTAGTTGGTGTCGATGCCGAGGTCTGCCGCCTCGCCGGCCCAGTAGAGCACCGGCATCGGCAGGTTCAGCAGCAGGAGGAAGGCAGGAAAGGCCCAGGCGGCCCGGTTCAGTGCTGCCGGGTTAATGTTCTCGGTAAAGAGCATGTGGAACTGGCGCGGCAGCAGGAAGGCGGCGGCGAATGCCAGGATCATCATCGCGAACCAGCCGCCCTCGCGCACCGGTGCGTAGAGCGCGTCTACTGCCTCCGGGTTTTCGGCGAGCCAATTGTTCAGCCCGGAGAACCCGCCGAACACCGCATACAGGGCGACGGCGGTAATACCGAGGATCGCCAGGAGCTTCACGATGGACTCGAATGCGATGGCCAGCACCAGTCCGGCGTGTTTCTCGCGAGGGGCGATGTGGCGTGCCCCGAACAGGATGGCGAACAGGGCAATGGTGGCGCTAAACGTCAGGGCAAGCAGGTGCGGGGGGGTCTCGGCGGTCAGTACGCCGGCGGATTCCGCGACGGCCTTTATCTGGAGCGCGATGTACGGGAGCACGCCGGCCAGCATGAACAGCGCGACGACGGGGCCGGTCCACCGGCTGCGATAGCGAAAGGCGAACAGGTCTGCCAGCGAGGTGAGTTGCTGCTCGCGGGTCAGACGCAGGATCGGCCGCAGCAGCCACGGGGTGGCGGCGAAGGCGAGGGTCACGCCCAGGTAGATCGTCAGGTAGAGATAGCCGTGGTCCGCGAGGAAGCCGAGGTTACCGTAGAAGGTCCAGGACGTGGCATAGACTCCGAGCGACAGGCTGAACACCCAGCCATTGGCCGCGATGCGACCGATGCGCGGGACCCGGTCGGCCAGGAAGGCAATCCCGAACAGCAGGGCCAGATAGGCCACGCCGACGGCGTAGATCAGCCCCAGGCTAAGGGTCACGGCGACCCCCGACAAAGGCCAGGGCGACCACGAGGATGAACGCCGCCCAGCCAGCGAACGGCCACCACCAGGCCGGCGTCAGGTGTGCGACCCAGATTACCAGTGGACTCAGGAACAGCAGGGCCCCGAGCAGGGTGACCAGGATCGCGCGTGAGGCACCCACTGTCAGCGCCTCGGTGGGGTGTGAAGCCGCGCGCCACGGGTCACATGGGGTGGCGCGGTTGCTGTAATAGGGGCGGGCAGCATGGCGGCAGTCTACCCTGCGTGATCGCGGGCGGGCACTTCCGTGGCAAGTGGCAGGCGCGCAGCCATAGGGTGTCCGGTCAGCTGATCCAGGGCCTCGGCCAGTTGTGTGGCCGGGCGGTCGGGACGGTCACGATCGCTGGGCGACAGTCCGATGCAGTCCAGAACGGAGGCGACCTGGGCACGGGCGTTGTCCTCGCGCAGCTCCTTGGCGCCCGTTGCCTTCGAAAGTTTGTGGCCGCGTCCGGCGACCAGCACGGGGTGGTGCGCGTAGCGCGGCAGGGGGGCGTCCAGGGAGCGGTAGAGCTGCATCTGACGCGGGGTCGACCCGAGGAGGTCGACCCCGCGCACGACGTCGGTTACGCCCAGCTCGAGATCATCCACGACGGTGGCCAGCTGGTAGGCAAACAGCCCATCCGCGCGGCGGATCACGAAGTCGCTGCCCAGGGCCTCCAGGTCGAAGGCGACGGGGCCCAGGAAGCGGTCCTCCACGAGCCAGTGCGACTGCAAGGCACGGGCGCGAATGGCGCGCGGTGGACGCCCGGCGGGCGGGCCATGACGGCAGGTGCCGGGGTAGATCGGGCCTTCCCAGCCCGGCTTGCCGTGGTGGGCAAGGTCACGCCGCGAGCAGGCGCAGCCAAATGCCAAGTCCCGCTCCAGTAAGTGCTCGAGCGCGGCCTGGTAGGTCGGGGTGCGATTGCTCTGGCGGGTGACCGGGCCGTCCCAGTCCAGGGCGAAGGCTTCGAGTGCCGAAAGGATCGCGGACTCCGCGCCGGTCTGGACGCGCGGAGTGTCGACGTCGTCGATACGCAGGTGCCAGCGGCCACGGTGGCTGCGGGCATCCAGCCAGGAGATGACGGCGGCGAGCAGGGAACCCGCATGCAGCGGGCCGGAGGGAGTGGGGGCAAAGCGCCCCACGTAGGGGGCACCCTGCCGGGGGCTGGCGGTGGTCATGGCACAGCCATCCTGCCGCCGGATGACCTGTTAGGCCATCTGCTTTTCCTTGATCTCGGCCAGCTGCTTGCAGTCGATGCACATCGTGGCGGTCGGGCGTGCCTCGAGGCGGCGGATGCCGATCTCGACGCCACAGGTCTCGCAGTAGCCGTAGTCCCCGGTGTCGATTTTGCGCAGGGCCTCGTCGATCTTCTTCGACAGCTTGCGCTCGCGATCGCGGGCACGCAGCTCCAGGCCAAACTCCTCTTCCTGGGTCGCGCGGTCGGCCGGGTCCGCGAAGTTCGCGGCGTCCTGACGCATGTGGCCCACGGTACGGTCGACCTCTTCGGCCAGCTCCTGGCGCCATGCCCGCAGCAGGCTGCGGAAATGATCGAGCTGATCCGGATTCATGTACTCTTCGTCCGGTTTCGGCTCGTAGGGCGCGATGCCTCCGGCAACCATGTGCTTGGTGGAGGGGTGGTCCTGATTCTTGTCAGCAGCCATGCGGGCATTCTCTCCGGCTGGAAAAATAAGGCGCACTTAGTACCAGAGACAGTGCGCCCGGGCAAGTCCCGTGCCAGGGTTTTTGTACGGGCCCGGGGGCGAATCCCTCTTTATCAGACACATATCAAAGGAGTTCGGATGCAGGAACTGAAGGCCTTGATCTTCGATGTCGACGGCACACTGGCCGATACCGAGCGTGATGGTCACCGCGTAGCCTTCAACCAGGCATTTGCCGAGGCCGGCCTGGACTGGGAATGGAGCGTGGAACGCTACGGCCAGTTGCTACGCGTGACGGGAGGCAAGGAGCGCATCCGCCAGTACCTTGCGGAGGATCACCCCGAACGCCTGGCCGAACCCGGCATCGATCAGCGCATCCGCGAGCTGCATGCGGCCAAGACCCGGCATTACGTGGCGCTTCTGGAGACGGGCGCGATCCCCCTGCGGCCGGGGGTTGAACGCCTGCTGGACGAGGCAGCGGCCGCCGGTCTGCGACTGGCGATTGCCACCACGACGACGCCGGAGAATGTCACCGCGTTGCTGGAGGCCACGCTGGGGGAAGAGGGGCCGTACCGCTTCGAGGTGATCTCGGCCGGTGATGTCGTCCCGGAGAAAAAGCCCGCACCAGACATCTTCCGGCACGCCCTGGAGGCAATGGATCTGCCACCGGAGGCCTGTCTGGCCCTCGAGGACTCGGACAACGGCGTGCGCGCGGCCCGGGGCGCGGGTCTGACCGTGGTGGTCACGACCAACGACTACACGCGGGAGCAGGACTTCAGCGGGGCGCTGGTTGTCCTGGACGGTTTCGGTGAGCCGCAGCATCCGGCAACGGTGCTCCGAGGGCCGGACTTGCCGGGCCCCTGCGTGGATGTGGAGGCACTCCGCGGATGGGCCGCCGTGGCGCAAGGGGGGCGTTGAGCCCGGCCCGCACGGCCGCACGGGCGGCGGTCATTATCTCGGGCCGTACGCAGGAGGCAGTCGGTAGCAGGGCCGCCAGCCTGTTGCGATGACTGTCGTCGTGCCATGCCGGATGAGTGGCACGGGTAACCCGGACCGTCAAGGAGACTCGCCTCCTTTGGCAGCACTCCTGGAATCGGTACCTGCTCGGGGCAGTGACCGACGCTGCCAGTGGACCGGCAGCATCTCCGGGGCGTGGGTGACGAGCACGCACTGGCGTTGCTCCAGCCATGGCTGCAGAGACTCCAGCACGCGGCGCTGCGTAGAGAGGTCGAGGCCGGAGAAGGGTTCGTCGAGCAGCACGATCGGACGATCCTGCAGCGTCAGCGCGGCGAGGGCCAGGCGCTGGCGCTGGCCGCCGGAGAGACGGCGCCCGCCTTCCCCGATGCGTGTATCCAGGCCCTCGCTGCTGGAGGCCACCCGGCTGGCCAGGTCGACCCGGTGCAGGGCGTCCCACAGGGCCTCGTCGGGGTGCGAGCCCCTTTCGGGCGCCAGGATGTCGCGGATGCGGGCGTCCGGCAGGTGGACGGACTGCGGCAGATAGCTGATACGGGCATAGCGCTGGTCGGGATCGATGCGCTCGATCGCGGTGGCATCGAGCAGGACCGAGCCGGCTAGCGTTGGTTGCTCGCCGGCCAGTGTGTCCAGCAGCGTGCTCTTGCCGCGTCCGCTGGGGGCGGTGACGACCAGCGGCATACCGGGCTCGAGGGCGAGATCCAGCGGAGCGGACAAGGGGCGGTGGGATTCGAAACCGATAACCAGGCCCTGCGTCGAAAGCCGCGGGGAACCGTCTGGGGCGGGGTACCCCGCTTTGCCCTGACGATCTGGGGACGCCTCGACAATGTGACGCACGCGTTGGGCCGCCTCCAGGCTTTCGCCGGTGCGCCACCAGGCACCGGGGAGGCTGCCCAGTACCTCGCCCAGCCCAAGCGTCATCAGCGGTAGCAGGACCGCCACCGGACCGGAGATGAGGCCCTGCATATACCAGTGCAGGGCGAGCAGCAGCATCAGCAGCGAGGACACGGCTACTGCTGCCTGCACGACCGGGTCCGCCAGGGCGCCTACCGACTCCTGACGGGTCAGGCGGCGGGCATGGTCGGCATGCCGGGCGCGCAGGGCCTGTTCGGTCTCGGCGGCGCGCTGGAAGGCGATCAGCTCCGCCAGCCCGCCGATGTAGTCGGACAGGGCGATCCGCTCATTGGCCCGGGCTTGTACCAGTTCGCGACTGTGGCGTTGCCCGAGCCATGCGAGCAGCAGCGAGACCAGAAGGGTGAGGCCGCCGGCTGCCACCAGCAGCGCGGCTGCCGGCCACGGGGCCAGCCAGAGCGCCAGGGTCAGGGTGATCAGCAGGCTCAGCACGGCGGCGACGATCGGGCCCACCACCCGCAGCGGCATCGCATCCAGGGTATCGATATCCCCGGTCAGGCGGGTCTGCAGGTCACCGCTGCGGTAGGTGCGGATCCAGTGTGCGGGGCGCGCGGCGAGACCAGCAAAGGTCCGGCTGCGCAGGTCGGCCAGGCTGCGCAGCACCGCCTCGTGACTGACCACGCGTTCGGAATAGCGCGCCAGCGTGCGGCTGATCGCCGCGGTGCGAATGCCGCCCGAGGGGACGTACAGGTCCAGGGTGGCCAGGACGCCGGCCCCGGCCAGGGCGGTAGCGGTGATGAACCAGCCCGACAGGGCGAGCAGCACGATACCGGCGATCCAGGTCAGGGCCAGGAGCGCCCAGGCGCCCCAGTACCAGAACCGGCGCTGGCGAAACACCGTGCGCACGAAGTGCAGATCGCAGCGCCAGTCCTTATGCATCGCGCGCGTCTCCGAGGGCGAGGATGCGCTGGCATCGGCGCCGGACCGCTGCCTCGTGACTGGCCACAACCAGCGTGAGCCGATGTCGGTGGGCGAGCTCGAACAGGGTGTCCAGCAGCGCGTGTTCGGTCTCGTGGTCGAGCGCACTGGTCGGCTCGTCCAGCAGCCATAGCCGATGCGCGGACAGCAGGCCGCGGGCAATGGCGACGCGCTGGGCCTGCCCGCCGGAGAGGCCGCGGCGCTGCTCGCCGATGGCCGTATCCAGCCCGTCGGGGAGTTCTGCGGCCTGCAGGGGCAACCCGGCCTGGCCCAGGGCGTTGGCCATCTCGGCGTCGGGGATGGTGTCGCCACGCGCCAGTTGCAGGTTCTCGCGCAGGGTCCCGTGGAACAGGTGAGCGTCCTGGCCGATCCAGACAAAGTGCTGCGCGTCTGCATGGCGGTGCACCCGACCCCCATCCGGCACGAGGAAGCCGGCGCAGAGGGCGAGCAGTGTGGACTTGCCGGCGCCGCTGGGCCCGGTGATCGCGATGGATTCGCCCGGCTGGATGGCCAGCGTGGTCCTGGCCAGCGCCGGTTCCGTCTGGCCGGGATAGTGCACGCTGACCTCCTCCAGGACGAGCAGGTCTTCGGAAGGGGCGGCCTGCGGCCGGGCATCGTCCGGCGCGGCCGTGCTGACGGGCTCCGCCAGCGGGGCCAGGGCCTCGGCGGCGGCGAGGGCGCCGGCCCGGTCGTGATAGCTCTGCGCGAACTCGCGCAGCGGCAGGAAATATTCCGGGGCCAGCAGCAGGACGAACAGCCCGGTGAACAGGGTCAGGTCCACCGCCGGGCCGTAGTCCAGGGCCCCGAACAGGGCGAAGCCGACATAGATTGCGACCATGCCGATGGCCACGGCGCTGAAGAACTCCATGACCGCCGAGGAGAGGAAGGCCACGCGCAGGGTGCGCATGGTCAGCCGGCGCTGCTGGTGGCTGCGTTCCACGACCTCTGCCTCGGTCGCGTCGAGTACGCGCGCCCGGCGCAGCCAGTCGAGGGCGCGGATGCGGTCGAGGAAATGGCCGGCGAGGCGGTCTTCCTCCTCCTGTTGCTGGCGATGGATCTGCTCCGCCCCCATGCCGACGATCGCCATGAAGGCCGGGATCAGCGGGGCGGCGAACAGGAGCAGTAGTCCAGCCAGCCAGTCGAGCCAGAACACGGTGATCAGAATGGCCAGCGGGATCAGGATCACCGCCTGCATGGCAGGCAGGTAGCGCGCGTAATAGCCAGTCAGATCCTCGCCGCGCGCCTGAAAGCGTTCGATCCACTCGCCGGTGGTGGCCTGCGTCGCGAGCCGCGCCGGACCTGTTTCACGCGCTCGACGCAACAGCTCTCTGCGCAGGCGGCCCTTGACATCGTGGGCCAGGCGCTGGCCGGCCAGGTCGCGCAGGGCCTGGGCGGCGTAACGCAGCCCGATCAGCCCAAGCCCGCCCAGCAGTACCGCCGTCCAGTCCAGGCGATCGGGTTCGAACAGCGCCCGGTGAACGGCCAGGGCGATGATGCCGGCCACTCCGATCGTGGCACCCGCGGCGATCAGGGAACCCGCCGCGGATAGCCAAAGCCAGTGTCGATGGGGGTGAGCGCGCTGGCGCAGCCACTCCCTGGCAGTCGGCTTCATCGTGCGCGGACGAATGGGGTTCGGGCACGGTACAACCGGCGCGGCGAGAGCGCGACTGTCGACATGGGTCAGCGTCCCCCTAGCGCAGGTAGCGCCCGCGCAGCATGTTGAAGTACAGCGGCTTGATCATGTGCACCTTCAGGCGCCACCACATCCAGCTGGGTTCTCCCTGGTCGATGAAGCCGAAGGTGGGGACCTCCTCCAGGGTGTAGTCGAATTCCACCAGGGCGGCCTTGCCCACTTCGGTGATCAGCGGGCAGGAGGTGTAGCCGTCGAACTCGCGCGACGGCTCGCGATCCTGCAGCACATCCACCAGGTTGTCCGGCATCACCGCGCCGTGGGAGCGCACGGTCGATGCGGTCTTGCCGATGGCGGTGGCGACCACGTCACCGGCGCCGAAGACGTTCGGATAGCGCGCGTGCTGGAGCGTGCGGTCGTCGACCGCCAGCCAGCCGCCATCGGCCAGCGCGCCATCCTCCACGGCCAGGCCGGCCTCGCGCACGAAGCCGTGGGCCCGCATCGGTGGCGTGACATGCAGATAGTCGTAGTCGACCGTCTCCTCGTTGCCGTTCGTCCCGCGGAAGGTGGCTTGGCGGGCGTCAACATCGACCGCGGTCAGGAATCCATCCTGGTTCACGGCGATGTCGTGCTCGGAGTAGAGGTCACGCACCATCGTGTCGAAGCGTTCCACGCTGAACAACCTGTCGGCCCCGGTGTGATAGTGGAACTCGGTCCCGCCGCGCTGGCCGGCTCGCTCCAGCAGGCTGTTGGCGATCAACGCGGCCTTGATCGGCGCGCCGGCACACTTGATGGGGGTCCCGGGGATGGTGAAACGTGCCACGCCGCCGTTCTCGCCGAACGCCTGAATCTGCTCGTAGGCATCCCGCGCGGCCTCGGCGCTGGCATAGATGCTGGTCAGGCCGGTCCGGCCGATGTCCTCGCGGCGCAGGCCGTCGATCGCCTCGTAGTCCAGGTGCAGACCGGTGGCGACCACAAGGAAGTCGTAGTCCAGGCGTTCGCCATCGACCGTCTCGACCTGCTGCGAATCGGGGTCGATGGCGGCCACGCCGGAGCGAACCCAGTCGACCCCGCGCGGGATATACCGTTCGGTGCGCCGCTGAACCTCGCCGATCGAATAGACGCCGGAGGCGACCAGGGTCCAGCCGGGCTGGTAGTGATGGATCTCGCTTGGTTCGACCACCGTGATGCGTGCCCCGTCGAGCAGGCTGCGCAGGCGGGCGGCCATGGTGAGGCCGGCGGCGCCGCCGCCCAGCACGACGATACGAGCACGGGTGGAAACTGCCGCGCGCACCGGCGCAGCCTGCATGCCGGTGGCCGATGCCAGGCCCGCGGCCCCGGCGATCTTCAGGAAGTCGCGCCGCGACAGGCCGCTGCGTTCAAGGGCATCGGCGACCGCCTCGCTCGTGCGATTCGGGTGGGGATGCTCGTTCCGGTTTTCGCGCTGGGACATGCTGAATCTCCATGGTCCGGCACCGCGGTCCGGCGGTGCAGTCTTGGTCGGCAGGAAGATGCCTGCCTTGCCTCGGTTGCAAAGGTCTTACAAGTTGCATGCCAAGCCGCGAAAGCCGCGTGGGCGTGCCTGTTGCGGTGAAGGATGCCATTGCGGACTGCCAAATCTGGCGGGCGCTGGTGTCGGGCTGCCGGAAATGGCAGCTGTGAGACCCCGCCGGGCATCCGGGATGCGTGGCTCCTCATGTCGCCGGGCGCTGCAGGGCGCATGTCGAGCGGGGTTCGGGCTGACTGGCACGGTACTTGTTAGGTGGCTGGTGATGCGCCCGGTCCGGCGCACCCCTCACAGTGGAGGATAGTCATGGAGCTCGACCCGGTACTGCTATCGCGAATCCAGTTTGCATTCGTGGTTTCATTTCACGCCATCTTTCCGGTCTTCACGATCGGGCTGGCTTCGTTTATCGCCTTCCTCGAATTCCGCGCCTGGCAGACCGGCGAGGCGCTCTACACACAGATCTCGAAGTTCTGGATCAAGATCTTCGCGGTCGTATTCGGGATGGGGGTGGTCTCCGGCCTGGTGATGTCGTTCCAGTTCGGGACCAACTGGAGCGCATTCTCCTATGCGACCGCCAACTTCCTCGGCCCGGTCCTTTCCTATGAGGTATTGACGGCCTTCTTCCTCGAGGCGGCCTTCCTCGGCGTGCTGCTGTTCGGCCGTGACCGGGTACCGCAGGGTGTGCATCTGTTCTCGGCGCTGATGGTGGCGCTGGGTACCTTCATCTCGTCGTTCTGGATCCTGGTCGCGAACAGCTGGATGCAGACGCCGGTGGGCTTCGAATTGCAGGACGGTGTCTTCCATGTGAGCTCGTGGATCGAGGCGATCTTCAACCCGAGCTTCTGGCCTCGATTCTTCCATATGGGCCTGGCCTCGCTGCTGACCGCGGGCTTCGTGGTCGCCGGCGTCTCGGCCTGGTACCTGCTGCGCGAGCGCGATGTGCTGGTCAATCGCAAGGCGCTGGGTACCACGATGTGGGTGCTGCTGCTGGCGGCGCCGGCCCAGCTGGTGGTGGGCGACATCCATGGCCTGAACAGCTTCGAGCATCAGCCGACCAAGGTCGCGGCGATGGAGGGCGTCTGGGAGACCGAACGCGGGGCGCCGTTGCTGCTGTTCGCGATCCCCGACGCGGCCAACGAGACCAACCACTTCGAGATCGGCATCCCGAAGATGGCCAGCCTGATCCTGACCCACGAGATGGACGGTGAGGTTCCCGGCCTGCTGGAGGTGCCCGCCGAGGAGCGCCCGCCGGTCGGGATCGTCTTCTGGTCGTTCCGCATCATGATCGCGATCGGCCTGGTGATGATTGTCTTTGCCCTGGCCGGGGCCTGGCTGCGCTTCCGGCGCCGGATGTACGGCTCTCGGCGCTTCCTGAAGGGGCTGACGTGGATGATTCCGGCACCGTTCGTCGCGGTGCTGGCCGGCTGGTTCGTGACCGAGACCGGTCGTGCACCCTGGCTGGTCTACGGCGTGATGACCCACGCCGAGGGCGTCACCCCGGCGCTGACCGGTGGCATGGCCCTGTTCACGCTGATCGGCTACGTGCTGGTTTACGCGGCCGTATTCACCGCGGGCGTCTATTACCTGATCCGTATCGTGCAAAAGGGACCGGAGACCGCCGAGGTCCGGCACGCCCCGGCCCACGCGAAGCGGCCCCTGTCGGCGGCCGATACCTCGATCGACGATGCCGCCACCGGCGGTACAAGGAGCTGATCCATGGAAACCACGCTTGATATCACGCTGATCTGGGTGGTGATTATCGCCGTCGGCATCATCGCCTACGTGCTGATGGACGGGTTCGATCTGGGGGTCGGGATCCTGTTCCCGTTCGCCCCGGGCGAGACCTCGCGCGATGTGATGATGAACTCGGTTGCCCCGGTATGGGATGGCAACGAGACCTGGTTGATCCTCGGCGGGGCGGGGCTGCTGGCGGCCTTCCCGCTGGTGTACTCGGTGTTCCTGCCGGCGCTCTATATTGGTGTCTTTCTGATGCTGGCCGGCCTGATCTTCCGCGGGGTGGCCTTCGAGTTCCGCTTCAAGGCCAACAAGTCGAAGGGCCTGTGGAACGTGGCCTTTGCCGTGGGATCCGCGGTAGCCGCGTTTGCCCAGGGGGCCGTCGTGGGAGCCTATATTCAGGGCTTCGAGATGGAGGGATTGAGCTTCGCCGGCGGACCGCTGGACTGGCTGACGCCGTTTACCGTGCTGACCGGCATCGGGCTGCTGGCGGGCTATGCGCTGCTGGGCGCGACCTGGCTGATCGTCAAGACCGATGGCGAGACCCAGGCCTTTGCCTACCGCGTGGTGCCCGGTCTGCTGGCCCTGGTCCTGCTGGTGTTCGCGGCGGTGAGCCTGATTACGCCGTTGATCGACCCGAAGGTGATGGAACGCTGGATGGGTACCTGGCAGTACCTGTGGGTGCTTCCGGCGCTGGCACTGTTCTCCGCCTGGATACTGATCCGCGCGGTACGCCGGCGTGACGAGGGGATCCCGTTCGTGGCGACCATCGCGCTGTTCATCACGACCTATCTGGGGTTGCTGGTCAGCAAGTGGCCCTACGTGGTGCCGCCGGACTACACCTTCTGGGACGCGGCGTCGTCGCCCGATGCGCAGCTGTTTATCCTGGTTGGTGCGCTGTTCGTGATCCCGATCATCCTCGGGTACACCGCCTGGACGTACTGGGTCTTCCGCGGAAAGGTGACGCCCGAGACCGGGTACCACTAGGCGGGATCCGGAGAGACCGGCCGTGATGCCACTGAACGTACCTCGGTTGAGCGTGTCTATTGGGCAGAGTCATCGGAGGACCACCGCAGCGGCGCCTCCCCTGGATATCTGGCCCATGCGAGAAGACGTGACGATCAGGCGACTGGCGATTCCATGTGGCGACGAGACGGAGCTCTCGGCGATTCGACAGGTACTGGAGGCCTTTCGCGAGCCCTCGATCCTGCTGTCGCCCGATTACCGGATCCTGGCGGCCAATACGGCCTATCAGGAGGTCTATGGCACGGACGCCGATGGTTCCTCCCGCGCCTGCCATGAGGCGTCCCACGGCTATCAGCGGCCGTGCGACGAGGCCGGCGAGGCCTGCCCGTTGCAAGCGGCACTCGCCAGCCGACGCCGGGAGCGTGTCCTGCATGTTCATCACACGGCGCAGGGGCGCGAGCACGTGGACGTGGAGCTGACGCCGATCCTGGGACCGGGGGGCGAGGTCCGATATTTCGTCGAGCGACTCCACCATCTGCCAGTGTCCAGCCCGCAGGACGGGGCCACCGGGCTGGTCGGGCGTTCGCGGGCGTTCAATACCATGCTGGGCATGATCAGTCGTGTGGCACCGAGCAATGCCTCGGCGCTGCTACTGGGCGAGTCCGGTACCGGCAAGGAGCTGATTGCCCGGGCTATCCACGAAGAAAGCCCGCGCCGTGACAAGCCCTTTGTCGCGGTCGAGTGTTCCGGGCTGACCGAGTCCCTGTTCGAGAGCGAGTTGTTTGGCCACGAGAAGGGGGCCTTTACCGGGGCGGCCTCGGCCAAGGTCGGCCTGGTCGAGGCCGCGGCCGGCGGCACGCTGTTCCTGGATGAAGTGGGCGACATCCCGCTGGGGCAGCAGGTGAAGCTGTTGCGCCTGCTGGAGACGCACGCCTACCGCCGGGTCGGGGGGATCGAGTCTCGGAGTGCGGATTTTCGACTGGTTTGCGCCACTCACCGGGATCTGGAGGCCATGGTGCGGACTGGCCAATTTCGCGAAGACCTGTTCTACCGGATCAATACCTTCCCGATCGAGGTGCCGCCACTGCGTCAGCGCAGCGGCGACATCCCGCTGCTGGTCGAGGCCATGCTGGATCGCTCCGAGCTGGTGCCGCGTCCGACCATGGACCACGCCACCATGCGACTCCTGGAGGGGTATGCCTTTCCCGGTAACGTACGCGAGCTGCGCAACATCCTGGAACGCGCGGCCCTGCTGGCGGATGGTGGCCCGATTCGGCCGGAGCACCTGCCAGAGCCGGTGCGCCGGCAGGCCGCGCGCGCGGAGGCGGGTGCGGCCGGAGAGGGTTACGCGGAGTTGGTCCATCCGCGGGAACTGCGTCCTCTGGAAGAGATCGAGCGCGAATATCTGCGCCACGCCCTGGCGGTACACCAGGGTGATCGGCGGAGCCTCGCGCGCCGGCTGGGCCTGAGCGAGCGCAGCCTGTACCGGCGCTTGCGGGAACTGGATCGAGACGACTGAGCCGGCGGCCCCAGGTACGGGTTCTGACGGGCCACCTGCGGCGAGTGTCCCCGTCTGCGCAGTATCCCTCGGTCGGAGAAACATGAAGCGCGCGTGGTGCTGCAAGGCCCCAGGAGCTGCATAGCAACAACTCCCGAACACCAGGAGGGCCGCGCCCGGCCGGCCGGACCATAGTGATGTGATGCACCAGGCATCAGAAATACCGAATATTCCCAACCACCAACACGAGGTGAACTGATGAAAAAGACGACCATTGCACTGTCTCTCTCGGCCGCGCTGCTGGCCGCACCGCTCACGGCGGCAGCCGAGTCGCTTTCGTTTGGCGAGGAGCAGACCGTTCGCGCCATGGCGGGCGGCAATGTCGGACAGGCCATTGCGAGCATGATGGAGGCCGAGTCGCTGGCCGTGGTCAACAACCGTTCCGCGATCTGTGGCGCGCTGACCGGCGGTCTCGGGGCCGGGATGCTGGCCGCCAACCCGGAGGCCGGGTTCAGCATCGCGGGCATGGAAGGGCCCGAGGATGCCGCCGACGCAGTAGCGGCGATTGGTGACGCCGAGGTGACCTATCTCGCCTTTGGCGCCGGCGCCAGCCGTGACGACAACGTAGCCCTGGCCCACGCCCTGCTTGGCGAGCTCGCGAAGGCCGAGTGGGACGGCACGTTGATGCTGCATATCTCCACCTGGATGCAGCAGCAGGTACAGGCCGCGGCGGAGATGGACGAGGCGGTTGCCGAATACCTGACCGGGCGCCCGATGGTCGCGCTGATGCCCGACATGGAAGCCGGCGAGGCGGTGATGCTGCGCGTGTCCTTCGACGGCTCGGAATTCACCACCGAGGAGATGGGGCGCCAGCCGATGCGTGACGACCTGGCCGAGCTCTTTCGCCGCATGTAGTGACGGGTGGGTCGCTCGGGGCGCCGTCTGCCCTTGTTGCAGACCGTCTTAGGTACCGGCTATCGCGGCCTTAGAGAATTAGTAATGGCTAATGCAGTGGGGTCGCGATACCTTGGTTTCCACGGGGAGCCGAGACGGCCCCGAAACTTGCAAACCATTGATTAGCGAGAAAGGAGTACATCATGGCACTTCGACTGGGTGATACCGCCCCGAACTTTCAGATTGACACCACCAAGGGCAAGATCGATTTCCACGAGTGGATCGGCGATTCCTGGTGCTTCTTCTTCAGCCATCCCGCCGACTTCACGCCGGTGTGCACCACCGAGATGGGCCGCACTGCCCAGCTCGCGCAGCAGTTCGCGGAGCGCAACGTGAAGCCGCTGGGCCTGTCCACGGATACCGTCGACGAGCACAACAAGTGGATCGAGGACGTCAACGACACCCAGAACACCACGCTGGAGTTCCCGATCGTTGCCGACGCCGACAAGAAGATCTCCGAGCTCTACGAGATGATCCACCCGGGCGAGAGCGAGACCGCCGCGGTGCGTTCGGTCTACATCATCGACCCGAACAAGAAGATCCGGCTGATGATGACCTACCCGATGTCGGTGGGCCGTAACTTCGACGAGATCCTGCGTGTGATTGATGCACTGCAGATCGGTGACCAGCACGGTATCGCCACGCCGGCCGACTGGACCCCGGGTGATCGCGTGATCATCCCGCCGACGGTCAGCAACGAGGACGCGCAGAAGAAGTTCCCGCAGGGCTTCGAGGAGATCCGCTCCTACCTGCGCTACACCCAGGTCTGATCCCGATCCGGGGCTTTGGTGCCCGCCCGCCACCAGCGGGCGGGCACCGATCCCG
Source organism: Thioalkalivibrio thiocyanoxidans ARh2 (assembly GCF_000385215.1). GTDB lineage: Bacteria > Pseudomonadota > Gammaproteobacteria > Ectothiorhodospirales > Ectothiorhodospiraceae > Thioalkalivibrio > Thioalkalivibrio thiocyanoxidans. The sequence continues at coordinate 36,190 of NZ_ARQK01000061.1, forward strand.
CGACCTTTCCGAGGCCCCTTCATGGGGCCTTTTTTCGTTCGGGGCCCGGCGCGACCGTGTACGGTGGACCCTGCCGGCGACCGGTTGAATGTCAAGCGTCTGCGGTACATGCCGCCGTTGCGGCGGGCTGTGGAGAGGCAAGATCCAGTGGTCTCGCGCGACCTCCAGGGAGGCGACGGCGCCGCGAGGTCCTGGGCAACGAGTCGGTGGACGACCTCCAGGGAGACGCGCATGTGAAGCGGGACCGCGGAACCCTGTCCGACGGTGGCGAGTCCACCGGTTTGTATGGAGACCACAGGAGTTCGCGGGATGAGCAAGACGATATTGATGGTGGTGACGAGCCACGACGAGATCTCCCCTGGCAAGGCGACCGGGGTGTGGTTCGACGAGTTCGCGGTGCCCTATGACCGCTTCCGCAAGGCCGGCTTCGAGATCAAGGTGGCCAGTCCCAAGGGCGGGCCCGTTCCCCTGGACCCGAAGAGCCTGGAGGCAAGCCATCCCGGGGTGGCGGCCGTGGCGGCGCAGGAGGCGCTGGATGACACCATCCAGCTCGACGAGGGTATGCATCACGATGCCTATGCCGCGATCTTCTTCCCCGGCGGGCACGGGACGATGTTCGATCTGCCGGACAACCCGCACGTTCAGCGCCTGGTCGGTGAATTTCTGGAAAATGACAAGGTCGTGGGGGCGGTGTGTCACGGACCGGCCTGTCTGGTTGGCGCGATGCTTGCGGACGGCAGCCCGGCAGTAAAGGGGCGCAAGGTGGCTGCGTTCACCAACAGTGAGGAGAAGGCGGTGCAGCTTGATCGCGCGGTGCCCTTTCTGCTGCAGGATCGCCTCGCCGAGCTGGGCGGGGAGGTCGAAACCGCCGAGGACTGGGCCGACCATGTGGTGGTGGATGGCAAGCTGGTGACCGGGCAGAACCCGCAATCCAGCAAGAGCGTGGCGGACGCGATCGTACGGCTCGTTCGCGAATCCAGCTGACAACGCGGCCTGGAGCATACGGCCGGGGCCCACGGGCCCCGGCCGTCTTTATTTCTGTGACTTTGAACACGGTTCAAATATTGGCGCCAATTCGTTAGGGTGCGCGGATGGGAACCCAGCACCGCCGGCAGCGCGAGCGCGAGGCGCGCGAGACACTTTTTGTCGAAAAGGCCCACGAGCTGATCCGCTCGGAGGGCCTTTTGGCATTGCAGATGTCGCGTCTGGCGGCCGCCTGCGAGTACGCGACCGGCACGCTGTACCAGCATTTCAACTCCAAGGAAGATCTTCTGGCGGCCGTGGCGACCCGGACGACGCGCCAGCGCGCGGAGCTGTTCCGGCGCATTCCGGGGCTGGCGCTGGGAACCCGTTCACGAATGCTGGCGATGGTGCTGGCCGATATCGATTTCGTGCAGGCGAATCCGGACTACTATCGCCTGACCCAGTTCGTGACGACGGAGGTGATCTGGGCGAGCACATCGGAGGTGCGCCGGCAGGAGCTGCTGGAAGCCGCCAAGCCGATCAGCGAGGCCGTGACCGCGGTGGTGGCCGAGGCGCGGGCCAACAAGGACCTGCCGCCCGCGCAGGAGATGGGCGACGAGGAGATGGGGCTGGGCCCCTGGGCGCTGAACACCGGGATGCAGGCGCTTGCGAATGCCCAGGGGCTGCTGGATGCCTACGACATCCACCGCCCGTATGAGCACCTGATCCGCCACACCCATGCACTGCTGACCGGCTGGCGCTGGGAGCCGCGGATCGATCCGGACGAACCCTCGGTGGTGCGTGCCGAGACGGAGCGGGTGCGCGCGGCCCTGCGCGAGCGTGTACATGAATCAGCACTCCCCAAGGAAACCCGATGAGCAAGCGATTTTTCCTGATGCTGCTGGGCGTGGCGGTCGTCCTGGGCGGCATCTTCGGCTTCAAGGCCTTCGTCGACCAGCAGATCGCGGAGTACTTCGACGAGATGCCGGAGCCGACGGCAACGATCAACGCGGCAACGGTGGAGACCGATCGCTGGGCCCCGCAGCTGCGTGCGGTGGGGGATCTGGAGGCGGTGCAGGGGGCCACCCTGAGCTTCGAGGCGCAGGGCATTGTCGATCGCATCCATTTCGCCAACGGGGCTTTCGCGGAGGCCGGCGAGACACTGGTCGAGCTCGATACCGAACTGGACGAGGCAGAGCTGGAAAGTCTGCGCGCCGAGGCGCAGCTGGCGGCGCGCGAGCTGGAACGTGCGCGGGGTCTGGTGCAGCGCAACGACATCTCCGACTCGGAGTTCCAGCGCCGTGCGACCGAGGCACAACAGGCCGAGGCGGCGGTCAAGGCACAGGATGCCCGTATTCGCCAGAAGCGTCTGCGTGCGCCCTTTGACGGGCAGCTGGGCATTCGTCAGGTCAACGAGGGCCAGTTCGTCGGGCCGGGCGATCCGATCGTGGTGCTGGAGGCGCTGGACCCGCTGTATGTGAATTTCACGCTGCCCGAGCGTCGGCTGGCGAATGTCGAACTGGGTCAGGAGGTCGAGGTGACCGTGGATGCCTACGGCGAGACCTTCGAGGGGCAGATCACTGCGATCGAACCACGCGTACGCGCGGCCTCCCGCATGTTCAGGGTACAGGCGATGATTCCGAACGAGGACCATCGGCTGCGCCCAGGCCAGTTCGCCCGGGTCACGCTGCAGCGTGGCGAGCCGGAGGAGGGCCTGGTGGTCCCGCAGACGGCGATTCGCTTCGCGCCCTGGGGCAATTCGGTGTTCGTGATCTTTGAAGACGATGACGGCGACAAGCGCGTGGAACAGCGCCTGGTGGAGATCGGCGAGCGCCGGGGTGACCTTGTGCGCGTTGTGGATGGCCTGGAAGAGGGCGACGAGATCGCGGTCAGTGGCCTGCTCAAGCTGCAGAACGAGACCCCCGTGAAGATCACGGAGGATGCCCAGCCGGATGCCGAACGCGATCCGCGGCCGACCAATCGCTGAGCGGGCCCGCGACGATGCGCTTCACCGATATCTTCATCCAGAAGCCCGTGCTGGCCACTGTGGTCAGCCTGTTCATCCTGCTGTTCGGGGTGCGGGCGGTGTTCGACCTGAACGTGCGTCAGTTCCCCGAAGTACAGAACGCGGTGGTCACGGTCAGCACCGCCTATATCGGCGCGGATGCGGACCTGGTGCAGGGATTCATTACCACGCCGATGGAAAGCGAGATCGCCGAGGCGGAGGGGATCGACTACATCGTATCCAGCAGCCTGCCGGGGATGAGCACGGTGCAGGCGTTCCTGGAGCTGGATTATGACCCGAACGAGGCGCTGACGCAGATCTCCGCCCAGGTGGACAAGATTCGCAGCGATCTGCCTTCGGAGGCCGAGGACCCGGTCGTGGACCTGTCGGTGGGTGACGATGTCGCGGCGATGTACCTGTCGTTCTATTCCGATCGGCTGTCCAACAACCAGACCACCGACTACCTGATCCGCGAGGTGCAGCCGGAACTGGCCACCGTGAACGGTGTGCAGAGGGCCGAGATCCTCGGTGACCAGAGCTTTGCGATGCGTGCCTGGCTGGATGCCGACCGCATGGCGGCCTACGGCGTGACCGGACGCGATGTCCGGTCGGCGCTGGAGGGCAACAATGTCCTCTCCGCGGTGGGGCAGACCAAGGGCTCGATGGTGAGCCTGGACCTGACCGCGGATACCGACCTGCAGACCCCGGAGGCCTTCGAGGAACTGATCCTGTTCGAGCAGGATGGCGACCTGGTGCGCCTGGGCGATATCGCCGAGGTGGAACTGGGCTCGGAGAACTACGACACCTCGGTGCGCTTCAATGGCGAGGCGGCGACTTTCATCGGCATCGAACTGGCGCCGGATGCCAATGCCCTGGAGGTGATCGCCGAGGTCCGCGAGATCTTCGACGAGCGCATCGAGCCGCGCCTGCCCTCGGGGCTGGAGGGCGAGATTGTTTACGACTCCACCGATTACATCGAGAGTGCGATCGACGAGGTGCTGACGACGATCGCGCTGGCGCTGTTGATCGTGCTGGTGGTGATCTATCTGTTCCTCGGATCGTTGCGCAGTGTGCTGATCCCGGCGGTGGCGGTGCCGCTGTCCCTGATTGGGACCTTCATGCTGATGCTGCTGATGGGGTTCTCGCTGAACCTGCTGACCCTGCTGGCGATGGTGCTGGCGATCGGCATTGTGGTCGATGACGCGATCATCATGCTGGAGAACATCTCGCGGCATATCGAGGAGGGCATGTCGCGCATGGATGCGGCGCTCCGGGGCGCGCGCGAACTCGCCTGGCCGATTGTCGCGATGTCGACCACCCTGGTGGCGGTCTTCCTGCCGCTGGGCTTCATCGGGGGGCTGACCGGTACGCTATTTATCGAGTTCGCGTTCACCCTTGCGGCGACGGTTGTGATCTCGGGGATTGTTGCGATCACGCTGTCGCCGATGATGTGCTCGAAAATCCTGCGCGATGGTGCGGTGGAGCGACGCGGGCGCATCGAGTCGTGGCTGGACGCGCGCTTCGACAGCCTGCGCGAGCGCTATCGCCGGCGGCTGCACGGGGCGCTGAACGACCGTTTCACCATTGCCGTGTTCGGCGCCATCGTACTGGTGTCCTGCTACTTCCTGTTCGTGACCTCGCAGACCGAGCTCGAGCCACAGGAGGACCAGGGTTTCGCCTTCTCGATCATGGAGGGCGATGCCTACATGGGGATCGACTATCTGGAGCGCAACACCGCGCTGACCGACGGCTTCTTCGACCGCATCCCCGAGCTCGACAACATCTTTATCGTGAACGGCTTTGGCGGCGGGCCCGGCATGGCCGGGGCGACCAACCAGGCCCTGGGTGGCTTTGTGATGTCGCCCTGGGATCAGCGCGAGCGCTCGACCGCGAAGATCCTCGAAGAGGACCTCCAGCCGGCACTGGAGGGGCTGCCGGCCCTGGAGGTGTTCGCGATTCAGCCGCCGCAGCTGCCCACCCCGGGGCAGGGTGCACCGGTCAGTGTGGTGTTCGGCTCCACCAGCTCGTTCGAGGAGCTGAACGAACTGAGCGAGGAGATCAAGGACCGTGCAATGGCCACGGGCCGTTTCATATTTCTGGATACCGATCTCAACTTCGACCAGCCACGGGTCGATCTGAAGATCGACCGCGAGCGTGCCTCGCAGCTTGGCATCGACATGGCGACGCTCAATGCCGACCTGGCGACCTATCTCTCCGGTGGGTTCGCCGGACGGTTTGCGATGGAGAACCGCAGCTACCGCGTGATCCCGCAGGTCCAGCGTTCCGACCGCCTGACGCCGGAGCAGCTGGAAGAGCTGTACACGCGCACTGCGGACGGCGAGCCGATACCGTTGTCCAGTATCGTGACGCTGGAGGAGACGGTCACGCCGCGCCAGCTCAACCGCTTCCAGCAGTTGAACGCGGTGACCCTGCAGGGGGTGCCACGGCCCGGCGTCACGCTCGGGGAGGCGCTGGACATCATCGACCGGATTGCCGCCGAGGTGCTGCCGCCCGATGTGAACGTGGACTACGCCGGCGAGTCGCGGCAGCTGAAGGCCGAGGGTGGGGATCTGGTCGTCACGTTCTTCTTCGCGCTGGTCGTGATCTTCCTGGTGCTGGCCGCGCAGTTCGAGTCGTTCCGTGATCCCTTGATCATTCTGACCACGGTGCCGATGTCGATCGCCGGCGCCCTGATCTTCATCAGCCTGGGTGTGACCTCGCTGAACATCTATACACAGGTGGGGCTGCTGACCCTGATCGGCCTGATCGCCAAGCACGGCATCCTGATCGTGGAGTTCGCCAACCAGTTGCAGCGTCAGGGGCGTCCGCTGCGCGATGCGATCGAGGAGGCGGCCAGCCTGCGTCTGCGGCCGATCCTGATGACGACCACGGCGACCGTGGTGGCGATGGTGCCGCTGTTGCTGGCCACCGGTGCTGGTGCCGGCTCGCGCTTCGCGATGGGGCTGGTGATTGCGGCGGGCATGGCGATCGGCACGCTCTTCACGCTGTTCGTGGTGCCGGCCATCTATACCTACGTCGCGCGCGATCACTACGCCGACACGCTGAGGGCGCAGGAGACCGACGCGGCCCAGGCCTGATCCTTGCCGTCCAGGCCTCACGTGCCCGGATGAGCGGCCCCGATCCAGGCGCCGACCAAAAGGCATGCATTGCCTGCGGTCATGGACTACAATCAGCCACCGCATTCCCTGCTTCGGTCGCCGTGCAGGCACCGAGCGCTGATGCGAACCGAACCCCTATGCCGCTGCGCGGAGTATTGCGGAGCGGTCTTTCTATAAACGAACGTCTATTGGTCGTATCTAGATTATTTATTTGTTATTAGCAGTGCACCTTCCTAATCTAGGCGACCGTCACGATTAACCAACGCGTAGGAGAAAGCCACATGGCCGCCAAGAAGTACTCCGCGGGCGTCAAGGATTACCGCGAAACCTACTGGATGCCGGAATACATGCCGCTGGATACCGATCTGCTGGCATGTTTCAAGATCACCCCGCAGCCGGGCATCGACCGCGAAGAAGCCGCGGCTGCCGTGGCCGCCGAGTCTTCGACCGGTACCTGGACCACGGTGTGGACCGACCTCCTGACCGACATGGACTACTACAAGGGTCGGGCGTACATGATCGAGGACGTCCCGGGTGACGACGAGTCCTTCTACGCGTTCATCGCCTACCCGATCGACCTGTTTGAAGAAGGCTCGATGGTGAACGTGTTCACCTCGCTGGTTGGTAACGTGTTCGGCTTCAAGGCCATCCGTGCCCTGCGTCTGGAAGACGTGCGCTTCCCGATCGCCTACGTGAAGACCTGCGGTGGTCCGCCCTCCGGTATCCAGGTCGAGCGTGACCGCCTGAACAAGTACGGTCGTCCGATGCTGGGCTGCACCATCAAGCCGAAGCTGGGTCTGTCCGCGAAGAACTACGGCCGTGCCGTGTACGAGTGCCTGCGTGGCGGCCTCGACTTCACCAAGGACGACGAGAACATCAACTCGCAGCCGTTCATGCGCTGGCGTGACCGCTTCGAGTTCGTGCAGGAAGCGACCGAAAAGGCCGAAGCCGAAACGGGCGAGCGCAAGGGTCACTACCTGAACGTCACCGCGCCGACCCCGGAAGAGATGTACAAGCGTGCCGAGTTCGCCAAGGAAATTGGCGCGCCGATCATCATGCACGACTACATCACCGGCGGCTTCTGCGCCAACACGGGTCTGGCCAACTGGTGCCGCGACAACGGCGTGCTGCTGCACATCCACCGTGCGATGCACGCGGTGCTCGACCGTCATCCGAAGCACGGTATCCACTTCCGTGTGCTGGCGAAGATCCTGCGCCTGTCCGGTGGGGATCACCTGCACACCGGTACCGTGGTCGGCAAGCTGGAAGGCGACCGTGCCGCGACCCTGGGCTGGATCGACCTGCTGCGTGAATCCTTCATCCCGGAAGACCGCTCGCGCGGCATCTTCTTCGATCAGGACTGGGGTTCCATGCCGGGCGTGTTCGCCGTGGCCTCCGGTGGTATCCACGTCTGGCACATGCCGGCCCTGGTCTCCATCTTCGGCGACGACTCCGTGCTGCAGTTCGGTGGCGGTACGCTGGGCCATCCGTGGGGCAACGCCCCGGGTGCGGCGGCCAACCGCGTCGCGCTGGAAGCCTGTGTCCAGGCGCGTAACGAAGGTCGGGACATCGAGCGCGAAGGCAAGGAGATCCTGACTCAGGCGGCGCAGCACAGCCCCGAACTCAAGATCGCCATGGAAACGTGGAAAGAGATCAAGTTCGAGTTCGACACCGTCGACAAGCTGGATACCCAGCACAAGTGATCGTCCGAGCACGGGCGGCGCTAGCGCGTCGCCCGTGCCCAGAAAGAACCAGAGCACAGGATTACCGACATGTCTGATATCCAGAACTTCAAGCAGTCGCAGAAGTACGAGACCTTCTCCTACCTGCCGGAGATGAATGCCGACCAGGTGCGCAAGCAGATCGAATACTGCCTCGCGCAGGGCTGGAACCCGGCGATCGAGTTCAGCGAGAAGGAAAATTCCATGTCCCATTACTGGTACATGTGGAAGCTGCCGTTCTTCGGCGAGCAGTCCGTGGAAGCGGTGCTGTCCGAGATCGAAGAATGCCGCCGCTCCAACCCGGGCATGATGGTGCGCTTCATTGCGTACGATAACTACGCCCAGAGCCAGGGCATGGCCTTCGTGGTCGACCGCGGTCGCTAGGACCCCGGTTCGGTGGTGGCCGGGTGCGTGTGGCACCCGGCCTGTCCATCAAGCGTTATTACCGTTGCTGCCGCCAACTGTAAGGAAGTGCCATGAGTAATCCGACATCCGCGTCTGAAGGTCTCTCGGGTCGCGAACTCGCCCGGGAACGGCGCAAGGCCATGTCTCGTAATGGCAAGGCCGCCGTGAAGTCGACCGGCCAAAACAAGGGATCGCGTTCCGCCGCGGCCGCGCAAAAGGCGCGCCAGGCCGAGCGTGCTTCCGCACCGGCCCCCCAGGCGCGGGAGCCGGAATCGCACTCCAGCGAATCTCAGCCGTCGCCCTCGTTCGAGGTCGACAGCAGCGCCCGTGAGCGCCGCCCGGAACCGGGCGCGCACGCCGGCGCCTCGAACGGCCGCCAGGCTGCCCTCGAGCGTCGCCAGAAAATGGCGCGCCAGGGCAAGAAGGCGGTCGGTCGTTCCAACACCCGTGCCCGCGCACTCGGCGGTCTGGCTCGCGGCGGCGCCGACCGCTCGCGTCAGCTCGAGGCGCTGTCGCAGAGCCAGGGCATGGAGATCGACTGTTCCCACATGAGCGGTCGCGAGATCTGCCGTCTGCGCCGGCAGGCGCTGGCGACTGAGGGCAAGAAGGCCATGGCCGCGGAGCCGCGCCGGGAAGACCTGCTGAAAGGGCAGGGCTCCTTCTCGGAAGACGCACAGGAAGAGAAGCAGGGCTGTGGCTGTGGCTGCAAGGGCGAGAAGTCCGAGCGCGACGATGGCTACAGCGCGGACTCCAGCGATCGCGACACTGTGGTGGAAAGCGGTCTCGACACGCTTTGCGAGAAGGTGGAGTCCGGCGGCGAGGCGGCGGGTCCTCACCCGATGATTTCCGAGGTCCGTGCGATCTGCATGGCCCGTCGCGAGGCGATGGCCCAAAACGGCAAGCGAGCAACCAAGCGCCGTTTCAACGGCTCGAAGGGTCGCGGTGCCATGCCGCAGGAAGGTGCCTGGAAGGCCGCGAAGCGCAAGGGCATGTCCACCCGCGAGGTGGCACGCCAGCGTCGCCAAGAACTGTGCACCATTGGTCGCGGTTCCTCGGATCCGGGACGTCCCTGTGGACGCCCGCGCCACCAGGCAAGCGAGGCCCCGCCGAAGGTGGAAGAAGGCACGACGCTTGCGGGCGGCCACGTCAGTGGGACCCAGGTCGAGAGTACCCGAAGCGTGACCGGCGCCGAAGCGGGCAGCTGTTCGAACATTACGGGTACCGAGTACCTCGGGCTGGAACACTACGAGCGCTACTGCAACGTGCGCCCGAATGCCAATCCGGCCAAGGTCGGCCACTCCCATACCAGCCGTGGCCAGGAGGTCAGTGGTACGGAGGTCGGCCGTTCGGCGCGAGTGACGGGTGACGAGTCCGGTTCCTGCGAGGCGATCACCGGGACCGAGTATCTCAGCAGCGAGCAGTACGAAGGCTTCTGCGGGACTCGCGCGCCGTCGACCAAGCCGCGCACCAGCGTGATGATGACCAGCCACGGCGAGGGTGTCTCCGGCACCAGTGTCGGCCGCAGCCCGCGTGTAACCGGTGACGAGTCCGGCTCCTGCCGCGACATTACCGGTACCGAATACCTGAACACGCAGGCCAGCGAGGTGCCCTGCAGCGCGGGAAAGTCCAACGGAGCGCCGATGAAGGTCGGCGTCATGCACACGCTTCGCGGTCGTGAACTGACCGGGACCGAAGTCGGGCGCTCCTCGCGAGTCACGGGCGACGAATACGGCAGCTGCAAGCCGGTCACCGGGACCGAATACATCGGTACGGAACAGTTCAAGGGCATGTGCGGTACGCGCCCGGAGCCGACGCCGGCCAAGGTGCAGGAGCTGCACACGATGGAAGACCAGAGCGTGACGGGTACGGCCGTGGGTCGCAGCCCGAAGGTGACCGGTGACGAGTCCGGATCCTGCCGGCCGCTGACGGGTACGCCGTACTATAACCAGGCGGATTTCGGCGACCTCTGCGATCGTCCGGCCGCCGGCGGTGTGCCCAAGGTCGGGGTGATGCACACGCTGCGGGGCCGGGAAGTCTCCGGCACGCAGGTCGAGAGCTCGCTGCGCGTGACGGGTGATGAATACGGCGGCTGCAAGCCGATCACTGGAACGGAATATGTCGGCTCCGAGCATTACGACGCCTTCTGTGGCACCCGTCCGCAGGCCGGTCCGGAGAAGGTCTCCGTGAGCCGCACCTGGAATCAGCAGAACGTCTCCGGCAGCGCCGTGGGTCGGTCGGCCCGAGTGACGGGCGACGAATACGGTGCGTGCAAGCCGGTTTCGGGTACGCCGTATATCGGTGCTGACCAGTACGACGCCTATTGCGATCCGCGGGACGCCCAGACGGCGCAGACCCGAGTGGCCGAGCGCCACGCGACGCCCGCGCATCCGGTCTCCGGCAGCCAGCCGGGTTATGACGAGCGGGTGACCGGCACTGAACGCGGAGCATGCCAGGACGTCTCGGGTGCACCCTATGTTGGCGCCAACGAGTTCGCTGCGACCTGTCCGACGGCGGCGAGCAGCCTGCATCCGCGGCTGCGTCCGGAAGGGCAGGCCGCCGTGGCCGCGCCGGTCGCCGAAGTGCCGGCCCACGAGATGCCCAACGCCGGGTTCAGTGTGCAGAGTCCGGCCCGCGAGGCCTGGGCGCGCCGCGAACGCCGCGTAACCGGGACCGCCTATGGCGCGTCGGGTGGTATTACCGGCCCGATCAACAAGGCCACGGGCCTGGTGTCGGGTACGGAAGAGTTCCGCTATCAGCCGGATCGCCACCAACCGGTGCCGGCCCAGGCCGAAGAGGCCCCGAAGACGGGTGCCGAGCGCGTGACCGTCAACGGGAGCAGTAACGGGGTGACGATCACTGGCGATGACTGGGGCCGTGGCAACAGCGTGACGGGTACTGAAGGGTTCTCCACGCGCCGGAATGCGACGCAGAAGGGCAACCCGCGGGGCGAGGGCCGGAGCGCCTATGTCAACCGCGAGCTGGAGCGCAAGGAAGTGCCAATGAGCAAGATCACCGGTTCCTCCGGGAACAGCGGCAGCGGCTCTCTGGTAACCCTGTCCGGCGGTGCCCGCGGCTAAGCGGCGAGTAAGGAGGCAATACGACCACGATGGTGCGCCGAGGCCGCCGCAAGACTTCTCCGTTTGGCACGCGCTACGCGACGCCGCGGGGAAGTGCCGTCCGGTCGCCGGCAACGCCAGGGTCGAGCACGGGTACCGCGCAGCCTCTGGTGAGCGCGGTGCCGCCCAAGGCAAAGGCCCCGGTGGAACCGACCGTGCTGAAACCCGGGCATCCGCTCGCGGATGTCGCCGACAACGAACGGCTGTACGCGTTCGAGAGCGGTTTTCGCGATCGGTTTGCGAATCTGGTGCCGGTACTGAAAGAGGTCCACGCGCTGCAGCACGAGCGGGACTTCGAGGAAAAGGCGCAACGGATTGTCGAGGACAACCTCGGGTATCGGTTGCCGGAACGCGTCCTGGAGGATGCGTGGATCAATGATCTGGATACGCGCGAACTGTACCTGCACGGCACGTTCGAGCTGTTCGATCAACTGGTCAACGAATACTGGGCGGGTCGGGATGACCTGGTGGACGAGGCGGAACGCGCGATTGCGTATTTCCTCGACTGCGACTTCCACGAAGTGGACATCTCGCCCTGTTCCGACGGGCGGCTGTTGAGCCTGCGGCGCTTTATTCTGCGCCTGCCGGACCTGGCCGTTCGGGTAAAGAGTTATGCCGGGGCGCAGTTCGACATCGAAGAGGATGTGCGCCACTGGACGAAACGCGAGCTGTTGCGGTTTCGCGAGGGGCGGCCGACCACGGCGGATGTGCCGAGTCGGTACCTGAAGATCGCGGCGTATCACTACAGCAGTGCGGACCCGCATCACCAGGGGTGTGCGGCGCACGGCAACAGCGAACGGGATGCAGCGGATGCCGCGCTGCGGCAGCTGCGGGCGTTTCGTCAGGCGATCGAGAACACCTACTGCTGTGGGGCCTCGGTCGACACGCTGCTGATCGGTGTGGATACGGATACGGATGCGGTGAAGATCCATATCCCGGACGCGGATACGCGGATGAGTCTGTACCGCTTCGTGGACAGCGCGAAGGTGTATCGGGAGACGCAGGACCTGAATGGCCGTGACGCAGAGCTGCGCGTCTATCAGGCGATCCAGGACGCGATCCACCAGCAGGGCTGGGGACACGGCAACGGGGGACCGCACGAGGGGATGCTTCGGCTAATCTCGCGGCTGCTGCTGAATAATATTTCGCAGCTCGATTACGTGGCGCGCTACCACAACGGGCATTACGCCGACGTGGGCCACCGCGAGCGGGTGATCATCGTCGGCCAGGAAGTCGAGGAGATGCAGGTACGCAACTTTGCCTACTTCGCGCATCTGGAGACGATGGAAGAGGGCGCCCACGGGATGGACGTGGGGGTGAACAAGATCTTTCGGCAGCTGAATGTCGAGCGGGGTCTGCCGGTACCGGTGGTGATCCATTACCGCTACGACCGCAAGGTGCCGGGGTCGCGCGAGCGGGTCGAGGCGCGCTGCCGGCGGATTCGCGACCAGATCATGGCGCGCTACCGCGAACTGGCCGAAAAGGGCCTGATCGGGTGCCACATGGTGATTCGCGACAAGCGCAGCGGCAGCCAGCTGGAACCGCTCGCCGGTTGAGCTAACGGGACACGGAATGAAGATCTGCAAGGTAGAGAAGACGCTGGTTTCGACCAACCGGATCCGGGATCTGGGCCACCGTCCCTTGCTGGTGGTGCAGGAGAAGGCCGGCGGGCCGCGCACGGTAGCGGTGGACGCGGTCGGCTGTGTCCCCGGGGACTGGGTGATCGTGGTGGGTTCGTCCGCCGCACGCGAGGCCGCGGGGAGCAAGGAATACCCCAGTGATGCGACGATCGTAGGGATCATCGACTACTGGGAGGAGCAGTAGCTCCATGGAAATTATGCAGGTGCAGGACGAACTGGTGGTGACCCGTCGCGTGGACGGACTCAAGACCATGTCGCTGCGCGTGCTGGTGGATCAGAAGGGCGCGCTCAGCGTGGCCGTGGATCCGGTCGGTGCACACCCGGGTAACTGGGTGTTCACGATCTCTGGATCGGCCGCGCGCTACGCGCTCGATGACCCCAAGGTGACAACCGATCTGACGATCGGCGGCATCATCGACCACTGGGACGATGGTGGCAGAAAGACGGAAGGGTCGAAGGACATGGCTGGACAAGACCAGGCCGATGCACAGCGCTCTGCTAGTACCCACAAGGCGGCTTGAGCGTCATTTTAATTGGAAAAACTGTAACTCCAGGAGAAAGAGAAATGGCAACTGAACGTTTTGGTGTGGCGCTGGGCATGATTGAAACCCGCGGTCTGGTGCCGGCGATCGAAGCCGCCGATGCGATGACCAAGGCCTCGGAAGTACGCCTGATCGGTCGTCAGTTCGTCGGCGGCGGCTACGTGACCGTTCTGGTGCGTGGCGAGACCGGTGCCGTGAACGCCGCCGTGCGTGCCGGTGCGGATTCCTGCGAGCGTGTGGGCGACGGCCTGGTGGCTGCGCACATCATTGCCCGCGTGCATTCGGAAGTGGAAAGCATCCTGCCCGAGCAGGTTGAAAAGTAATTCATCAGTAACGCTTGATAGGAGTTGAGTAATGGCTAGCGAAAACTTTGGTGTGGCCCTCGGCATGATCGAGACCCGTGGTCTGGTGCCGGCGATTGAAGCCGCCGATGCGATGACCAAGGCCTCGGAAGTGCGCCTGATCGGTCGTCAGTTCGTCGGTGGCGGTTACGTGACCGTTCTGGTGCGTGGCGAGACCGGTGCCGTGAACGCTGCGGTGCGTGCCGGCGCGGATTCCTGCGAGCGTGTGGGCGACGGCCTGGTGGCTGCGCACATCATTGCCCGTGTGCATTCCGAGGTGGAAAACATCCTCCCGGAAAAGCCGTAAGTCCCTACCGGGGATGAACGCCGCCGCGGCCGATCGGCCCGGCGGCCCGTTTGTAAAAGAGGTTAGCAATGGCGAGCGAAATTTCTGGTGTGGCCCTGGGCATGATCGAGACCCGCGGTCTGGTGCCGGCAATTGAAGCGGCGGATGCGATGACCAAGGCCTCGGAAGTGCGCCTGATCGGTCGTCAGTTCGTCGGTGGCGGTTACGTGACCGTTCTGGTGCGCGGCGAGACCGGTGCCGTGAATGCGGCGGTGCGTGCCGGTGCGGATTCCTGCGAGCGTGTGGGTGACGGCCTGGTGGCTGCGCACATTATTGCCCGCGTCCACTCCGAAGTGGAAAGCATCCTGCCGAAGGCCCCGACTGCCGACGGCTCGGCCAGCTGAGGCAGCCTCGATGGCGGATCCGCGGATCGTGGGTTACCTGAACCGGGCGGTGGCGCATGAGCTGTCCGCGGTTCAGCAGTATCTGGCCCAGGCGCGATTGACCGCAATGTGGGGCATGCGCGATGTCAGCGAATGCCTGCGGCGGGACGCCCAGGAGGAACTGGACCATGCGGATCGATTCATGACCCGCATGTTTCACCATGGGGTGGCCCCGAACGGGAGCCAGCTGGCACCCGTGCGGCTGGGACGCTCGATGGCCGAGTTGCTGGAACGCAACCGCGAGCTGGAGATGGAGGCCGTGCGCCTGTATGACGAGGCGGCGGTGTACTGTCGGCGCGTGGGTGCCGCGGGGGACGCCGAGCTGTTCGAGAGCATCCTGGAGGATGAGCTTGAGCATGTACGGGAGATCGACGCACAGGATGCGGCCGTTCGTTAAGGACGTGCCGGTCCAACGTTCTGGAGTAGTACATGGCGGATAGCGATCTCGTGGTGCCGGCCGGCTGGGAGCCGGGCAAGGGCTCCTCGGCGACCATCAGCAAGCAGTTCACCTTTGACCGTTACGGCATCACTCGCGAGTTTCTCGATCGGGTGGCCGAGCTGTCGGAGGAGGATGGCTATCATCCCAATATCAGTTTCGGTACGACGTATGTGAACATCACCATTGATGCGCGCGACGGCGACCGGATTGGCGAGGCGGATCAGCGTTTCGCGCAAGAGGTGGATCGGCTGGCCAGCGAAACGACTGGTTGACCGACCATCACGTCAGAGTCCACGAGCCGGACCCGTCCGGTTCCTGGCCCTAGGAGGCTGATACGTGGGTTCCCGGGTATTCGCGGTAGTCAATCAGAAAGGGGGTACTGGCAAGACCACCCTCTCCATGAACCTCGCCGCCGGTCTGGCGCGCCGAGGGCGTACCCTGGTGGTCGATGCGGATCCGCAGGCGTCGGCCGGCCAGTGGGCACGGATGTCCTCGGACGAGCGTCCGTTTCCCGCCTCCGTGTTCGCGGTCGCAGGTCCGCTGGACCGCGAACTCAAGGCGCTTCGCAAGGATTACGATCACATCGTGGTGGACTGTCCGCCGACCCTGGAGGGCGGGGCGGTCACGGCTGCCCTCGCCGGCTCGGATGTGGTGCTGATCCCCGTTCTGCCATCCCCCGTCGATCTTTGGGGCAGCGTCCGGATGGGCCGCGGTCTGGAGGAGGCGCAGATGAAGAACCGGTCGCTGCGCCCCTATATCGTGGTCAATCAGCTCGAGGTCCGCAGTGCGCTGTCGCGCGCGATGAAGCATGCACTGATGGAGATCGACATACCCGCGCTGGAACAATCGCTCCGGCGGCGGGCCATCTATCGGCGTTCCGCGCTGGAAGGCTGTTCCGTGTACGACCTGGGCAAACCGGGCGAACCGGCGGCGGCCGAGATCGAAGCCATCATCGAGGAGGTGTCGCAATGAGCAATCTGCAAGACAAGCTGGCGGCCGGCGTGCGCAGCGCCCGCGAAGACCAGGACAAGGACAGCAACACCGCGGCGGACAACGCGCCGAAGAAGGACACCAGCGCGACGCCCGCGAGCACGCAACCACATCAGGCAGCGAGCACCAAGGCGGCCGCAACCAAGAAGGCCGCTACGCCCAAGGGGACAGCCCGCAAGACGGCAACCCGCAAGGGGTCTGCGACCAAGCGGAAGGCCCCGGCCAAGAAGCCGGCCGCACAGTCCACACGCAAGACGTCGGCCACGAAGTCCAGCGGCTCGGCCGCGAGCCGGCGCGGCGGCGCACCCGAACTGGATCCGGGCAAGGCGAAGGCGACGGCCGACGAACCGTGGAAGAACCTGCACCCGAATCGTATCTGGCCGGACTGAGCCACGGCGTTTCGGGGCCGGGGCTGGGCGGGGTGCAGATCATCCCGCCCCCCGGCCTTTTTGATTGAGGAGTCTGGGCAATGCAAGACGATCTGCGCGATCACCTGATCACGGACGAGCCGTACTACCAGCCGGTCGCGGACGAGATCGAGCTGTACGAGGCGGCGTACTCGGTGCGCATGCCGATGATGCTGAAAGGGCCGACGGGCTGCGGGAAGACCCGCTTCGTCGAGCACATGGCCTGGAAGCTCGGCAAGCCCCTGATCACTGTAGCGTGTAACGAGGACATGACGGCTTCCGATCTGGTCGGCCGTTATCTGCTCGATGCCGACGGTACGCGCTGGCAGGACGGTCCGCTGACCCTGGCGGCGCGCCACGGGGCGATCTGCTATCTCGACGAGATCGTGGAGGCCCGCCAGGACACCACGGTGGTGATCCACCCGCTGACCGACAACCGCCGCGTGCTGCCGCTGGAGAAGAAGGGTGAGATGGTCCAGGCCCATGCGGACTTCCAGGTCGTCATATCGTACAACCCCGGCTACCAGAGCCTGATGAAGGATCTGAAGCAGTCGACCAAGCAGCGCTTCGGCGCGCTCGATTTCGACTACCCCGATCACGAGACCGAGGCGAAGATCGTCGCCCACGAGGGCAAGATCAACGAGGAGATGGCCGGCAAGCTGGTCAGTGTGGCCGAGCGGGCGCGGAACCTGAAGGGTCATGGCCTGGACGAGGGCATCTCCACCCGCATGCTGGTCTACGCCGCCTCTCTGATTGCCAAGGGTGTGGAGCCGCTGGGTGCCTGCCGCATGGCCCTGGTGCGGCCGATCACCGACGATCCGGACATGCGCGACGCGCTGGATTCGGCCGTCACCACGTTCTTCTAGCGCAGCTCGGGGCGCCCAACCCATGAGCATCCATCTGGAGGACTACCAGGACCTCCTCGACGATCTGGGGAACCACGCCGCGGAGGTGCTGGAGAGTTCCTGGCAGGAGGCCAGTCGCGCCTTCAGCGCCAGCGGGCTCAAGCGCTACTACCTTGAAGGCGCCCGCAGTCTCCAGGCCCTCGGGCGCGGTTCGGAGATGGTCGTCGCCTTCGTACAGGAGGCGCCGGCACTGGCCCAGGAGCTGGGCGAGGATGCGGTTGCGGAACTGCTCAGCTCCGCGATCAAGATGTATTCCAAGACCTCCGCGGCGGTCATCACTCTGGTGATCGAGACCAGCCCGGTCGCGGCTCAGCGGCTTGGCGACTATTCGCTGTTCGAAGGGTATTTGCGCCTGCTGGATAACCTGCTCGGGCAAGCGCCGCGCGGCGTACGGCCGATGCTGGAGCACCTGGACGAGCTGCTGACCCACCTGACGCTGGGCGGGCTGCGGCGCTGGGCGACGTGGGGCGCGCAGGCGCACCGCACGGACCTCGAGGCCCAGATTGCCTACTTTGGCCTGGAGTCGCCGGAGTCGCGTTCGGTGTTCCAGAAGGAGCGCCGGGGCACGCTGTTCGTCGACGTGCAGCGCCGGATCAACCTCTACCTGCGCTCGCTGTGGGCGCGTGATTTCTTCATGCGCCCGACCAGTGGCGACTTCGAATCGCGCGAGGGGTATCGTCCGTACATCGAGGGCTTCACGATCTTCCTGCCGGATGCCTACGACGATGTCGAGGGCCTGACCGGGCTGGACCTCTATCGCGCGGCGGCCGCGCACGCGGCGTCCCATGTGGTGCACACCCGCGAGATGCAGCCGGAGGAGGGGCCACGGGGCGTGGTCGGCATCCTGACCGAGCTGTTCGAGGACGCGCGCATCGAGGCCCTGGCGATCGCCGCGTTCCCGGGTCTGCGCCAGATCTGGGTGCCGCTGCACACCGCCACGGCGGAGGATGGCGAGACGCCGCAGGCATTGCTGGCGCGCACCGCGCGCGCCCTGCTGGATCCGGATTATCACGACCCGCATCCGTTCGTGCAGAAGGCCGTGAGTGCTTTTGCGGAACGGGTAGAGGACCTCGAGGCCGCAGGCCTGGCCCGCGAGTTGGCCGAGGCGCTGGCGACCGAGTTCCCCGAGCAGGGCTATATGAACCCGGCCAAGGTCGCGCCGGATGTCCTCTATCGCGACGACAACCGCTATCTCTGGAACTTCGGGCGTGAAGAGGAAGAGGCGGAGGTCCTGGCCGCGCACGGCTCCGGACAGGAGCGCTTCTACGTCACCCCGATGGAGATGATCAACACGCTGGATGTGCCTAACGCCGGCGACGATGCCCAGCAGATCATGGTGCTGGCGACCGAGTGGTTCCGCGACGGCGAAGACGAAAGCATCAACCAGCAGGAGGGCAAGGAGCCGATCTCGCTGCCGTTCCACTATCACGAGTGGGACTACCAGATGCAGCTGGAACGGCCGCACTGGGTCACGCTGCTGGAGCGGCGCCCGCGAAAGGGCGAGATCGAGGAGATCGAGGCCATCTACGACAAGCACAAGCCGCTGGTCTCGCGCCTGAAGTTCCTGATCGAGGCGATGCAGCCCCAGGGCGTGCAGCGCATGCGCAAGCAGCCGGAGGGTGACGAGCTGGACGTGAACGCGCTGGTCGAGGCGCAGATCGATGTCCGCATGCGCCGTCAGCCCGACGAGCGCATTTATGTGCGCAATCTGCGCCATGTGCGCGATCTCTCCGTGCTGGTGCTACTGGACCTGTCGGAGTCGACCAACGAGACGATCGGCGACGGCGAGACGACCGTGGTGCAACTGGCGCGCGAGGCGGCCACGCTGCTGTCCGGTGCGATCTCGCGCATTGGCGACCCGTTCGCCATCCACGGCTTCGCCTCCGACGGACGCCACGACGTCGAGTACTACCGCTTCAAGGATTTCGATGCCCCGTTCGACGACACCGCGAAGGCGCGTCTCGCCGGGATGAAAGGCCAGCTGTCCACCCGCATGGGAGCGGCCATCCGCCATGCCGGCCAGTTGCTGCACAATCAGGGCACGGCGAAAAAGCTGCTGCTGATCATCACCGACGGCGAACCGGCGGATACGGACGTGCGTGATCCGCAGTATCTGCGTCAGGACGCGAAGCGGGCGGTAGAGGAGGTCGGGCGCAAGGGGGTCTATACCTTCTGCATGAGCCTCGACCCGCAGGCGGACGAATACGTCGAGCGTATCTTTGGGGCCCAGCACTTCATGGTGCTGGACCAGATCGAGCGGCTCCCGGAAAAGCTCCCGATGCTGTACGCGGGCCTTACGCGGTAACCGGTCGCCACGCATGGCCCAGTCCCCGACGCCGAAGGAGTCGAGCCTCCCGCAAGTGATGCTCAAATCGGAGCTGCCGGCGCACCTGATCCGGCACGCCACGCTGCGTCAGCTGCAGGTGTTCGAGGCGATCGTGCGCCTGGGGAGCTTTACCCGCGCGGCGGAAGAGCTGCATCTGACCCAGCCGACCGTCTCGATCCAGATCAAGAAGCTCTCCACGGCGCTGGGGCTCCCGCTGTTTGAATACGTGGGGCGCAAGGCCTTCCCGACCGAGGTCGGGCTGCTGCTGTACGACACCTGCCGCGAGATGCTCGGTGCGCTGACCAACCTCGAGATGAAACTGGCCGAGATGCACGGCCTCAAGCGCGGGCGTCTCCGCCTGGCGGTGATCACCACGGCGCAGTACTTCGCGCCCAGCATCCTCGGGCAGTTCGCCCGGCGGTATCCGGATATCGAGCTGTCTCTGGAAGTCAGCAACTTTGACCGGGTGCTGGACCGGCTGTCGAACAATGACGATGACCTCTACATCATCGGGCATGTGCCCGAGCGACTGACCGATGTCGCCGTGCACCCGTTCGCTCCGAACCCGCTGGTGGTGATGGCGAGCCGCGACCACCCGCTGGTGGGTCGGCGCAATATCCCGCTGAAGGAGCTGGAGCAGGAGACGTTCCTGATGCGCGAGCCCGGCTCGGGCATCCGCGAGGCGACGCTCAAGCTGTTCCAGGAGCACGGGATCAGCCCGCCCGTGCGCATGGAGCTGGGCAGCAACGAGGCGATCAAGCAGGCAGTGATCGGTGGCCTGGGGATTGCCGTGCTGTCGCTGCACACCCTCAGTGCCGAAGGGGCCGAGGGTCCGGTGGCACTGCTGGATGTCGAGCACTTCCCGATCCATCGCCAGTGGCACATCGTCTACCCGAAGAAGAAGGTCCTGTCGGTCGTCGCCCAGACCTTTCTCGACTTCGCGATCCAGGACGAGGCCCGGGTGCGCGGGCAGGTCGAGGACCTGCTGGCCGCGTTCAAGGCCCAGGCCGGCTGAGTGGCCGCCCTGACAGGCCCGCAAGGGGCCCTTGGGAAACGCTGATTGATCGGCGTTTCCCTGCGGCACAGGGACGTGCCGCCGGAATCGACCGCCGTAGGCGGTTGAGTACGGCGCAAGCTGCAAACTGCGTTTGCGGCGCCGCGTGCGCTGAGAAAGCCGGGATGGCTTTATTCAGCGCTTTCTTTAAAATTCACGCTTTACCCGGCCGCCATCGGCCCGAGTGGGAGAACACGCAGTGAGTACCGTGACCCGTCCGCGTATCAGCGGCACCCAGTTCATCAACGCCGACGAGGCCCCGCGTTCGCGCCTGAGTCTGAGCGCCTCGCACCGCGACCAGCATCACCCGGTGACCGGGACGGGCAGCGATATGCTCGCCGGCGCGATCGATACCCCGCCGAACGAGAGCTGCGTGGTCTGTGCCCCGGCCACGCGTCGCCTGGCCGAGGAGCTGTTCGACGCCTGGAACGACGCCCTGCAGACGGGCGATGCCCGCCGTGTGACCGAGCTGTACGCCGACGACGCGGTCCTGCTGCCGACCGTGTCCAATGTCCCGCGCACCAACCATGCCGAGATCCAGGACTACTTCGAGCATTTCCTCGAGAAGAAGCCCTACGGCACCATCAACACGCGCAATGTGAAGCTCGGCTGCAACAAGCTGACCGACGCCGGCACCTATACCTTCCGCGTAAGCGACGGCAACGAGACGCAGGAAGTCCCCGCGCGCTACACCTTCGTCTACGAGAACCGCGACGGGAAGTGGCTGATCGTGCACCATCACTCCTCGATGATGCCGACCGCCTGATCCGGTACGGCCGTGCAGTGAGGCCGCGCCGCCAGTTTCGGGCGGCGAACACGTTCAGAGGCAGCGACATGACTTCATACCCCGTCGCGGCGCTCGCCGCCGCACTCCTCGTGCTGGTTTCCGGTACTGCCTCGGCTGGCAGCGGCGACGCGCGCGAAATGGTCTGCGCACCGGTCGACCAGGACCTGGCGCTGGAGCGGTTCGAAACCTGGAACGATGCCCTGCAGACCGGCGATGCGGCTCGCGTGACTGAACTCTACGCCGAGGACGCCGTATTGCTGCCCACGGTCTCCAGGGTCCCGCGCACGAACCACGCAGAGATCCAGAATTATTTCGAACATTTCCTCGAGTCGAGGCCCTACGGGACTATCGACTCCCGCAACGTAAGGCTCGGCTGCAACCAGCTGACCGATGTCGGGATCTACACCTTCCGGATGACGGTGGACGGCGAGACCGAGGAAGTCCAGGCGCGCTACACCTTCGCTTACGAGCACCGTGACGGGCAGTGGCGGATCGCGCATCACCATTCCTCGAAGATGCCCGCTGACTGAACGGGCCTGGAGACTGTCCAGCACGGAGGTCCGCCGCGCTCAGCCTTCGCGGCCGCGTTCCATTGCCCGAGCGAGGTTGATGCCGCTGGAGATCAGGCCCATGTGGCTGAACGCCTGCGGGAAGTTGCCGAGGAAGGCGCCGCTGGCCGGGTCGATCTGCTCCGGCAGCAGCCCCAGGGTGTTGGTGCGGGCGCACAGCGAGTCGTACAGCTCCATCGCCTCGTCCAGCCGGCCCTGGTCGGCAAGGTTGTCCACCAGCCAGAAGCTGCACAGCAGGAACGCCCCCTCGTCTCCGGCCAGCCCGTCGGGGGATTCATCGGGGAGATAGCGGTAGAGCAGGCCGTTGCCGGCCCCCAGCCGTTTCACCACCGCAGCGGTGGTGGCCACCATCTTCGGGTGGTTCGCCGAGATGACGCCGCGCCAGGGCAGGGCGAGCAGGCTGGCGTCGATGCCACCGCGGCCCAGATGCTCGGTCAGGGTCTGGCGTTCCGGGTCCCAGGCATCGTTGAGGATCGCCTCGCGGATCTCCTGCGCCTCCACCCGCCACAGCTTGCTGTTGCCCGGCATGCCGTGGCTGTCGGCCAGGTCCGCCCCGCGGTCCAGCGCCACCGCGCACATGGCGGCGGAATAGGTGAACGGCCGCCCCGGGGTGCGCACCTCCCAGATGCCGTGATCCGGCTTTTTCCATTCCTCGGCGGCCGCGTCGATCAGGCGCCGCAGGCGGTTCCACAAGTGCTCGTCGAGGGTGCCGCCCCAGTTGACCCAGCGGTAGGCGCAGTCGAGGATCTCGCCGAACACGTCGTGCTGGCGCTGCTCCACCGCGCCGTTGCCCCAGCGCACCGGGCCCGAGCGCCGGTAGCCCTCGAGCCCGGGTTCCTCGCGCTCCGGCTGCGGCAGGTGGCCGTCGACGTCGTACAGCACCCGCGGCCAGCCGCCGGAGCGGTCCACCGCATCCAGCGCCCAGCCGAGAAAGCCGGCCGCCTCGTGACCCATGCCGATATGGCCGATGGCGGAGACCGAGAACGCGGCATCGCGGATCCA
Organism: Thioalkalivibrio thiocyanoxidans ARh2; assembly: GCF_000385215.1. GTDB lineage: Bacteria > Pseudomonadota > Gammaproteobacteria > Ectothiorhodospirales > Ectothiorhodospiraceae > Thioalkalivibrio > Thioalkalivibrio thiocyanoxidans. The sequence continues at coordinate 59,250 of NZ_ARQK01000061.1, forward strand.
GGCGTAGCGGTAATCCCAGTTGCGCGGACCGCCGATGGCCTCCGGCAGACAGCAGGTGGGCGCAGCGATCATCGCGCCGGTGGCGGTGTAGTCCATCAGCTTGAGGGTGACCGCCGAGCGGCGGACCAGCGCCTCCTGCGGGCCGTGGTAGTGGAAGTGCTCCATCCAGCGCTGCCAGACGTCGACCGTGGCCTCCACCAGCTGCTCCGGGGTGCGGGCGAGGAAGCGGTGGGTGTGTGAGCCCCACGACAGCAGCAGATGGTGGCGGGCGCCGGCGGCGAGTTCGTGCACGGCGTCGGTGCTGTCGAGCGGCAGCGAGGTGTCGAGGTTCAGTTCCAGTGCGGGCTGGCGGTTGGGCATGATCTGCAGGGTCGGCCCGTGTGGCGCGACCCGGGCGCGACCCCAGGGCTCGACACGGATGCGCAGGCGCACGCGGCCCTTCAGCACCTCGATGTGCCGCAGCAGCTCCCCGCGTCCGGCCGGGGCATCCTCGGAAAGGTCGGCTCCGGCGCGCAGCGGCAGCGTGTCGGTGATCCGCACGCGTCCCTCGGGCCCGTCCATTTCGGTGACCAGCACCGCAGTGTCCCCGAGATAGTACTGGCGGGCGGCCACCAGCGGCTCGGGCGCCACGCGGAACACCCCGCCGTGGCGGTGATCGAGCAGGCCGCAGAACAGCGGCTCGGAGTCGAAACGCGGCACGCACATCCACGAGATGCCGCCATCGCGTCCGACCAGGGCGGCGGTGGTGCCGTCCCCGATCAGGCCGTGGTCCTCGATCGGCAGGTAGCCGTCTATCCGTTTCAGGGGCGCATCAGGTGCCGTCACGAAGGCGTTCCTCCTCGCAGATTCGCTGGTGGGCCGGGGTGCTCACGCGGCAGGCGGCTCCCCGAGGATCGCGACCGACTCGCCGGGAAGCTGCAGGCGGTCGCCTTCATGCAGGATGCCCGGTTCCGACCCGAGCAGCACGCGCCAGCCGGCGGCTTCGGGGCATTCCAGCTGCCGCGCCTGAGGGCCGAGGTTGCAGGCCACCACCAGTCCCGGGCGTTGCATCCGCAGCCAGCGCCGGGGTTCGTCGAAACGTACGCGGATGGCCTCCAGGCGGTCGTCGGCGAAGGCCGGATGGCGGCGGCGCAGGGCGATCAGCTGGCGGTGCCACTGCAGGATCGCGGCATGCGGCGGGCGGCGGTGCTCCGACCAGTCGAGGCGCGAGCGGTCGAAGGTGGTCGCGGCCTGCGGGTCGGGGATCTGCTCCGGCGCCCAGCCGAAGGCGGCGAATTCGCGTCGCCGGCCCTCGCTGACGGCGCGCCCCAGCTCGGGGTCGCCATGGTCGGTGAAGTACAGGAACGGGCTGGTCGCGCCCCATTCCTCGCCCTGGAACAGCAGTGGCACGAACGGGCTGGTCAGCACCAGCGCGGCACCGACCTTAAGCAGACCCGGCGAGAGCAGGTGGCTGCTGCGGTCCCCGGTGGCGCGGTTGCCGATCTGGTCGTGGTTCTGCAGGCAGCCGACGAAACGCCGCCCGGGCTGGTCCGCCGCGGGGCGGCCGTGCCGCCGGCGGCGGAAGGGCGAATAGCGGCCGTCGTTGGCGAGGCCGCGGGTCAGCACCCGGGCCAGGTCGGCCAGCCCGCGAAAGTCCATGTAGTAGCCGTCGGACTCGCCGGTCAGCGCGGTGTGCAGCGCGTGATGGAAATCCTCGTTCCACTGCGCGTCCAGCCCGTAGCCGCCGGCCTCGACCGGCCACGCCACGCGCGGGTCGTTGCGGTCGTTCTCCGCGATCACCACCAGGTGCCGGCCGAGCTGGCGCCCGAGGCGCTGCACCTCGCCGGCGAGCTGCTCGAGGAAGTGGGTGGCCGAGGTGTCGACGATCGCGTGCACCGCGTCGATGCGCAGGCCGTCGATGTGATAGTCGCGCAGCCACATCAGGGCATTGTCGATGAAGAAGCGGCGCACGCTGTCGCTGTCCGCGCCGTCGAGGTTGACCGCGTCGCCCCACGGGGTGTGGTAGCGGTCGGTGAAATACGGGCCGAACTGCGCCAAGTAGTTGCCGTCCGGGCCGAGGTGGTTGTAGACCACGTCCAGCAGCACCGCGATGCCGCGGCGGTGGCAGGCGTCGACCAGGCGTTTCAGGCCGTCGGGCCCCCCGTAGGCGTGGTGCGGGGCGTACAGGTCGACCCCGTCATAGCCCCAGCCGCGGGCGCCGGGAAACGCCGCTACCGGCATCAGCTCCAGGTGGGTGATGCCGAGTTCGGCCAGATGGCCGAGGCGGTCGATCACGCCGTCGAAGCTGCCCTCCGGGGTGAAGGTGCCGACGTGGATCTCCTGGATCACCGCCGCGGCCAGCGGCGGCGCCTGCCAGGCGGCGTCGTTCCAGACGAAGCGGGAATGGTCCAGCCAGCGCGAGGGGCCGTGCACGCCCTGCGGCTGCCAGGCGGAACGCGGGTCGGGGAACGGGCCGTTGCCGTCGACGCGGAAGGCGTAGTCGCTGCCATGCGCCAGCCGCGAGGTCTGCAGCGACCACCAGCCCTCGCCCTGGCGGTCCATCGGCATGCGCCTGCCGCCGCACTCCAGCTCGATCTGGTTCGCCTGCGGGGCCCAGACGCGCACGCGGGTCATGCGGTTTCCTCTTCGCGTTCGAGCAGTGCCACCGGAAATGCGTCGAGGAGCTTCGCCACCGGCCGGTCGCCGCCCTCGAACGTCTCGCCCGACAGGCGGTTGTGCCAGACGCCGGGCGGCAGCCCGAGCCGGGTGTCGCGCCAGTCGCCCGCCAGCCCGAGCACCAGGCGCGGCACCAGCACCAGGGCACCTTCCCCGCGCAGGTAGGCCACCGCGTGCCTGGCGCGCTCGCCGGTCGCGCCCAGCGGGGTGTAGGCCGCATCCGGGCGGAACCATTCCGGGTGCCGGCGGCGCAGGGCCAGGGCCTGTTGCACCACCCACTGCTTGGGCAGGCCCTCGTCGGCACGGGCACTGATCTGTGCCGGGGTCAGGTGACCGAGCTCCTCCAGCAGTTGGTGCCGGGTTTCGAAGTCCACCGGACGGCGGTTGTCCGGATCGACCAGGCTCAGGTCCCACAGCTCGCTGCCCTGGTAGATGTCGGGTATCCCTGGAGCGGTGAGCTTGATCAGGGTCTGGGCCAGGCTGTTGGTGCGGCCGGGGCCGACCAGGGGCTGCAGGAACGACTCCAGCGCGCTGCGAAATCCTGCATCCTCCAGCGTCCCGCTCACGAACTCGCGCAATGCCTGCTCGTAGTCCTCCTGGGGGTGGGTCCAGCTGGTGTGCTGCTTGGCCTCGCGCACGGCCTTTTCCATGTAGGCCGTCATGCGCTCGGCGTCGATCGGCCAGGCGCCCAGCAGCGTCTGGTAGTACAGGTATTCGGTAGCCGGTTCTGGCCATTCGCCGGTGCGGTGGCGGGCGTTGTGACGCATCCAGCGACGCACGGTCTGCGCCCATGCGCCCGGAATCTCGGAGAGCAGCACCAGGCGCGCGCGCACGTCCTCGCTGCGCTTGGTGTCATGGGTGGAGGTGGCCAGCATCGCCTCCGGGTGGCGGGCGCGGGCCCGGGCACTGGCGTGGTGGAACTCGTCCACCGACACCCCGAAGCTTCCGGGGTCGCCGCCGACCTCGTTGAGCGGCGTCAGCCGGTGGAAGCGATACAAGGCGGTGTCCTCCACCCCCTTGGCCATTGCCGGTCCGGTCAACTGCTGGAAGCGCAGGGCGAGTTCGGTCTCGCGCTCGCCGGGGATGCGCAGGAGCAACAGGTCGCGCAGGAACTGCAGCAGCTCGCTGTCCAGTGCGGCGCTGCGCTCGGCCGCCTGTTCGATCGCGGTCTCCACGCAGCCGACGTCGGCCGCCGTCACCCCGCCTTCGCGCGGGCTCACGTAGGTACGGTAGACGGGGAAGCAGGAGACCACCTCCAGCAGGGCAAGGTACAGCTCGTGGCGGGTGTAGTCGCGGTGGCGGCGGTGGCGCTCGCAAATGTCCACGAACAGCGCACTCAGCCGGTTGAGCTCGCTGCCGAGCAGATCCTCCAGGACCTGGCGCTTGGATGCATAGACCAGCCCCGCGTAGTCGGTGTCCTCGCCGGTGAGGTCCTCGAACAGCCGGGTCAGCGGCGCCTCGCCCGCCGGGTCCACGAACAGCCCCTGCACACGGTTGAGAAAGTCGTAGCCGGTGGAGCCGGCGATCGGCCAGTCGTCGGGCAGTGACTCACCCGGTTCGAGGATCTTCTCGGCGACGATCCAGGTGTCCGGGCAGACATGGGCCAGTCGGCGAAAATACTCGGCGGGGTCACGCATGCCGTCCGGGTGATCGACTCGCAGACCGTGCACCGAGCCTTCGTCCACCCAGCGGATCGGCAGGGCGTGCACCGCCTGGAAGACCTCTTCGCGTTCTTGTCGCAGCCCGGCCAGGTCGTTGATGTCGAAAAAGCGGCGGTAGCCGAGGTCGCGTCCGGCGGTGCGCCACCAGGCCAGGCGGTAGTTCTGCCGCTCGATCAGCGCGTCCAGCGCATCGGGGTCCTGGTTGATTCGCTCCACCTCGGCTGCGATTGCCTCGGCGGCCGCCGGATCCTGGCTGGTGGTGTCGTCCAGCAGCTGGCGGATCACGGCCTGGTCGCGGTGGCGCCGGGTGGCAGAGTCACGCGCGGTCAGCTCGGGTTGTGGCAGGCGCGCGCAGGATTCCGCGAGAAAGCCCAGCAGTTCGATGCCCGTGGCGCGACAGACGCGGTAGAGCAAGTCGTTCAGCGAAGACGGGTCCAGCGGGAAGCGGTGTTCGTGACAGGCGAGCTCGAAGAGCCCGTCGGCGTATTGCAGGCGGATCTCGCCAGCCTCGAGGATGCGCCCGTAATGATCGCCCAGTACTGGCAGCAGGACCTTGTTCGGCCAGCGTTCCTCCGAGGACTCCCAGTCCACGTCGAAAAACATCGCAAACCGGCTGGAGGGCCCGTTCTCCAGCACATCCCACCACCACGGGTTCTGATCCCCGGCCACGGCCATGTGGTTGGGCACGATGTCCAGCACCAGCCCCATCCCGGCCTGTTCCAGCGCCGCGCACAGGCGTTGGCGCGCGGCCTCGCCGCCGAGCTCGTCGTTCACCCGCGACGGGTCCACCACATCGTAGCCGTGCATGCTGCCGCGCACCGCCTGGAGGATCGGAGAAAGGTACAGATGCGATATGCCCAGCCGGGCAAGGTAGGGAACGACGCGCGCGGCATCATCCAGGCTGAACCCTGGGTGCAGCTGCAGGCGGCAGGTGGCAATCCGTTCAGGTTGCATCTGCTCGTTGCCGGTTCGGGTTCCGGCAAGGCGGGGCATTGGGCATGGCCAGAAAACCAAGCCTGCCAGCGCTACCAAAGAATGCCTGCATCCCCCTCCGCCTTGAAGATCAGCTTGTGCTACCCCGAATATGGACCACATCACGGCCGAAAGGAATGCACCTCCGGTGTGTGGCACCCTCGCTGCGGCGGCTCAGAGGCGGTCAATCAGCCTGGACCCAGGATGAGATCAAGCGTTACCGGGGTTGTCCGCCTGAGCGTCGCGGTCTACTGTCGAGTTCCGATCACCATCGGGGACGTCCCATGAACTGGAATCGTATCGTCAGCCTGTCAGCGGCGACCGTTATTTTCGCCATGGCGGGCGGCACCCATGCCGCGGGTACCGCGCAGCTCGAGCTGGACGGGCAGTCCTACGACCTCGACGTGGAGGCCTGCGATTTCTCGGGCGAATCCGATCAGGCCGATCTGCAGACGCTGGTCGGCGATGCCGAGACCGATGAGGGGCCGATGCGCGTGTTTGTCTCGCGCAACAAGGTCAGCGGAATGCTGATGCATACGGTCAGTGTGCAGATCGGGGATTTGATGTCTCCGGAGGGCGAGGTGCTGGAGGCTAGCCGCAGCCGTTCCGGCGATGAGTGGTTCTCTGCCGCTGACGGCCCCTCGGAACCCCTGATCCAGATCGATGGCGCCGAACTGACCGCCACGGGCCTGTTTGCGGACACCGGCATGACGCGTGATCCAGTCGAGGGCCGCCTTGCCGCGACCTGCAATCGCTGAGGGCAGGCGTTTCCCTACGGGAAACACTGGTCAGCGTCGTCCGGGGTTTGCTGCGCGATCACGCGGTTGCGCTCGGTTGCCTTGCCCCGGTACATCCGACGGTCGGCGCGCCGCAGTAGCTCGTCCAGGCCGTCATCCGGCTTGAGTTCGGCCACGCCAAAGGTAGCCGTGACTTCGACTCCGGCGATCGGGGTGGCGGACAGGGTGCTCCGGCAGCGCTCGGCGGTGCGGGTGGCCGCAGGAAGTGCTTCGCCCGGCAATGCAATCAGAAATTCCTCGCCGCCCCATCGGGCAACCAGGTCCGATTCGCGGACGTTCCGCTCGAGGCGGCGCGCCGTTTCCTGAATCACCTGATCACCGACATTATGGCCGTGGGTGTCGTTGATGCGCTTGAAATGGTCGAGATCCACCAGAATCACCGACAGGGGCTGGCCACGACGCCTCGCAGTCGCCATCTGCTGGCGCAGGAATTGGTCCATTGCCCGGCGATTCGCCAGATCGGTCAGCACGTCGGTGCTGGCCCAATGGTCCAGCACCTCGGCCCGTACTAGCGCACGTTGCAGCTGGTCGCGCAGTCCGGCGACCGCGCTGACCAGTACGAGCAGCAGGGCAAGGAATACATGCACCCGGATTAGGTACATCAAGGCCTCGCCAGATGCCCGGTCGGCCCGGAGGTCGGGCAGCACCCCGGTCACGGTGATCACGGCGCTGGCGAGCAGCAAGATTGATCCGGCCAGCACCCCGTAGCGCCGATCCAGCATTACGAACACGCCCACGATCAGGGCGCCGACCGCCCAGTAATGTCCACCAGCCAGAACCAGCAGCTGCTGATCGATCGGGCCCGCGACATGGTGGTGCCAGGCCAGTCTTCCGAGCACCAATGCCCCGAGGGTGGATACCATGGCGATCTCCAGCCAGCGCAGCGGCACCGGTGCGCGCCAGACCAGCACGAGAAGGATGGAGGTCAGGATGGCGAAGACGGGGTAAATATGGCCGAGGAAGTAGTCGTCCGGGTCGCGGAAAAGCCAGCTCAGGAGCATGATCAGCACGGCCAGCGCCAGGGCCCCCAGATAGACCCGGCGCTTGCGTATGGCGAGATTTTCGAGCTCCTGGCGCGCGTCGCTGGCCGGTTCCTGCGGCATGGGGATCCTGGGGGCGGCGGGCCCACAATTCAGAGTCGGGACGGGTTCGCGTGACGAGTAGAGTACCCGACGGCACCGTGCGGAGATACCGATGAGCGACCCCCTGCTGGCCGGCGTTCTCGCTGCCACTCGTGCGTCTGCTGCGCGTCGTGGCCCGGTGCTGCAGCAGCTTTGGAGTGGGTATGGCGAGATTGTGCGCTATGACCTCGAGGGCACCGCTCTTCCCAGCGTGATCGTCAAGCACGTGGTGTTTCCCGCGCATTGCAATCACCCGCGTGGCTGGAACAGTGATCACGGCGACCGCCGCAAGCGGCACTCCTACGAGGTGGAGATGGCCTTCTACCGTGACTGGGCGGCACTTTGTCCGGACGGCTGCCGGGTCCCGCGCTGCCTGGAAGCACGACCGGTGAAAGGTGGTCACAGCATCATCCTCGAGGATCTGGATGCGGCCGGATTTTCCGGGCGGCGTGAACATCTGGACTTCGATGAGGCGGTGGTCTGTCTGCGCTGGCTGGCCTGGTTTCATGCCACCTTTCTTGGCATGGCCCCGGCCGGGCTCTGGCCGGTCGGCAGCTACTGGCACCTGGCGACGCGGCGGCAGGAGTGGGCGGCTATCGAGGATCCGGCCATCCGCCGCACGGCCACGGCGATCGACGAGCGCCTGAATGCGGCCCGGTTCCGGACCGTAATCCACGGCGATGCCAAGGTGGCCAACTTCTGTTTTGGCCCGACAGGGGCGGTGGCAGCGCTGGATTTCCAGTATGTCGGGGGAGGCTGCGGCATGAAGGATGTCGCCTATTTCCTGGGCTCCTGCCTCGACGAATCCGAGCAGGAACAATGGGAGGCGGCCCTGCTGGATACCTACTTCGCCAGTCTGCGCGGTGCGGTTGCGGCTCGACTCCCCGACGTGGACCTGGGGGCGCTGGAGGCCGAATGGCGTGATCTGTTCCGGTTTGCCCAGGCCGATTTCTATCGCTTTCTGGTGGGCTGGAGTCCGGGGCACTGGAAGCTCCACGACTACAGTCGGCGGGTGGCTCTGGAGGTGGTCGCGGCGCTGGATTCGGTCTGACCCCTTCGCAGGGACGCCGGTGCGGTATGGTGTGTGAAAGCCCGGCGGAGCCTCGCGCGCGATGATCCCCCTCTGGTTCAAACTGGTCTACCTGGCGTTTCTGATGGTCCTGGTGCCGGTCTATCTGGCCGAGTACGGGCCGCTCAACTTTCTGTGGCTGTCCAACATTGCACTGCTCGGGGGCTGTATGGCCGCCTGGCTGGAAAGTCGCCGTCTGGCCGGGATGCTGCTGGTCGCGGTGGCAGTGCTGGAGATGGGCTGGGTGGCGGATTTCGTGCTGAGTCTCGTGCTGCTGGGCAATCCCCCGTTCGGTACGGTGGACTACATGTACGATCCCGATACCCCGCTGCATGTGCGGTTGCTGTCGCTCTATCACCTGCCACTGCCGTTTGTGCTGATCTGGATGGTCTGGCGCCTGGGCTACGATCCCCGCGTCTGGCGCAACTGGGTGCCGCTGGGCTTGATCCTCTTGCTGATCAGCTATGTCCTGTCCACGCCGGAGGACAGCGTGAACTGGGCGCTTGGGCCGGCGGGGCACCCGCAGGAGTGGATGGCGCCGGAGTTGTGGATCGGCCTCGTGATGATCTCCTGTGTAATCGTGTGGTGGCTGACGCACCGGCTGGCATTATGGGGCTTTGGCCGGGCGGGGCGCGTGGTTCAGCCAGGTCATCGAGATGCGGGGAGCGAGACCCGATGACCCTGGCGATCTGGCTGGGGATTTTCGCCTGTCTGTCGCAATCGGCGATGCTGTCCGGGCTGAATCTGGGGCTGTTCTCGCTCAGCAAGCTGGAACTGGAGGTCGAGGCGCGCAAGGGGGATCGCCGCGCCGCGCGGGTGCTACACCTGCGCGAGGACTCCAACTTTGCACTGGTGACCATTCTCTGGGGGAATGTCGGGGTCAACGTGCTGCTGGCCCTGCTGTCCGGCTCGGTACTGGCCGGTGTGGCCGCCTTCCTGTTTTCCACGGTCGTGATCACCATCTTCGCGGAGATCATCCCGCAGTCCTACTTCACCCGGAACGCGCTGCGCATGGCGTCACTGCTGGCGCCGGTGCTGCGCATCTACCAGATCGCGTTGTATCCCGTTGCGCGCCCCACGGCCTGGGTACTGGATGCGTGGCTGGGGGGCGAGAGCATTCGATATTTCCCGGAGCGTGACCTGCGCCATCTGATCCGCCTGCACATGGAATCAGAACGCTCCGACATCGCCCGGGTGGAGGGCCAGGGGGCGCTGAACTTCCTGGAAATCGACGACGTACCCCTGCAGGAGGAGGGCGAGCCCGTGGACGAACTCAGCCGGATCGTGCTGCCCTTTGACGGCCCGCATCCGGTATTCCCGGCGATCACCCCGAGCCCGGAAGACGCCTTCCTGCAGCGCCTGGCCCGTTCGGGGAAGACGTGGACCGTGATCCAGGACCCCGACGGCAATCCGCGCCTGGTGTTGTCCACCGACGACTTCCTGCGCGAGGCGCTGTTCGAGCCGGAGCGGTTCAACCCCTGGCGGCACTGCCACCGGCCGGTGATCGTAAAGAGCGGCGAGCACCGGCTTGGCCAGCTCATCCAGCGTTTTCGCCTGCACACCGGCCCGCGCGGCGACGACATCGTCGAGGACGACGTCGTCCTGCTGTGGGGCGACGAGCCACGCGTACTGACCGGCACCGATATCCTGGGGCGGTTGTTGCGCAACATCGCGACGACCGCGGAGCCTCGCTAGGTGAGAGGCGGTCGTGATGATCCAGAAACTGGAAGGCCCGGCGGGAGCCGGGCCTTCGGGGTGGGGTCAGGAGGCGAGTCGCTTGTACTTGACCCGGTGGGGCTGGTCGGCCTCGGCGCCCAGGCGCTTGTGGCGGTCTTCCTCGTATTCCTGGTAGTTGCCGTCGAAGAACACCACGTTGCCGTCCTCCTCGAACGCGAGGATGTGGGTGGCGATGCGGTCGAGGAACCAGCGGTCATGCGAGATCACGATCGCGGAGCCGGGGAAGTCCAGCAGGGCCTCTTCCAGGGCGCGCAGGGTCTCCACGTCCAGGTCGTTGGTCGGTTCGTCCAGCAGCAGGAAGTTGCCGCCGCTTTGCAGCAGCTTGGCCAGGTGCACGCGGTTGCGTTCCCCGCCGGACAGTTCCTTCATGCGCTTCTGCTGGTCGGTACCCTTGAAATTGAAGCGGCCGACATAGGCGCGTGACGGCATCTGGAAGTTGCCGACCTGAATGATGTCCTGGCCGTTGGAGATCTCCTCCCAGACGGTCTTCTCGTCCTGCAGCGCGTCACGGCTCTGGTCCACGTAGGCCAGTTGCACGGTCTCGCCCAGCTCGATCGCGCCGTCGTCCGGCTGGTCCTGCCCGGCGATCATGCGGAACAGCGTGGTCTTGCCGACGCCGTTCGGGCCGATCACGCCGATCAGTGCACCGCGCGGCACGGAGAACGACAGGCCCTGGTAGAGCACGCGGTCGCCAAAGTGCTTGGACAGGTTCTCCACCTCCAGCACCTTGTCGCCCAGGCGCGGGCCCGGCGGGATGTAGATCTCCTTGGTCTCGGAGCGCTTCTGGTAGTCGGTGGAGGCGATCTCCTCGAAGCGTTTCAGGCGGGCCTTGCTCTTGGCGCCGCGGCCCTTCGGGTTGGAGCGCACCCACTCGAGCTCGGATTCCATCGCCTTCACGCGGGCGGCCTCGGCCTTTTCTTCCTGCTTCAGGCGCTTTTCCTTCTGTTCCAGCCACTGCGAGTAGTTGCCCTGGAACGGGATGCCCTGGCCGCGGTCCAGCTCGAGGATCCAGCCGGCCACGTTGTCGAGGAAGTAGCGGTCATGGGTGACCGCGACCACGGTGCCCTGGAACTCCTGCAGGAAGCGCTCCAGCCAGGCCACGGACTCGGCGTCCAGGTGGTTGGTCGGCTCGTCGAGGATCAGCATGTCCGGGCTGGACAGCAGCAGGCGGCACAGGGCCACGCGGCGGCGTTCGCCCCCGGACAGGGTGTTCACGTCCGCATCCCACGGCGGCAGGCGCAGGGCGTCCGCGGCGACCTCCAGCTTGCGCTCGAGGTTGTGGCCATCGGCCGCCTCGATCTTCGCCTCCAGCTCGCCTTGCTTGGCAGCCAGGGCATCGAAGTCGGCATCGGCCTCGGCATAGGCGGCATACACCTGATCCAGCTCGGCCAGCGCCTCCTTGATCGGGGCCACGGCCTCCTCGACATTGCCGCGCACGTCCTTGCTCTCGTCGAGCTGCGGCTCCTGCGGCAGGTAGCCGATATTGATGCCCGGCTGCGGCCGCGCCTCCCCGACGATCTCTGTGTCCACACCTGCCATGATGCGCAACAGGGTGGATTTCCCTGCACCGTTATAGCCCAGCACGCCGATCTTGGCGCCCGGGAAGAAGTTCAGGTTGATGTCCTTGAGGATGTACTTCTTCGGCGGGACGATCTTGCCCACGCCGTTCATCGTGAAGATGTACTGCGCCATGATGCTCCTGCGACCAATGCGGTTTGAATGAGGGACAGGCCGCTTACGGCCCGTGCTGGGCCCGCACTTTACCATCCCAGCCCCCGGGAGGCGCATGGCCCCCTTCGTCGAGGGACCGGTTCGCGTGGTCGGTGATGCATCTCGTGCCATCCCGGGCAGGTATCGGCGTGAGCACCGCGATGTCGTCCCGAAGCGGCTCCATTGGATACTGGGTACGGTCATGTTCGTACCCATGGATGTCGCTGTTCGCTTCCAGCGTGTTCCAGGCGATGGTGGCAAGGGCGAAGGCGGCCGCCAGGGCCGTCCGCTTCAGTTTGAAGGCTCGCATGTCCGGATCCTCAGAAGCGTACGGAGGACGTCGGCATCCCAGCCGCATCCTCGTCGCTCCCGGCCATTATCGGATCGCCGTTCGGCCGCAGGGCCGCCCCGATGTCGAGCTGGCCCTGCATCGGGTAGGGGAAGCCACCGTTCAGGTCCTCGCTCGGGCTGCACTCTTTCATGCAGTGCAACCCGGAACCCTGATCTGGCGTGACCAGCGGGCGGACAGTGCGATCTCCGATCCCGGCGTAGGCCATACCCGAGCGGGTCAGGTTCGCCTGCGGGCCTCTTCTGCCACTTCCGGCTTCGCCGTTGTCAACGCACCCGGTCAGAGCCACGGCAGGTGTAATGCCATCGAGTACTACGAATTCCTTTCCCGAGAAAATCACTTGTTACCTCTAGCGCGCGCTCGTCGTCCATGAATCGCCTGAGCAGCCGGATACCGATGGCTACCAAGGCAAGGCGGGTCTGCCGTGTTCCAGTACTCTGCTAATGCGTCAGGGAGGCTAGCCCCGGGAAAGGCATCCGGTGCTGAAGAGAAGTACTCAGAGTGGAAAGACAAAAGAATCAACCGCATATGGCCTCCTGCCGCGCAATCCGTGAATTTTGTGAGCGCCATCACAGGACGGAGCCGCGGCTACCCTAGGCGAGCGGTGGTTGATAAACAAGGTTTATGAGTAATCGACTCGGGTACTGGGCAATGACTGGCGGGGTATGGACCTCGATGAGGCACCTAGCCCTGGCTCGGCAGGCGCCTGGATGATTTCGGGCACGAATGAAGCCGTGCTCATTCTGATTGCTGATGGGGGTTGAACCCGCGCCGGCAGCAGCACTTTCTCGGTTCGACCAGCTGGAAATGGGGCGGCCCAAGGCGAGGAAGCCGATCTAGCCTTCGCGCGCGGGGTCGGCGGTATCGGACCGGACCTGCAGTCGCGGGGCCGCATCCGTGCGGCAGTTTCAGGGCCTTCAGCCCTTGAGCTTCACCAGGCGGCTGACCTGGAAGACGACACAACTGTGCTGGTTGGAGAAGGGCGTGAACCCTTCAAGGACCGGCCCGACTAGTGTTTCGGGGATCGCAGCGATGATCATGATCAGTACCCAGCCGTTCTCGATAAGGCTCCGGATCCTGGGCACGCTGTCGATGGCTACGCGTGCGTGTGCCAATGGAGCTCGATGAGGGTCAGCGGGCGAATTGGGGCGTAGTGAGGCAAGCCGTTGCAGAGCACGGTCTGCGCGGGCAGGCCCCGCGCGGCCCGCGCTGGGCGTCCCGTTGGGGCCAACCGCTGAGCGAGACATGCTGAAGACCGCCAGTTTTGCGATGGAACGCTGGTGGCGACAGCCTGATGGGATTTCGGTAGAGGGACGAAAGCCGGACGGGTGGTCAGTGTTTCAGGTGCATCCCGGTGGTGGCGTCAGAGGCCGTTCTTGTGGGGGGCGATCTTGCCGCCTGTTCGGCAATGACCGACAGCTTGATCCAGCGCCCGATGCTGCGTTCCAGCTCCAGTCTGCCGAGAACCCGAATATCCCTGCGTTCGATGGCCGGCGCGAGGGGTTGCTGGCCGATCCAGACCGGGCCCATTACCCGCACGGTCGTGGCGATGTACAGGTCGACCTCGAATCCGGGGTCGGACTGGCAGAGGTCGACATCATCGTCTTCGATCAGTAGCCACCAGCGTCGAAGTTCGGGCGGTGCGTCGCTGTAGTCGAACTGGACGACGGTTCGCCCAGGGGGAAGAGCCGCGGTATCGATGCGCCGGCGCATGTCCCACATGAGTACGCCTGCGTCCCAGTCGGGGCCGTCGGCTGCGCTTTCCACCCAGCGCCGCCCCCACAGGCCCATCGAGATGATCACCGGGCCCAGGGCCTCGCCGGCCTCCGTCAGGCGATAGTCCGCGTGTTCTCGGACTACGACGCCGCTCGCAATCAGGTCCCGCAGACGGCGGGCCAGCAGTGCACGCGACATCAGCGGCACGCCGCGATGGATCTCGTTGAAACCTGAAGACCCACTGATCAACTCACGCAGAACCAGCGGGGTCCAGCGCGTTGTCAGGATCTCCGCCGCCTTTGCCACAGGGCAGAACTGACTGTATCCCGTTCGGTCGGTCATGGCGCTTCTCCGCAGCCATTTTCCCAATTATGGCTCCGCCACCGGGTGTTTTCCGGTTCATTTTCTGAACTAGCGGGGTCGGCCTCCGCTTCGCAATGCTGATCTCACGGCGTGCCTTGTCTTGCCGTAACCCATCGCAGCCCAAACCAAGGGGAGCCGACGATGACACTCACATGCGAATCGATCGCCAGTCGAGTCCTTCCACATCAAGCCGCACGGAGTGCGTGTGCGACATACGGCGCCGAGGGTGCCGCTGTCGGGGAGTGCTCGCCCCAAACAGACCCAAAGGAGAATGTCATGAACAATCCCGGATTCCTTGCCAGGACCAGAGCCGCCATATCCCTCACGGCGTTTACGCTGCTGGTGCTCCTGGCCACGCCACTGGCACACGCGGACCCCGATCCGATCACGGCCAAGCCATTGACCGAACGTCACGCCTTTAGCGGCGAAGTCTCGATGCAGATCACGCAGGAGCTCGACGGTTTGCCCAGGAAGACCTTCGACATTGAAGACGCATCGAATGTCAGCGTATTCGAGTTCACCATCCAGCCGGGGGCCGTGTTTCCCTGGCATACCCATCCGGGGACGGTACTCATCATGGTCACGGAAGGTGAATTCGTATTCATGTTCGCGGAGGACTGTGTAAGGCGCGAGCTTGAACCCGGCATGGCCCTGGTCGATCCCGGGGACAGTGTGCACACGGCCTACAACCCCAGCCGGGATGAGCCCACGGTGGTCATTGCCACGCTGCTTGGGGTCCCGGGAGAGGGTCCGCTCACGATGCCCGTCGACGCGGACGACAACTCTGCACTGGACGAGAAGTGCGGCATTGAGCGCACGGGCGAAAACCGGCTCCATGGGCACTGAGGAGGTGATGTTCGGCTACCACGGTCGTGAGGGGGCGTCCGTGGTGGTCGCCGACCCGTGTGCTCAAGGCAAGGCGCTCGATCTCAGCCCTTGAACTTCACCAGGCGGCTGACCTGGATGTCGGAGATGAAGACAACACCGCTGTGCTGGTTGAAGAAGGGCGTGAACCCTTCGAGGATCGGTTCGACCAGTTCTTCGGGGATCGCCGCGATGATCATGATCAGGACTTCGTCCTCGTTGAACATCAGGTGCCCCGAGTGGAAGCCCTGGCTACCCTTGCCGGAGAGATTGCCGATGATGGTGTAGCCCTTGACGCCCGCCCGATCCAGCAGATCGGTGGCAAACGCCTGGTGTTCGCCTTCGAGAATGATCTCGATCTTCTTCAGTGATTTGAGATTCAGGTCGTTCATGCGCGGTTTTCCTCCACGGCAGGTCGGTCGGCCGCATCTTGTGTGGAACGGGGCGGGGGTTCCTCGCACCAGTCGCCGTCGACGAATCGGTACAGCCGGTCGGTTTCCGGGTCGAGGATGACGCACAGTACCCAGCCATTCGCAATCAGGCTCCGGACCTTGGGCACGTTTTCAATGGCCCGGCGCGCATGGGAGAGCGGGGCCTCGATCAGGGCCAGCAACCGGATCGGGTCGTGGTAGGGCAGCCCGTCGTAGAGTACGGTCTGGGCGGGCAGGCCGGTGCGCAGGTCCGAGAGGTTGCCGGTCATGACCCCGACGCGACAGGCGACGTTATGGTAGGCCTTGCTGCCGGAGCCGTAGCGTTCGTTGTCGACCGCCGAGAAATAGTGCTCCATGTTGATCCACTGGGCGACGATCAGCGGGCCGGTCAGAATGCTTTCCAGCAGTCGGCCTTTGGGGTCGACGCGATAGTCGTAGGAATGCAGGAACGTGCGGCCCTGCAGGTCGCTCGCCGCGGTCAGGTGTCGCCGGCCGATGATGAAGCCCGCATTGCGTGCCAGACCCCATTCGGGGCGCACCTGGGCCCAGTCGACCGTGTTGCGTCGTGCCCGCCGAGCGGCCGTTATGGTATCGGGGGCGTCCTCGAGATCCGGTTCCAGGGTCTGCAGCCGCTCGCGTGCCGTTCGGCGCGTGGCGGCGCGGAGGCCGTTGCGCAGGCGCTCGAGATAGACCAGGTGGCTGGCCGGCAGCAGGTCGAGGTCATGCAGCCGGATCTCGTCGGATGTGGTGTTGTGCATGGCGGGCAGAAACCAGGCGTCATCGGGGATGTCGATGCCCTGGGTCCGCAGCCGCCGGCGAACCTCGGGCTTGTTGCCCATGTGTGCGAGCACTCGCGCGCTGACGATACCGTGGCTGCCGCCGCAGGCGCCGCAGTCCAGGGCCGATTCGTAGGGGTTGTTGTCCGACTGGCTGCCGTGCCCCGTGAGGATGATGAAACGCGAGAACTGTTCGGTCAGGCCGATGGAGCGGAGCGCCTGGGCGACAAAGTAGGCCTGCTCTTCGAGGGAAAAGCCGATTCGTCCCAGTCGCTCGAGCTGCATATGGGCATAGGAACGGTTGATCCGATAGTCGTTCCGCAAGGTCGCGATGAACTCCGACTCCGCACTCTCGCTCAGGCCGAATTCGCGGGCGAAGACGGTCTGTTCGCTGCTGTTTCCCATTGCCGTCTCGCGCAACTCGCGGATCATGGAGTCGGTGATCGCTTCGCGCTCGATGTCGAACTGCTGATGAATCGCCTGGACGATGATGACCCGCTGCTGGGCGCGAACCACCGAATCCGCCTGTTCACGGGTAAGTTTGTCGACCATCAGGCGGGTCGAGGGCTGATCCGACTCGATCTTGTCACGCCATCGGTGGTAGGTCGCCGGCGCGACGGTCTTGCCAATCATGTCGAATCCGAACAGCAGACCAATGGCCTCGACGGTGAAATACGGCGACAGCACGGAGTGCTTCAGGTCGTGCAGCAGGTATTCCGCCGAGGAGTACAGGTCCAGGTCCAGTTGCTCGGCGCCCGTGGTCACCTCCAGCACGAGGTTTTTCGGTGTGACCACGACCGGGCAGAGGTGATCCTCGCTGCCCTTGCCGAGCGCGATGAAGCTCACCGGTACCCCGAAGAAGCCGGCAATGCCGTAGGTCTGGTAGTCGCCGATGGTCTCGAGTTGACGCCGGACACGTTCGGAACGCACGTCGATGCAGAACAGCAACTGCGCGAACGGGCGTTTTTCGCGCGGCGCGGGCGGGTCGAGTCGCAGGCCGGACAGAACGCTGCGGCGGTAGGTCGCCTCCATGGCCTCCAGCCAGACCATACCCTCGTGCCGCTCGAACTCGCCAAGCTGTTCCAGCACGGCGTGAAGCTGTCCGCGCTCGAGCCCGTCAAACAGCGAGGGGTTCCCGGCGAGCGACGCCAGGGCGTGAAGCGCGCGGGCCTGGTCGCGGCTTTCCGCGCGGCGTTTGGCCGGCAGGTAATGGTCCAGTTGCCGGGCGATCTCGGCCGGCCTGCCACGCGCGATGACGTCTTCGACAAGCTCGGCCTGAGTCGGCAGTACGGCTCCGGTGAACAGTTCGTGGCGCAGGTAGGCCTCGCCGGGTCGCTCGGTCAGGAAGGCCTCGAGCGCCTTGCGGTCACCGGGCAACTTGTGCCGATGGCCATGTTCGCGGATCAGCGACAGCGCGAGCACCAGGCGGATGGCCAGGAAATCAATCAGGTCGGCCGGATGTTCGCGTGCCCAGTGATAGTGGCTTGCCGTCGAGCGCCAGCGGATGAAGCCGGCCCAGCCGTGCAGGCGAGTCAGTTCGTGAACGATCAGATCGGGCCAGGCCTCTTCGGGGATCCCGATCTCGTCCAGGACATGGGCGATGATCGCCTCGGGACTGTCACACTCCGCCAGGATTTTGTGAGTGTGCTGGCCGCGCAGGAACAGGCGCGGGTGGTGATGGACGACAGTCTTCCACGCGGCGAACAGGCCTTGTTCGCGGCCGGGCATCTGCCATGCCGACTGACCTTCGTCGAAGTAGTCCAGGCAGATCCTGATCAGTTGTTCGTCCAGCGTGGGCCCGATACGTGTGCCGCACAGCGAATCGAGCGCCTCGTAGAGCGGCCGCATAGCCGGAAACGCGGCGTGCAGCCGTTTGGCGAGGATCCCGGTATCCGTCGCAGAGGGTGTGTGTTCGCGACCGTTCAGGGCGGCCGCCACATCGTCGGCATCGGCGAGCGTGCGCGGCGTGATGACCGGATCATGGCATTCGGTCAGCAGCGTGCAGAGCAGGTCGAGCCCGCCGATCGCCCTAAGGGCCGGGTGGCTCTCAAGAGCGGCATCGACGCGCGCCTCGAGGGTGTCGCGGTCCACGCGGCCCTCGCGGAACAATCGCTGGTAGTCGGCTCGGGGCAGGAATCCCCTCCCGTGGAACAGCTCTTCACCGCGCCGGATCGCGTCCGGGAACGGCAAGTCCTCCAGCCCGTGGAGCGGGTTGTGATGGATGAAGGTGCGCATGGGCCAGAAGTTGGGAATCGGCTCGGCCGCCATGTGCACCATCGAGCGGATCTTGAGCTTGCGTCCGAGGGTCAGCTTCACGGGACACCTCCAGTCCACAGCAGTCCGGATACCACCAGCAATGCCACCAGTCCGGCGAAGGCCCATATCGATGTGGCCGGCAGGTCCTTGGCGATGTCACCACTGCGCGGGCCGAACACCGTTCCTTGCAGCAGTCGCGCTCCTGCCCAGCTCCACAGCAGCCAGGTCAGCAGGACCCCGAGGGCAGCCCCGGGTGTGGCACCACCCAGCAGCGTCAGCAGAGCGAAGAAGCCGGGGAACAGTGGCAGGGCCATTGCGCAGAGCGTGGCTACCACGATCATGCCCGACAGGCGGGGGAGATCCCGCGCCAGTCCGCCATGCAGTCCGGTATAGGCGGTCTCCAGCCGTCGAGAAAGCGCATCGCGTACCAGGAGCATCAGCAACGGGGCGGCTGTCATCGCGAGGGCGAAGCCGATCACGTCCGTTTCAGCCGGCAGCTGCAAGGCGAACAGCCACACCAGGGGCCAGGTGGAGCTGGCCAGCAAGGCCGCCCAGCGCCCGACGTCGCGGATGGTCAACAGGCGAAAGGCGTACAAAATCGCACTCAGGGTCGCCCAGACGACAAGCACTCCAGCGAATGGTGCGATATCACCCCACAGGATCAGTGCCACGCCGAACTGCGGCCAGGCCACGAAAAGCGCCACCTGCACGTAGGTGTTGGTGATGCGCGCAGCCAGCGCATTGAACGCCAGGCTCATCGGGAACAGTGGCAGGAAGAATGCCGCGACGAGGATCAGCAGAGCGGACATCTCAACCCCACCTCAGCCAGAGATTCAGGCGCCGGGACAGCGCCAGCAGCGAGACCGTCATGCGAGTGTAGAGCTCGGCGACGTAGAACTCGCGGGAGAACAGCGAGTACAGCGTCAGCCAGGTTCGTCCATGTTCCCTGTCGACCCGCTGGCGGCGGACATGGGTCAGATAGGCGCCCAGCCACCCGGCCACCATGACCAGCGCCAGCAGCGCGATCAGCACACCGAAGGTGATCTGATCGATGCCTGCCGCGGTATAAAGCGCTTCGCGGAACTCGGCATCCGGATACAGGAAGCCCTCGAAGCTGTGCCCGACAAAGCTGTAGCCGACCACGATCACCGCGAATGACAGGACGATCAGGGCCATCATGCGCAAGGGATTGCCGGTATCCAGCCGGTGCGTGGCGAACAGCACCTGGACGCCCGTGATCCAGCCAAAGAACAGGAGCACGATCGCGCCCTGTTTCTGGAAAAAGTCCGGGGCCACCCAGTAGTGTGCCAGCACCAGAATCACCAGCGGCACGATCAGCATCGCAGCCCCGATCAACAGCCACGGCAGTCGGGCCGGGGCCGACTTGCGTTCGACCAGAAAGTCGTAGAGGGGATCGTTGGGCACGCCGTCGTGTTTGCGCGCGGCGCCAATCACCTTGCCGGCACCGAGGAACAGGGTTCCCTTGAACAGGCCGTGGGCAATCAGGTGGAAGATCGCCAGCGCGAACGCACCCGCACCGGTCTCCATGATCATGAAGCCCATCTGACCCACGGTGGAATAGCCCAGCGACTTCTTGATGTCGTTCTGCGCGAGCATCAGCATCGAACCGAGTACCGCCGTGAACAGGCCCACGATGAACAGCAGATGCAGGACCTCGCTGCTGTGGACGAATACCGGCGCGAAGCGATTGATGATGATGCCGCCGGCGTTGACGATACCCGCGTGCATCAATGCCGAAACCGGTGTCGGTCCCTCCATGGAATAGGGCAGCCAGGTGTGCAACGGAAACTGAGCGGATTTGGCAAACGCCGCCAGCGCCACCAGGAAGGCCACGGTTCCGGCGACCGGCAGGTCCAGGAACGTACGGGCATCCGGCGTCGCTTCGATGCGGGCGAACAGGGTGGGGAAGTCCAGCGCCCCGTAGGCCTGGAACAGCACCATCGCGGCCAGTACCAGCGGCAGGTCCCCCAGGCGATAGGTAATGAACGTCCAGAACGCGTAGCGCTGCGCGTTGACGGGTTCGGTGTTGTGCGCCAGCACGAAATAGAGGAAGACGCCGATCAGGTGCCAGGCCACCAGCAGGGTGATCAGATCGCCGGCCATGACCATCAGCAGGATCGAGCCGGTCATCAGGTCCAGCAGCATGAAAAAGCGGGCGTAGCCCGGCTCCTCGATCATGTAGCGGATCGAGTAGATGTGGACCACCAGACTGATGCCGGCGACCACCAGCGCCATGATCGCGCTCAGCGGGTCGATCTGCAGGCTGCCCAAACCGCCGGCGAGGGCCGCCCATTGGGGCCCTGTGTCGCTGACGATGTAGGCGGTCAGCTGGAATGCAGCCACCAGCACCACGACCAGGTTGATGCCGACACTCAGCTGCGCGACGCGCTTGCCCAGCCGGGCACCAGACAAATGGACCAGTAACGCCGAGAGAAAGGGGAGGAGAGGGATCAGCCACTGCGTCTCGATCATCGTCTTGATCACTCTTGGGGCTGTTGACTGACCGCCGGGGCGTTTACTGCTACTCCCCGGATAATAGGGTAAAGCGGCCCTCAAACCCACGGGGGTCGGAAGTAGAACAGGAGGCGGATTGCAAAGTCTGGGCTTTCGTCACGGGCGGCCTGACAGTAATGACGCGTGTGCGGCCCCGGAACATCCGCACCGTCAGGTGGCTGAACAAGCCGGACACCGCGATCAGGCCTGGAGCCAGCCCGGCGGCCGTCTACTGGTGGGGGTTGAAACCACGGCGTCGCAGCACCGTTTTTTCGAGCTCGACCAGAGTGAACAGGATCAGGCCGAACGCGAGGATGCGCAGCCACTCTTGCGGTCCGATGGCGGTGGTGCCGAACAGGAGTTGCAGTGGCGGGGCATAGGTAAAGAGGCTCTGGAGTACGATCAGGATCCCGATTGCGATCAGGGCCGGCCGGCTGGCGACGAGGCTTGCATGGCTGAGAGCGGGCGCCAGAAGAGAGCGGCTGGTAAGCATGAAGAACAGCTGCCCCATGACCAGGGTGTTGATGGCCACCGTACGGGCGAACTCGTGTTCCGCCCCCTGCTGCTCCAGCCACAGGAAGTGGCCAAAGGCGCCGGCGACCAGCAGGGTGGACACGAAACTGACGCGCCAGAGCAGGAAGCCGGACAAGATAGGCGTATTGGGCGGGCGAGGAGGGCGTTGCATCACGCCCGGCTCGGTCGGTTCGAAGGCCAGCGCCAGGCCGAGGGTAACCGCACTGACCATGTTGACCCACAGGACCTGCACCGGGGTTAGCGGCAGGGTCAGACCCAGCAAAATGGCAGCGACGATTGTGAAGGCCAGTCCCCCGTTGCTGGGCAGCAGGAACATGATCGCCTTTTTCAGGTTGTCATAGACCGTGCGGCCTTCTTCGACCGCATTGGCGATGGAGACGAAGTTGTCGTCGGCCAGCACCATTGCGGAGGCCTCGCGTGCGGCCTCGGTGCCCTTCAGCCCCATGGCCACGCCAACATCGGCGCGTTTGAGTGCAGGGGTGTCGTTTACGCCGTCACCGGTCATTGCCACCACGTCGCCGTGGCTCTGAATCGCGCGAACGAGCCGCAGCTTGTGCTCCGGTGTGGTGCGGGCAAATACGTC
The DNA here is from genome assembly GCF_000385215.1 of Thioalkalivibrio thiocyanoxidans ARh2. Lineage (GTDB taxonomy): Bacteria > Pseudomonadota > Gammaproteobacteria > Ectothiorhodospirales > Ectothiorhodospiraceae > Thioalkalivibrio > Thioalkalivibrio thiocyanoxidans. Next base: position 81,358 of record NZ_ARQK01000061.1, read on the forward strand.
GACGTGCTGGACCATCGCCTTGAGGTCATCGTCCGAGGTGTCGTCCAGTTCGTGGCCGACCACCACACCGCCTTCGGTGCTGATGCCCAGTTCGTCGGCGATCGCCCGGGCGGTGACGCCGTGATCGCCGGTGATCATCTTCACGCGGATCCCGGCTCCCTGACAGTGGGCTACCGCTTCGATCGCCTCTTCGCGCGGCGGGTCGATGATTCCGCAGACAGCGACCAGGGTGAGCCCTCCGTTCTCGATGTCGGCGAACTCGAGTTCTCGGCAGTGCCCTTCCATGCGCCGGGTAGCGAGAGCGAGCAGGCGCTGACCGCGGGAGGCGACATCATCCATCCACTGCTGCCAGTGTTCGGTGTCCAGCGGTTCATCCTCATCGTCGGTGCGCTGGTGGCTGCACAGCGCCAGTACCCGTTCCGGCGCGCCCTTGAGGAAGAGGAAGGCGTGCCCCTCATGATCGTGGTGCAGGGTGGCCATGAACTTGTAGGATGATTCGAACGGGATCACGTCGTCGCGCACAAATTCCTTGTTCACGAGCTTCGGCTCCAGCCCTCCCTTCATCGCCGCGGTGATCAGGGCGCCTTCGGTGGGGTCGCCCTCCATGGTCCACGTGTCGTCCTTCCGGTAGACCTCGGCGTCGTTGCACAGAAGGATGCCGTGCAGCACCTCGGCCAGCAGGGGATCGGTCTCCGGGTCGGCCTCCTGGCCGTCGCGGGTGATCCCGCCGTGCGGTTCGTAGCCCACCCCGCCCAGCTCGTACTCTGCCTGGGTGGTGATGATGCTCTTTACCGTCATCTCGTTACGGGTGAGGGTGCCGGTCTTGTCCGAGCAGATGGTGGTAACCGAGCCGAGGGTCTCCACCGCCGGCAGGCGGCGGATGATCGCGTGACGGGCAGCCATGCGCTGCACCCCGATTGCCAGGGTGATGGTCATGATCGCCGGAAGGCCCTCCGGGATCGCCGCCACTGCCAGGCTGGCGGCGGCGAGGAAGGTCTCCACCAGGTCGTAGTCGCGCACCCAGAACCCGAATGCAAAGGTAAGTGAGGCCAGTACTCCAATCGCGACCGACAACCAGCGGCCAAACTGGGCGATCTGCTGCAGTAGCGGAGTGGTGACGCTCTCCACTTCGCCAAGCAGGGTGGAGATGCGGCCGATCTCGGTATTGGCGCCCGTGGCCACCACTACGCCGCGCCCCTGGCCGGAGGCGACCAGGGTCCCGGAGTAGGCCATGGACCGACGGTCGCCAAGATCGGTGTCGCTGTCCACGGGGTCGGTCTGTTTGTCGCTGGCGATCGACTCGCCGGTCAGCGTGGCCTCGTCGACCCGCATATTGTGCGCCCCGATCAAGCGCAGATCAGCCGGGACTCGGTCTCCGGCCTGCAGATAGACGATATCGCCGGGGACGAGCTTCTCGGCGGGGATGCTGCGGCGTTGTCCGTCGCGCAGCACCTGTGCCTGGGGCGAGAGCATCCCGCGGATGGCTTCGAGGGCCTTTTCGGCCTTGCCCTCCTGGATGTGGCCGATGGTGGCATTGATCAGCACCACCCCGAGGATTACGCCGGTATCCAGCCAGTGACCAAGGAGCGCTGTGCCAACGGCTGCGGCGATCAGTACGTAGATCAGTATGTTGTGAAACTGCCCCAGAAAGCGCATCAGTGGTCCACGCCGTGGCGGCTGGGGCAGCCGGTTGTACCCGTGTTCTTCCAGCCGCTGGTGGGCGGTTTCGCTATCCAGGCCGTCAGCCTTGGTGCCAAGGGCATCCAGGGTCTGATCGACGCTCCGGCTGTGCCAGTCGCGGTCTGATTCGCGATCGCTCATGTGTATCCCTGATGGGTGGCGGCTGTGCATTGCTTCCGGTTGTCCTAATCATGCGCCGGGAAAGACGATGTGTCAGGGCTTGTCGATGAACAGGCGCACCCGCGTGTGCCGAAGCATGGCCAAATGGCATTGGAACAGATCCGTGGAGGGCGGTGAATCGGTGCGCCGAATGCAATGGCTCGACAGGCCGACTGCGGGCACAGACAATGCCGCGATGATCGTCTGGTGGGAGGGCCTTGTGCTGGTGGGGGCAGGGGGCGCGCTGGGAGGGCTGGCGCGCTTCTGGCTGTCGCAGTGGATTGATAACCGCACCGGAGGCCGTTTCCCGTGGGGGACGCTGGTCGTGAACGCCTCGGGCGCGCTGCTGATCGGCGTGGTGCTTGGGCTGGTGGCGGACCCCTCCGGAGTGCGCTGGCTCTGGTTGTTGCTGGTGGTGGGGGTGCTCGGCAGTTTCACCACGGTCTCCTCGTTCAGCCTGCAGACGGTGGGTGTTGCGGAACGCGACGGCTGGCGCCCGGCGATCGCCTACGTCCTGCTGACACTGGGCGGTGGGCTGACGCTGGTGTTTGTCGGCCATGTCCTGGGCCGTGCCGCGGGTGGCGCGGGATGACGGGGTACTCGCTGCGCCTGTCCGCGTTCGTCGCCCTGGGCGCCGCATTGGGCAGCATGGCGCGCTATGCCCTGTCGTGGACCGGGCTGCACCTGATGGGGGCCGGGTTTCCCTGGGATACGCTGGCGGTGAATGTGGCCGGGTCCTGGCTGATCGGGCTTTACGCCGTGATCAGTGCCCCGGAGGGGTGCCGGCCCGCCGATCCGGTGACCCGCCAGTTTGTCCTGGCCGGCTTCTGCGGGGGCTTTACGACGTTTTCGGTGTTCAGCCTGGAGAGCCTGTGGTTGCTGGAGATGGGCGATCCCGGACGTGCGGCGCTGTATGTGTCCGTATCCCTGGTGCTGTGGCTGGCGGGCGTGTGGCTGGGCAGTGCGCAGGGGCGTCGCTGGAATGCCGCTGCATCGCGCGGCTGAGGCCGAGCGGGCCTGACGGCCCGGCCATGGACGGGGCGTGGCCGCGACCGTAGACTTCCCGGTCGTTTGTGAACGGATTACCGACATGCTGGATATTCGCAGTCTGCGCCAGGACCTGGACGCGACCGTGGCCGCGCTGGCCAGTCGCGGCTTCGAGCTCGACCGCGAGCGCTTCGAGTCGCTGGAAGCGCGGCGCAAGGCGCTTCAGGTTCGCACCCAGGAACTCCAGAACGAGCGCAACACCCGCTCCAAGGGGATCGGGCAGGCCAAGGCGCGGGGCGAGGATATCGAGCCCCTGAAGGCCGAGGTCGGTCGTCTGGGCGACGAACTCAAGCAGTGCGAGGCCGACCTGCACGCCGTGCAGCAGGAGCTGGACGCGCTGCTGATGCGCATCCCGAACCTGCCGCAGAAGGACGTGCCCGTTGGCAAGGACGAGGAGGCGAACGTCGAACTGCGCCGCGAGGGCACCCCGCGCGAATTCGACTTCACGCCCCGTGACCATGTGGATCTCGGTCTGCCCGGTGGCTGGCTGGATTTCGAGGCGGCGGTACGTGTGGCCGGCTCCCGCTTTGTGGTGATGCGCGGCGACATGGCGCGTCTGCACCGGGCGCTGACCCAGTTCATGCTCGACCTGCACACCCAGCAGCATGGCTACCAGGAAACCTATGTCCCCTACCTGGCGAACCCGGAGTCGCTGGAGGGGACGGGCCAGCTGCCCAAGTTCGACGAGGACCTGTTCTCGGTGGACTGCGACCAGCGTTTCCGGCTGATCCCGACCGCCGAGGTCACGCTGACCAACCTGGTGCGCGAGCAGATCCTCGAGGCCGGCGCGCTGCCGCTGAAGATGACCGCCCACACCCCGTGCTTCCGCTCGGAGGCGGGCAGCTACGGGCGTGACGTACGCGGCCTGATCCGTCAGCACCAGTTCGAGAAGGTGGAGCTGGTGCAGGTGGTGCATCCGGAACAGTCCGACGCGGCCCTGGAAGAGCTGCTCGGGCACGCGGAGGCGGTGCTGCAGGCGCTGGAGCTGCCCTACCGCGTGGTGCTGCTGAGCACGGGCGACATGGGCTTTGCGGCCGCGCGCACCTATGACCTGGAGGTCTGGCTGCCGGGCCAGCAGGCCTACCGCGAGATCTCCTCGTGCTCCAATTTCGAGGCCTTCCAGGCGCGGCGCATGCAGGCGCGCTTCCGCCCGGAAGCAGGCAGCAAGCCCGAGCTGGTGCATACCATCAACGGGTCCGGCGTCGCGGTGGGCCGGGCCCTGGTCGCGCTGCTCGAGAATCACCAGCAGGCCGACGGCTCGATCGCGATCCCGGAGCGGCTGCGTCCCTATCTCGGTGGAACCTCGCTGCTGAAACCGCCGTCTGAACAGTAGGTTGATTCAGACGAGGTGGGTGTGAAACCAATCGGAAAGCCGGTCGCGATCGCCAGCCTGCTGGCGCTGCTGCTTTGCTGGCCGCTATGGGCGCAGGCCGAGATCGAGGAGGGTTTCGATTTCGACGATGCGCCGCGCATCATCGGCCTGCACACCCCGGACTGGTTCGAACTGAGCTTTCTCGACCTGCCGGAGGACCTGGAACGCGCCGTGGAGCGCGGTAAACAGGGCCTGGCGGTGTACTACGGGATGGATGACTGCCCGTACTGCGAGGCCCTGTTCGAGGTCAATTTCGAGAAAGAGGACATTCGCGCACAGCTGTCGGACAACTTCGACGTGGTGGCGATCGACGTGCTCGGCAGCCGCGAGGTCACGGGGCTGGACGGCGAGGTCAAGTTTGAGCGCGAATATGCCTCCGAACAACGGCTTAATTTCACGCCTTCCATCGCCTTCTACGATGCCGAAGGCGAGCGTATCCACCAGATGCGGGGCTATTACCCGCCGTATCGCTTCCGCGCGCTGCTCGACTACGTGACCGAGCGTCACGACCGGGAGATGAGTTTCCGCGACTACCTGGATCGTGCCGACCCGCCTCCCAAGTTCGACATGGAAGACATCAACGAGCGCGATTTCTTCGTTAATGAGCCGTATGCGCTGGACCGTAGTGCGATCCCCGGTCAACGGCCCCTGGTGGTGTTCTTCGAGCGCGAGGCCTGCCACGCCTGCGATATCCTGCACACCGAGCCGTTGCAGGAAGACGAGGTACTGGACCGCATCGCCCTGATGGATGCCGTCCAGCTGGATGCCGAGGACAGTGACACGCCGGTGCTGACCCCGGACGGTCAGCGGACCAACCCGCGTGACTGGGCGGCAGAGCTCGATGTGCACTGGGCGCCGACGCTGATCTTCTTTGACGAGGCGGGCGAGGAGATCATCCGCATCGACTCGGTGGTGCACCTGAACCGGCTGCGCAACGTGATGGACTATGTGCTCACGCGCGGCTATGAGGACTATCCGACCTTCGAACGCTGGCGCGCCCAGCAACCATAGCCGTGAGGGAAACACTGATTCATGTACACACTCGCGTTGGCACCCCCGGTTTTCCGAGAGAAGGCGCGGTGCGCAGCCGGTAGTGGTTCTGCCGGCAAGGGCCGCAACGCAGGATCGGGGAACCGGGGGTGCCAACCCCAAGGGGCTCGGCCTCTTTTGCGCGCGCACGGCGTTGCGGCTCCTTTGTGCAGAATAACTGCACGGCAGTCACCGCGCCTTGTTCGCACGCAAAAGCGACTCGAGCGCGAGCGTGTACATGAATCAGTGTTTCCCTAGGCGGCCGAGGACCGAACTGAATGCATTTCGAACGTGATTTCGTCGTGCGCAATCGCGATGTGCTGGAGGGCATTGTGGCCCGTGCCCATCGCGTGGCGCTGGGGATTTTTGTCCTGACCTTCAGTGGCTACGGTATTGCTGTCTGGTTGTGGTTCCAGGATCAGATGTGGGCGGCGCTGATTACCGCGACCGTCAGCTACCTGGTGTTTCGCCAGTTCCGGATGCTGGCACTGGGCATCGCGCGCATGCCGCTTCGGGGCGACCCCGAGGCGCTGGAAGCGACCCGGGCACTGGACAATGCGCTGGAAGAGGATCGGCCGCACCCGGTGCTGGCGGAGCTGGAGGCCCACCTGCGGGCGCTGGACGAGGAGGGATCCCCGGAGGCGCCGTCGGAGGAGGGTGACAACGGCCGGTCGGGGCCTCGGGACTAGAGTTCTACGCGCACGCCCAGCTTCTGTCCGATCACGCGGGCCAGGGTCTCGTGCAGGTCATCCCCGTTGCGGTCATCCAGCCAGGCATCCTCGTCTTCGTTGTAGCCGAAGTGGGCCGGCCCCTCGGGCGAGGACAGCCAGATCTGCTGAGCGGCCTCCTGGCGGTTCAGGATCATCTGCGCGCCGTCCTCGAACTCGAGGGTCAGGACACCATCGATCAGGTCGATGTCCAGGTCGTCGAGACCGTCCTGGTCGCTGAGGGAGTTGTAGATCTCGTCGAGGGTTTGTTCGGCGAATACGGCGAAGGAGGGCTGGCTCATGGGTCTCTCGGTTCGGTTATTGCCTCTGGGCGCGGGCAGTATAAGTCAGGGAAAGCGGATGAACGCGATAGTGGCCTTCCGGGCGTGGGCAAACCTTCCTATGCCCGCCAGGCGGCGATTGCCAGGCCCAGCCAGCCGAGGATGAAGGCGGTGCCGCCCAGTGGCGCGATGGCCCCCAGGACGCGCGGGGCGCCCAGGGCCAGGGCGTAGAGGCTGCCGGCAAAGAGCAGGATGCCGAGCACGAAGGCCACGGCGCTGGCGGTGGCCCAGCCGGTGGCCAGGTGCGACCACAGCGCCGCCAGCAGGAGCAGGGCGAGGGCGTGGATGAAGTGATACTGGACGCCGGTCTGCCAGGTGGCCAGCGCGCGCTCGGACAGCCGGTCCTGCAGGGCGTGCGCGCCGAAGGCACCGAGCACCACCGCGACGGCAGCGAGCAGGGCCGCGATCACGACCAGGGCGCGGATCATCGGCTCGGTCTCCGTACCCGGCATCAGGCGTCGTCGCCCATCTCGCTGTCGTAGTCCTTCCCGGGTACCCAGCCGTGCCCACGGGCCCGCTCGATCGCTTCATCATGGATGCGGGCGTGGCGCTCGCGCAGCTCGGGCGGGAGGTTGGCGATGCGCAGGTCGTACTTGTCCCACTCGGCGTTGACCTGGTCGTGCAGTTGCTGGATGCGTCCGAGATCCCAGCCCTCGCAGGTCTCGGTCTCCGGGAGGAAGCCGAATACCCAGGCATCGCGGATAATATTGCCGACCGGCGTCATGCCGCCGTACAAGTCATTGTGGATGCCGACGTAGTGGCGGCTTCCGGAGCGTTTGGCCGTATTCATGCGCGTAGTGTAGAGGTACACCGGCCAGGCGCAAAGCAAATTCAAGCGGAGAAGTCACGATGCAGCCTGCGGGCGACAGCCTGAACCGAATGCGGATCCGCGTCCTGATGAAGCTGATGGTGCTGGGCGGTGTGATCGTATTCGCCGGTATTCTGGCGAGCTACGCGCTGTCCATGTTGGGGGGCGGTGAGACCGAGCGCCGCATCGTGGAGCTGGATGCGATCGCCCCCGGCGAACTCAAGCGGCTGGACTGGGACGGTCGGCGCATCCTGGTGCTGCACCGGGACCCGGCCCTGCAGCAGGCGCTGGGTGATGACGATGAACTGGTCGATCCGCGTGCCCGTCGCGGCCAGCAGCCGGACGGGCTGGAACTGCCGTTGCGCAGCCTGCGGCCGGAGTGGCTGGTGGTCATTGGCGAGAGCACCGATCTCGGCTGCGAGCTGGACCTGGTGCACCCGGACGCGGCGGAGGACTGGTCCGGCGGGTTCGTCGATCGCTGTCGTGGGGGGCGCTATGACGCGGCTGGGCGGGTCTATGACGGACAGGATGCCCGGCGCAATCTGCCGATCCCGGATTACCGCTTCTCCGGAGACGACCGGCTGATTCTGGGTGGTTCCTGATCGGTGAGCGGGGCGTGGGCGGCCCAGCGGGGCTGCCTCAGGGTGTCTCGGCAGGTGCGTAGATGTCGAAGCGTACGCTCTTGCCCCTGACGCTGCCCTGGGGCGCGTCGGGACCCAGAGCAGGGGCATGCAGGGGGCGCTTCACGATGACCCGCCGCGTGGCCGCCTCGCGCAGGTTCTGCAGCGTGGTTTCCGGGTCGGGGTCCGGGTCGCCCTCCATCAGGGCCTGGGTCAGCTGCATGTCCTTCTTGACCGCGGCGCGCTTGGCCCGCTCCGGGAACATCGGATCGAATACGGCGGCGACGGGCTGGGTGCTCAGGGTCGCCGGCGTGGCCAGGCCCACGTGCAGCGTTATGCGCTCGACGATGGGTGCCAGCACCTCCTCGCGGGCGGCGCGCTCCAGGGCATCCGCCAGTAGCAGGTAGATGACCGGGTGGCGCTCCCAGGCATCCACGCGGAAGCCATGCGCGGCCAGTAGCAGCGTATCGCGACCCAGTCCGGCCGTGGCGTCCACCACATGGCTGTCCCGCGGGATGTTGCCCATGGCCCGGATCAGGCCCTCTCGCTGATGCCCGCTATGGGCCAGACGATACCCCTGACGGCCGGTGGCGAAGTCCAGATGCAGACGCAGTGCGCGCCGACTCTCCTCGCGGATCAGCGCCAGCCCGTGCGTGCCGACCTCCAGTACCAGGGCCGCCTCGCCCAGGTGACGATAGCCCTCGACTTGCAGGTAATGGTCGATCTCCCGGGCTCGGGGCTCCTGCCCCGGTTCTGCGCGGACTTGAAGGGTCACGGTCAGTAGTGCGGCGGAGGCGGCTCGTTGCCGTCTCCGGGGCCGCCGCCCTGGTCCTCGAGTTCCCGCAGTCGGTCGCGGAGCCACTGGAGCTGGCGGCGTAGCTCCTGGTTGTCCTGCTGGAGCTCGTGCTGGACGCGAGCCTGCTCTTCCTGGGTGTACTCCTGATGGGCCAGGCGAACCTCCAGCGCCTCGATCCGTGCGATCAGTTCGCGGTCGGTGCGGGATGGATCAGCTGACGACATGGCGGGGCTGTCCCTTGGCGAAAGAGCGGATGTTGGTCGCAGTCTCCTCGATCACGCGCTGGCGGGCACTGCGGGCTGCCCAGGCGGTATGCGGCGTCAGCACGAGGTTCGGGATGTCCGCTGCCAGCAGGGGGTGGTCCGCTGGCGGGGGTTCGGGCTCCAGGACGTCGATGCCGGCACCGCCCAGGCTTCCGGCCCGAAGATGGCGTGCGAGGGCCTCGGGGTCGACCAGGCCACCGCGCGCGGTATTGAGCAGGATCGCCCCCGGACGCATGCGCCGCAGCGCGTCATCGTCGATCAGGTGGCGGGTTTCGGGGGACAACGGGCAATGCAGGCTGACCACGTCGCTGGTCGCAAGGAGCTCCGGCAGCGGGATGCGATCCGCGTCGTCCGCAGACGAGGGTGATCCCGGGCGCAGGCTCGCGGCCACCTGAACCTGCATGCCGAAGGCCCGGGCGACGCGTGCCGTGGCCTGGCCCAGTACGCCATGGCCGATGATGCCCAGACGCATGCCCGCCAGGGTCTGGATCGGGTGATCCAGCAGACAGAACTGATCGGACGCGCTCCAGTGGCCGGCGCGGATATCGGCGCGGTAGTCGTCCAGCCGCGTGACCAGCGTCAGCAGCAGGGCAAAGACATGCTGTACCACGGAGTCCGTCGCATAGTCGCGGGCATTGCTGACGGTGATGCCCAGTCGGCGAGCGGCGGCGACATCGATATTGTTGGTGCCGGTGGCTGCGGCACAGACCAGCTTCAGGTTCGAGGCCGCGGCCAGCAGCGAGTCGTCCAGTACAACCTTGTTGGTGACCACTACCTCGGCATTCGCAATGCGGGCGCTGATCTCGTCGGGGTCCGTGCGCGGGTGCAGGTCCCACTCGGGAAGGGCCTCGCGCAGGGGGGTGAGGTCCAGGTCGTCGCGATCCACCGTGGACAGGTCGAGAAATACCCCGTGTCGCAGTTCAGTCATGGCGTTTACCAGGAGAAACGGTGTTGCGACGCTTGCGGATAGGATCACTACCGACCGCACGATGCGGCTTGCCTCGGAAAACCTGGAGTACCAACGCGAGCGTGTACATTGATCCGTGTTTCCCAACAAAAGGGCCCCGCATCGCGGGGCCCGAATCGCTTGCCTGTGAGCCGCTGCTGTTAGTTGTCACCCATGAAGGCGTGGAACAGGTTCAGCAGGTGGAGGAACATCACGTAGAGGTTCGCGTACAGCGAGACCGTCATCATGATGTAGTTGGCCTCCGGGTCGTGGATCATGCGGCTGGTGTCGAACAGGATCGCCGCCGACAGCAGCAGTACCACGGCCGCGGAGATGGTCAGCGACAGCGCCGGGATCGCCAGGAAGATGTTGGCGACGATCGCCAGCAGGGCGACGATCAGGCCGACCACCAGGAAGCCACCCAGGAAGCTGAAGTCCTTCTTGGTGGCCAGGGCATAGCCGGACAGCGCAACAAAGGCGACCGCTGTGGCGGTAAAGGCATTGCCGACGATCTGCGGCCCGTTGGGCAGGCCCAGGTACATGCTGAGGATCGGGCCGAGGAAGAAGCCCAGTACGCCGGTGAAGGCGAAGGTCAGCACCAGCCCGAGCGCGGAGTTGCGCGCGGCATGGATGGCGAACGGCCCGCCAATCAGGACCGCCAGCAGGACCAGCCAGTGCACCGCCGGGGCGCCCACGGCCATCGCCACGAAGGCCATCACCGCGCTGAACGCCAGCGTCACCGACAGCAGCATGTAGGTCTGGCGGATGACCTTGTTGGTCGAGATGGTCTCGCTGATGGAGCCGGTGCTGGACGGGTTGCGACTCGAGCGAACGATCTGGTCTCGGGACACGGGTCAACTCCTCTTGGGTTCGTAACCTGACCAGTGTAGCGACTGACGCCGGTGGGTGCAGCCCTTTTCGCCGTCCGTGGCGCGGGCCCTTGGCATTACTTGATCGGTTCACCCACGCGTTCGGAGATCTCCTTCACCGCATGATCGGTGGACTTGAAGATGTTGTCCTTGCCGATGATGTCCTCGAGGCCGGTGCGCTGCATGACCTCCATAACCTGCGCCTTCACGCCGGCGAAGACCAGGGTGATGCCCCGCGCCTTCAGGCGATGGACCAGCTGGTGGATGACTTCTTCGCCGGAGGCGTCGATCTCGTTGATACCCTTGCCGACCACGATCAGATACCTGGCCTGCGGGTTGCGCGCGACCAGATCCAGCACTGCATCCTCGAAGTAGGGGACGTTGGCGAAGTACAGCGAGCCGTCAAAGCGCATCAGCCCGACCTTCTCGTTGGTCTCCAGCCCGTAGCGCTGTGCCTCGCGAAGCGTCCCGTCGTCGTAGCGGGCCAGTTCGCACACGCGCGGCTGCATGGTGCGGTACAGGTACAGCACGATGGCCAGACCGGCGCCCATCAGGATGCCGTAGTCGAGGTTCGGGGCCATTGCCAGGGTGGCGACGAAGGTGACGATCGCCGCAGCCCCGTCGTGCTTGTTGGCCACCCAGGCGTGCTTGATCGCCTTGAAATTAATCAGGCCTACCACGGCCATCATGATGATGGCAGCCAGCACCGACTGCGGCAGGTGATAGATCAGGGGCGTCAGGAACAGCAGAGCGATCCCGATGATCACGGCCGTGAAGACGGACGCCATGCCCGTGCGTGCGCCCGAGTTCAGATTGACCGCCGAACGCGAGAATGACCCGCTCACCGGATAGCCCTGGGTAAAGCCGCCGGAGATGTTGGCCAGGCCCTGGCCCATCAGTTCCCTGTTCGGGTCCAGGCGCTGCCCGGTCCGCGCCGCCATGGCCTTGGCGATCGCAATCGCCTCGGTGAAGCCGACCAGCGCGATAACAAAGGCCGTAGTCAGCAGTGTGGTGATGGTGCCGAAGGTCATCTCCGGTGCGCTGATTGACGGCAGGCCCTGAGGTACGTTGCCGACGACTGCGCCACCGCCATTCAGGGCGACGTCATCGCCATCTACCCGCTCGATCCGCCAGGCAGTGCGTTCGGCACGTTCCCGCTCGGCGTCCGACAGGTGGTCATCGGCAATGAAGCGCTCGGGTTCATCGTCGGTCGCCGGGAGTCGGCGCAGCGTGACGCTGCGCAGTTCCTCGCGCAGCGGGGCAAGTTCGGCGCGCAGTTCCTCGCGCTCCAGCTCGGCCTGCTCCTGCTGGAAGCGCAGGGCCGGGGCGTCGACGCGGGCGGCTTCCTGGATCTCGCTTTCCAGTTCCCGCACGCGGTCATCCAGATCGGATACCTGGCCGCGCTTCTCCTCGATCTGCTGGGCGAGTTCGACGAGTTCGGCGGGGGCGATCTGGTCCAGTGTTGTGTCGGCCTTGCGCTCGTAGCCGACCAGCCAGGAGACCAGAATGGTGACGACCACCGCGACCAGCACGCCGGGGATCTTCGGTGCGACCCGCTTCATCCCGACCATGATCGCGATCGCGCCCAGACCGAAGGCGAGGGTCGGCCAGTGGGTGTTGCCCAGTTCGAGCACGACGCCCCACAGGCCCAGCAGGAAGTGACCCGACGTGTCGATCGGCACCCCAAGCAGCTTGTTGAGCTGCGAGAGCCCGATGATGATGGCCGCCGCATTGGTAAAGCCGACGATCACCGGATGGGAGATAAAACTGACGAGGGCGCCCAGCTTGAACAGGCCCATGACCAGCTGAATCACCCCGACGATCAGGGCCAGGGCGATCGCGAGGGCAATGAACTCGGAGGAGCCTTCGGCGGCCAGCGGGACCAGGGCCGATGCGGTCAGCAACGAGACGACTGCGACGGGGCCGGTGGCCAGCTGATGCGAGGAGCCCCAGAGGGCGGCGACCATGACCGGCAGCAGCGATGCATACAGGCCGTAGACGGGCGGCAGTCCGGCCAGCTGGGCATAGGCCATGGACTGCGGGATCAGTACCAGGGCCACGGAGATCCCGGCAATCAGATCCGCATTGATCGTGCCCTTGGTCGGGCGCCAGCTCAAGAACGGAAAGATGCGCAGCAGGATCGAATTCATGGCGGTACTCGCTTGGCCTGTTCGTGACGTGGACGACGGCTTGTCGAGCGATCCCGCGAGCCCGGCGCACCCGGGCCGTGTGGCTGCCAGGGCCGTCGTCACGATTTGGCAGCCAACTCTGGCCCGGGGTGGGCCGGGCGCAGTCAGGGGGAGGCGCCAGTATAGAGGCTCGACTTATTTTCTTCTATCAAAGGTATTCAATGCGATACATAGCGCAAAGAGAATATAGAGGGCGGCGTTTGGTCCGCCTGCATGTGCCACACAAAAACGCCCCGGTCACCAGCGGCGACCGGGGCGCGATAGCGTCAGGCGTGGCGCGGTTTACTGCGGGGGCGCCATGCCCGGGCTGCCACCCTGCTGCATTTCCTGCTGCAGGCTTTCCAGACGCGCAATGATGTCATCGATGTCCGGATTCTCTTCGCGCATGGCGGCCATCAGGTCTTCGCGCAGGGCCTCCTGGGCGGTGATGATTTCCTCGTCCTGAGCCACGGCCTGCTGGGCCTCCTGCAGGTTCATCTGCGCCTGCTGGACGTCCTCCGACTGGATCACCTGCTGGCGCTCCTCGGCGCTGAGGTCCGGATCGCGCAGGCGTTCTTCGGCGCCTTCCAGGGTTTCAAGATCCTGGCGCGGCTGATAGCCGGCCTCTTCCATCTTGTTAAGCACCAGGTTTTCGAGCTCTTCGCCCTTTTGCTCGAGATCGGGGTTGTTCTCGATCGCCTGCTGCTGGGTCTCGGCCAGGGTCTGCTGCAGCTGCTGCATTTCCATTTGCGGGTCGGCCCCGCCTTGCTGTTGCCCCTGCTGGCCCATGCCTTCCTGACCCATGCCCTGGGCCATCACCAGCGGGCTGGCGAGCGCGAGCGCGGCGGCGGCAATCAAACCGGCGAGAGGCCGGGAACGGTTCGTCATAATGATTCTCCTCGTGAAATTACGGTGGAAAGCTTAGTGCGTGGTGACTTAACAACAGCTTAACAGGCGTGGTCGACGGGTGCCGGAGCAGCCCGGTTTTCGCTGCAGGCTTCTCGTTTTTGGTGTGATCGGTGCCCCCTCGGCCGGAAGGAGGACACAAGAGGGCGATATCGGTGGCCGGTAGCTCGATCGCCCAGCCCAGGTGCATCGCGACCCAGTGCAGCGTGGCAGGGCCGTAGAAGGCCACGTGGGTAGGGTCACGGCGATAGTGCCAGCGATGGAAGTCGGCTGCGGCGGGCGGCCAGCCGGTCATGATCACGATGGTGCCGCCAGGCCGCAGAACGGCCGCCATGTCCTCAAGTGTGGCGAGGGGGTTGTGCAGATGTTCCAGTACCTCGCTGCAGGTGATCAGGTCGAAGCGTTCGAGGGGGGGCGGGCGGTCGGGCCCGAACACGGGATCGTGGGTCTGCATCGAGTAGCCGCGTGCACGCAGCATGTCCGCCAGCACCGGATGGGGGCCGCACCCCCAGTCCAGGCCATGGGCCGGAGGTGGGCAGTGGGCCTCCAGGGGGGCGATCAAGCGCCCGAGAAAACGCCGATAACCGGGGTCGTCCGGGCGGTTTTCGTGCGTTTGATAATACGCGTGTTCAAACGCAGGCGTGGGCCAGGACGCTGGTTCCAGAACGATCAGCGAACAGGTCGGGCAGCGCAGGTAATCCCCGGGCGAGGGATCGCGCACCCCGCGGGCGAAGAAAAGGCGCAGTGGCCCGGTGCAAAGGGGGCAGTCGGCCATGTTTTAGGGAGACACGGATGGATATGCACGCTTACTGTTGTGTCGCGCTTGCGTGCGAACAAGGCGTGGTGATCGCCATGCGGTCATTCTGCACAAGGGAACCACAACGCCGTGCGCGCCCCCGTTTTCGTCAACCACGGGCGGCCGACTTTCTGCCTTCAATGGTTTGTGGGGTTGAAATCCCATGCTCCCCGATCCTGCGTTGCGGCCCTTGCCGGCAGAACCATTACCGGCTGCGCACCGCGCCTTGTCTCGGGAAACCTGGGGTACCAACGCGAGTGCACACATGAATCCGTGTTTCCCTAACGGCGCAGGAAGCGGAACCAGGACGCGATGTTCAGCAGGCTCATCAGGGACTGGGCGAGATAGGTATAGGCCGCGGCCTTCAGGATCCGCTGGGCATGGGGATAGTCCGGCGGGTGCAGGTAATTGCCCCGGCGCAGCATCGGCAGGGCCCGGCGAAAGCTCGCGTCGAATTCGGTGGGCAGGGTGACGAAGTGCACCAGCGCGGCCAGCCCCATCGACAGAATCCCGGCCAGGAAGAACAGGATGCCCGGCGCCGGGTGCCGGGCGATCAGCGTGATCACGGGGATCGCGACCAGCAGCCAGGCCCCGATCTGCTGTCCGTAGCGCGACAGACATACGAGGTTGCTGCGCATCCGCAGGGGCGGGTAGTCCTGGGCGTGCTGGACCGCGTGCCCGACCTCGTGCGCCGCTACCGTGATCGCGGTGAGCGACCGACCGTCGTGGTTGCCCTCCGACAGCCGCACCGCCCGATCGAACGGATCGTAGTGGTCGCCATCACGGGTGGATTCGACGCGTACGTGGTGCAGGCCATGGCGATCCAGCAGGTCGCGCGCCAGTTCCGCCCCGGTGCCGTTGTAGCGGTCCTCCGGCTGGCTGTACTTCTTCATTGTATGGCGTACCCACCAGCTCGGGGCCCAGGCCAGGAGCAGCACGAGCGGTGCGAGCAGAATCAGCAGTCGCATGCCTTCATCATGGCGCGACTTCCACCTCGGGGGAAGTCACCCGCGTCAATCCGTACACCGGCTTTTTCTCGTTCAGTCCTCGGCCTCGTCGTAATCGCCCTTGTGCTTCGGGTTGGGGCGGGCCCGCCGGTCCTTCGAGTAGTCGCGACTGTCCTCGGTGTCCTCGCCCGTTTCCTGGGTGAGGCGCAGATGCGCGGGCGGGGCCGTGCCGTCCTTCTCCTGACCGAAGTAGATGGTCTGGTGCGGGAACGGGATCTCGATGCCGGCCGCATCGAAGTGCTTCTTCACCAGGCGGTTGAACGCACGCCCCAGACCGAACTGCGTGCCCGGCAGGGTCTTGATGCGAATGCGCACGTTGACCGAGCTGTCCGCCAGCGCGGTGACTCCGTGCACCTCCATCTCGTCGAGGATGTTCGGGCCCTGGTCCGGGTCTTCCTTCAGTTCCTCGAAGGCTTCGCGCAGGCGCACGATGACCTCGTCGATATCCTCGCGATAGGCCACGCCGTATTCGCCCACGTGGTAGGCGTAGTCACGCATGTAGTTGGAAACGGCATCCACCGAGGAGAACGGGATCAGGTGATAGGTGCCCGACAGGTCGCGCAGGCCCATGGAGCGGATCGTGAGCTTCTCGACCACCCCAGTCGTTCCGGCGACCGTGACCACATCCCCGGTGTTGATGGCTTTCTCCAGCTGGATGAATACCCCGGTGATGATGTCCTGCACCAGTTTCTGCGCGCCGAAGCCCACCGCCAGGCCCAGGACACCGGCACCCGCCAGCAGCGGGCCGATGTTCACGCCGATCTCCGCCAGCACGATCATGGTGGTCATCACGGCCAGCACCACCGCGACGGCATTGCGGAACAGGGACAGAAGGGTCTTCTCGCGCGCGCCGGGTTCGCCCTCGCCGGTATTCGGGTTCAGCCGGTGCTCGATCCAGCTGGCAAACACCAGCCAGATGGCCAGGGCGGCAAGCAGGATCAGGGCGACCGAGATCGTGGTACCCAGGACGTACATGCCCGCGTCCGACGCTATCCAGGCACCCAGATTGAATGCGCCCCAGGCATCCGCGATCACCGCCAGCACGATGAGCAGGATCACCAGGCGCATGGTCTTGAGCGCCTTGGGGATATAGGAGTTCAGGCGTGCCTCGAGCATCGGGAACTTGAGGCGGGTCTCGTCCGGCACCCGGATCTCGCGTCCGATGACCTGGGTGAGCACGTTGGCCACGAATACCCCGATAAAGGCGGCCAGGATGGTCTGGCCGGTGGCCTTGGCCATGAAGGGCAGGGCATCTTCCGGACGGGTCATGCTGACGACTGCCAGCGTCAGGAAGTAGATCAGCGCGATCCAGTGCCAGGCGTTCGCCACGAAGGTCAGTGTCATTCGCGTGAATGCGAACCCGGCGCGGTTGGCGACCAGGATCAGGCGGTCATGCACGCGCTGACGGTTCTGCAGGATGATCACCGCCGCATAGAGGAAGGCGGTCAGCATGACCAGCAGGCCCAGCGAACGGCCCGCCTCGCTGGAGATGTGGATGTTGGTGATCGGCACCAGCAGAAGCAGGCCGTAGCCGATGTAGGTCACCAGGCGCGCGAGCCAGGCATTCCAGTAGGCGGCCTCGTCGCCGGCCATCGGCAGCAGCCGCAGGCCCTGATAGCGCGTGGCAAAAATCAGGCGCAGGGCCGCCTTGGTGACCTCGATCAGCAGGAAGGCGTTCAGGAACAGCGAGTGCCGCGTGAGCATCTCTCCGGACTCTCCGAGCACAAACAGCGCGAGCCCGTAACCCGCCACCCAGGCCAGGAGCACGATCAGGAAGTCGACCAGTGCGGCCAGGAGGACGGCGGGGAGTGCGCGCAGCAGGTGATACTGCTCAGGCGAGTTGATCACCCAGCGATCCAGCGCGGCAAACATCGGGCTGCCCAAGCGGCGCAAGATCAGGAATATGGCGATTGTGAAAGCGATCAGGATCGCCAGATCCAGTACACCCGTGCCAAACACCACCGGGTCGATCGTGCGCAGCGTCTCCCCGATGTCCGTGGCGATCTCGTTGAGGGCCCGAATCTCCTGCACCGTGCCTTCGGCCAGGGACTGTGTGACCTGGGCGATCTGGCGCGGGAGCGACATGGGTTCGTCGGTGTCGATGGCCTCTTCGTCTGCTGCCGCCTCGTCGTCCTCCGCGCGCTCGGCACGCAACGTTTCAAGTAGCCGCTCGCGGGCTTCTTCGTTTTCCAGTGCCTCGATCAGAGCGTCGTGCAGTTCGCGCTCGCCGGTGTCCTGGGCTTGAACCGTGCCCAACGGGACCAGCAGCGACACCAGGACGAGCAGGAGAAAGGGAAGACGGAGAAGGTGACTTGGGGACACGGGCGGACCTCGGGCTTGGACGGGGTTCGCGGGTCGCGAGGATTGATGCGGAAGACGCGCATCCATGCGACGGCGGAGGGTGCCAGTCTAGGGAATGACTGATGGATGTGCACGCCAGTTCAGCGCGCTGCGCTTATTCCAGCAGCATGGGATCCAGCCAGGCGATGCCCAGCTGGTTCATCTGGCGTTCGATCCAGGCAATGCGCTGGGTAAGGTGCGGACCCGGGTTCACCGGATCGTAGTTGCCTGGACTGGGCAGGATTGCGGCCAGGCGTGCGGCCTGCTGCCGGTTCAGCTCGCGCGCGGGTACACCGAAATAATGCTGCGCTGCATGCTCGATCCCGTAGATGCCGGGACCCCATTCCGCCAGGTTCAGGTACACCTCGAGGATGCGGCGCTTGGGCCAGATAGTCTCCATTCCCGCCGTGAGCCCGGCCTCCAGCGTCTTGCGGAACCAGGAGCGCTTGTGCCAGAGGAACAGGTTCTTGGCGGTTTGCTGGCTGATGGTGCTGGCGCCGCGCAGGCGCTGGCCATGCAGCACGTGAGCGTCCACCGCCTGGCGCATCGATCCCCAGTCGAAGCCGCGATGCACGGGGAAATGCTGGTCTTCCGCCGCGATTACCGCCAGCATCAGGTGGCGCGGCAGGTCATCCAGGCGCTGCCAGTCCGGCCGCAGGCGCGAGGCGGTCTGCCAGTCCGTCGCGACGACCATGGCCATGCCGTAGGGCGGATTGACCTTGGCAAACAGGAGGATCAATCCCAGCGCGAACGTGACGACGAGCGCAAGCGTCCCGGCCAGCAGCCAGGCCAGCGCGCGTAGCAGGCGGGCGATCGGCCCGCGCCGTCGGCGGGCCATCAGTGCCACCCTGGATGCAAGTGGAGGACCGTGTTCATCGGGGCCAAGAATACCGCGACTTGCGGCTCGGTCGAGTATCTCGACGGTGTGGTTTAATGTTGATGACGGCCCAACGTTGACCTACGAGGAATCTCGTTATTGATTGAACTGTTGATGTCGTACGTGGCCCAATCTTTCAAGCCGGCGTTCTGTCTGGCGATGCCATCCAACCCACACGAATCAGAAGGAGAGACCCATGGACGTGATGCCCTATCGGTATACCACCCCCAGTGGCGAGGCCGTATCCTTCGAGTTTCGTTTGCATCCCGAGACCGGTTCGGCCGTGCGTGTCCAGCAGCTGCTGGATCGGCTGGTCGATACCCTGGATCACGAAATCGGGGTGCTGGGCGACACCTGCAATGGCGACGTCCTGCAGGCACTGGCAATGGCGCTCGCCGTGCGCACCGACATGATCCCGGCGCACCCGGAGATGACGCGCGATCTCGCGCGCGATGTGGTCGAACGTGCACTGGGCTCGCTGTCGGAGGCCGAGCATCAGTACGTGGGCCCGGTGGGCCATGCCTGACCATCCGGTTCCCGGGCGTCGCCCCATCGTCTTTTTCGATGGCGGCTGTCCGCTTTGCCGGCGCGAGATCGGCCACTACCAGCGGCTGGACAAGGTCGGACATGTGGACTGGCAGGACATCCATGCCGACGCGGCGCCATTGAGGTCGTGGCGCATTGACTGGGGGGCGGCAATGCGGCGGATGCACGTCGTCGATACCCAAGGGCAGATCCACACCGGGGCCTGGGCATTCGTCGTCGTCTGGCAGCATTTGCCGTACTACCGCGTGCTGGGGCGGGGCCTGAGGCGAGTGCCGCCCGTAGTGCGCCTGATGGACCGGGTCTATGAGGGGTTCGCGCGTCGACGCTGGCGGTCGCGCTGCAGCGACGGCCTCTGTCATTCCGACTAGCCAGGCGGTGAAGACGGCTGTGCATGGCGCAGCCGCGAAGCCTGGGTGATGTGACCGGAATCAAGCGCCTGGACAGGCTGGGTCGTTGCCACGGCGGGCGGGATGAGTGTGACGGCAGCTGCCGGTGTGCGTTTCTTGATCGCGGGAATCAGAACCGTGAACCAACTGCGGGCTGGCAGCCAGCCTGCGAAGACCATGGGGCTGTCCGGTTGCGGTGCCGGCACGGGCCACATTCTGGTGGTGGAGCGCAATGCCGAGGGAGTCGCCTGGCCCGCCGCGGACTGAGGCGGCCGAGGCCGGTAGGGCGTGTCCTACATATAGGGCCCAAGGATGCGCGCGATCCAGCCGTAGATGCGGTATTTCCACGGGCGATCTTCCCAGGCCTCGATTGTCATGCGCTCGGCCTCTGCCTTGTCTTCCTCGATCAGTTCCCGGATCGAGCGGGCAAAGTCTTCGTCATAGATGTTCAGGTTGGTTTCGTCGTTCAGGCGGAACGACCGATTGTGCATGTTGGCGGAGCCAATGCTGGCCCAGCGGTCGTCGACGCTTATCAATTTCGAGTGATACATCCGCGGGTGGTATTCGTACAGTTCCACCCCCGCTTCCAGTATCGGTCGCCAGCGATTGACCGAGGCATGGCGCACGAAGCCGAAGGTCATGGTGTCGCCCGGCATCAGCACGCGGATCCGGACACCGCGTTCGGCGGCTTCGGTCATGGCGTCGAGGAAGTCCGGGTCGGGATAGAAATACGCTGTTGCAATGGTGACCTGCTCCTCGGCCGCGGCCAGGGCATGCAGGAACATCTTGCGGATCCGATGGCGTCCCTCGCGCGGGGCGCTGTTGACGACCTGTGCATCCAGATCACCTTCTTCTTCGAGTTCCGGGTAATAGGCGTCGCCCAGCAGCAGTTCGCCCATGGCATCCAGCCAGGTCTCCATAAAGGCCGCCTGCAGGTTGCCCACCACGGGACCGGTGACGCGGAAATGGTTGTCGCGGTAGGGCTCGTGGTCCTCGTCGGGTACCCAGGAATCCGCTACGTTGGCGCCGCCAATGAATCCCGTGTGGCCGTCCACGACCAGGATCTTTCGGTGGGTGCGGTGGTTGAACCGCGACATCTCGTACCAGGAGGGTTTGCGCCAGCGCACGACCTCCGCGCCGGCATCGGTCATGCGGTCGAACTTCTCCTGGGCGGCCGCCACGGAGCCGATGTAATCGATCACCAAGTGCACCTTCACCCCACGCTCGGCGGCGCGGGCAAAGGCCTCCGCGAAGCGGGCGGCCTGATAGCCCCAGAATTCGTATACCTCGAATGTAACCGTGTGTTCGGCGTTCTCGATCGCCTCGATCTTGGCGTCATAGATGGCCTCGCCGTCGCGCAGCAGCTCCAGCCTGTTGCCGGAGACAATCGGCTGCTGCAGCGTGAGCCCCATTCCGCGGCGAAACGCACTGTCCGAGGTGCCGTAGTCGATGGCCACCGGGACCTTCACCCGGTCGGGTTTCGGCAGCAGGTTGAACAGGGCGACATTCGCCAGCACAAAGGCGAGGGCGATGCCCAGCAGGATACCGACGGGGATGCCGATGACGCGGCGGCGCATGGTAGTCCTCTTGTATAGAACCCCTTGCAGGGATAACGGGGAGGGGGTTGGGTGGCGCCGGTGTGGAACCGACATCGTTCAGTGTACACAATGCACTGGGAGCAACCCTGGACGAATGTCATGAATCCGTTTCTGGAAGCCGCACTGGACGAGGCGCGAACTGGCTGGGATGAGGGTGGCATCCCGATCGGCTCCGTGATCGAACACGCCGGACGCATCGTCGGGCGCGGGCACAACCGCCGAGTGCAAAACGGCAGCGCCATACTGCATGCCGAGATGGCCGCCCTGGAAAACGCCGGACGCCTGCCTGCAAGCGTCTACCGCGAGTGCACGCTTTACACGACGCTGTCGCCCTGCGCGATGTGCAGCGGGGCGATCGTGCTGTACGGCATCCCGCGCGTGGTGATCGGCGAGAACTCCAGCTTCACGGGAGAGGAGGACTGGTTGCGCTCGCACGGCGTGCAGGTCGATGTGCTGCAGGACGCCGCCTGCCGGGAGCTGATGGCCGCCTTTATTGAACGCCACCCGGACCTCTGGCACGAGGACATCGGTTGCGAATAGCCCCAGGCTGACCGGAACGCGCTTGCTGGCGGGCGGATCGCGTTTGCCACCCGGATCCTGTAGCCGCACAGGGCAGGTGACCGAGAAATGCCTCATGGCGCGCTTCGCGCCCGGGTCGGGTGTTCTGGCATAGTTGCTGCTTTGGTGCCGGGTGCAATGCAAACCGGGAGCATCCCATGATCGATGGCATCGGAATGAACCAGGCGGCCCTGGCGCGACCGACCCATTCGGCGCAAAACCCGAACAACGCCGGGCAGGCTGGCAACCAGGCGGCACAGGCCGGACAGGCGGCCCACGCACAGCCCGCCCAGCAAGCTCAGGCCCAGCAGGCACAGGCCGCCACGCAAGCGCAGGCGAATGGTCAGCTCAACGGGCAGGGCGCGGGCGTCTCGACCTCACCGCATGTCGCCCAGCCGGTGTCCACCACACAGGCCCCCTCGGCACACGAGGCGGCATTCTCGCCCCAGGGCGTGAACGCGACCCCGCCGACACAGGCCACGGCGATGCCGCTGGCCGGCGGCCAGGTCAACGGGGCCCCGCAGGCCGACGATGCCCCCCAGATAGACGCCGACCCGGACGACAAAGCGGACATGGGCCAGACCTTCATGCCCGACGGCTCGGTGCAGTCCAACTCCAACGAGAATCTCGGATCGCACTTTGACCTGCAGGCGTAAGGTCTGGTCGTGTGTCTGCGGTTTGGTGGTTTGGCCTCAACGACCGGAAGTGACATTTACCGACTGATGCCCTGCGTCCTCAGGCCGGGAAAACCGGAAGGTCACGTGCTCGCGATGGATCAGGAATTGTCCAGTCGCGTGCATCCACTGTTGCTCGCGCACCGTGGCGTCCATCCACTCGAATAGCTCCTGCAGTGCCAGGGCGGTCGCGCCGCGGTCCGGATAACGCAGGCCAAGCCCCTCCCAGTGGTCCCGGGCATCATCTGTGCGTTTCCAGCCTTCGCGGACGAACCCGGCTGTCAGCAGGGCGCGCAGGGCCCCGTCACCCAGGCTTTCGCGAAGCCCTTTCAGGAGGAGGCGGGAGTCCCTGGATTCCACGGAACCCTCGGGTGAGGCGTTTAGCGAGGCCGGCAGCAGCTCGACCCAGTCATCGTGCTGGCCAAGCCCCGGGATCAGATCTTCGTCGACCATCTGCTGGAAGTCCGGGACAGGGTTGGAGTGGGTTCGCAGGGAGAGCTGGATCAGGGCTGCGGCTTCGTCGACGTAACCGGACAGACTGAAGCCGCACAGTAGGTGGTCCACGACGTCATGGACAAACACCGAGGTCGGAATGCGATCCCCGCAATAGGGGGTCGCGGCAATCACGTCAGCTCCCCGTCCGGGGACGTCCAGCTTCCAGCCGCGGGCGCCGAAGCCATCCTGCCAGCTGTCCTCGTAGCGAACCGGAATCGTGACCGCCTGCGCGTTGATAACCGGGATGGACATGGTGGCCTCGCTAGGTATCCGATGCTTTCCAATTTACCGACCGGTCAACTACCATTCAATGCATGGCCGATGCACTCAACCGAAGCCGGACACGCGATGCCCTGATCGCCGCTGCACGCTCGCTGGTCCTTGGCCGCAGCTACGGCGCCGTCGGCGTGGCCGAGATCTGTGCGCACGCCGGCGTGAAGAAGGGGAGTCTTTATCACTTTTTTCCCGGCAAGGATGCCCTGGTGCTGGAGATGCTCGAGACGCTTTATCGCGAGCTCGAACGCGAGGTACTGCGGCCGTCGCTGGAATGCGACCTGCCTCTGCGCGACCGCCTCGGGCGGTTTGTCGATCGCCTGTATCAGTTCGAGATCCGCGCCCAGGGGGAGGTCGGGGAGCTCCCCGGCTGCCCGTTCGGGAACCTGGCGCTGGAGCTGGCGAACTGGAATTCGGCGGTTCGAGAGGCCGTGGCCGCGCACCTGGAGGCCCTGCGCGGCCATTTCCAGCGAGCGATCGAGACCGCCGCGCAGCGCGGTGAACTCCCGCAGGCGTCGGATAGTGCCCGTCTGTCGGAACAGTGGCTGGCGCAGGTCGAGGGCGTGCTGCTGCTGGCCAAGGCGCGGCAGGACGCGGATACGGTCCTGCATCTGCTGCCGGCACTGGAAGCCCTGCTGCCGGTCAGACCGGTCCACGACGAAGAGCGAGGGAACCACTGATCAGTGGTTCCCTGGAGGTATATGACGATGGAATTTCCCCTGAGAGCGACCGACAGCGCGCCGGAGGCCTTCGAGCGATCCGGGAAGGTGCTGGGGCTGGTGCCGAATCTGATTCGCGTGATGGCCAGTAGCCCGGCGGCGGCCGCGGCCTACCTGGACCTGACCGAGCGACTGGGCCAGAGCAGCCTGTCTTCCGAGGAACAGAGCGTTGCGCTACTCACGATCAGTCGGTTCCACGAATGCCATTACTGCATGGCCGCGCACTCCATGACGGGACGGATGACGGGTCTGCCCGATGCAGTCGTCGACGCGCTGCGGGAGGATCAACCTGTGCCCGACCAGCGGCTCGAGGCCCTGCGCCGGTTCGTGGTGGCGGTACTCGAGCATCGGGGCGCGGTCCCCGATGCCGAACTCGAGGCGTTTCGCCGGGCGGGGTTCGACGAGGCGGCGATCCTGGATGTGATCCTCGCGGTCGCGCTGAAGACCCTCTCGAACTACACCAACCACCTGGCCTCCACGCCACTGGATGACGTGATGCAGGACGAGCACTGGGAGGCGCCTGCAGGTCGCTGAAAGCCCGGTACCGCGGTGTTTCAGTGCGAGCGAGTCAGGCGCGAGAACAGGCGCCGGATACGCCCGGGGCCGTACCCGTGGACGCGCTTGAAGGCCTTGCGAAAGGCCGGCTCCGAGCCATAGCCGACCTGTTCCAT
This sequence comes from Thioalkalivibrio thiocyanoxidans ARh2, assembly GCF_000385215.1. Taxonomy (GTDB): domain Bacteria; phylum Pseudomonadota; class Gammaproteobacteria; order Ectothiorhodospirales; family Ectothiorhodospiraceae; genus Thioalkalivibrio; species Thioalkalivibrio thiocyanoxidans. The sequence continues at coordinate 106,009 of NZ_ARQK01000061.1, forward strand.
CACGCTGGCCACCGATGCCCTCGGATCGCGCAGCAGCCGTTCGGCCAGGACCATGCGCCACTGGGTCAGGTAGTCGATGGGGGCCTGCCCGACCAGTTCGGTGAAACGGGCGGCGAAACTCGTTCGCGACATCGCGGCCTCCTGCGCCAGGCCCTCGACCGTCCAGGCTTCCTCGGGTCGTGCATGCAGCGCGTCGAGGGCACGGCGGATACGGTCGTCCGCGAGGGCCGCGATCAGACACTGCTCTGGATGCTCCTGGTAATGGCAGACGTAGTGGCGCACCGTCATTACGAACAGGGTATCCGCCAGACGATCGAGTACCGGCCGATAGCCGGCGGACTGCTCTGACAGTTCCAGGCGCATCAGATCGGCCAGCCGCGCCAGCCGCTCGCCGCTCTCGGCGTGGCGCACGATCACGCGGTCGGGCAGGGCCGCCAGGATCGGATTCCGGCGCCCGGAATCGAATTCGAAGTGACCGCATAACAGCTGTGTCGAGCCGGGTTCGGGCTCGGACGGGTCCAGCAGATTCAGGTGATTGTCCCGGTCCTCGAATGAAGGCTCGCTCGCCAGCAGGTGCCAGTCGTCGTGGGGCAGGAGCAGCATGTCGCCTGCATCCAGCCACAGTGGCTCGCAGTCCTCCATGTGCAGGTAACAGCCCCCTTCGCTGATCAGGTGAAAGCTCGCATGCCCGGAACCGGTGGTGCTGAGCTGCCACTGGCCGCACAGACGGGGGTTGGTGTCGATCCGTGCGCGCAGGTTGTAGGCCGAGAGGACGGACGACAGCGTGTCCTCGCGCGGCATGATCCGGCTCATGTCCATGAGGGGTTCGCTCCTGTCGAGGAAACACAGATCAATGTACGGCATCGCAGGCGTCTTGGCTCCGCCCCGGACGATCGGACATAAAAGCCGGCGCGACGGTTCTCACGATTGTCCGAAGGGCTGGCTAGGCTTTAAGTCCGTTCAACGGAAGAATCGAGGACGAGGCGATGAACGCTATGGCGTTGCGGGCGGGCATCCGATTCCAGCGGTGGCTGGACATGACGCGCGGGGCGGATTTTCTGGCGCCGCTGCTGATTCGCCTGTATCTCGCGCCGGTGTTCTGGATGGCCGGCACCAACAAGCTCGACGGCTTCCTGCCGAAGGAAAGCGTGGTGATGTGGTTTGGCAACCCGGACTGGGGGCTGGGGATGCCGTTTCCGTACCTGATGGTGCTGCTGGCCGCCTATGCCGAGGTCCTGGGTGCGATCGCCCTGCTGCTGGGTATTGCCGCGCGCTGGTTCTCCATTCCCCTGATGATCACGATGATCGTCGCGGCGGTCACGGCCCATCTGGAGAACGGATGGCAGCGCATCTCCGACCCGATGATGTGCCTGTTCAACTGCTCGGGAGTGGAAGCGGCCCAGGAACGGCTGAGCCGCGCGCGTTCCATCCTGCGGGAGCACGGCAACTGGGACTGGCTGACCGAGCACGGGAGCTTCGCGATCGTGAACAGCGGAATCGAGATGGCCGCGACATACTTCATCATGCTGCTGGTGATCTTCTTCTGGGGCGCCGGTCGCTACCTGAGCATCGATTTCTACATCCGCAGGAGGATGATGGACAGGGGATAGCCAATGAGGCTACGTATACAGTAGCCATTGGCAGGACGGGCATTTTGCCCATAACGTCAAGCGACGAAGGAGTTGCATCATGAAACAAGAACTGTTCTCGAAAAAGACGCTGGCCGGCGCGGTGGGTACCGCCGCGATCGGCCTGGCCATGGGTTCCAGCCCGGCCTTTGCTGCGGTGGATCTGAACCACGGCTATCAGCAGGGATCTTCAGCTCCCCACATGCTGGCACAGGGCAGTTGCGGGGAAGCCACCTGCGGCGCCAGTGGCGAAGGAGATGACCAGGACAAGGACTCCGAGGGTTCCTGCGGCGCCAACGGTGACGGAGAAGAAAAGGACTCCGAAGGCGCCTGCGGCGAGGGGACCTGTGGCGGTTGAAGCCATCCAGCCCGTACGCCCGGCCCGCGTACGCGGGGCCGGGCTCGGCCTGCGGCGGGCACTACTCGAGCCGCTGGCCGCGGCACCCGAGTCGCTGGAGCGGCTCGGGTTTTTCGAGGTCGCGCCGGAGAACTGGATGCATCTGGGCGGGCGGCTGGGTCGCACCTTCCGCGAGTACACCGAGGCGCACCCGTTCGTCTGTCACGGCCTTTCCCTGGACATTGGGGGACCACGCCCCCTGGATACGGCGTTTCTGTCCGATCTGCGCCGCTTCCTTGATACGCACGACATCGAGGATTACACCGAACACCTTTCGGCCTGCGGGGACGAAAAGGGGCATCTCTACGACCTGATGCCGATCCCGTTCACGGAGGAGGCCGTGCGGCATGTGGCCCGTCGGGTCCTGCAGGTACAGGAGGCGATCGGCCGGCGCATGGCACTGGAGAACGTCTCCTATTACACCCCGGTGGGGGCCCGCATGAGCGAACTGGAATTTATTCGGGCGGTACTGAGCGAGGCTGACTGCGACCTGTTGCTGGATGTGAACAACATCTACGTGAACAGCATCAACCACGGCTATGACCCGGTCGGGTTTCTCGACGGTCTGCCGCTGGAGCGGGTGCGCTACATCCACATTGCCGGCCACGAAGAAGAGGCACCGGACCTGCGCGTGGATACCCACGGCCAGCCGGTCTGCGGAGACGTATGGGACCTGCTGGAGGCGACCTACGAACGGATTGGCCCGGTGCCGACCCTGCTGGAGCGGGACTTCAACTTTCCGGCGCTGGAGGTCTTGCTGGAGGAAACGGACCGCATCCGCGCACTTCAGGTCAACGCGGCCGGGAAGCGCGCATCCCTGCAGGCCCATGGCTGAGCCCGATTTCCAGGAGCTGCAGGAGCACCTCGCCCGGCACCTGCGCGACCCGGAGCGCCACCCGCCTCCGGAGGGTATCGAGGACCGCCGACTGGCGATCTACCGGCGCCTGTTCATTAATAACGTCCGCAATCTGCTCGGGCGCGGGTTCCCGGTGATCCGGCGCATCCTCGGGGAGGAGGCATGGGCAGCGCTGGTGCGCGATTTCTATCGCGACCATGGCTGTCATACGCCCTATTTCCCGCAGCTCGCGGGGGAGTTCGTGCAGTACCTGGCCGAGGAGCGTGTGCCGCAACCCGACGACTGGCCGTTTCTGGCCGAGCTGGCGCACTACGAACGGGTCGAAACGGAGCTCGTCTACAGCGATGCGCAGCCCTCGGGCGACGTGGATCCGCAGGGCGATCTGCTCACGGGGGTCCCGGTGTTTTCGTCCTCCGCGCGACTGCTGGCTTACGAGTTCCCGGTGCATCGGATAGGGCCGGACCACTGCCCCCAGCAGCCGGGTGATGTGCCCACCTACCTGTTGGCCTATCGTGGCGAGGACGAGCGCGTACGCTTTGCCGAGCTGAACCCGCTCGGAGCACGGCTGCTGTGGCGGGTCTGCGAGGAGCCGGCAGCGGGTGACCAGCAGCTTCGTCTGGTAGCGGAGGATTTCGGCCTCGCGCCCGGTCCCGAGTTGCTGGATAGCGGGCAGCAACTGCTGGAACACTATCGGGACCTGGGGGCGATCGCAGGGGCTCGACCGCTTGATTAGTGTTTCCTAGTACGGTGCCTCCGGATGGACAAGCGCCAGAGCGGGCTCGTCCAGCGCGGCGGCCTGTTCCCGCAGGGTCAGGATGTGTTCCTCCCAGTAGCGCGGGGTGTAGAACACGGGGAATCCGTCGATGAACGCGGGATCGTCGGCCCGGCGGGCCAGCCAGGCGGCGTGGCGCAGGATCCGCAGGGTGCGAAGGGTGCTGATCAGGCCCAGTTCGCGGCGGTCGAAGCGCATGAACGTCTCGTAGCCCTCCAGCAGGTTCTGCAGCTGCGCCGCCATCTCGGGCGGCTCTCCGGAGAGGAACATCCACAGATCCTGCATCGCGGGTCCGTTGCAGGCGTCGTCGAGGTCGACGAAGTGGGGACCGTCCTCGGTCCACAGGATGTTGCCCGGGTGGGTGTCGCCATGCAGCCGCAACTGCGGGATGGGGCCCACGGCCTCGGTATTTCGCTGCATACGCTGGATCAGGTCTGCGCTGAGGTCGCGATAGACTGACTGCAGCTCGGGGGGCAGGTAGCCGGAGGCGAGCACGTCCTGCCGTGCCTGTTCCCCCAGTGTCCCGGGTTCCAGCGTGACGCGTTCGTGGAACGGCGCGCTACGGCCCACCTCGTGAATCCGCGCAATGAACCGTCCGATGCGCTGGAGCGTATCGGACTGCTCCAGGTCCGGTGTGCGCCCGCCGCAGCGGGGATATACCGCGAAGCGAAAGCCCTGGTGATGGTGCAGGGTCGCCCCGTCGTCTCCGACCAGTGGCGCGACCACGGGGACCTCCCGCGCGGCCAGTTCCTGGCTGAACGCATGTTCCTCGAGGATCGCCTGGTCGCTCCAGCGCCCGGGTCGGTAGAACTTGGCGATTACCGGCGTCGCATCCTCAATGCCAATCTGATACACCCGGTTTTCGTAGCTGTTCAGCGCGAGCAGGCGGCCATCGCAGCGCAGGCCGGTGGTTTCCACCGCGTCAAGAATTACGGTGGGTTTGAGAGCATCGTACGGATGTGGCTGTGTATTCATACGGCCCATGTACGCACGCGGGCAGCGTCCGGGTCCACCGTTTTGACGAATGCGCATCGGGAGAGGGCAGGTGAATCGAACGTACTGGGTGGTGGCGATCCTTGCGGTGGTCGCATTGATCGTGTTCTTCGCCCTCGACCTCGGCCGCTTCCTGGAGTTCGAGCGTCTGCAGGCGGCCCAGGGGGATCTGGAGGGCCACCGTGAGGCGCGGCCGCTGTTGGCGGCGGTGGTGTTCTTCTGCGTGTATGTAATCGTGGCGGCGCTGTCGCTGCCCGGTATCGTCGTCATGACGCTGGCGGGCGGGGCCATCTTCGGCGTGTTCTGGGGCAGCGTGCTGTCGTCCTTTGCCTCCACGCTGGGCGCGACGCTGACGTTTCTTCTGGCGCGCACGATCGCGCGCGAGCCCCTGCAGCGCCGATTCGCGGACCGGCTGGAACCCATCAATCGTGGTTTCGAGCGCGAGGGGGCCTATTACCTGTTTGCGTTGCGCCTGACGCCCGCTTTCCCCTTCTTTGTGATCAACGCGGGCATGGGGCTGATGCGCATCCGGACGTGGACCTATTACTGGGTCTCGCAACTGGGGATGCTCCCGGCCACGATCGTCTTTGCCAATGCCGGTACGCAGATCAGCCGTCTGGATGGGCCCGAAGGGATTTTCTCGCCCGGCCTGATTGCCTCACTGGCGGCCGTGGGTCTGTTCCCGCTGGCGGCGCGGTGGGTCGTGCGCGCGCTGCGTGGTTCGGCGGGGGACGAGCAGCGACGGGGTTGATGTGAGCCCTGTCTAAATTATGTGGGCCAACGGATATACTGGGTCCAGTCAATAACGGTCCGAACGGACGTTCGAAGGCCAAAGTACCCGCGACGCATGCGCAGGCTTTACAGCCGACAAGTCGATAACTGTTGATTGAGGATGGTTGAATGGACAGGCAATTGAAGGGGCGCTGGGCCGCCTTGCCAGTGCTGGCCGTTGTGCTGATGGGCCTGGCCCTGATTGCACAGGCCGGGGACGAAAACGACGAGCCGCGCGACCGGCCCATCGAGAAGGTGCTGGAGCCGATCCAGCTGACGGATCGCGTCTGGTATTTCTACGGCTCGCTGGAGAACCGCACGCCGGAGAATCTTGGTTTCACCAACAACACGGGCTTTGTCGTGACCGACGAGGGCGTGGTCCTGATCGACTCGGGGCCGAGCTACAAGGTCGCCGAACGCATGGCCGAGGCCATCGCCGAGGTCACGGATCAGCCGATCACGCATGTGATCTCGGTGGGTTCGCAGGATCATCGCTGGCTGGGCAATGGCTTCTTCCAGGAGCAGGGTGCGGAGCTGGTTGCGCTCAAGCGCACTGCCAGCACCCAGGCCGAGCGAGGCGAGAGTCAGATCGCCTCGCTGGCGAATGCAGTCGGCGAAGAGGCGATGGAAGGTACCGAGCCGGTGCCGGCATCCGATCCCATTGATGCCGACGAATACACCTTGACGGTGGGCGGGGTCGACTTCGAGTTGATCTATGCCGGGGACGCCCATTTCCCGGGCGATATCATGGTCCACCTGCCAGGCGAGGATGTTGTGTTCACCGGCGACATCGTCTACACCGAGCGCATGCTGGGGATCCATCCGTTCAGCAACCCGGTGGAGAAGCTGGAGGCCTTCCGGCATCTGGAATCGATCGATCCCGAGATCGTGGTGCCAGGCCATGGGCGGGCCACCGACATGGCCGAGGCGCGCCAGGATACCGGCGACTACCTCACGCTGCTGGTGCGCGAGGTGAAGGCCGGGATCGAGGACTGGGAGTCGCTGGACGAGGTAGTGGAGCGGCTCGCGGACCTTGAAGAGTTCAAGCACCTGCGCCATTACGACGACTGGCACCGCCCCAACGTGAACCGGACCTATCTGTTCATCGAAGAGAACATGTAAGGGGCTATCCGGGAATCCCGGCTGCAGGCCGGGAAACCTGCCGACGGCGCGGGGCGTGTGATACGCTTCGCGCCGTTGTCGTTCCGGCAATCCTCAATTTCTGATACGCGACGTTCGACCCCGCGTATGGGTCGGCGAAGGAGCCTCGCAATGCCCGCAGTAACCCTCCCCGACGGCAGCCGCCGCGAGTTTGATCACCCGGTCACCGTGCTGGATGTCGCCAAGGACATTGGTCCAGGCCTCGCCAAGGCGACCCTGGCCGGCAAGGTGAATGGCCAGCTGGTGGATGCCCGCCACGAGATCGACGACGACGCCGAACTCGCGATCGTGACCGACCGCGACCCGGAGGGGGTGGAGATCATCCGGCATTCGACCGCGCACCTGATGGCGCAGGCGGTCAAGCAGCTCTTTCCCGACGCGCAGGTCACCATCGGCCCGACCATCGAGAACGGCTTCTACTACGACTTTGCCTATGACCGCGGCTTCACGCCGGAGGATCTGGAGAAGATCGAGAAGCGCATGAAGGAGCTGGCCAAGCAGGACCTGCCGGTGGAGCGCTCGCTGATGGACCGCGACGAGGCGGTGAAGTACTTCCGCGACATGGGCGAGGCGTACAAGGCCGAGATCATCGCGTCCATCCCCCAGGGCGAGAACATCTCGCTGTACAAGCAGGGCGACTTCGTCGATCTCTGCCGCGGCCCGCATATCCCGTCCACCGGCAAGCTGAAGGCCTTCAAGCTGACCAAGGTGGCCGGTGCCTACTGGCGTGGCGATTCCGACAACGAGATGCTGCAGCGCATCTATGGCACCGCCTGGCCGAACAAGGACCAGCTGAAGGAATACCTGGAACGCCTGAAGGAGGCCGAGCGCCGCGACCACCGCAAGATCGGCCAGGAGCTGGACCTGTTCTCGATCCAGGACGAGGCCGGTGGCGGCCTGGTGTTCTGGCACCCGAAGGGCGCGCGCATCCGCCGCGAGATCGAAAAGTACTGGTACGACATGCACGAGAAGGCGGGTTACGACTTCGTCGTGTCGCCGCACATCGCGAACCTGGAGCTGTGGAAGACCTCCGGCCACGCGGACTTCTACGCCGAGTCCATGTACGAGCCGATGGAGGACGAGCACCAGGCCTTCCAGCTCAAGCCGATGAACTGCCCGTTCCACGTGCTGATGTACAAGGACCGGCTGCATTCCTACCGCGATCTGCCGCTGCGCTGGGCGGAGATGGGCACGGTGTACCGTCGCGAGATGTCCGGCGCGCTGCACGGGCTGATGCGTGTGCGCGGCTTTACCCAGGACGACGCCCACATCTTCTGCCGCGAGGACCAGATCGAGGCCGAGGTGATGGCGGTCATCGACCTGACGCTCGAGGTGCTGCAGACCTTCGGGTTCGAGAAGTTCGACGTGAACCTCTCGACCAAGCCCGAGGACGCGGTCGGTTCCGATGCGATCTGGGAGCACGCGACCGCCTCGCTGCGCTCGGCGATCGAGAAGAAGGGGCTGGAGTATTCGGTGGACGAGGGCGGCGGCGCCTTCTACGGGCCGAAGATCGACATCAAAATCCACGACGCGATCGGCCGCGAATGGCAGTGCTCCACGGTGCAGCTGGACTTCAATCTGCCCGAGCGCTTCGACATGGAATACGTGGCCGAGGACAACGAACGCCGGCGCCCGATCATGATCCACCGCGCGCTGCTCGGCTCGGTGGAGCGCTTCTTCGGCGTGCTGATCGAGCACTACGCCGGGCACTTCCCGACCTGGCTGGCCCCCGTGCAGGCCGAGGTGCTGACCATCACCGAGCGTCAGGATGCCTACGCCGAAGAGGTGACCAAAGCGCTGCGCGACAAGGGTTTCCGCGTCGAGGCGGACTTGAGAAACGAGAAGATCGGCTTTAAGATTCGCGAGCACACGCTCAAGCGCGTGCCGTACCTGCTGGTGCTGGGCGACCGCGAGATGGAAAACGGCCAGGTCGCGGTCCGTACGCGCAGCGGCGAAGACCTCGGCTCGATGAGCCTGGAGGATTTCGCCACGCGGCTTCGGGAAGAAGTCGCGAACCGGCAACACTGACTTGAATTGGAGAAAAGGCTATTAGCGCAGCCAAGACCGTCCGCCTGAACGATCAGATCAACGTACCCAAGATTCGGTTGATCGACGCCGAAGGCGAGAACCGGGGCATTTTCGGAACCCCCGAGGCCCTGGAACTGGCCCAGGAATCCGGACTCGATCTGGTCGAAATCTCGCCGAATGCCGATCCGCCTGTGTGCCGGATCATGGACTACGGCAAGTTCAAGTTCGAGCAGGCAAAGAAGGCGCAGGAAGCCAAGAAGAAGCAGAAGCAGATCCAGATCAAGGAAGTGAAGTTTCGTCCGGGTACGGACGAGGGCGACTACAACGTCAAGCTTCGCAACCTGCGCCGCTTCATCGAGGCCGGCGACAAGGGCAAGGTCACGATCCGCTTCCGCGGGCGCGAGATGCGCCACCAGGAGCTGGGCGGCGAACTGCTCGACAAGATTGAGCAGGACATGTCCGATATCGCGGTCGTCGAGCAGCGACCGAAGATGGAAGGACGCCAGATGATCATGGTGCTGACCGGCAAGAAGAAGTAGGCCGGTCAGACAACAAGGGCGGTCGGGTCTCCGCATACCCGTATCGCCTTTTCACAAACGGCCGGCCCGAATCGGGTACGGCCCAAAATGCCGGAGAACGTAATGCCGAAGATCAAGACCAATCGGGGTGCGGCCAAGCGCTTCACCCGTACCGGGTCCGGGAAGTACAAGCGGTTCCAGTCGCACCGCAGCCACATCCTGACCAAGAAATCCACCAAGCGTAAGCGTCAACTGCGCAGTCCGGCCATGGTGCACGAGGCGGATGTCGCCGCCGTGCGCAAAATGCTGCCGTACCGTTGATCTGACCGAGGAAGAAAGACATGCCACGAGTCAAGCGCGGTGTAACCGCTCACGCCCGTCACAAGAAGGTCCTCAAACAGGCCAAGGGCTACTATGGCGCCCGGAAGAACGTCTTCCGCGTTGCGAATCAGGCCGTCATCAAGGCCGGCCAGTATGCCTACCGTGACCGTCGCCAGAAGAAGCGCCAGTTCCGGTCGCTGTGGATCGTCCGTATCAATGCGGCGGCCCGTCAGTTCGATCTCTCCTACAGCCGCCTGATGGCGGGTCTGAAGAAGGCCGAGATCGAGATCGACCGCAAGAGCCTGGCCGATCTGGCCGTGCACGACCTGACCGCCTTCGGCAAGATCGCGGAAAAGGCCAAGGCCGCACTGCCGGCCTGACGAGGTCCTGCAGGATTACCCGCCGGGCGCTGCCTGGCGGGTCCCGGAAAGGGGAGGGTCGACGCCCTCCCTTTTTTGTTTCGGGGACAGGGAACACCGGGACGGCGGGCAACCGTCGCCCATCACTTTCGGGGAATGCACGTGGAGCAACTGCAACAGCTCGTCGCCGAGGCCCGCGACCGCATTGAGGCGGCCACTGACCTGAAGGCGCTGGATGATGTCCGGGTGCAGTACCTGGGCAAGAAAGGCTCGATTACCGCCCAGCTGAAGGAGCTTGGCAAGCTGCCGGCGGACGAACGCCCGGCCGCCGGCCAGAAGGTCAACGAGGCCAAGACCGAGGTCGCCGGCCTGATCGAGGCCCGCAAGCAGGCCCTGGCCGACAGCGCCCTAGCCGAGCAACTGGCCAGCGAGCAGGTGGACGTGACCCTGCCGGGCCGTCGTCTGCCGGAGGGTTCGCTGCACCCGATTACCCATACGCTGGAGCGCATCGAGGCGTTCTTCGCCGGGCTGGGATTCCGCGTGGCCGAGGGTCCCGAAGTCGAGGACGACTTCCACAACTTCGAGGCCCTGAACATCCCCGAGCATCACCCGGCGCGGGCGATGCACGACACGTTCTACTTCGACGCCCACCGCGTCCTGCGCACCCATACCTCGCCAGTGCAGATCCGCACCATGGAACAGCAGAAGCCGCCGCTGCGCGTGATCGCGCCGGGGCGGGTCTACCGCTGCGACTCGGATCTGACGCACAGCCCGATGTTTCACCAGGTGGAGGGGCTTTGTGTGGACGAGGACATCACCTTCGCGGACCTGCGCGGTGTCTTGAGCGCGTTTCTGCAGAGCTTCTTCGACCGCGACGACCTGGCCACGCGCTTTCGTCCGTCGTACTTCCCGTTTACCGAGCCCTCGGCCGAGGTCGATATCCAGTGCGTGCACTGCGGCGGTGACGGCTGCCGGGTGTGCAGTCATACCGGCTGGCTGGAGGTGATGGGCTGCGGCATGGTGCACCCGAACGTGCTGGGCCATGTGGGCATCGACCCGGAGCAGTACACCGGCTTTGCCTTCGGCCTCGGGGTCGAGCGCATGGCGATGCTGCGCCACGGCGTGAATGACCTGCGCCTGTTCTTCGACAACGACATCCGATTCATTCGCCAATTCGGACGGACCGGCTAATGCGCATCAGTATTCAGTGGCTGCGGGACTGGCTGCAGATCGACGAGACCCCCGAGGAGCTGGGCCATCGCCTGACCATGGCGGGGCTGGAGCTGGACGCGATCGAGGCGGCGGCACCCGCGTTCAGTGGCGTACGCGTGGGCCGGGTGGCGAAGGTGGAGCCGCATCCGGATGCCGATCGTCTGCGCGTCTGCCAGGTGGAGGTGGGCGAGGCCGAACCGCGGACCATCGTCTGCGGCGCGCCCAATGTGCACGAGGGCATGGTGGCGCCGGTCGCGGTGGTCGGCGCGGTGCTGCCCGACAACTTCAGGATCAAGAAGTCGAAGCTGCGCGGTGTCGCCTCCGCGGGCATGCTGTGCTCGGCGCGCGAACTGGGGCTTGCGGAGGATGCCGAGGGCCTGCTCGCACTCCCCGCGGATCTCGAGATCGGCGCGGATCTGCGCACGGCGCTGGGCCTGGATGATTACATCCTGGAAGTCGATCTCACGCCGAACCGGGCCGACTGTCTCGGGATGCGGGGGATTGCCCGCGAATGCTCGGCGCTGCTGGACCGGCCGTTGAACGAGAACGTGGCCGAGCAGACCGGGGCGGAGCTCGACGCAGGCATGGCGATACGGGTCGAAGACGCCGAGGCCTGCCCGCTGTACGCGGCGCGCGTGCTGGACGGACTGGATGCGCGTGCGCCCACGCCGCTGTGGATGACCGAACGCCTGCGACGGGCAGGCGTGCGCCCGCTCAGCGCGATCGTGGACGTCACCAACTATGTGATGCTCGAACTCGGGCAGCCCCTGCATGCGTTCGACGCAGGCCGTCTGGGCGACACCATCGAGGTGCGCTGGGCGCGATCCGGCGAGTCGCTGACCCTGTTGGGCGGGGACCAGACCGTCGAACTGGGCGAGCAGGACCTGGTGATTGCCTCGGCGACCGCTCCGGTGGCGCTGGCCGGGATCATGGGCGGCGCCGACAGCGCCGTGGACGATGACACGACGCGGGTGGTTCTCGAGTGCGCCCACTTTGCCCCGCTGGCACTGGCCGGACGGGCGCGGGCCCATGGCCTGCATACCGATGCCTCGCATCGCTTTGAACGTGGCGTGGATCCGACCCTGGTCGAGCAGGCCATGGAGCGCGCCACGCGTCTGCTGCTGGAGATCTGTGGCGGACAGTGCGGGCCGGTGGAGCGTGCCGGCGAGTTGCCGTCCTCTCATTTCGAACAGCCGATCCGGCTGCGTCGGCCGCGTATCGAGCGGCTGCTCGGTGTGACGTTCGAGGATGAAGAGGTCGAGCGTATCCTGGCCGCGCTGGCTTGCCAGGTCGAGTCCACAGACGATGGCTGGCAGGTCCGGGCCCCCCGCGCGCGCTTCGATTTGGAGCGCGAGGAGGATCTGATCGAGGAACTGGCCCGGGTGCATGGCTACGACCGTCTGCCGCAGCGCCTGCCGTCCCCGGTGGCGCCGGCCGAGCGCCCATCGGCCCTGCGCGGGCTGCGCGACCAGTTGGCACAACAGGGCTTTCACGAGGTCATCAGCTTCAGCTTTATTGGTGCCGAGGCGTCGCGGGCCTTCTATCCCACGGTGGAGCCGCTGGGGCTGGCCAACCCGATCTCCAGTGATCTGGCGGTGATGCGCCCCGGCCTGTGGCCCGGCCTGGTTGCCACCGCGGCCTATAACCAGGCGCGCCAGCAGCCGGACCTGCGCCTGTTCGAGCATGGGCTGCGTTTTGTTCCGGATGCCTCTGGTCTGCGCCAGGAGCCGCGCCTCGCGGGCCTGCTGGGTGGTCGGGCGCAGCCGGAGCACTGGGAGGCCCCGTCGCGCCGGGTCGATTTCTTCGATGCCAAGGGGGTGGTCGAGGCGCTCTGTGCCTCCGTGGATGCACCGCTGGGCTTTCGTGCCCAGAAGCATGCGGCGCTCCACGACGGGCAGTCCGCCCGGATTCTGAAGGGTGATCGCCCGATCGGCTGGGTCGGGCGTCTGCACCCGGCCCTGTGCAAGCAGTTCGATGTGGAGCCGGTATATCTGTTCGATCTCGATGCCCGGGCGATCCTGCGCGCACCGGTTGCGCAGTTCGCGCCGTTGTCACCGTATCCCTCGATCCGTCGGGATCTGGCCCTTGTGGTAAAGGAGACCGTTCCGGCCGGCGATGTGCTGAGTGCTATCGAGGAACTGGAGCTGGATCTGGTGCAGGATGTCCGAATGTTCGATGTCTACCGAGGCAAGGGGTTGAATCCGGACGAGAAGAGCCTCGCTTTGGGCTTGATTTTGCGGGCTTTTGATCGCACCCTAGGCGAACAGGACGTGGCAAGCGTCACCGACAAGGTCGTCGAGCATCTCCACGCTCGCTTCCAGGCAACCCTGAGGCAGTGATTCCATGGCAGCAGTGACGAAGGCGGATCTCGCCGCCACGCTGAACGAAGAACTGGGTCTCAACAAGCGTGAGGCCAAGGAATTCGTCGAGATGTTCTTCGAGGAGATGCGCCAGTCGCTGGAAGAAGGCGAGGGTGTGAAGCTCTCGGGCTTCGGCAACTTCATCCTCCGCGACAAGAACCAGCGCCCCGGTCGCAATCCGAAGACCGGCGAGGAGATCCCGGTCTCCGCGCGCCGCGTGGTCACCTTCCGCCCGGGCCAGAAGCTGCGCGAGAGGGTCGAAAGCTATGCTGGAAGCGAGTAACCACCAGGAACTGCCCGCGATCCCGGGCAAACGCTACTTCACCATTGGCGAGGTGGCCGAGCTATGTCAGGTGAAGCCCCACGTGCTGCGCTACTGGGAACAGGAATTCCCGATGCTCGAGCCGGTCAAGCGGCGGGGCAATCGGCGCTACTACCAGCGCCAGGACGTGATCCTCATTCGCCAGATTCGGGCCCTGCTGTACGAAGAGGGCTATACGATCAATGGTGCACGACAGAAGCTCTCGGGCGACGAGGCGAAGGGCGATCACCAGCAGGCGCGCCAGATCATCCAGGATACGATCTCGGAACTGGAATCGGTTCTGCGCGTGCTACGGGCCTGATGCCTTTCGTGGGCGCGGGGAATCGGATATGATTCGCGGCTTCGGGGCGTAGCGCAGTCTGGTAGCGCATCTGCATGGGGTGCAGAGGGTCGCAGGTTCAAATCCTGCCGTCCCGACCAAATTCAAGCACTTGAAGGTTGTTCTTCAGGTAAATAAAAAGGCCGCATCGAGCGGCCTTTTTTGTGTCCGGGCTGAGATGGAGGGGCCGGGCTGTTACTCCATCGACCGTCGTCGCGCCTCGCGCTGGTAGTGGAGCAGGGCAATGTTGAGCTGCCGTTCCAGCCACTGGTTCATCCCGGTGATCTGAAAGCCTGCATACACATGCCCGTCGCGCGGGCTGCGGCGGCGGTTCGCCAGGCGCAGGTCGCCGCCGAGGCGCTCCCCTACATCCGGCAGCAGCAGGTTCTCGAAGCGCATCGGGGTCCCGATCTCGAGGGCCTCAACCCACTCCTGTGGGACCTCCACGCACATGCCCTCGGCCGAGAGGTCGGCGAGATCGCCGATACCGGGCTCTTCCCATTCGCCGTACTGCAATTCCACGTGCGGGCGCTGACTAATCGGGATATGTACGCGAAAGGTCTCGCGTCGCTGGAGATATTGCAGGGTCTCGGGGTAGGGGCAGACGTAGAGCACCCCGGCGTCCTCGCGCTCGGTGCGCGAGACGACGGTGGAAAAGCGCACGGCGACCCCGCGCAGGCTGGCGAAGACCCGCATCCGGGTGCCCATCTCGACGTGGCGATTGGCCTCAACGGGCGTGAGTTCGTCGAGGAAGAGTTCGCGGCCCTCGGAATCAAGCCGGATCAGGGCGGAGTTGTACAGCGGGCCGTCGTCGTCGAGACGGACGTTGACGAGGGTGAGTTTGTGGTCCAGGTCTTTGAGGATGCCGGCAATCCGTTCCGGCCGGTCGACAGTGTAGTCGGTCTCGTCCATGCGTGGCGTTGTGGTCGTTATTGGGCCAAGCCGCACGGTACTGCCCGGCTGTCCGGAATGCCAGCCCCGCGTTTGCGCGGGAGAGGAGTGAAAGGGGCGCGCGGAGGATGCGCGCGGGTCATGCGCGGGTGATGCGCCGGCCAGTGCGACTGCCGGACTGGGTGCGGCCGTAGGGGTCATAGGTGGGGGCCGGTCCGGGTTCCTCGCCGCGCAGGATCTGAATGGACATCTCCACGCGCCGCCGGTCGCGATCGATGAGTCGGGCGTTGCCCTGGTTGAGGGTATTGCAGCGCTCCACCGAACGGCGCAGCGCCTGCCAGTGGTCCTCCAGCTCGGCGCCGCTCTCGAGCCGGCTGAACAGCCGCGCGAGTCCCTCGGGCGTGTAGGTTTCACCGGCGGCCTCGATGGTTTCGCGCTGTCGCCGGCTCTCGGTCTCCAGCTCCTGCAGGAGCGTCTGCTTCTGGGCCACGACCTCGCGCAGGGTCTCGGGGGCGCGCGATTCCACGGCGCGGGTCTCCTGCAGCAGGATGTCCTCCATCTGATGGCTCAGTCGGATCGAGGCCTCCAGCGAGCGGAGAAAGGCGTGGCGCTGTTCGGGCGACATTGTCGGGTCTCGATTAGCGCAACAGGCTTTCCAGCTCGATCATGCGATCGGCCAGCTGTTCGTTGTCCACCGGGTACTCGCCGTTGGAGATGGCTTCGCGCAACTCGGCGACCCGCGCCTCGTCGAACGGGGCGTTGCTGGCGGCCCCGGAGGCGGCGTTCATCGCCTGCGCCGCACCGGTCAGGGTGACGGAGTCGTCCTGGCGGATCGGCGCCGAGGAGTTGCCCTGGGCGCCTGCGTCGGGCCGGGAGGTCTCGTCTCGGCCCTTTACGCTCGAGGTGTTGCCGTCCGGGCGCAGGCCGGGGTTGTTCGGGCCTTTGATATCCATGGTTCGGTTTCCTGTTTTTGCAATTCTACTGCAGAGGTTTACGGCAGCACCGGCTGAAACTGTAGCCCCTTGAGGTATGAATTTTCGAATCGCTTCACAGTTCGTGGCGGCGATCCATGGCGATGTTCCGCCATTCTACAGGGCCACGCGGACATGTCCGGACTCCAGGACCTCTCCTTCCACGATGCGCCCCGACGAGCTGTTCTTCACGCGGATGCGGTCGCCGAGGACGCCATTCTCCAGCGCCTCGCCCTGCATGCGGATCGCCACCGAACCGTTCTCGGCCAGTATGGTGACGCGCTGGCCGCGGCTGACCACCTCGCGCTGGGTCACGTGTTGCTGGCCGAGGATCTGTCCCGGGCGGATGTTGCGTCGGGTCTGAAGCCCCACCAGTTCGCCTTTGTCCTCGAAATAGCTGCCGGCGTGCCGCGAGGTCTGTATGCGCTTGGTGCGCAGGTCGCCCGGCAGGATCGTGTGCTGGCGTCGCAGGTTGCGGTTCGCGACCAGGACTTCGGCATAGCGCTCGACGGTAACCGGCACATAGATCGACCAGCTCACGGGTGCTTCGCACTGCACCTGGACCGCTGTATTGCCGTCGCGCCGTCCGCCGGGCGGGAACTGCGTCTCCAGGGCCTTGCTGCAGCGCGCGAGACGCAGGCGATTGTCCAGACGACCGATCTGGACCTCCACCGCTTCGTCCCCCGGTGTGATGTCGAGCTCGTGATGGATGAAACGTTCGGCCGCCAGACGGATGTTCTCCACCGCCTCGATCTCGGCCTGAGCGGGGATGGATCCCAGGGCCAGAAAGATCCCTGCCGCGGCCGCGAGCCACCGGGAGCGAACAACGGGTTGGAGTAAAGGCTCATTCATGGTCTGCGTGCGCGCCGGCTCGTCGATAATCGAGAGGTTTTCGGGCAGACGCAAGCAGAAAACATGCCAGACCGTTAGTGTTGCATCCTCAAGAGTGGCGGGGCGTGGCCGTTACCGGGTCAATAACGCATGCAATCGGCATACAGCGGCGGTTTGTAGCATGACAGCGCCGGTCCTGGGGGTGCACACTGGGTCCGGCGGGTCGAGGTGGCGAGTCGCCGGGCGAAGGGGGAGTGCAGGGCAATGAGTCAATTCATTGACGATGTGAATCAACGGACCCAGCTGGTGGGGCAGAACCGTATGGAGCTGCTCCTGTTCCATCTGGGGAGCTCGCAGACCTTCGGGATCAACGTGTTCAAGGTGCGCGAGGTCATCCCTTCACCACCGCTGCGGCAGATTCCCGGTTCACTGAGCGTCGTGCGGGGTGTGGCCACCCTGCGAGGCGGGACGGTCCCCATCATTGACCTTGCACGCGCGATGGGGCTGCGCACGGCCGTGGGAGAGACGGAGGACCACAAGGTGGTGGTGACCGAATTCAACCGGTCGGTGCAGGGCTTCTGGGTCTCGGCCGTCGACCGGATCGTCAACGTCAACTGGGAAGACGTAAAGTCGCCACCACGGGGGACCGGGCGCGAGTCCTTCCTGGTCGCCGTGACCGAGATCGACGACAAGCTGGTCGAGATCATCGATGTCGAACGGGTGCTGTCGATCGTCAATCCGTTGCCCATTAACGTGTCCGACGCGGTGCGCGCGGAGGCCGACGAAGAGCGCGAGCGGATCGGGAAGCGCAAGATCGTGATCGTCGATGACTCGCTGGTCGCCCGCAAGCAGATCGAGGGTGCCATCAAGGGTCTTGGCTGGGAATACCTGGTCTTCAAGGATGGTCGCGAGGCACTGGACTATCTTGAAGAGCAGGCCGAGGCCGGCAATGTGGGCGATGTGGTGGAGATGGTCATCTCGGACATCGAGATGCCGCGGATGGATGGCTATACCCTGACGGCCCGGATTCGGACGAACGACCGGCTGAAGGACCTGAGGGTGTTGCTCCACTCCTCTCTGAGCGGGGAGTTCAATACCGATATGGTCAAGCGGGCAGGGGCGGATGCGTTCCTGTCCAAGTTCAATCCCGATGAGCTGGCCGAAGCCGTGCTTGAGCAGACCCGCAAGGATTGAAACCGGTGTCCCCGCGGCCTGTGTCAATCGGCAGATTCGAGCGTTGTGGCATGGGGGCGGAAGGGGATTGCCGGCCGTGTGAGCGCCAGCGGCCATCGCGCGCCGCCTCCATTACCTGGTGTGATGCTGTCAGCGGGCGCGCGGTTGCACGTATACTGCACCCGTCCAGCAGGGGGCGGTCGTGCCCCGGTTGGATTCTTGGGCCCCGCTGTCAAGGATTCGTCATCAACGTGCCTGTTCGTCCGTATCTCCGAGCTTCAGGGATGACTTCGTGATCGATTCGCGCGACTACGAGGAGTTCTCGCGTTTCCTCTCCGAGTGCTGTGGCTTGGTGCTGGGCGACAGCCGTCAGTATCTCGTGTCGAGCCGTCTTTCGCGGCTGCTGGACGAGTTCGGCTACAAGAGCGTCCCGGAGCTCCTGCACGCGATGCGCCAGGCCCCAAACCCGCGCCTGCGCACGCGGGTGATCGACGCGATGACGACGAACGAAACCTCCTGGTTCCGCGATGGTTTCCCGTTCGAGATCCTGCGTCATGTGCTGCTCCCGGAGCGCGCGGAGAAGGGCGCGGGGATCAAGGTCTGGTCGGCCGGCTGCTCCAGCGGGCAGGAGGCCTACAGCATCTCCATGGTGGTGTCCGAGTGGGAAGAGTCGAGGCCCAGGCGGGTGGTGCCGGTGTCGATCGTGGGTACGGACCTGTCGGAGAAGATCCTGGACGATGCCCGGCGCGCGGTCTACGACGGGCTGAGCATCGTGCGCGGCCTGAGCGAAGCGCGCCGCGCCCGCTTTTTCGAGACCGTGGCCGATGGGCACCGCGTACGCCCGGAGATCCAGCGCCGCTGCCGCTTCCAGAAGCTCAACCTGATCGACAGCTATGCGGCCCTGGGCAAGTTCGACATCGTGTTCTGCCGCAACGTGTTGATCTACTTCTCCGCCGAGACCAAGCGCCAGGTTCTTGACGGAATCGCCCGCCAGATGAATCCCGGTGGCTATCTGTTTCTTGGCGCTTCCGAGACCGCGGGCCCCTACACCCAGGCCTTCGAAACGGTGCGCACCGAGTACGGCTCGGTCCTTCGCCTGAAGGGCTGACGCGCCTTTGGCGCTGCGCCACCCGGTCGTCCCCCACGACCGCGGCACCCCTCTCCAGACATCCATCAGCCCATAGTGGCACACCAATTGCTTCGTCCCTGTCGTACGGGGCGAAGCGGTTTCGTCCCGAGGAACCTGAAGTGCGCCACAGGCGGACGGGGTACGACGGATGAGTCTTTCTCTCGACAAGGCGATGGGCATCCTGCCGGAGGCGGTGAACGTCCGTGCGAAGCGGATGGAGCTGCTGGCCTCGAATATCGCGAATTCCGATACGCCGAACTACAAGGCGCGCGATATCGACTTTCGCTCGGTGCTGCAGGCGGCTGCCGGCGAGGGCGGCAACATGCCGATGGCGAGCACGCATCAGGGCCATATCGGCTCCGGCGGTGCGGGTAGTGCCAACGGATCGATGGAGACGCTTTATCGCGTGCCGTCGCAGCCGTCGCTGGATGGCAACACCGTGGACCCGCAACTCGAGCGCGCGGCCTTTGCCGAAAACTCCCTGCAGTACCAGAGCAGCCTCGAGTTCCTGAACCGCCGGGTTTCCGGCATCCGTGATGCCCTGCGGGGCGAGCGCTAGTAGGGCCGTCGTTGATGGCTACGGGAGAGTGATGTCGTGAGTGATCTGTTCAAGCTGTTCAACACCTCGGCCTCGGCGCTGAGCGCGCAGTCGGTGCGACTGAACACCGTCGCGTCGAATCTCGCCAATGCCAATACCGTGGCGAGCAGCCCCGACGAGGCCTACCGGTCGAAGCAGGTGCTGTTCCAGACGGTGATGAATCAGGCCGACCCGAATGGTGCCTCCAACGGCGTGCGGGTGGCGGGCATTGACGAATCGCAGGCGCCGCCGCAGCCGCACTACGAACCGAACCACCCGCAGGCCAACGAAGACGGCTACATCTTCCGGCCCGCGATCAGCGTGGTCGAGGAGATGGCCAACATGATGTCGGCCTCGCGCAACTATGAAGCGAACGTCGAGGTAATGGAGACCTCGCGCCAGCTGCTGCAGCGCACGCTGCAGATCGGCCAGGGCTAAAGCGGAGTTCGTACATGACACAGATCTCACCCGACATGCTGGATCGCCTGGGCCTGTCTCGTCCTCAGAAGGACGAAGGTCCCGCGGATCGCCTGGGGCAGTCCGACTTCCTCAAGCTGATGACGACCCAGCTGCAGAACCAGGATCCGTTCGAACCGATGGAGAACGGCGAATTCATCGGCCAGATGGCGCAGTTCTCGACGGTGACCGGGATCGAGGAGCTGTCCAAGTCGTTCGAGCAACTGGCGCAGTCCATGGGGCAGAGCCAGACCCTGCAGGCGGCCTCCCTGGTCGGGAAGGACGTACTGGTGCCGACGGACTTCAGTGAACTTGGAGCGGATGGAGCGGTGCGCGGTGCGGTGGATCTGGAGCAGTCGACCGGGCAGTTGCAGGTCGAGGTGTACAGCCCGACGGGTGAGCGCATCCGCAGCATGAACCTGGGTTCGGCCAGCGAGGGGCTGCAGGAATTCACCTGGGACGGACTGCGCGACGACGGCACGCCCGCGGCCCCGGGTGTGTATGAATTTCGGGCGTCGGCCCAGAGCGGTTCCGGCAATGAAGCAGTGGATGTGTTCCTCGACGCCCGCGTCGAGAGCGTTTCGGTAGGTGACGATTCCAGCCTGGGTCTGATGGTCCGTGGCCTGGGCGAGATCAATTTCTCGGATGTCCGGCGCATCAGCAGCTGACGGACTCTAACGGAGGTAGAGCAATATGCCCTTCAATATCGGATTGAGCGGACTGAACTCGGCACAGGCCGACCTGCAGACCACCGGCAACAACGTCTCGAATGCCGGCACCACGGGCTTCAAGCGCTCGCGCGCGGAGTTTGGTGACGTCTTTGCACAGAGCTTTGGTGGCGTCAGTCAGACCGCGACCGGTGGCGGCTCGCGGCTGCTGGATGTATCCCAGCAGTTCTCGCAGGGGCGCATGGAGTTCACCGAGAACGGCCTGGATCTCGCGATTGATGGCGAGGGGTTCTTCATGGTCAGCGACGAGGGCGGCAATTACTACACCCGTGCTGGTGAGTTCCAGGTCGACCGTGATGGCTATCTGGTGAACAACCAGGGACAGAGGCTGCAAGGGTTTGAGCCTGACGATCCGGGGAGTACCGATACCGGATTCAATACGGGCGCATCGGATGACTTGCGGCTGCAAACAGGAGCCTCTACGCCCCAGGCCACCAGTGAAATCGAGGCCTTGGTCAACCTGCAGTCCGACGCACCTGTTCTCGATCCGGATGATTTCGATTTCGAGGAGCCGGAATCCTACAACTTCTCCACCTCGTTGACGGTATACGACTCGCTTGGTACGGCCCGAGATGCGCAGATTTATTTTCAGAAAACGGGGTCCCAAGAGTGGAATGCACACGCCCGTATTTCGAATGGGACTGACGATGACGGAAACCCCCAGTTTCTCGATAGTGACCCGATACCGCTTGAGTTTAATGGTAGCGGGCAGTTGACGAGTGATCCGGAAGAACCTTTCACATTCACCGGTTTGTTCAATGATGCAGATCCGTTGGAAATCAACTTTGATTTTGCCGGCACGACGCAGTACGGCGGTGATTTTGCCGTTAATGATCTGGGTCAGAATGGCTTTGCCTCCGGCCGCCTGACGGGTGTGGATATCGACTCCAGTGGGGTGGTGTTCGCGCGTTTCACCAACGGCCAGTCCTCTGTGCTGGGGCAGGTCGCGATGGCCAATTTCCGCAATCCCCAGGGGCTCGAGCAGCTGGGCAACAACCTCTGGGCGGAGACGTTTGCTGCCGGTGATCGGACGTTGGATGCGCCCGGCAGCGGCAACCTGGGCGAGATCCAGGCCGGTGCCCTGGAGGCCTCGAACGTCGATATCGCCCAGGAGCTGGTGAACCTGATCACCGCTCAGCGCAACTTCCAGGCGAACGCGCAGACGATCTCCACGGCCGATCAGGTCACCCAGACCATCATCAACATCCGTTAGGTCAGGGACAGGGACACGAGGGCACAGGCATGGATCGATTCCTCTACATCGCGATGTCCGGCGCCAAGGAGACCATGCACGCGCAGGCGGTCAACAACCATAACCTGGCGAATGCCAATACCGACGGCTTTCGCCAGGCGCTGGCCAACGCGAACACCGTCCCCGTGCGGGGTCCGGTATTCGACTCGCGCGACTATGCACAGCTCGGCACCGACGGCACGGACTTCTCCAAGGGACAGATGCAGAGCACCGGGCGCGAACTGGATATCGCGATCGAGGACGAGGGCTTCATCGCCGTGCAGGGACCGGACGGCGAGGAAGGTTACACCCGCGCGGGCTCCCTGCATGTGGATGCCTTTGGCCTGTTGCGCACGGCGCAGGGGCATCAGGTCTTGGGCGATGGCGGCCCGATCGCGATCCCGCCGGCGGAGAAGATCGAGATCGGCACGGACGGCACGATCAGCGTGCGTCCGCAGGGCGTGGGTCCGGAGGCCCTGGCCGCGATCGAACGCATCCGCCTGGTGAATCCGGACGTGAACGAGCTGGAGCGCGGCGATGACGGCCTGTTCCGCATGGCCGATGGCGGCGAGGCGCCAGTGGATGCCGAGGTACGGGTGGTCTCGGGCATGCTCGAAGGCAGCAACGTGAACACGGTCGAGGCGCTGACGCGGATGATCGAGCTGTCCCGCCACTTCGAGATGCAGGTAAAGATGATGGACAGCGCCAACACGCTGGAACAAAGCAGCAACCGGCTGCTGGGCCTCGGCTGACGCGGCCCCCATTGCAGGACTGACAGGAGAACACCATGAACCAGGCACTGTGGATTGCCAAGACCGGCCTCGACGCGCAGCACACGCGCATGTCGACGGTCTCGAACAACCTGGCCAACGTGAACACCACCGGCTTCAAGAAGGACCGCGCGGTGTTCGAGGACCTGATCTACCAGACCGTGCGCCAGCCGGGCGCGCAGGCCACCCAGGATCAGCAACTGCCTTCGGGTCTGCAGGTCGGTACCGGCGTGCGCGCCGTGTCCACCGAGAAGATGTTCACCCAGGGCAACCTGCAGCAGACCGACAACTCGCTGGATGTCGCGATCGAGGGACGGGGCTTCTTCCAGGTCATGATGCCCAACGGCGATATCGGCTACACGCGTGACGGGAGCTTCCAGTTGAATGCCGATGGCGAGGTGGTGATGTCCAACGGCTATCCGCTGCAGCCCGGCCTGTTCGTGCCGGAAGATACCCAGTCGCTGGCGATCGGCAAGGACGGGACCGTGACCGCGCAGATCCCGGGGCAGGCCGAACCGGTGGAGCTGGGGAACATCCAGCTGGCGGACTTTGTGAACCCGGCGGGACTGCAGGCGATCGGAGAGAACCTGTTCCAGGAGACCGCGGCCTCCGGTGTCGCCCAGCAGGCCCAGCCCGGTCTGAACGGCACCGGCACCCTGGTGCAAGGCTCGCTGGAGACCTCGAACGTGAATATCGCCGAGGAGCTGGTGAACATGATCGAGACCCAGCGCGCCTACGAGGTCAACTCCAAGGCGATCTCCGCGGCCGACCAGTCGCTGCAGTTCATCAACCAGACGATCGGGTAGCGCGATGAACCGCCTTGAGACCCTGATGCGACCGATCCTGGGCCTGGCGGCCGTGGCGGTGCTGTCCGCCTGCGCCGCCACCCAGCCGACCATGCCCGGCGACAACCCGGACTACAACCCCGTGATGCCCCCGCAGCCGGTGCCGCAGGCCCAGAACAATGGCGGCATCTACCAGGTCGCGCATCAGCAGGGCCTGTTCGAGGACTACAAGGCACGTCAGGTGGGCGACATCCTGACCGTGATCCTGGCCGAGAGCACCCAGGCCCAGAAATCCGCCTCCACCTCCACGCAGAAGGACTCCAACCTGGACCTCGGCAACCTGCAGGCCTTTGGTGGCGAGGCGACCCACCGAGGCCGCCCGCTGTTCGGGGCCAGCAATACCAGCACCCGTGACTTTGACGGCTCCGGCGATTCCTCGCAGAGCAATCAGCTCGATGGCGAGATCACCGTGACCGTGGCCGAGGTGCTGCCGAACGGCAATCTCGTGGTACAGGGCGAGAAGTGGCTGGGCATCAACCAGGGCGAGGAGTACGTGCGCTTTCGCGGCATCGTGCGCCCGGTGGACGTGACGACCAACAACACCGTCCTTTCGACGCAGGTGGCCAATGCACGGGTCTACTACGGCGGCACGGGGGTACTGGCCGACAGCAATACGCCCGGGTGGATCACCCGCTTCTTCAATAGCCCCTGGTGGCCGTTCTGAGCGGGAGAGCAGACATGCAAGGAACAGGGTACAAGTCGGACCGGCGCAGCATGCGCCGCGTCGCAGGCCGCGTGCTCCCCGGTGTGATGGCCGCCATCGGGTTGCTGCTGGGCGGGATCGCCGGGGCCCAGGCCCAGACGGCCATCCAGCAGCAAGCGGCGATGCAGGAACGCACCTACACCGAGCGGGTCAAGGACGTGGCCAGCGTGTTCGGCGTGCGCGAGAACCAGCTGGTGGGCTATGGCCTGGTCGTGGGTCTGGACGGCACGGGCGACCAGACCACGCAGACCCCGTTCACCATCCAGAGCCTGAACAACATGCTCGGCCAGCTGGGGTTGACCCCCGAGGCTGGCAACCCGCAGCTGCGCAATGTCGCGGCTGTGATGGTCACGGCCGAACTGCCCCCATTCTCCAAGCCCGGCCAGCGGATTGACGTGACCGTCTCCTCGATGGGGAATGCGACGAGCCTGAGGGGCGGGACCCTGCTGATGACGCCGCTCAAGGGCGCCGACGGGGAGACCTACAGCATCGCGCAGGGCAACCTGGTCGTGGGCGGCTTCGGTGCCGAGGGGCAGGATGGCTCGCGCATCACCGTGAACGTGCCCAGTGTCGGGCGCATCCCGAACGGCGCGACAGTCGAGCGCGAGGTGCCCACCGCGTTTGCCCAGGGCGACTACGTGACGCTCAACCTCAACCGGCCGGATTTCACCACCGCCAATCGTCTCGTGGAGACGGTTAACGATACGTTCGGCCCTGGTGTGGCGCAGGCCATGGACGGGTCTTCGGTGCGGGTGCGAGCCCCCCAGAATCCGGATCAGCGCGTGGGATTTGTCGCGGAACTGGAGAATCTGCCCATCGAGCGTGGCGCGCCCCCGGCGCGGGTCATCGTGAACTCTCGCACCGGGACCGTAGTGATCGGATCGAGTGTGCAGGTGACGCCGGCGGCCGTTTCCCATGGCAGCCTGACGGTGACCATTACCGAGTCCCCGCAGGTCGTCCAGCCACTGCCGTTCGCCGAGGGCGAAACCGCGGTGCAGCCAGAAACCGATATCGCGATCGAGCAGGAAGACAGCACCATGTTCCTGTTCGACCCCGGGACTTCGCTGGACGAGATCGTGCGCGCCGTGAACAACGTGGGCGCGGCCCCCGGCGACCTGGTCGCGATCCTCGAGGCCTTGCGCGAGGCGGGTGCCCTGCGCGCGGAGCTGGTGGTCATCTGATGATTTCCTCCGGCCACGACCTCTCGATGCAGGCGCGCTCGGCCATGGCCAGCGACCCGAGCGGCCTGCGTGACCTCGGGCGCGCCGCCCAGGGGGGCGGGGACGAGGCGCTGGAGGCGGTCGCGCGTGAATTCGAGGCGATGCTGATCGGGCAGATGCTCAAGCAGATGCGCGAGGCCTCGCTGGGTGACGGGCTGTTCGATAACGAACAAAGCAAGATGTACCTGGAGATGCAGGATCAGGAATTCGCCAAGGCAATGAGCCAGGGCGACGGGATCGGGCTGCGCGAGGCGCTGATGCAGCAGCTTTCGCAGCAGAGCCAGCCCCAGGACGGCCAGGGCCTGCGGGATCCCGAGCGCCTGGCGGCCCTGGATCTCCCGCAACGCCGCGGCGACCTGGGCTTCCAGCCGCTGTCCGACGAGCAGCGCGACCTCGAGCCGGTCGCGCCCATGCGTCCTGCAAGGGGTGATGCCGAGGCCGGACCCGGGGAATTCCGGCGGCTGGGCGGCGAGGCAAGCCCACTGGCGATCGACTGGCCGCCGCGCGATCCGTCCGAGTTTGTCGCGACACTGGAGCCCCTGGCACGCGAGGCAGCCGAGGACCTGGGCGTGGACCCCGGCATTCTGCTGGCGCAGAGTGCGCTGGAGACGGGCTGGGGGCGTCACGTCCCCTCGCGCGACAACGGCCAGCCAACCTTCAACCTGTTCGGCATCAAGGCCGACTCCCGCTGGGAGGGTGATCAGGTGGCCGTGGGTACCCTGGAGTACCGCGACGGCGTGGCCCAGCGCGAGCAGGCTCGCTTCCGCGCGTACGCCGACCCGGCGGATTCCTTCGCCGACTATGTCGACTTCATCCGCAACAACCCGCGCTACCACCGGGCCCTGCAGGCCGGCGACGATGTCCAGTACATCCGCGAGCTGCAGGATGCCGGCTACGCGACCGATCCCGCCTACGCGGACAAGGTGCTGCGGGTACGTGACCAATTGTCGGGCTACGTGAATCCGGAGCCGACTCAAGCATTGGCCGAGCCGGCCGTTACCCGAAACGAGGGGTAGACCATGTCGCGAACACGTAAATCCAGCTGGGCAGGCCTGACCGGGAGGGGCGGGGTATGAGCGTCTCGGGTATTGGGACCTCCGCACTGCTGGCGTTTCAGCGCGCGATCGGCACGACCAGCAACAACATCGCCAACTCCGCGACCGAGGGCTACAGCCGTCAGCGCACCGAGCTGGGCAACCTGAGCCCGCAGTTCCTGGGTGGCTCCTACCAGGGCCAGGGCGTTGGTGTGGACTCCATTCGCCGAATCTCGGACGACTTCGTCAACACCCAGTTGCGCACCAGTATCTCCGAGCAGTCCAATGCCCAGGCGAAGGCGGACCTGGCCAAGCGGATCGACAACCTGCTGGCGGACGACGCCAGTGGCCTCGCGCCGGTGCTGCAGGATTTCTTCGATGCCGCCTCCGATGTGGCCAACGACCCGACTTCCAATGCCGCGCGCACCGTATTCCTGACCGAGGCCGAATCGCTGGCGGAGCGCTTCAAGGCCATCGACGGGCGTCTGGAAGAGCAGCGCCGCATCGTGAACGGGCAGATCGAGACCGGCGTCAAGGAGATCAACCAGCTCGCCGAGTCGCTGGCCGGGCTCAACCGCGAGATCGTCGCCAAGAGCACCCAGGGCACGCCGAACGACCTGCTGGACCAGCGCGATCGCGTGCTGAACGAACTGGCGGAAAAGGTCGACCTGACCACGGTCGAGCAGGACGACGGCGCGCTGAACGTCTTCATCGGGAATGGGCAGGCGCTGGTGCTGGGCGGGAACAGCCAGTCGCTGGTGGCCGATTCCATCTCCGGCGACCCGGGCAGGATGGAGGTCGGGATCCAGTCCGGCAGTGGAGTAGCGAACATCACCCGTTTCCTGCAGGGCGGAGAACTCGGGGGCCTCCTGGAGATGCGCGAGTCCGTAATCGACACCGCGCAGAATTCCCTGGGCCAGATCGCCACCCAGTTGGGACAGGCCTTCAACGAGCAGAACGCCCAGGGCCTCGATCTGGACGGTCAGATCGGTGGCGACATCTTCGGGATTGGTGAACCCTCCGTGTGGGGGCGTTCCAGTAACGTCGAGAGTGGTGTCCCGGGCGTCGAGATCGGAAACGCCGACGAGCTGACCACCTCCGATTACCGCCTCCGCGTAAACGGCGAAGGCGACTTCGAACTGCTGCGGCTGCCGGGTAATCAGGTGGTGGAGATGGAAGACCTCGGCGATGGTCGCTTCCTAGCCGACGGCATGATCATCGATGTGGAAGACCTCGAGGCCAACGAAGGCGACAACTGGCTGATCCAGCCAACGCGGAATGGCGCCCGCGACCTCGAGGTCGTCCTGGATGACCCGCGCGGGATCGCCGCGGCTGCGGCAATCCATGAGGCAGTGGCCGCGGATGACAATGAAGGCGAAGCCGTGGTCGAAGGCTTCCGGATTACCTCCGCGGATTATGACCCGGACGTTCTGAAGAACGGGGCCACTGTGACGTTTGAAGGCGGTGAATACTTCGTACGCAACAGCGATGGTGAAACGATCGGCCAGGCAGACCATGACGACGGCGAGCCAGTCACGATTCAAACAGAAGATGGCTGGTCGGTCACCTTGAGTGGGACCCCGGAGGACGGGGACACGTTTACCGTTGAAGGGGGCCAGGATCGGCCGGGTGACAACCGCAACATGCTCGAGATGGCCGATCTGTCCGAGACACGCACGGTTCAGACGGAAGACGGCGAACGTCGTGTACCCGGCTTTGGCGATGCCTACAACAGCCTGATCGCGAACGTCGGCACGCGTACGCGACAGGCCAATGTGGCGCTGGATTCCGCGAATGCCCAGCTGGAGCAGGCCAAGGCCCAGCGCGAGTCGGTCTCGGGCGTGAATCTGGATGAAGAGGCCGCCGACCTGATCCGCTACCAGCAGGCCTATCAGGCCGCCGCCCAGGTGATCCAGGTCAGCAACTCGCTGTTCGACAGCCTGCTGGGCGCGTTCCGCCGTTAAATAGCTGGAAATTCGAGGGAACCCCGATGCGTATCTCCACGACCCAGATCTTCCAGAGCGGGATCAACCAGATCCAGGCGGGCCAGGGCGAACTCAACCAAACCTCGCTGCAGCTGGGTTCGGGCAAGCGCATCCTGTCCCCTTCGGATGACCCCAGCGGCGCGACCCAGATCAACCAGTTCGAGCGCATTATCAAGGCGACCAAGCAGTTCCAGCGCAACATGGAGAACACCCAGCCGCGCATGCAGCAGCAGGAATCATTGCTGCAGCAGGGCACCGATGCCCTGCAGCGTGCGCGCGAGCTGGTGGTCACCGGCAATAACGACAGCCAGACCGAGGAGACACGCAAGTACCTGGCGGGCGAGCTGCGCCAGATCCGTGACGGGCTGTTCGAGATCGCGAACACCCGCGACCCCAACGGCGAGTACCTGTTTGCTGGCACCAAGTCGCAGGACCAGCCGTTCCATCAGGATGCGGAGGGGGAGGTGAACTATTCCGGGGCGTCCGGCGAGGGCAGTGTGCGCGAGGTGGCGGTATCTGCCACGCGCAAGGTTCGCCTGGGCGAGGACGGGGCTCGGGTGTTCATGGAGATCCCCGAGAATGACGGCCGTGTCGGTGCCTCGGTTGAGCAGAACAGCGGCACCATGGTGCTGGAAAAGGCTGAAGTTACCGACCGTTCGGCCTTCAACGACAATCGCGACGACACCTTCGAGATTGTCTTTAGTGAAGATGATGGAGAGATCACCTACACCATCCGGGATGGCCAAGGTGACGTGTTCGCGGGCTTGGAAGATCAGCCGTATGTCCCCGGTGCCGCGATCGAATTCGCCGGACGTACCGTGGTGATCTCCGGTACCCCCGCCGAGGGTGACACGATCGAATCCCGACCCGCGGAAAACGTGAACGTCTTCGAAAGCCTGGATCGCATCATCAATGCGCTGGAAAACAGTGGAGGCGGTTCCACGGCGCGTGCGGACCTGGCATCGGCTACCAACACCGCCCTGGCGGACCTGGACGCAGCGCTTGGCAACTTTAGTGATATCCGCGCCGAGTTGGGTGGGCGGCTGAAGACCTTCGATCAGCAAAAAGACCTGAACGAGGATCGCCTGCTGGATCTGGAAAGCGCGGTGTCGCAGATCCGTGATCTCGACTATGCCGAGGCGATCAGCCGCTTCAACCAGCAGCAGGTGGCGCTGCAGGCGGCCCAGCAGACCTATACGCAGGTCAATCGCCTCTCGCTGTTCGACTTCATCTAGCGAGCGCGGCTGCGCACGGGCGTGGGCGTCTGTGCGACCATATGGCGATCCCCATGATGCGTCCGCCAAGGACGGGACCCAGCAATGGCCAAATCCCAGGAACCCTCCGCACCCATCCAGTACCGCTCCACCGGGCGTCCCCCGCGCTATCTGATCGTCCTGCTGGTGCTGGCGGTCATCTGGGCGGCCTTCTGGGGCGTGGTGATGCTGCAGTCCGGCGAACCGGAACCCGTGACCCTGAGCGAGCAGGAGCAGGTGGAGCTCGAGGCCAAGCTGCAGGCGATCTCCGCACCCGACGCGCCACGCCCCGATCAGGCCCCCGGCGAACCGATCATCGACCTCGAGGCGGAAGCCGAGCCACTGATCCCCGAACTCTATGAAGAGACTGACGAGGCGCGGATCGTCCAGTTCAGCGAGCGCGAGCTGAATGCCCTGATCGCGCGCGATCCGGACCTGGCCGGCCGGGTGGCGGTCCGCCTGACACCGGGGCAGGTGAGCACGCGCGTGCGCATCGACGTGCCGGCGGATGTGCCGCTGATGGGCGGGCGTGTGCTGAACGTGCGCTCCGGTGTGCGCTTCGAGACCGAAGGCGAGGAACTGCGAGCTCGGCTCGTCGGTGTGTCCGTCGCCGGCATCCCCCTGCCGGATGCGTGGCTGGGCGGCCTGAAAGACGAGGACCTGCTGGCGCTGGAGCCCTTCCAGCACCTGCGCGCGGGGATCGAGAGCATCGATGTGCGCGAAGGGGAGCTGGCCCTGCATCTCGCACGCTAGCCAGCTCCTGTAGATCGACTACGGGTCGACGCGCAGCGTCTCGCCCCCCAGCGCTTCCACCTTGGCGCGCACGGTGACGGACACCGTGGAGGTCCCGGCCTCCAGTGCGGGCTGGCTGGCGGATTCGTCCATCGCACGCATGGCCATCATCGGCTGTGGGCGGTCATAGCCGCTGTCGACGAGTTCGACTTCCACCGGGCGCAGGTGGGTCGCCCCCAGTGAGCGTGCGATCGCGCGTGCCTGTTCCTTCCAGTCCTCCATGGCAGCCTCGAGCAACGCCTCACGGTGCTCCTGTTGTTTCTCGCGGCTGAGCGAGAAGCGGATCTGGCCCACGGTCAGCTCGTCTCCCTGCAGGGCGCCCACCAGTTCGGTGAGATCCTCGAAGCCACTGCTGGTTAGTTCCAGGGTCTGCTGGACCTGCCAGGCCCTGATTTGACCGGGTTCGTCCCGATCGTGGATAGCTTGTGTTGTGTAGCTTCGGGTCGAGGCCTCGACGTTGTCATACCCCTCCGCTCGGGCCAGGGCCTGTTCCATGCGGCGATTCACCGTGGCCGCGGCGTCGCGCGCGTCCGGGGCACGGGCCTGGGCCTGCATCTGGACCGTCATGCGGTCATTCTCCACCTCCCGCTCGGCATGGCCGGAGAGCGTCAGCGTGGTGCTGCCATCGGCGGTGGCGAGGGCCGGGAGCAGCAGCATGGTGCCCAGCCAGAGGCATGCGAAAAGGGGCCTGAGGGGCAGCGTGCGGCTCATGGGAGGATATCCTCTGGGGGTCAGGGTTCCATCGTACGTGCGAGGCGCACGCCGGCAAAGACATGGCGTTTCTCCGGGGTGAAGAAATTGCGCATGCTCGGGCGTTTCAGCAGCGGGTCGCTCCAGTCGCTGCCGCCGCGCAGGACGTAATGCCGGCCGTCGAACCACGGGGCCGAGTATTCGTCATAGGGGAACGGCCGGAATCCGGGATAGGGTGCGAACGGGTTTTCGCACCATTCCCAGACCCGGCCGGTGCCTCGCAGCGCTCCCTCGCGCTGGGCATGTTCCCATTCGTGTTCGTGGGGCAGCCGGGCGCCGGCCCAGTGTGCGAAGGCCTCGGCCTCGAAGCGGGAGATGCCCACCACCGGGGCATCGGCGTTGCGCTGAACCGTGCCTTCCGGCAGAACCTGCAGGTCAATGTCGGTCCCGGACTCCCGCCACCCGAGCGGGGCCTGGATGTCGTGTGCGCTGCGCCAGTCCCACCCCTCGCGGCTCCATAGTTCGGGACGCCGATAGCCGTCCTCCTGTATGAAGGCCTGCCATTCCCCGTTGGTGACGGGATCGCGCCGGATGGCAAAGGGGGTGAGTTCCTTCCCGTGAACGCCCTGTTCGTTGTCGAACGCCAGTACGTCGTCGCTGCCGACCATGGTCTGCACGACATCCCATTCGAGCCAGGTCTGCGAGGGGGGCTCGGGGTCCTGTCGGCGGGGTTCCGAGTGGGCAGGGTCGGGCCCCTGAAGACCGGCAAACCAGCGCACCTGGGCCAGGGACTCCAGGTGCATCGCGTGGTGCTGGGCGAGGAACCCGGTCAGGTATTCGCCGGCCATCAGCGGGTGGTCGAGGATGTCAGCGTGGCGGACGAGCCAATCGCGATGCCGGGACTGGCGTTCACGTCCCCATCGGATGAGTCGATCGGGGGCGGGCAGGCGTCCGCCCCGGCGCCATTTGGGGCTGATTTCCGGGAAATAGAGGTCGTGCCAGTCCCTCGGGCGGGGCGGCGCGAGCCCCAGGATGCGTTCGCGCAGCCAGACGGCCTCGATGAAGCAGCAGTGGGCGTAGTGCCAGCCGATCGGGCTGAGGTCTGGATGGTACTGGTTGCGCCACATGCAGGCCGGCACGGCCTCCAGCGCCTGATTCAGGCGCTCGTGCTGGCGGGCGAGGGCATCCAGCAGGCCGGGGGAGGAGACGGGCCTGGCCGGCGGCTTGAAGTCCGGGGTGCTCATACCGAGTGGAGCGACTAAAGCGCGAGGAGTTCCGGGGGTTCGTCAGGGTCCAGGATCAGGATATGTCCCGAAGGAACGGGGCGCCACCGCTCGCGGTCTGTCAGCGGCTCCGAGGCGACGACGACCGAGTCCTCGGGAAAATCGTCATCATCGGAAGTGTAGTAGAGGCTGGGACAGGGGCTGTTGATCGCATGGCGGCTGGCGACCAGTCGGCGCCCGTCGGACAGCAGTACGTTCAACAGGGCCATGTCCTCGCCCAGCCAGGTCTCGAGCGTCGAGAAGGCCTCGCCCAGGGCGCCTTCCAGCGTGGCGTTCTCGTCGTCCGCGAGGAACTGGCGGATCAGGGCGAACAGGTATTCGGAATCCGTGGTGCCCTGGATACCCGCCTCGATCTCGGGCGTCAGCAGGTTCTCGACCTGGCGGCGGATCCGGGGCCTGAAGCCGCCAATGAGCCCATTGTGACTGTAGAGCAAACCGTCCATGCAGAAAGGCTGGGCATTGACCGTGTCGCCCCCGAACCCGGGGGTTGCGCTGCGAATGGCGGAGATCCAGAGAGGCTCTTCGAGCGTATCCGCGAGCGTTTGCAGGTTCGGGTCCTGCCACAGGGGATCGGCGCGGCGATAGCAACGCGCGGTGCCGTCCTCACTGAACCAGCCGAACCCGAACCCATCCGCATTGACCCGGGCGTAGACCAGCTCCTGCGGGGCAATTGCCTGCTCGATCAGATTGTGCGGCGGGTCCAGCAGTACCCGCCTGAGTGCCAGTGGCGGGCCGAGATAGGCTAGATGGCGACACATTGGCGCGGACTCGCGGTTGGGAGGTCGGGAGTTTCATGGTAGCGTGCCGGGAACCCCGAAGCACGGATGGTGCCAATGAAGCCCGAGAGTCCCGCCATGCCGCTCCCGGAGCGCTATACCCGCCATGTGGTGCAGGTGCGCGACCCCCATGCGGAGCTGGTAGCGGACTTTCGTGAGGGCATGCTGGAGGCACCGCGCTGGCTACCTCCAAAGTACTTCTACGATGCCCGTGGCTCGCAGCTGTTCGATGCCATTTGCGACACACCGGAGTATTACCCCACTCGCCTGGAATCGGCCCTGCTGGAGTCCCGAGCGAGCGAGATCGTCGAGACCTCGGGTGCCCACACGCTGATCGAGCTTGGCAGCGGGACCTCGCGCAAGACCGAGTACCTGCTCGCGGCGCTGAACGAGCGGGTCGACGACCCGTATTACGTCGCCAACGATGTCTGTGGCGAGATCCTCGACGAGGCGGCCGAGCGCCTGCTGAAACGATTCCCCACGCTCGTGATCGAGGCCCTGTGTGGCGACTATCTCGCCGCACTTTCGGCCCTGTCCACGCTGGACCCCGGCCCGAGTGCCCCGCGCCTGTTCACCTTTCTCGGCGGCAGCCTGGGGAATTTCGAGGACACCGAGGCGATCGACTTGCTGTCGCAGATTCGCGCCGCCATGGGCCCGGAGGATCGGCTCCTGCTCGGGCTGGACCGGGTAAAGGCCACTCCCGTGATGGAAGCGGCCTACAACGACGCGGCCGGTGTGACGGCGGCGTTCAACCTGAACCTGCTGTCCGTCCTCAATCGCGAGCTGGGGGCCGACTTCGATCCCGACGGTTTCTACCATCGCGCGCCGTTCGTCGAGGCTCACTCCCGTATCGAGATGCACC
This sequence comes from Thioalkalivibrio thiocyanoxidans ARh2, assembly GCF_000385215.1. Lineage (GTDB taxonomy): Bacteria > Pseudomonadota > Gammaproteobacteria > Ectothiorhodospirales > Ectothiorhodospiraceae > Thioalkalivibrio > Thioalkalivibrio thiocyanoxidans. Next base: position 140,226 of record NZ_ARQK01000061.1, read on the forward strand.
TGGTCGCCGACGGTGATCAGACCGTCCAGGTCTCCGAACCCGCGACGACCCTGCAGTTCGCCGACGGCGAGGCCATTCGCACCGAGATCTCGCGCAAGTTTACCCGCCCGATGGTCCAGCAACTGCTGGCCGGTGCCGGACTGTCGCAGGTGGCGGAGTGGTCAGCCCCGGAGGAGGCGTACAGCCTGTTCCTGCTGGCGCCGGGGAGCGCGCAGGCGTGAGCCGGAGTCCGCGTCTCGTACTGGTCCGCCATGCCCAGGCGGGCGACGCGGGGGAGTGGGACGGGGCCGACCGGGACCGGCCGCTGAGCGAGGCCGGCCAGGTGAGCGCCCGGCGCATGGCGGCCGCGCTGACCCACTTGCTTCCCGGCCATCTGGAACTGCTGACCAGCCCCTACCTGCGCGCCCGTCAGACGGCGGCGCCCATCGCCGAGGCACTGGACGTCCCGGTACGCCAGAAGAAATGGCTGGCACCCGGACAGGTGGCCGGTGTGGAACTGGAGGCCCTGGCGGCCCGCCTGCCGGCCGACGGCAGTCTGGTGGTGGTCGGCCATGAGCCGGACCTGTCCTCGCTGGCGGGGCGCCTGATGGGCTGTCCGTCGGGGGCTGCCGGGGTGCATATGGGCAAGGGTTCGGTCTGCGCCCTGGGAGGCGGTCTGCCCGGTCCGATGGAATTGCTCTGGCTGTTGCCCCGCCGGGTGCTGGAGGATCTCGCGGGAGAGCACGGGTAGATGGGCATGGAGGGGCAGGGCGAGACCGTCGCGGCGGTCGATCTGGGGTCCAACAGTTTCCACATGATCGTGGCCCGACGTCACGGCCGTGAGGTCCTGAAGATGGACCGCTTGAAGGAAACGGTACGACTGGCCAGCGGTCTGGATGCCCGCGGTCGCCTGGATGCGACGGTCGAACGCCGGGCGCTGGACTGCCTGGAGCGTTTCGGCCAGCGGCTGCGCCAGCTACGCCAGGGCAGTGTGCGTGTCGTGGGCACCAATACCCTGCGCCAGATGGCTGACAGTCACCGTTTTCTGGCCGCCGCGGAGCAGGCCCTGGGGCATCCGGTGGAGATCATCGCCGGGCGCGAGGAGGCGCGGCTGATCTATCTGGGGGTGGCTCATACGGTCGCCGATGACGCAGGGCGGCGACTGGTGATGGACATCGGCGGCGGCAGCACCGAATTCATTATTGGCGAGCGCTTCCAGCCCATGCTCGCCGAGAGCCTGGAAATGGGCTGTGTGACCTTCACCCGCAGGCACTTCGCCGACGGCCGCCTGACGCCCCGGGCGTTTGCCGCCGCCGAGCTGCATGCCGGCCAGGAGCTGCAGCCGATCGCCGCCACGTACCGCGAGGCCGGGTGGGATCAGGCACTGGGGGCTTCGGGGACCATTCTGGCGCTGGATCGTATCGTCCGCGAGACGGGTATCGACGAGGCACCGGGCATGACGCTGGAGGCGCTGCGTACCCTGCGCGAACGCATGGTCGAGGCTCGGCGCCTGAACAAACTGGAGCTGCCGGGGCTGACCGAAGACCGGGTGCCGGTGATCGCCGGCGGGCTGGCGGTGCTGATCGGGGCGTTCGAGGCGCTGGGGATCGAGCGGCTGTATCCCTCCGATGGTGCGTTGCGGGAGGGGGTGATCCACGATCTGCTGGGCCGTTTCCGGCACGAGGATGTACGTGGCCTGACGATTCACAACCTCCGGCGACGGTTCGCCGTGGACGAGGCCCAGGCGGCGCGGGTACAGGCGATGGCCGCGCGCCTGCTGGGCGCGGTCCGGGCCCGCTGGGGCCTGGACGAGGCCGACGGCGAGCGTCTGGACTGGGCGGCCGAGCTGCACGAGGTGGGGCTGGCGCTCGCGCACAGCAAGTACCACAAGCATGGTGAATACATCCTCAACTGGGCCGATCTGCCGGGTTTCTCGCAGCCCGAGCAGCACGAACTGGCGCTGCTGGTGCGCCTGCACCGGCGGGCCTTCAAACCGAAGCTGCTCAGTGACGTACGACAGGCCCGAGTCGAGCCGCTGCTGCGGCTGGCCAGTCTGTTGCGGCTGGCGGTGCTGCTGCATCGCTCGCGCGCACCGGAGCCCCCGCCGCTGGAGCGGATCGAGGCGCGCGAGCGCGGGCTGGTGCTGGGCTTTGCCGCGGGCTGGCTGGATGCGCATCCGCTGACGCGGGCGGATCTGGAGGAGGAGGCCGGGCAGTGGGCGCGCCACGACCTGGAGCTGGTCTTCAGCTAGCGAGCGTCTTGAGCAACTGCTGCTGCGCGGAATGGGGAGGCTCGTCCGCCGGTGGTTCAACCCGCCGGTAGCTTCCGTCGGCCTGCAGGGCCCACGCGCTGGTGGTATCCCGCAGGTAGTTGAACAGCGACTCCTCGGCGACGCGGTCGCGCATCGCGGGATCGCGGATCGGAAAGGCGACCTCGACCCGGCGAAAGAAGTTGCGGGGCATCCAGTCCGCGCTGGACAGGTACACCTCGGGCTCGCCCCCGTTCTCGAAATAGAACACCCGCGAGTGCTCCAGAAAGCGGCCGAGGACCGAGCGCACCTCGATGTTCTCGGAGATCTCCGGCACGCCCGGGCGCAGGCTGCAGATGCCGCGCACGATCAGTTGAATTTTCACGCCGGCCTGGGAGGCGCGATAAAGCGCCTGGATGATGCCGGCCTCGTTCAGCGAGTTCATGCGCGCGACGATCCGCGCCGGACGGCCTTCGCGCGCGTTATCGGCCTCGCGCTCGATCTTCTCGCACATCGCGTCGTGCAGGCGGAAGGGCGCCTGGATCAGCTCGCGCAGGCGCTCCACCTTGCCCAGGCCCGTGAGCTGCTGAAACACGCGATGCACGTCCTCGGTGAGGACCGGATCCGCCGTCAGCAGGCCGTAGTCCGTATAGGCCTTGGCGGTGCCCGAGTGGTAGTTGCCCGTGCCCAGGTGGGCGTAGCGGACGAGCCTGTCGCCGTTACGGCGCACCACCAGGGCGAGCTTTGCGTGGGTCTTGTAGCCGACCACGCCATAGGTCACATGCACGCCCGCATCCTGCATGCGGTTGGCCAGCTCGATATTGTCCGCCTCGTCAAAGCGGGCGCGCAGCTCGATCACGACGGTCACTTCCTTGCCCGACTGCGCGGCCTCGATCAGGGTCTCCACCAGCGGCGACTGGGTCCCCGTGCGATAAAGCGTCTGCTTGATTGCCAGCACGCGCGGGTCGCTGGCGGCCTGGCGCAGCAAATCCACCACCGGCATGAACGACTGGTAGGGGTGGTGCAGCAGCAGGTCCTGCTCGCGGATGGACGCGAAGATGCTTTCACCGCTGGCGTCCGTGCGCGGCAGGGCGGGGATGAACGGAGGAAACTTGAGATCGGGCCGGTCGACCAGGTCGTACACCGCCATCATGCGGTTAAGGTTAACCAGGCCGGTGACCTGGTAGAGGTCGTCCGCCTCCAGACGGAACTCCTGCAGCAGGAACTGCGCCACTTCCTCCGGGCAGTTGTCCGCGACCTCCAGGCGGACAGCGGCGCCGTAGTTGCGGCTCGGCAGTTCGCCCTCCAGTGCGTTCAGGAGGTCGTCGATCTCCTCCTCCTGCACGAACAGGTCGGAGTTGCGCGTCAGCCGGAACTGGTAGCAGCCGGTGACCTTCATGCCCTTGAACAGCTCGCCGACGTGGGCGTGCAGGATGGACGACAGCAGCACGAAATCGGAATCGCCGCTGGCCACCTCGCGTGGCAGGGGTACCAGACGCGGGAGTGAACGCGGCGCCTGCACCACCGCGCGCCCGGATTCCCGTCCGAATGCGTCCTTGCCCTTGAGCGTGACGATGAAGTTCAGGCTCTTGTTCAGGATACGCGGGAACGGGTGTGCGGGATCGAGCCCGATCGGGCTCAGGACCGGCTGTAGCTGCTCGTGGAAGAACTGGCGCACCCAGGCTCTTTGTTCGTCGCTCCAGTGCGAGCGCCGCACGAAATGGATGCCTTCCTCCGCCAGTGCCGGGATCAGTTCGTCGTTGAGCGTGCGGTACTGATCATCGACCAGGGCGTGAGCACGGGGGGCGATCTGGCGCAGCTGTTCCGCCGCGGAAAGGCCGTCCGGTCCGGGTGTCTGGACGTTCAGGTCGATCTGCTGGCGCAGGGACCCCACGCGAACCTCGAAGAACTCGTCGAGGTTGGTGGAGGAGATGCTCAGGTAGCGCAACCGCTCCAGTAGCGGGAAACCCGGGTCGCGCGCCAGTTCCAGCACGCGCCGGTTGAACTCCAGCAGTGAAAGCTCGCGGTTGAGGAAGAGATCGGTATCGGTCACGTCGGCATCCGGCACGAACGACTCCGGCCAGAGTGGGGAGCCGGAGTCTTTGCGGACATTATGTCAGTTCCGTGACCGGTCCGGCTCTGGATCAGGTGCCGCGGGTCAGCAGGAATTCCATCAGGGCCTTCTGCGCATGCAGGCGGTTCTCCGCCTCGTCCCAGACCACGCTTTGCGGGCCTTCGAGGACCTCGGTGGAGACCTCTTCCTCGCGGTGCGCGGGCAGGCAGTGCATGAACAGGGCGTCGTCGTTGGCCAGACGCATCAGGTCGGCGTCCACGAAGAACCCGGCAAAGGCGCGGCGGCGCGCACTCTTTTCCTGTTCCTGCCCCATGCTGGCCCAGACGTCGGTGACCACGAGGTCGGCACCCTCGGCCGCCGCGCGCGCATCGCGGGTGAGTTCGAAATGGTCGCGCGTGGCCTCCACGACGTCCTCTTCCGGGTCGTAGCCCTCGGGACAGGCCGCCACCAGCTGGAAGTCCAGCAGGTGCGCGGCATACATGTAGCTGTGGCACATGTTGTTGCCATCGCCAATCCAGGCGACACGCTTGCCCCGGATATCGCCCCGGTGTTCCAGATAGGTCTGCAGGTCGGCCAGTAGCTGGGCGGGATGTTCCCGGTCGGTCAGGCCATTGATCACGGGGACCGAGGAGTTCTGGGCGAACAGCTCGATCTTCTCGTGTTCGTAGGTGCGGATCATCACGCAGTCCACCATGCGCGAGAGTACGCGGGCCGTGTCCTCGATCGGCTCTCCGCGGCCCAGCTGCGTGTCGCGCGGGGACAGGAACAGGGCATTGCCGCCCAACTGCTGCATGCCGACCTCGAACGAAACGCGTGTGCGGGTCGAGGACTTCTCGAAGATCATCCCCAGCGTCTTGCCGCGCAGGATGTCGTCGTGGTGCTCGCCCGCGTGGGTCTGGCGCTTCAGTTCGACGGCACGTTCGAGCAGGGTGCGCGTCTCGTCTGCGGACAGGTCGTGGAACGACAGGTAATGGCGGGGCTTCATGCCTGGGCCTCCCGGGATTGTTCGGACGCGAGCAGGGTGTCGACCAGATCGGCTACGGTGCTGGCGATCTGGTCGACCTGGGCATCGTCCACGATCAGCGGCGGCAGCAGCCGGATCACCCGCTGTGCAGTCACGTTGAGGATCAGCCCTGCGTCGAGGGCGGCCTGGACCAGTGCCCCGGCCGGGCGATCCAGCTCGACGCCAATCATCAGGCCGCGGCCACGTACGGCGACGACCCCGGGCTTGCCCTCGAGGCGGTCGGCCAGGCGCCGGCGCAGGATCTCGCCCTGCCGCCCGGCCTCCTCGCACAGCCCCTCGTCCTGCATCACGTCCAGTACGGCCAGGGCCGCACGGCAGACCAGCGGATTGCCGCCGAAGGTGGTGCCGTGGGTGCCCGGGGTAAACAGCTCGCGGGCACGCCCGGCCACCAGGTTGGCCCCGATCGGGATGCCGTTGCCCAGCCCCTTGGCGAGCGACACTACATCCGGCGTGATGCCCTCGTGCTGGAAGGCAAACCAGTGGCCGGTGCGCCCAATCCCCGCCTGGATCTCGTCCAGCATCAGCAGCCAGTCGTGCTGATCGGCCAGTTCGCGCAGGCGCCTCAGATAACCGGGTGGGGGTAGGTGGATGCCGCCTTCACCGGTGATGGGCTCGACCAGGATCGCGACCACGTCCGGGTCGCTGCCCAGGGCCTCGACGGCCTCGGCGTCACCATGGGGTACGTGCACGAACCCCTCGACCAGGGGCTCGAAGCCGGCATGGATCTTCTCGTTGCCGGTGGCCGACAGCGTCGCGAGCGTGCGTCCGTGGAAGCTGCCGTGCATCACGATGACCTTGGGGTTCTCGATGCCGCGGCGGCGGGCATGCAGTCGGGCCAGCTTGATCGCCGCCTCGTTGGCCTCGGCGCCGGAGTTGCAGAAAAAGGCCTGGTCCATCTGTGCGAGTGCGCACAGACGGCGGGCCAGCTGTTCCTGCAGAGGGATGCGGAACAGGTTCGAGGTATGTACCAGCGTCTGAGCCTGATCGCAGATCGCATGCGCCACTTTCGGGTGGGCGTGCCCAAGGCCGCAGACCGCGATGCCGGACAGGGCATCAAGGTAGCGTTTCCCCTCGGTATCCCAGAGCCAGACGCCTTCCCCCCGTTCGAAGGCGACAGGAAGCCGATTGTAGGTATTCTGCAGGACGTCAATCATTTGCAAGTTTCTCCCTGGGGAAGCACGGATCAGTGTTTCCCCTAAATGCAGAAGCCGGCGCCCGAGTCGCCGGCTTCTGCCCGAGGTGCCGCATTGGGGCGGCACCGATCGCGTTTGAGCGACTTATTTCATCTGCTGGGCGACGAAATCCCAGTTGACGACGGTCCAGAAATTTTCCAGGTACTTGGGACGCGCGTTGCGGTAGTCGATGTAGTAGGCATGCTCCCAGACATCGCAGGTCAGCAGCGGGGTTTTGCCATCACGCATCGGGTTGCCCGCATTGGAGGTGTTCACGATTTCGACCGAGCCATCATCATTCTGCACGAGCCAGGTCCAGCCGGAGCCGAAATTGCCGACCGCGGCCTCGTTGAACTTCTCCTTGAAGGCATCAAACGAGCCAAAGGCACTGTTGATCGCGTCCGCAAGCTTGCCGGTGGGTTCCCCGCCACCATTCGGACCCATGCAGTTGAAGTAGAACGTATGGTTCCAGACCTGGGCACCGTTGTTGAAGATACCGCCGGCCGGTGCCTTTTTGATGATCTCTTCGAGCGAGGCATTTTCGAATTCGGAGCCCGGCAGCAGGCCGTTCAGCTTCGTTACGTAGGTCGCGTGGTGCTTGTCGTGGTGGTATTCCAGCGTCTCGGCGGAGATGTGCGGCTCCAGCGCGTTCTTGGCATAGGGCAGATCGGGCAGTTCGTAGGCCATGAAAGACTCCTTGTAAGAAAACATGCGAGACTGCGGCTGGCCGACCATCGATGGCCGTGCCAGTGAACCCGTCAACGATAGTCACGTTGTCCGGGGGATGCAATGTCCGATGGCGCGGCTTGGTTTTCGTTCGATGGAATCGTGAAGGAGCAAGGGTATGCCCGCGCACGATGCGGATCGACAATCCAGTGCCGATCCCCCGGAGTCTGGTACGAACGCCTCTCGCAGTGCCTACCGCTGGCGCGGGCGCGTGGGGCTGTTCCTGGGCCCGCTCCTGATGCTGGCGTTCCTGCTGTTTCCGCCTCCGGAGGGCATCGGGCGCGAGGCCTGGTGGGTGCTGGGCCTGACCCTGTTCATGGCCACCTGGTGGATCAGCGAGGCCCTGCCCCTGCCCGTTACGGCGCTGCTGCCGATTGCCCTGTTGCCACTGCTGGGCGTGGTGCCCATGGACGCGGCGACCGCACCCTATGCCAATCCCATCATCTTCCTGTTCATGGGGGGCTTTGCGATCGCGCTGGCGGTGCAGCGCTGGGGGCTCCACCAGCGCATTGCGCTCGCGATCGTCAGCCGGGCGGGGGACCGCCTGCATCTCCTCGTGGGGGCCTTCATGCTGGCCACCGCGGGGTTGTCGATGTGGGTCAGCAATACGGCGACCGCCGCGCTGATGCTGCCGATTGCCCTGTCCGTTCTGGCGCTGATGGATCGGGATACGCAGATCGCGGGAGGCGGGGGCGGCCCCGAGTCGCGCCGGCCCGCGCTCGCACTACTGCTGGGGATCGCCTTTGCCGCCAACATCGGGGGCATGGCGACGATCATTGGCTCTCCGCCGAATGCACTGACTGCAGCCTATCTGGGCGACCGGCATGGCATCGAGATCGGCTTCATGCAGTGGATGATGCTGGGTCTGCCCCTCGCCACCCTGTTGCTGCTGCTGGCCTGGTGGCTGCTGACGCGCTGGGTCTTCCCGGTACATCGCGTGCGCCTGCAAGGGTTGCAGGCGATGATGGACCGGCAGCGTGCCGAGATCGGGGCATGGTCCCGGGCCGAGTACCGGGTCGCGGGGGTCTTCCTGCTGGTGGCGCTGGCGTGGCTGTCGCGGCCGTTCCTGGAGGGCGTCCTGCCGGTCCACCTGACCGATGCCGGCATTGCGATCCTGGGGGCCGGGTTGTTGTTCCTGCTGCCCTCGGGTGCGGCGGATCAGCGCCGGCTCCTGGCCTGGGACAACACGCGCGAGCTCCCCTGGGGGGTCCTGCTGCTGGTCGGGGGTGGGCTCAGCCTGGGGTCGGCCATCGAGGCGAGCGGCCTGGCGGAACTGGCCGCAGAGGGGCTCGCCGCCGCTCAGGCGTGGCCGCTGGTCCTGATTATCTCCGGGGTTGTGGTGATAACCATGCTGTTGTCGCATGTCACGAGCAATACGGCGACTGCCGCGACGCTGTTGCCGCTGGTGGTCGCGCTGGCCATGCGCATGGACATCCCGGTCGTGCTCCTCGCGATACCCGTCGCTTTTGCCGCTTCCGTGGCCTTCATGCTGCCAGTTGCCACCCCGCCCAATGCGATCGTGTTCGCCAGCAACCGCCTGCGGGTGCTGGACATGGTGCGTGGAGGAGCGCTGCTGTCTCTGGTGGCGATTGTCCTGATCACGCTTGCTGTCTATGCCTTCGCCGAGTTCGTCCTGATGCGCGGGTAGGGGTGCCCCTCTCGGGCGCTTGGCTTTCTGTGATCCCCCTCAAGCTTTAAGCTTCGCGGCCGCTACTGTCTGTGAATTGCCGCAGCAAGGATGCCGCGCGTCTGCAAAGCCTTAACCTGGGGGAGAATCGTCAATTATGTTCGACAACATCCGAATCGGTGTCCGGTTGATGGTCGGGATCATCGCGGTGGTACTGCTGGCCGTGATCCTGACACTCGTCGTCGTGATGAACAGTCTTGGCACCATGGCCGATCGCGCCGAACAGCGCGAGCTGAGCGATCTGGCCGCGCAGCTCGTCGGGCGGCTGGACCAGGAGTCCGCTCGTGCGACCGCGATGGCGGAGACCGTGGCGAAGATCCCTGACGTGCAGGAGGCCATGGGGACGGGGGATCGCGAGCGTCTGGCCGAGATGGTCGTGCCCAGTTTCGACTCGCTCAGCGAGCACTATGGCGTGGGTCAGTATCAGTTCCACACCCCGCCGGCGACCTCGTTCCTGCGCGTTCACTCCCCCGACAATTACGGGGATGACCTGTCGGACTTCCGGCAGACCGTGGTCGACACGAACGACAAGCGCACCGCGATCTCGGGGCTGGAAGAAGGCGTGGCGGGTCTCGGGATCCGCGGGGTTGTGCCGATCGAACACAATGGTGAACACGTCGGCTCCGTGGAATTCGGGCTGTCGTTTGGCGACAGCTTCTTTGAGGAATTCACCGACGAAACGGATTCGCCGGTCGCCCTCTACCTGCGTGATGGCCGTTCGTTCAGCCGTTTCGGCGGCACCATCAGCGGTGACTCCACCTTCAGCGATGCCGAGATGCGCGAGGTCATGGAGGGCGAGGAACTTGTGCGCAACGTGACCTATGAAGGCACCCCGATGGCAGTGGTCGGGCGCCCCGTGACGGATTTCTCCGGTGATGTGGTCGGCGTGCTCGAGGTCATGGTGGACCGCAGTGCCTATGTGGCCATGGCGCGCAACGCGACCGGGACCGTGGTCGCGGTCGGAGTCGTTGCTGTGGCCCTCGGCGCGCTCCTGGCCTGGTTGCTGACCCGCAGCATCGTGCGTCCGCTGAATCGCACGGTGGTCCGCCTGAACGATATCGCGGGTGGCGGCGGTGACCTGACCCGCAAGCTGGAGGTCTCCGGGCGCAACGAGCTTGGAGAACTGGCGGAGGCGTTCAACAACTTCGTCGAACAGATTCGCGGTCTGGTGGCGAGTGTCGCGGCCGGGGGCGACCAGGTCGCCGCCGCGGCGAACGAGCTGTCCGCGACCAGCGAGGAGACCAACGAGCAGGTCCGCCGCCAGAAGTCCGAAATCGACCAGGTGGCGACGGCGATGAACGAGATGACGGCCACGGTGCAGGAAGTGGCCCGAAATGCGGCGGATGCCGCCGCCGCGGCGCAGAACACCGACCAGGACGCCAGCGAGGGCCAGCAGGTCGTGCAGCGGACCGTGGCCGCGATCAACACCCTGTCGCAGCAGGTCGATGGTGCTGCCGAGGTGGTGAGCCGCCTGTCTCAGGATGCCGAGGAGATCAACAAGGTCCTGGAAGTGATCGGCGATATCGCCGACCAGACCAACCTGCTGGCGCTGAACGCGGCGATCGAGGCGGCGCGTGCGGGCGAACAGGGCCGCGGTTTCGCGGTGGTTGCCGACGAGGTCCGGACCCTGGCCAGCCGCACGCAGGACTCGACCCACGAGATCCAGCAGATGATCGAGCGTGTGCAAAGCGGCACCCGCGAGGCGGTGCAGGCGATGGAAGACGGCCGTTCCAAGGCGCACCAGAGCGTGGAGCAGGTCAACCTGGCGGGCGAATCGCTGACCGCGATCACCCAGTCGGTCACGCGCATCAGCGACATGAACACGCAGATCGCCAGTGCCGCCGAGGAGCAGTCGACGGTGGCCGAGGAGATCAACCGCAACGTCGCCAACGTGACCGAGGTGCTGGATCAGACCGCGGCTGGATCGGAACAGATCCGCAATGCCTCAGAGGAGCTGTCCAAGCTGGCCTCCGAGCAGCAGCAGCGGGTGGGGCAGTTCAAGGTATAAACCCCGAGCCAGTTGATGCCAAGCCCGGGTCCGGAGACGGTCCCGGGCTTTTTTGTGGCCGGCTTACTGGCTCTCGGTGGGCGGAAACAGGCGCTCGCCGTTCTCCCGGGCGATCATGCGCTGGACGTTCGCGGGTAGCTGCTCGAGCCAGGCCCGGGTGCTGTCCTTCAGCACCGTGAAGTGCTCCCAGCGGGCCAGGCTGAAGGTGTCGTTGCCGATCAGGAAACGATCCGGATAGTCGAGGAACAGTTCGAACCAGTCGTGGTCGATGATGCCGCCCGGGTTGATGCGCGGATTGCGCATGGAGACATCCATGACCATGTGCGGGTGCCGTTCCAGGTAATCACGAATGAGAGGGGGGTAGGCATAGGAACCGGCGTGCGCCCAGAGGATGCGTACCTCGGGCTGGATGGCGTAGGCATGGTCGATCACGGCCGGATCGCTATGGATCACGATCCATAGATCGCGCTCGACCGCCAGGTCCAGCAGGTCCTCGAAGCCGCGCGCAAAACGGTCGTCGGCCTGGATGTGCAATTCCCCGATCCCGCGCCACTGGACGCGCCTTCGGTCGAGTATGGTCTCGACCTGTTCCCGCAGGCCGTCCTCGTACATCCAGTCCATCTTGCGTCCCAGGCGCTGGGAAATCTCGAGAAACGGGACGATGCGCGTATTGGCCTTTGGCTCCAGCGCCTCGATCAATTGCGAGCGCGGGGCCATCACGATCGCGGACTGGATCGAGTTCTCCTCCAGTGTGCGTGCGACGGACTCCGGCGGGAACTGTTCCATCTGTCGTTCGCGATAGTGCAGATGGGCATCGAACAGGGGTTCGAGCGTCTGGGCGGCGGCGCCTCCCACCAGTGAGCCCAGCAGCAGGGCAGTCGCTGGCAGAATAAAAATGCGAAGCAGTCTTCGAGGGCGATTCAGGGCGGCCATCCAGCGGATTCCTTGGGTACGGGAACCCCCATCTTATACCGCTGTATGCCGGCAGGCCTTTAGGCGCTGGCCCGTTTTTCGGACGTCACCGTCAGGTGCGGGAGTCCCCGGATACCGCGGCGTCCCCGGAGCTCCCGTCCTGGCGGTTCGGGTCGAAGCGCTCGCGCAGGTATTCGCCGATCGCGTCCGACTCGTACAGCCAGCGCACTTCACCGTCCGGTTCCTCGATCCGCAGGCAGGGCACCTGCAGCTTGCCGCCCTCGGTCTGCAGCTCCTCGCGGTGAGGACCGGCTGCCTGGGCGTTGCGCAGTTCGATATTCAGTGACAGCCGCTGCATCGTGCGGCGTGCCCGGATGCAGAACGGGCAGGCCGGGAAATGGTAAAGCGCGAGGTGGCGCGTCTGTTCATCAACGCGGGCCTGGTCGGCAGGGTCGCGCTCGATGCCGCGCGGGCGCGAAAGGCGCTCGCCAATCAGCATGAACGGGGTGAGGATCAGGCGTACGCCGCGGAAAAACCATCGGATCAGAAATCGCATGCGCAAAAGGATGCCACAAGCCGCCTGGCGGGTGACAGAGCCCGCATCGGGCGTGCGCGTCTCAGGGCTGGCCGAAGTCGAACTCCCAGGGGTCTTCGGCAGGGGCGTCCAGCAGCGACGGGCGCAGACGGATCACGGTGTAGCCTGACGCCTCCAGGTCATCCAGCCGGTCCGGTGCGGCCGTGGCTACCTCGACATGCTCGGGGAAGGCATCGGCTTCGAGATCGCGCCACCCCGCGAAAGTGCCGCAGACCACGACGTTGACGCCGTCGTCCAGCACCAGTGACTCGATCTCGGTGTGGAGCGAGCCATGCGCCGCGGCCTCGGCGCGGGTCAGGGTGAACTGTTCGGCCCCGTGGGTGACGATCGCAATCGGGAGTTCCGGCGCGCGCTCGCGCAGTACCCGGATATTCGCGTGAATCTCGGGCAACAGGGCGCTCAGCGCCGCGCGGTCGTTCTCGACGATCTCGAACGCGACCCCATCGGGGAGATCGTCCTGCTCGAGTAACGCCTCGACCTCGGCAGAGGGCGGGGCTTCTTCCGGTTCATCCGCACCGGCCAGACTGCCGAACGCCGTCAGCAGGATCAGGCCGGTCAGGGCCAACAACATCGGGATGAAACGCGGCATTGGGTATCAGGGGCCGGGGCATGGGTGTGCTGAGCCCTATTTTGGGCCCGATTGCCGGGTCGTTGTCCACTCGCGCGCCGTTCCGGGATGCCGGTACTCTTATCAGTGGCGATCTCCCGTGGCCTCGGCCGCCATCTGGTCGTAGCTGGTGTGACGCACGTTCTTGCCCTTAACGAAGTACACGACGTACTCGCAGATGTTGCGCGCGCGATCGCCGATGCGTTCCAGCGACCGGGTGGCCCAGACGATGTCCATCAGGCGCGGCACCGCGTCGGGTGAGGCGGTCATCTGTTTCATGAGTTTGTGCGTGATGGCCTCGTAGAGGCTGTCGATCTGGATGTCCTGCTGTGCGACCCGCACCGCCTGCTCGGTGTCCATGCGCGCGAACGCATCGAGCACGCCGCGCGTCATCTCGCGCACGAGCTGGCCCATCTTCACGATCTCGTCCATCGGTGCCTCGCGGCGGTCGGAGTCCAGCAGTTGCAGACCCATGCGGCCCACACGCTCGGCCTCGTCGCCCATGCGTTCCAGGTCGGTGATGGTCTTGATCACCGCGATCACCAGGCGCAGGTCGGAGGCCGTGGGCTGGCGACGGGCGAGGATGTGGGTGCATTCCTCGTCGATCTCGACCTCGAGCGCGTTGACCTTGTAGTCGGAGGTCATCACGGTTTCCGCCAGCGCGGTGTCACCCTCGACCATCGCGGTCACCGCATCGCCGAGCTGCTGCTCGACCAGGCCGCCCATGGTCATCACCTTCTTGATGATGTCCTCCAGCTCGGCATTGAACTGCTGGGAGATGTGCTGCTTGAAAAAGCTCTTGTCCATGATCCGGACTCCTGATCCGAAATGGCCTAACCGAAGCGGCCGGTGATGTAGTCCTCGGTCTGCTTCTTGGCAGGCGAGGTGAACAGGGTGTCGGTGTCGGCGTATTCGATCAGTTCGCCCATATACATGAAGGCGGTGTAGTCGGACACGCGCGCGGCCTGCTGCATGTTGTGGGTGACGATGACCAGCGTGTAGTCCTTCTTCAGCTCGATCATCAACTCCTCGATCTTAAGCGTGGCCAGCGGGTCCAGCGCGGAGCAGGGCTCGTCCAGCAGCAGGACCTCGGGGTCGATCGCGATCGCGCGGGCGATCACCAGGCGCTGCTGCTGGCCGCCGGACAGGCCGAAGGCGTTCTCGTGCAGGCGATCCTTTACCTCGTCCCACAGCGCCGCGCGCTTGAGGGACTTCTCCACCACCTCGTTCAGGCGCCGGCGGTTGTTCACGCCCTGCAGGCGCAGGCCGTAGGCGACGTTCTCGTAGATGGACTTCGGGAACGGATTCGGCTTCTGGAACACCATGCCGACGCGGCGGCGCAGCTCCGGCACGTCCACGGCCTTGTCGTAGATGTTTTCACCGTCCAGCCGGATCGTGCCTTCGATGCGGGCGGCATCGATCAGGTCGTTCATGCGGTTGAAACAGCGCAGGAATGTGGACTTCCCGCAGCCGGACGGGCCGATGAATGCCGTGATCCGGTTCTTCGGGATCTGGATGTCGAGGCCCTTCAGGGCCTGATCCTCACCATAGAACAGCTTCAGGTCCTCGGCGGTCAGGCAGATCTCCTCGCTGGAGAGCCGCAGGCCGCGGTCGGGTCGGTCGCCTTGCGTCACGTTGACGGCGTGGGTAGCGGTGTCACTCATCTCGGGTACTCCATGGGAAACAGGGTTCGACGCATCCCGTCCTCGCGACGGTTCGGAAAAGCACCGTCATCGCGAGCGCCGCAGGCGCGTGGCGATCTCCGTGGGTCGGCCCCGACGCGACCCCGGGCAGGCGTCGGGGTTGCGTCGGGAGGTTGCCGCGGCCCCTTCGGGGCCTCGCAATGACGGTACTTGCGGGAGGCGTTGTGCATCGGGCCACTCAATCGCTGTCGGCGCGGTACTTCTCGCGCAGGTGGTTGCGGATCGAGATCGCGGTCAGGTTGAGCACGATGATCAGCATCACCAGCACCAGGGCGGTCGCGTAGACCAGCGGGCGGCCGGCCTCGACGTTCGGGCTCTGGAAGCCGACGTCGAAGATGTGGAAGCCCAGGTGCATGAACGCGCGGTCCAGGTGCAGATAGGGGAAGTTGCCGTCCAGCGGCAGCGTCGGGGCCAGCTTGACCACGCCCACCAGCATCAGAGGGGCCACTTCGCCGGCGGCGCGGGCCACGGCCAGGATCAGCCCGGTCATCATCGCCGGGGCCGACAGCGGCACGATCAGGCGCCACAGGGTCTCGGCCTTGGTCGCGCCCAGCGCCAGCGAGCCGTGACGGATACTGGCGCCGATCCGGGTCAGGCCCTCCTCGGTGGAGACGATCACCACCGGGAGCGTCAGCAGTGCGAGCGTCAGCGAGGCCCAGATGATCGCGGGCGAGCCGAAGGTCGGCGAGGGCAGGGCATCGCGGAAGAAGATCTGGTCGATGTTGCCGCCGATCAGGTAGACGAAGAACCCGAGGCCGAACACCCCGAACACGATCGACGGCACCCCGGCGAGGTTGTTGACCGAGATACGGATGGTGCGCACCAGTGGCCCCTGCTTCGCGTATTCGCGCAGATAGATCGCGGCGAGCACGCCGAACGGGGTCACGACGATGGACATCAGGATGACCATCAGCACGGTGCCGAAGATCGCCGGCAGGATGCCGCCCTCGGTGTTGGCCTCGCGCGGGTAGCCGGTCATGAAATCCCAGAAGGCGACGACATAGTGGCGCAGCTTGGCCGGCACGCTCATGTCGTTCGGCCACCAGGCATTGACGATGCGTGACAGCGGGATGGTTGCGTGCTGCCCGTCGGCGGTCTCCAGCACGATCGCAAAGCGGGCCAGTTCGTCACGCAGGGCGTTGCGCTCGGCTTCCAGTTCGGCGTAGCGGGCGTCCAGCTCCGCGCGCTCGGCATCCAGTTCCTCCCGGCGCTGGTCGCGCTCCTCGGGCGACAGGTCGGTGGCCCGCTCGACACCACGCTGGGCGATGCGCAGGCGCTCGAGCTCGAAATTGACTCGGCCGATCTCGATGCGCTCGATGTGCTGGATCTGCTGGACCAGTTCCCGGGTCTTCGGCATGCGTTCCTCGAACGCGGTGCGCGCCTCGCGACCCTCGGCGACCGTCTCGCCGTCCTCCTGGTATTCGCGGATGTAGCCGTAGAAGTCGCCCCACTGCAGACGCTCCAGCACCACCGCGTCGCGCGGGCGTTCCCACTCGGACATAAAGTCGTCCAGGTACCACTGGAAGTCGCGACTGTCGAGGTCACGGTTGCCGCGCTTGATCAGGTGGCGGACCACGATGTCCTGGCCTTCTGGCACGGTAAATCCGGCGTCGCGCATGGCTTGGGCGGTCATGGTTTCCGAGCGCTGCAGCTCTCCCATGACACGCCGGGGCTCGGCGTCCTGCTCGGTCTGGTATTCGAATTCGATGACCTCAGAGGGCCAGAAGAAGGACAGACCGTTCACGGCGATCATCAGGATCAGGCCGAAGACCATCACGAGCGAGGCCGCGACCGCTCCGGCATTCAGCCAGATCCACGGGGTGCCGGATTTGAACCAACGATTCATCGGGTATGCCTCAAAGGGAGCTGTATTTCTGGCGCAGGCGCTGGCGCACGATCTCGGCGACCGTGTTCACCGCAAAGGTCAGCGCGAACAGGACCAGGGCGGCCAGGAACAGAATGCGGAAGTGGGTACTGCCGACCGCGGCCTCCGGCATCTCGACCGCGATGTTCGCGGAGAGCGTGCGCATGCCCTCGAAGATGTTGAAGTTGACCACCGGCGAGTTGCCCGTCGCCATCAGCACGATCATGGTCTCGCCCACTGCGCGGCCGAAGCCGATCATCACTGCGGAGAAGATCCCGGGGCTGGCGGTCAGTAGCACCACGCGCACCACCGTTTGCCAGGGGGTGGCGCCCAGGGCCAGCGAGCCCTGGGTCAGGTGCTTGGGCACATTGAAGACCGCGTCCTCGGAGATCGAGTAGATGGTCGGGATGACGGCGAAGCCCATTGCGATGCCGATTACGAGGGCGTTTCGCTGGTCGTAGGTGATGCCCTGGTCGGTCAGCCACTGGCGGGCATCGCCACCGAACATCCAGACCTCGATCAACGGGCTCATGGAGACGGAGAACCAGCCGATGGCCAGGATCACCGGGATCAGGATCGCGGCCTCCCAGCCGGCAGGCATAATGTTGCGCAGGTTCTCCGGCAGTATGCGGGTCCACAGGAACGCGGCGGCCAGCATCCCCAGCGGCATCAGGATCAGGATGCTGGCGACGGCCGGCAGATTGGCCTCGATGAATGGGGCCAGCCACAGTCCGGCGAGGAAGCCGAGGATGACCGTCGGCAGCGCCTCCATCAGCTCGATCGAGGGCTTGGTGATGCTGCGCATGCGCCGCGACATGAAATAGGCGCTGTAGATCGCGCCCATGATCGCCAGCGGGGTGGCGAACAGCATCGCGTAGAAGGCGGCCTTGATGGTGCCGATGGTTAGCGGTACCAACGAGAATTTCGGCTCGAACTCGTCGGTCGCCGAGGACGACTGCCAGACGTAGTCGCCCCCGGAGCGGCCTTCGTACCAGACCTTCTGCCACAGCACGTGGAAGGAGACTTCCGGGTGCGGGTTAGAGAGGTCCTGCAGGTGCCAGGTCTCATGGTCGTCGATGCCGATCAGCAGGCGGTTGCGCGGATCGACATACACCCGGTGCAGCGGCTGGTCGGTGATCTGGCGTTCGATCAGGGTGCGCTGCGAGGTGGAATAGTGGATCTTGACCTCGCCGCGGTCGTCGGCGGTCAGGAATCCCTTACGGATGTATTCCGGCTGGATGTTGCGGATCGGACCGGCATGCGACGGGAAATCGCGGACGCGGGTGATGCGGTTTACGTTGTCGTCGTCGCGCACCAGCATGTACTGCGTGACCGTCCCGTCGGACCCACCGACGATGATGGATACCGTGCCCAGCAGGTATTCCAGCGAGGTCACCTCGGCCGCGTCGCCGCCGATCACACGCTTGCTGTCGACCAGGCTGGCGCGGGCGGGGTTGTTGATGTCGAAGAAGTGGAGCTGTCCCTGATCGTCGCCAACCAGCATGTGGCGGCCGGTGATGTCCAGCAGGATGCGGGTCGGCGTGGCGCCGTCGGGCAGCGAGGGTAGATCGTAGGCGGAGCGTCGGACCTCGGTCTCGCCTGTCATCATCGAGGTGCGTTTCTCGAACCGCACCAGCTTGAGATTGCCATCTTCCGTCGCAGCGGCGACGCGTATGCCGCTGGAGCCGCGCTGTATGCCGACCACCGAGATCGCGCGGCCGTCGTCGTCCACGTCCAGCAGCGCAGAGTCCTCGTCGCCCAGCGGATATACCAGGCCCGGGTCGTACAGGCGTCCGTCAGGGCTGAAACGCTCGTTGTACTCGTACTCGATGGCCAGCACCTGCCCATTGTCCAGGCCCGCGGCCACCAGGCGCGTGCGTGGCTCGGCGGCGCTGAAGCTGGTGACCTGTACATCCTCCGGGATCGGCAGTGACTGTTCTTTCACGATCTCGCCGCTGTAGGGGCGGAAGAACAGGGCGCGTCGATCCTCGGTAAGTCGTATCGCCATCTCGCGATGACGGTTCACTGCCAGATGGATGGTCTGCGTGTCGGCGCCGCCGGGCGCCGCGTATTCCGTGCGCGGCTCCAGGGTCGCCCCCTGGAACATGGGCAGTGTCTCGCTGGCCAGGTACACGAACATCAGGGTCAGGGCACCGATCACGGCCACACCGAAAAAACCGATGGTGTAGCGGGCGGTGCGGTCCTTCGCGCGGCGCCAGCGCTGGAAGCGGCCGAGCGTCGTGGTGGCGGTGAGGCTGGACATTCAAGGTCCCCTGATGCGGCAGGTGTAGGGTGGAACTGGCCGGCATGCTACGGCCGCTTCGTGACAGAAACGTGACAGCCATGTGACGGACCGTTGAACGCTGTATTGCGGGTCGAGCAGGCGGACTGCATGAGGCGGACACAAGAAAACCGGGCCCCGCGAGGGACCCGGTTCGGGCCATCCGTAGATGGCCGGCCCGCCACCTGGATTATTCCAGGCCGAGGTTCTTGCGCTCGCGTTCGGCCACGGCCGCCGGCAGCGGGATGAAGCCGTCACGCACCACGACTTCCTGGCCTTCCTTCGACAGCACCATGCGCAGGAACTCGGCCGCGCGCGGGGTCAGGCCGTCTTCCGGGTGCTTGTTCACCATTACGTACAGGAAGCGGGCCAGCGGGTAGTCGCCGGTGGAGGCGTTTTCGGCGTTCGGCTCGTAGTACTCGCCCTCGTTCTCGCCCAGCGGGACGGCGCGCACACCGGAGGTCATGTAGCCGATGCCGGAGTAGCCAATGCCGTTCAGTGACTCGGAGACACCCTGGACCACCGAGGCGGAACCGGGCTGTTCGTTGACCGCATCCTTGAAGTCACCGTCGCACAGGGCGTGCTGTCGGAAGAAGCCATAGGTGCCGGAGACGGCATTACGGCTGTACAGCGTGATGTCGCGATTCGCCCAGGCGCCGTCCAGGCCGAGCTGGCCCCAGCGCGTGATGTCCTCGGCGCCACCGCAGCGGCGGGTGGAGGAGAAAATCGCGTCGGTCTGCTCGATGGTCAGACCCTCGATCGGGTTGTCGCGATTCACGTACACGGCGATGGTGTCGATCGCGACCGGAACAGCCGTCATTTCGTAGCCATGGCGCTGTTCGAACTCGGCGTGTTCGCTGTCACGCGGCATGCGCGACATCGGTCCGAAGTCGGCGGTGCCTTCGGTCAGGGCCGGCGGCGCGGTCGAGGTGCCGGCGCCCTGGATCTGGACGTTGACGTTCGGGTAGAAGCTCTGGAACTCCTCGGCCCACAGCGTCATCAGGTTGTTCAAGGTGTCAGAGCCGATGCTCGACAGGTTGCCGGAGATACCGGAGACCGCCTCGTAGGCCGGGATGTCGGCATCGACTTCGGCGGAGGCGGTAAACGGCGTAACGGCCATTGCGGTGGCCAGGGCCAGAATGCTGCGCTTCAACAACATGGGAATCTCCCCTTGAATGGAATTCTTGCAAGGACGCTTCAAGCGACCTTGGAGGGGGATTATGCGGAGCCGCGTTGACGCTCCTGTGACGGGGACATGACAACCGTGTGACATCGCAGGGCGTCAGTTTTTGGCGGACTCGGTGGGCTTGGTGCGGGTGATCGAGAGGGGGAACAGGCAGGTGAAGCGCGTGCCGCGACCGACCTGGCTGTCGATCTCCAGGTGGCCCCCGTGGCGGGCGAGCACGTGCTTGACGATGGCCAGTCCGAGCCCGGTCCCGCCGCGGCGCTGGTCGCGTCCGGCATCCACCCGATAGAAGCGTTCGGTCAGGCGGTGGAGGTGATGACGGGCAATACCTGGCCCCTCGTCAATCACGCTCAGGCGTGCGCCGTCCGGGTCGGACTGCCAGCGAATCTCGATGCGAGTGCCCGAAGGCGTGTACTTGACCGCATTGAACAACAGGTTGGCGAAGGCCGAGCGCAGTTCGCTCTCGGTCCCCTGCAACTCGAGTCCGGCCTGCGCGTGGATCTCGATACGATGGCGCTGGTCGGAGGAGAGCAGCTCCGCCTCGCCTTTCAGTATGTCCAGCATGGCGCCGACGTCGACCCATTGAGGCGGGCCCTGCGGGCTGCCGGTCTCCAGGCGGGAGAGGGTCAGCAGGTCGTCGACCAGCAGCTTCATGCGTTCGGACTGTTCGCGCAGCAGCTCGACCGAGCGCGCCTTGTCCGGCTGGTCGGCCAGCTCGTCCTCCAGCGTCTCGACAACGCCGCAAAGTACGGTCAGCGGCGTGCGCAGCTCGTGCGAAACATTCGCAATGAAGTCGCGCCGCATCACTTCCAGCCGGTGCAGATGCGTGGTGTCCCGCGCGAGCAGCAGGAATTGCGCATCGCCATAGGGCACCAGGCGGAACTCCAGCTGCTGGTCGTCGTGCAGCGGGGAGGGCGTGGTCACGCTGCCCGGCGTAGTGCGCGCGCTCTCCATGAATGCGATGAAGGCAGGATTGCGCAGCAGGTGAGTAATTCGCTGGCCCTCGTCCTCCGGCCAGTTCAGCCCCAGCAGTTGCGTGGCCATCTCGTTCAGCCACTCGATGCGCAGATCGTCATTCAGGACCACGACCGCATCGGGCATCGCCCGTGCCGAGTCGCGATAGCGCTCGAGATACTGGCGCAGCCGGTGCACCCGGTGTTCGTGGCGCCGGCGGCGGCGGTAGAGATGGTCGAAGGCCAGCCCCCAAAGCCCGCGCACATCGGGTGGTTCGCTGCGCCCGCCCTGTCGCAGCCAGCGTTCCAGCAGCAACAGGTGCGAGAGGTTCCAGAACAGCGCCGCCCCCAACAAGAACGCAATCGTGGCCCAGAACTGCCCCATGCTCCAGCCGAGCAGTGCGATCGGGACGCCGACCAGCAGGGTTCCCGCGATGACACCGGGCCAGGGGTTGCGTGATTGCATCGGACGACCGAGTGGGTGATTGAAGGTCGCGGCGTCGGCCGCGGTCAGGGTGTCTGCGAGAAACGGTACCCCGATCCGCGTACGGTTTGCACGAGGTGGTCGTGCCCGGTCAGCGCCAGTGACTTGCGCAGGCGCCGGATATGCACGTCCACGGTGCGTTCCTCGACATACACATTGGTGCCCCAGACCTGATCGAGCAACTGGCCGCGGGTGAATACGCGGTCCTGGTGGGTCATGAAGAAGTGCAGGAGATTGTATTCGGTCGGGCCCATCGACAGGACCTCGCCGTTACCGCTCACGCGGTGCGAGACCGGGTCCAGGCGCAGACCCTCGACCTCCACCGGTTCTTCGCTGGTGATCGGTGCGGTACGCCGTAGCACGGCCTTTATACGGGCAACCAGTTCGCGCGGCGAGAACGGTTTGGTCACGTAGTCGTCGGCACCCACATTCAGCCCGCGCACGCGGTCTTCTTCTTCGCCGCGGGCGGTCAGCATGATGATCGGGATGTCCTTGGTCATCGGACTGGCCTTCAGCGTGCGCGCCCAGTCGAGGCCGCTGGTGTCCGGCAGCATCCAGTCGAGCAGGACCAGGTCGGGCGGGTCCTCCAGCAGCAGGCCTCTTGCGGTCCGGACATCGCCCGCCTCGCGCACCGCGTACCCGGCCTTGTGCAGCGGCAGCTGGAGCATTTCGCGGATTGCGGTGTCATCCTCGACCAGCAGTATCTTTACAGCCATGACCCATTCCCGAGTTCAGGATGCCCTGCATTAGATAACAGGGATGTTACAGCCGTGTGACGGTGAGGGAACGGGAATGGCCGGATGCAGGCCGGGCGTTGCGGCTGAGAGCCTATCCGACCTTGAGGGCCCGGTTCTGGGCATGCAGTTCGAACCGCTCGCTGCCTTCCAGCAGCACCATCCGGCTCGCATGCCGCGACTGCTGGAGCTGCCGGCGGATGGCGGATTCATGGCCGGGTTTCAGGTGTGTGATGGCGATCCGTGGCTGGTGATGGAGCGCCTCCAGGTCGTCCGCAAGACGATGCGGGGTGTAATGCTTGGCCAGCTCGGCCATGCCGTCCATTTCGTCCGGCAGCCCGGACTCGATCATCAGCAAGTCCAGGTAGGGCAGGGTATTCAAGGCCTCCCACAGGGCCCCGGAAGACGAGGTGTCCCCGGTGAACGCGAAGCCCATGCCGTCGTTGTGCATCACGCCGTACCCCACGGCGGGCACCGTATGCAGCGCAGGCAGGATATGAATCTCGCGCGATCCGATCATCACCTGCTGCCCCGGCTGAATCGCCTGAAACTGCAGCAGGGGCCGCTCGGGTGACGGGAGACAGGTGAAGTCGGGCCAGATCACCCAGTTGAACACATGGTCGCGAAGGGCCTTCAGTGTGGCAGGCAGCGCATGAACCTGGATCGGGGGCGCATCCGGCGAGTACACCATGTCCGCGAGCATCGGCAGAAAGCCGATGTGGTCGAGGTGCGAATGGGTCAGAAATATGTGACGGACTTGTTCGAGTTCACCCAGAGTCAGGTCGCCGACCCCACTGCCGGCATCGATCAGGATATCCTCGTCGATCAGGATCGATGTCGTGCGGCGGTTGGGTCCGATGCCACCGCTAGCGCCCAGGATGCGGACAGACAGGCTCATGCGGGGTCAACCTGCAATTGGAGAACAAGTGCGTTTCGGCAGGCCATGCGACACGGGCGCCTCCCTGAGGATGCGGCGGCTACGACGGATTTCCGACGTACTTCTAACATGCGTTAACACTAGATCAAGTCTAATCGGGTTTGACGTGATGCGCACCACGAAAATACCACCCATGCCCCGAGAAACGAATGAAAAACTTGGCCGGGTTCGCGTTTTCTAGCCGGGTGCGTCCGTCAACGGGTCCGTGTCATGGCTTCGGTGGCACGACGCCTCCCTGCATCGAGCAAGGCGGCGGAATGGCAGGCGAAGACCCTCGCCGGTCTTCCCGTGCCCGCGCGGACTTGCTAGAATGCGCGCCTTGATTGGGGCGGTAGCTCAGCTGGGAGAGCGTCGCGTTCGCAATGCGAAGGTCGGGAGTTCGATCCTCCTCCGCTCCACCACATTCCCGGAAAAGGCCTGCAAACGCAGGCCTTTTTTGTTTCAGCTGCCGGCTCGGCGGCCCACCGACGGACTGTCGGGCTGGACCAGTTCGCCCAGCAGTTCGGGAGGCATTGGGGGGCTGCTCAAGTAGCCCTGCCAGGCATCGCAGCCCTGCGAAGCCAGAAAGCTGCGCTGAGCCTCGGTCTCGACGCCTTCCGCCAGCACGTCCAGGCCAAGATTGTGAGCCATGCTGATGATCGCCGTGGCCAGTTCGGCGTCGTTGTGATTCTCCGGCAGGTCGCGCACGAAGGTTCGGTCGATCTTCAGGATGTCGATCGCGAATTCCTTCAGGTAGGCGAGCGACGAATAGCCCGTGCCGAAGTCGTCGATCGCCAGCGACACCCCAAGTGACTTGAGGTGCTGGAGTGTGCCCCGAGTCCTCTCGGCCTGGCGCATCAGCGTGCTCTCGGTGATCTCGAGTGTCAGACGGCGCGGTTCGAGCCCCGCATCGCGCAGGACCTGGCGAATCCGGCGGGGCAGATGGGGCTCGGTGATCTGATGCCCGGAAAGGTTTACCGAGACGTCCAGTGCCGGGTATCCCGCCCGATCCCACTCGATGACCTGCCGGCAGGCCTGTGCGAGTACAAAGTCGCCGACGGCGCCGATCAGGCCGGTCTCCTCCGCCACCGGGATGAATACATCGGGGGTAATCAGGCCCTGTTCCGGGTCGCGCCAGCGTACCAGGGCCTCGACCCCGGTGATGCGGCCGGTGGCCATCTGAACCTGTGGCTGATAGAAGACCTCCAGCTCGTCTTGGGCCAGGGCCCGCCGCAGGCGGTTCTCGATCTCCAGACGCCGGTTCGCGGCCTCGGTCATCGAGTAGCTGTAGAAGCGGAAGGTGTTGCGGCCGGCATCCTTTGCCTCGTACATCGCTGCATCGGCCTGGGTGATCAATTCGCCGGGAGCCTCCGCGTGGTCGGGGAACAGCGAGATCCCGATGCTGGCCCCGACCTGGAGATCGCGCCAGCCACCGATCGCAAACGACTCCGCGACCAGCTCCAGCAGCTCGCGGGCCCGCGACTCGATGCCCGGTCGATCCCGTACGTCGTCCAGCACAACGATGAATTCGTCACCCCCGATACGCGCGACCGTTTGGGCCTGGAAGCGCTCCTTCAGACGATCCCCCAGGATCTGCAGCAGCTCGTCTCCGACTGCATGGCCGAGGCTGTCATTGATGTTCTTGAAGCGGTCGAGATCCATGAACAGCACGGCGACACGGCCACTGCTTTGACGGGCCGCAGCCATGGCCGCATCCAGCCGCTGCTGCAGCAGCACGCGGTTGGGCAGACCCGTCAGAGGGTCATGTTCGGCCTGGTAGGCCAGTCGTGCCTCGTGGGCACGCAGGCGTGTTTCGACCTGGCGCCGTTGTTCGACCTCCGCGGTCAGGCGGGTGTTGATCCGTCGGTAGTACATGATGGCAGCTGCTGTCAGCAGCAGGAGTGCCGACAGGAATGCCAGCGGGATCTCCGGGTGGGTATCCCACAAGGCCGACAAGTCCAGCACGAAGGCCGAGTCGTAAGGGGGCAGTCCAAGGGTTTCGAACAGGTGATGGACCGGGGCGTAGGATAGTGGCGCCGACCAGCCGTGGTAACCCCCCTCCTGTGCCGCGGGGTGATCCATCGGCAGGCTCATCAGGGCGATGGAGACCGCTTCGGCGATTGCGTCCGGTGTGCCGTCCAGACGCGAGAACGGCCATTCGGGATACAGGCGCGTACTGTGCGCCAGTGGGAAATCGGCGGTCTCACGCGGCTGCAGCACTCGCAGTGCACCGTGCGGGATTTCGCGGGCTTCCAGCAGTGACTCCAGCAGGCCGGTGCGCACCATCCCGGCATCCGCCTCGCCGGCGAGCAGGGCATCGATCACCCGGCGGTGCGGCATTCCGGTGAAGGTTACCGATTCCAGATCCTCGAACGGGTCGATGCCGGCGCGATGGAGCTCGTAATGGCCGGCCTGCCAGCCCCCCAGCGAGTCCTGGTCCACCGCGAGCAGCCGCTGGCCGCGCAGGTCGGACAGGGTCTGCAGGTCCTCGCGTTCGGCGGGCACCAGCAGGACGCCGCCAAACTCGCGCACCGGCTGCCCATATGCGTGCTCGATCAGGGTCGCGAGCCGGGTCACGCCCAGTTCGGCCTCCAGACGAACATAGTGCCCGGTGTTGGTCAGAACGAAGTCCAGTTCGCCCTCGGTGACGGCCCGATTCAGGTCGGGATAGTCGAACACATGGAGGCGGAATTGGGCCTCGGAGATCGTCTCGGTCAGATAGTCGGCCGTGGGCTGCCAGCGCGCCGCAGTGGCATCGTGATCCTCGAAAGCCAGCACCCCGATGGTGTAGGTGGGGGGCTCCTCGCTTGCCGCGACGAACACCGGCGCGGCTCCGAACAGAAGCGCAAGCAGCAGGAAAAGGGACCGAGGCCGTGACATGACAAGAGCCTACTATGGTCAGGGACTTTTCGCATAGGCCTTGTTCGGATGCAGATGATGGCCGAAAGCGCCCGTCCGCCGGGCCCCTGAGTTGCGGCGGTGTGCGGTTCATAGCGTGGTCGACCCCGACCATCTTCAGGTACTTCTCGGCAGGCTCAAGGCGCTTCTGCCTGCTCCAGTAGGGTCAGTGGGTTCGGACCGCGAACATCACGTTGCCGTAGGAGGGCGAGGTCAGGCCAGCGAGCGCGTTCAGGATGCTGGACTGGCCGCAGCCGGAGTGGCCGATCAGGCAGACTAATTCGCCTTGCTGGATCTCCAGGTCCACCCCTTCGAACACCCTCATGAGGTCGCTGGAGTCGGGCTGCGGGAAGCGTTGGTTCAGATTCTCGAGTTCGAGGAATCCGTTGCTCATGGTTGTACTCCTGGTTGAGCGACGCCGACTCTACAGCTAGCGAGAGCAACAGCCGTGGGCGGCAAGCCCCCGGCCCGCGTGGAAGAACCGGGTGCCGTATGGGGTGTTCGTTATACTGGGACATTGATGCATTTACGCGATGGGTTGGTCCATCGTCGGCAGGAGAGAACGCCTTGGCCAGTTTCACGATCACCTTGCATGCCCGCACCGCGGACGAGCCCGACATTCAGCGCGTGTCCGTGACCGCGGGCGGGGACGAGGAGCTGCCGGAATACGGCCAGGTCTGGGTATGGGACATCCTCTTCGCCCAGCAGTTGTTCGCCCTAGGGGAGACGCAGACGGCGCAGGAGCTGAAGGAAACCCTGGAGCTGTGGGCGGTGAACATGTCCAGCAAGGTGTTCCAGCCGCACGGCCATATCCTGGCGAAGGGCTACCTGGACCTGTCGGAAGACCTGAGGCTGATCACCGGTGACGAGGAACGCCCGGCCGCGGCCGACGGCGATCGCGAGATCGTCGTGACCGTGACCGGACAGGCCGGCCAGCTGCCCGATGTGGCGGTCAGCCCGGAGGCGCTGGAGGCCGAGGAGCGCAAGAACCTCGTGCTGGGCCTGGGGCAGTTCTTCAACTTCGACAACCCGATGTTCGCGCGCGAGCTGCCGATCCATGTGCTCGCGATGCGCAAGTACCACGCGGACATCCACGAGCCGCACACCCGCGAGGCCCTGGACGAGGCCCCGTTCTACGCCATCCAGAAGGCTATGGAATACTTTCAGGCGGCCAACCAGGGCACGGTGCAATAGCACGTACTGACTGCTAGGGTCGGGACATGCGTACTGTTTACACCGCAGCCGACCCGGTGATGGCCGGGTTTATCGAGAACCTCCTGCAGGAGGCTGGCATCCCCGCCTATGTGGCCCAGGCCGGGCTCTATGGCGCCGCGGGCGAGATCCCGCCGACCGAGTGCTGGGGGCGGGTGATGGTGGTGCACGAGGCCCAGGCCGAGCAGGCCCGCGAGCTGATCGTGGAGTATCTGGAAGGCGAGCCCGACCACGACGGGAAGGAATGGAAGTGCTCGCGCTGCGGCGAGCGGATCGAGCCGCAGTTCACCCAGTGCTGGAACTGCGGTCGCGAGCGGCGCTGATTCTCCACCACCCGCGCGCTGCGCAGCGCGTCTTTCTAGCGAATCCCGTTACCCGAGCCGTACTGGGCCCGTACCCGCTGGATGTAGGTCCGCGTCTCGGGGAAGGGCGGTACGCCGCCGTGGCGCTCCACCGCCCCCGGGCCGGCATTGTAGGCGGCCAGGGCCAGGTCCAGATCCCCGTCGAAGCGCTGCAGCATCTCGGCCAGGTAGCGCGTGCCGCCATGGATGTTCTGGGCCGGGTCGAAGCGGTCGGTCACGCCCAGGTCGGCGGCGGTGGCCGGCATCAGCTGCATCAGGCCGTGCGCGCCCACCCGCGAGACGGCCTCGGGGTCGAAGCAGGACTCGACGTGAATCACCGACTGTACCAGGGCCGGGTCGACACCGTTGTGGCCTGCGGCGTCGCGGATCAGGTCGGCGAACTCGCCACCGCCGCTGGCCAGGGCCTGGCGGGCCCGCTCGCCGCAGCGCGCCCGGGCTGTCGGGCGGCCGTAGGTGGCGATCAGGTTCATGTTGGCGTCCTGGCTCCGCTGGTTGGTGACCAGGCGCTGGCCGTCGGGGCCCTCGAACACGAAGATCTCGCTGGGCGACCAGCCACCGCCCGAGGATGACCTGCCAGGCGTGGCGGCGGTGCCGGGGCGCTGGGGCGAGGGCACGGTCTCGTACTCGATGCCTTCGGGGCGCTGGTCCGTGATCACACGGGCACCCGAGGCATCGTAATAGGTGTACAGCTCGGCCTGGGCGGGCAGGGCGAGGATGCCGGCGGCCAGTAGCAACAACGGCAGCGCGCCCGCGAAACGCTTACCATGTGTACGATTGCGCAATCGAATCCCCCTTGCCGCCCACGCCCGCATGAACGTTCCCCAGACGACCGATCCCATTATGGCGCCGGAAACCGCGCAACTGGAAGGGCTGCTGCGCGGGGCCCTGGCGGGAGCCGCGCTGGAATCGCCGCAGGTGGAGGTACTGGAGCGGGTGGATTCCACCAATGCGCGGCTGCTCGACTCCGCGGCGAAAGACGCCGGGCCCAGGGTCTGCCTGGCACGCGAGCAGCTGGCAGGGCGTGGGCGGCGAGGCCGGGCCTGGGTGACGCCCTCGGATGCAGGTCTGGCCCTCTCGCTCTCCTGGCCAGTTGCCGCCGGCCAGCGCGTGCCTGCGGCCTACCCGGTCGGGGTGGGCATTGGGGTCATCCGCGCGCTGGAGGCGCTGGGTGTGCAAGGGCCGGGTCTCAAGTGGCCGAACGACGTGGTGGTGGGCGCGGCGAAGCTGGGCGGGATCCTGGTCGAACAGCGGCTCCCCCGGTCGGATCGGCCCGGACGCCTGGTGGTGGGGATTGGCCTCAATCGATGCGGCTCCGGGGCGCTGGCTCTGGATCGCGAGGTGACCGACCTGGCCGCCCTGTGCGGCGGTCAGGGCCCCGGCTGGCTGGAGCTGGCGGCCGCGGTGGCGGCCTGGCAGATGCGCCTGCATTCGCTGCTGATGGCGCAGGGGCTGGCGGCGCTGGGGGACGACCTCGACCGCCTCGATGCGCTGGCCGGGTCCCGGATCCAGGTGCCGGATTCGGGCCTGTCGGGCGTTGCCCGGGGTGTTTGCCTGGATTCGGGGCGTCTGCGCGTCGAGGACGAAACGGGCGTTCTGCATTACCTCGACGCGGGGGAAGTATCCATCCGGAGGCCCGGGCATGCCTGACTGCGCACTGATCGACATCGGCAGTACCCGAATCAAGTGGCAGCTTCGCGACAGGGCCGGTCATGTGCTGGACGAGGGTGCGAGCCTTGTGATCGAGGATTGCACGCAGGCGCTGAAAGACACCGGTCTCGCGGTCTGGGCCGCCCGGGTCGGCAGCCCGGAGCGCCAGGCGGCGCTGGAAGCGGGGATGGGGGCGGTACCCATCCACTGGGTGGGTACGCAGGGTGACGGGCGTTATGGCGTGCGCAGTGACTATGCCGAGGGCCAGCTGGGTGTGGATCGCTTCTGCGCACTGGTGGCGGCCCGGGCGGAAGGGCGGGGACCCTGCGTGCTGGTCGATGCAGGGACCGCGATTACGGTCGACCTGCTGGATGCCGAGGGTCGGCACCGGGGCGGGTACCTGCTGCCGGGACGGCAGCTGGGCTGGGAATCGCTGCAGGCGCGACTGGCCGACCGCGTCGCCCCGCGTGATCCGGGGGGCTGGCCTGCGACCCTCGACCCGACGCCGGGGCTTGGCAGCGAACCGGGCCTGGAACGCGGCCTGATGCTGGGCCTGTCCGGCGCGGTCGATCGTCTGATCGTCGAGGCCCGTACCCACCTGGGCAATGACACCGTCTGCTGGCTCCATGGTGGGGATGGCCCCTGGCTCGCCGGGCAGCTCACCGAGTTCGTTACCCGGCGCGAGAACCTGGTACTCGAGGGGCTGTGGCAGATCGCGCGCGCGGAGGGAGGCTCGTGATGCGCTGGCTCGTGGTGGTGCTGTTGCTGGCGAATCTGGTCCTGTTTGGCTGGAGCTGGCAGCAGGGGTACTGGGACGGCGACCCCTATGCGGATGTGCCCCCGGCGGAGCGGGGGACACAGCTGCTCGAGGATGGACAGGTCCGGGTCCGTCCCCTGGACGGGGACGACTGAGTCAGTCGTCCAGTCCCGGGATGCCGGCGCGCAGGGCCTGGAAGCCGATGGCCACGTCGTCGGGATCGGCGCCGGGCTCGATGTGCAGACGGGCGCGGACCTTCTCCGGGTCGACGTGGGATTCTTCCACCGCTTCCTCCGGCAGGAGGTGCAGCCACCAGGCCAGGGCGGCCTGGCTACGGGTCTCGGACCAGGGCTCCAGCTCGGTGCCAATCCGTTCGGCATGCGCACCCAGTTCCTCGTCAAAGAATGGTTCCAGGCGGTCCAGGGTGGCTACCGGGTCGGGCAGGTCGGGCTTCTCGCCCTCCAGCGCCTCGATCGCCCGGGCCAGCTCCAGACGGGCGATCTCCGGCCAGATCTGGGAGGGCAGGTAGCCCTCCATCGCCGGGCGGCCGTCGGCGGTGATGCCATGCAGGAAACCGGCCTCGGTACCCATATAGCGATCGAGCGCCTGCATGGCCTCGCGTGCCCATTCCAGCGTGTCCTCGTCCTCCATGACCCGCGCCATGTTGGCCAGGGCGGCGATCGCCTGGCCCGAGGTGTCCGCATAGGTGTTGCGGTCCACGCGCGGGGGATCGGTCTCGAGCCGTTCTTCCGGTTCGAGCTGGTAGTAGTCGCGATCCGCGTACTGGCTGTTGCCGAAGCGGGACTGACTGTCGTCCCACAGTTGCTCGCGCAGGTAGTCACGGATGCCTCGAGCGAATTCGGCGTGCTGCTCCTCTCCAAAGCGTTCATAGGCATCGGCATACATCCAGAGGAACGCGGCGTTCTGATCCAGTCGCTTGGACGTTTCGAGCGCCAGAACCGGATCCCGCTGGTCCCAGTCGTTGAAGAAGAAAAACCCGCCTTCCACACCGTCGTAGAGGTCCGCAGCGACCTGATCCAGCATCGCAGGCATGCGGTCCTCCCAGGCTTCCTCGTTCAGCAGGAATCTATAGGTCCAGGGTTGTGGACGCTTGCTCAGGGTGCCGAAGGCGGCGCTGCCGCTGAGCCGATGGCCGGAACTGTCGTAGACCTCGTCGAGCATCTCGAGGAAGCTGTCGAGGTCGTTGATGTCGGCGTCGTCCGGGGTGAACTCGCGACCGGTGACCGAGAACATGTCGCGCTGGGCCTCCAGGATGCCCTGCAGATCATGCGGTCTGACGTGGCCGGTGAACCGCGTGAGCTTTTCGTCCTCGTGGTTCACGATGACCACGAACGGGAGGCCGCGCCCCCCGTAGCGGCGGAACAGATCCGCACGTTCATCGAGATCGACCAGGACCGGGATGTAGTGTCGGTCAAGGGTGTCGACCACGTCCGGGTTCTCCAGTGACTCGTCCTGGAAGTCGCGGCACCAGGTGCACCACTGCCCGTGAAAGTAGAAAAAGATCGGCCGTTCGCGCTCCTTCGACTCCTCGAACAGATCGCTGTCCCAGGATTGCCAGTCGATCTGCGAACCCTCCGGATAGTCATCCACCTCGAAGCCGTTGTCGGGCCCGTTGTCCGGCGCCTCGGCAGGGCCAGCCGCACCTTGTGCCCCTGCAGCACCCGCCAGGGCCAGCAACGCAAGCCCCATAATGGGGATGGTCCAGCAGCGGAAAGCGGTGATCGACTGCGGGATGGTTGGGGAACGGCTGTAATCGTCCATGGCGCGTCCAAAGGTTTGGGCTGCTTAATACGGTAGACCACAACGGGGCGTTTGCTGTTCCTCGGGTGACCATTGCCTCGGTGGTAGCATGGTTGCGGTCGATTAAGGGGGGGAATCGGAATGTGTCTCTTGGGAGGCTTCAAGCCCCGGATGAGGGCGGCCTGAGATGGCGAGGGTGACGCTCCTGCTGCCTGGGCTTTTCCGCCGTGCCGAAGCCGCCTTGCCGAAGACCGGCGAGGATCCCCAGGCCATCCGGCACCTGTCCCGCTGGCTGGGTCGGGCGCGGCCGCTGGCGCCTGCGCCGGCGGGCTTCCGGGAGGGCTGGGAGACTCAGCTCGCGCGGCGGCTGGGTTTCGTGCAGCCGGTCTCGGGGCCGCGTCTATGGCTGGCGTGGCCCGTGCGGCTGACCCCGGGCATGAAGGATCTGGTCGCGGATCCGGTCTTCGAGGTCCACGAGGAGGAACGCGAGGCGTTGTGGGAGGCCGCTCGCCCGGATCTGGACGCGGCGGGCGCCACGCTGCGGCTGTCTTCGGGTGGCCTGTGGATCCTGGAGATGGAGGGCGAGGGTGATGGCTCGGGTCAGCCGCCCTCGACGGGATGGGGGCGCTCCATGAGTCGGGGCGCGATGGACAGCGATGTCGCGCGCCGCCTGCAGGTCCTCAACAATGCCCTGCAGATGAGCTGGTTCCAGCATCCGGTCAATCAGGCGCGAGAGCAGTCCGGGCGCGACCCTGTGCACGGGTTGTGGCTCTGGTCGCCGGGACGGCCGGAGGGGGGCACTGCGGTGCGTGCGGTCTGCGGCGGCGGGCCCGTCGCGCATTTTCTGGCGGACTGGACGGCGCTCGACTGGTCCCCCGACCCGGCATCTGCCGCGGAGATGGCGCGCGATACCGTCGTGGTACTGGATGCCCTGGCAGGCGCGCGCGACCTCGAGCGCCATGCGGAGGTCATGCAGTCGCTGGCCGATGATGTCGTGCGGCCCCTGCTGCCCCTGCTGCGAAGGGGGCACCTGGAGGCGCTGGAATTTCACGATCCGCAGGCGCGCTCCGAGGCGCCCCGGGTGCTGGAACGTCGCGACAGTCTGGCCTTCTGGCGGCGCGCGCGGCCCCTCTGACGCTGCCTGTCGGGTTGGTCCGAGCGCGCCAGACGTCTGGCCAGGGGTGTTATACTGCGCGGCTTTTCTGCCCACCCGGATACCGGAAATCGACGCATCATGGAACTGAATCCGCTGTATACCCAGATTGATGACCTGAAAGGCCGCCTGGAAGGCCTTAGGGGGTATCTTTGACTTCGCTGTCAAGGAAGAACGCCTAGAAGAGGTCCAGCGCGAGCTGGAAAACCCGGATATCTGGAACGACCCGGACCGGGCGCAGGCGCTGGGGAAGGAACGCGCCCAGCTCGAGAACATCGTCATCAACATTCGCGAGATTGGCACGCAGCTGGACGACAGCCGCGACCTGTTGGAGATGGCCGAGGCCGATGACGATGCCGAGACGGCATCGGCGGTGGAGGCCGACGTCGCGGCCCTGACCGCGCGGGTCGAGGCGCTGGAGTTCCGGCGCATGTTCTCCGGCGAGATGGACGAGGCCAACGCCTATCTCGACATCCAGGCCGGCTCCGGCGGCACCGAGGCCCAGGACTGGGCCAACATCCTGTTGCGCATGTACCTGCGCTGGGCCGAGAACCACGGCTTCAAGACCGAGATCATCGAGCTCTCCGAGGGCGATGTCGCCGGTATCAAGAGCGCGACCGTGCGTATTGAGGGCGAATACGCCTTTGGCTGGCTTCGCACCGAGACCGGCGTGCACCGCCTGGTGCGCAAGTCGCCGTTCGACTCGGGCAATCGCCGGCATACCTCGTTCGCCTCGGTGTTCGCCTCGCCGGAGGTGGACGACAGCTTCGAGATCGAGATCAACCCGGCCGATCTGCGCGTGGACACCTACCGCGCGTCCGGGGCGGGCGGGCAGCACGTCAACCGGACCGAGTCCGCGATCCGTATTACCCACGAGCCCTCCGGCATCGTCGTGGCCTGCCAGAACGACCGTTCGCAGCACAAGAACCGCGATACGGCGATGAAGCAGCTGAAGGCCAAGCTCTACGAGATGGAGATCCAGAAGCGCAACGCCGAGAAGCAGGCGGCCGAGGACGCCAAGTCCGATATCGGCTGGGGCAGCCAGATCCGCTCTTACGTGCTCGACCAGTCGCGGATCAAGGACCTGCGCACCGGCGTGGAGGTCGGCAACACCCAGGCCGTGCTCGACGGCGACCTGGACCAGTTCATCGAAGCCAGCCTTAAGAGTGGGCTGTAACGCTTTCTTTTACCGGGATTCCCGATGACCGAAACCACCGACGAGAACAAGCTGATCGCCCAGCGTCGCGCCAAGCTGAACGAGCTGCGCGAGGCCGGCCCGGCCTTCCCCAACGACTTCCGCCGCGATGCCCTGGCGGCCGATCTGCACGCCGCGCATGACGACACCGAAGGCGAGGCGCTGGAGGGGCAGGGGATTCGCGTGACCGTTGCCGGGCGCATGATCGGCAAGCGCGTGATGGGCAAGGCGAGCTTTGTCCGCCTGCGCGACCAGTCGGGAGACATCCAGCTGTTCGCCCAGCGCGACAGCCTGCCGGAGGGCGTTTACGCGGCCTTCAAGCACTGGGATCTGGGCGACATCGTCGGCGGGCAGGGCACGCTGTTCAAGACGAAGACCGGCGAGTTGACGGTCCAGCTGGACGATCTGCGCCTGCTGACCAAGAGCCTGCGCCCGCTGCCGGAGAAGTTCCACGGCCTGACCGATCAGGAACAGCGCTACCGCCAGCGCTACGTGGACCTGATCACCAGCCCGGACAGCCGCGAACTGTTCCGCACCCGCACCCGGATCGTGCGCTACATCCGCGAATACTTCGAGCGCGAGGACTTCATCGAGGTGGAGACCCCGATGATGCAGGTGATCCCGGGCGGCGCGACCGCGCGGCCGTTCGCCACCCACCACAA
The DNA here is from genome assembly GCF_000385215.1 of Thioalkalivibrio thiocyanoxidans ARh2. Lineage (GTDB taxonomy): Bacteria > Pseudomonadota > Gammaproteobacteria > Ectothiorhodospirales > Ectothiorhodospiraceae > Thioalkalivibrio > Thioalkalivibrio thiocyanoxidans. The sequence continues at coordinate 175,026 of NZ_ARQK01000061.1, forward strand.
TGCGCTGGACATGCCGCTGTACCTGCGCGTTGCGCCGGAGCTGTATCTGAAGCGCCTGGTGGTCGGCGGCTTCGAGAAGGTCTTCGAGATCAACCGCAATTTCCGCAACGAGGGGCTGTCCACCCGGCACAACCCCGAGTTCACCATGCTCGAGTTCTACGAGGCCTTCGTCGACTACCACGCGCTGATGGACCGTACCGAGACGCTGCTGCGCGGGCTGTGTGAGGACGTGCTGGGCACGACCACCATCGAGTACCAGGGCGAGAGCTACGATTTCGGCCAGCCGTTCACGCGCATGACGGTGCGCGAGGCGATCCTCGAGCACAACCCGGAGATCAGCGGCGAGGACCTGGCCGATATCCAGAAGGTGCGTACGCATTGCGAGCGCCTGGAGATCCCGGTCAAGAAGAGCTTCGGCCTCGGCAAGCTGTGGACGGAGATCTTCGAGTACACCGCCGAGAACCGGCTGCGCCACCCGACGTTCATCACCGCCTATCCGACCGAGGTCTCGCCACTGGCGCGGCGCAGCGACGACGACCCGTTCGTGACCGACCGCTTCGAGCTGTTCGTCGGCGGGCGCGAGATCGCCAACGGCTTCTCCGAGCTCAACGACCCCGAGGACCAGGCCGAACGCTTCCAGGCCCAGGTCGCGGAGAAGGACGCCGGCAACGACGAGGCGATGCACTTTGATGCCGACTACATCCGCGCCCTGGAATACGGCCTGCCGCCCACGGCCGGCGAGGGCATCGGCATCGACCGCCTGGTGATGCTGCTGACCGACAGCGCCTCGATCCGCGACGTGCTGCTGTTCCCGCACCTGCGCCCGGAGGCCTGAAGCCGGCCCAGTCCGGCCGCGATTGGCATGCTGGATGGGCCGATCGCGGGAACACCGGGAAACCCTTCTGGTCGCATGGTTGTGGTTTCACGGAAAGAACGGGAGGTTGTCATGGCGAATTACGGTCCTGTCTGGCGCAGCCTGATCGGTACTGCGGCCGCCACGGCGTTGCTGGCCGGCGGTGCGCAGGCCGGCGAGACGGTCGAGTCCGGCATCAGCACCGAATACGAGCAGTTCGACCTCGTGCGAGTCGCGGGCGATCTGGAACACCCGTGGTCGGTGGCGTTCCTGCCCGGTGGTGGTTACCTGGTCACCGAGCGTACCGGTGAGCTGAAGCACATCCGCAGGGACGGCGAGGTGCGCGAGGTGGCGGGCGTGCCGGAGGTGGTGGCCCGGGATCAGGGCGGGCTGCTGGATGTATCACTGCACCCGGATTTCCGGGACAACGGGTGGGTCTACCTGACCTACTCGTCAGGTGATGAAGACCAGTCCTACACCGCGATGGGCCGTGGCCTGCTGGAAGATGGCGAACTGCACGAGTTCGAGAAGCTGTTCGAGCAGGATCGCGGGGGCGGTAATCATGGCCACTTCGGTTCGCGTCTGGGCTGGCTCTCCGACGGCACGCTGCTGATGACGATCGGTGATCGCCGCCAGGAAGAACGGGTCCAGGATCTGTCCACCCATACCGGAAAACTGTTGCGCCTGACCGAGGATGGCGAGGCGCCGGCGGACAACCCGTTTGCGGATCGTGATGATGCCCAGCCGCACATCTATGCCTACGGTCTGCGCAACTCGCAGGGGCTGGTGGTCGACCCCGCCGATGACACGATCTGGCTGACCGATCATGGCCCGCGCGGTGGGGACGAGCTCAATCGCATGGAGGCCGGCGGCAATTACGGCTGGCCGGACGTAACGCTCGGGCGTGAATATCCCACCGAGCGTCCGTTTGGCGAGGCACGTCGATCGGACGACGTCATTCCGCCGATCTACGAGTTCCTGCCGACGCTGGCGCCCTCGGGGCTGGCACTGGTCACGGCGGATCGCTTCGAGGCCTGGGAGGGCAATCTGCTGGCCGGTGGCCTGCGTGCCGAGCGCATCCTGCGCATCGTGATCGAGGATGACGAGGTGGTGCACATGGAGGAACTGCTGCACGGCAAGATCGGGCGTATCCGCGATGTGCGCGAGGGCCCGAACGGGCATATCTATGTGCTGACGGACGAGTCCGAAGGCGGGCTTTACCGGATGGAGGCCCGATAGAGCGATCGACCGGGTCCGTGATGCTCGGTGGGTAGAAGGCCCTTCCTGGCGGGAAGGGCCTTTTTCGCTGGGCTGGTTACAAGAGCTCGTCCGCGATCGCGTCGATGCCCGCATTGGCGCATTCGTGGTCGATGTCTCCACTGGGTCCGCCGGAGACGCCGATGCCGCCGACGATCCGCCCGTTATCGGTGATCACCACGCCACCGCCGAGGATGCTCACGTTGGGCAGATGCTGGATGCCGTAGCTGGTTTCGTCCGGCATCGTCGAGTCGCGCAGTTCCAGGGTATCGGTGCGGAAGCTGACCGCTGTCCATGCCTTGGAGACGGCGGTATCGACCGTATGGGCCCCGGCGAAGCGGTCGCGCTTGACGGCCTGGGTGACACCGAACCGGTCCACTACAGCGACGGCGACCTGCGTGTCCTTGTCGCGGCAGGCTTCCATCGCGGCCTCGACCGCCTCCACCGCCAGCTCGGGGATGAGCGTCGGGATCGAAAAGGTGCCTTCGCTACTGTGTGCCGGATTGGCAGCAAAGGCCAGGGCACCGGCCAGAAACAACGGGGTGAGCTTGGTCATGCGCATGGGGATCACTCCTTCTCTGTGGTCTCGTCCTTTTTTCTAGTCATTGATCGAGCATTCCGCAATGTGAGCGGGACAAATCCGGCGGGCGAAACCTTCCCGCGATGGGTGACCTTTTTGCGCGGATCGGGCACCGTCGTGTAGTGAGCACGAGTATCGATAGCGCACGGAGGAAGGCGGGTGCGGAACAGTAGGGCCAGGGAGGGCCAGCGAAGGCTGGAAGGGGTCGATGTGGCCCGTGCACTGGCCATGATCGGCATGCTGATGGTGCATGTGGGCCCCACGCGCCTCGATTCCGTTGCGGGGCAGTGGTATGCCCTCCCACACGGGCGGGCCTCCGTGTTGTTCATGCTGGTGGCCGGTGTCGGCATCTCGTTCCTGGCGGCTTCGCGGCGTGTGGCGGCCGAGGGTCTGTCCGGCCAGCTCCTGTGGCGTGCCCTGCTGCTTTTCCCGCTGGGTCTGGCGCTGCAGGCGATGCAGGACGAGCTGAATGTGATCCTGCAGACCTACGCTCTGTTCTTCGTGCTCTCGATCGGGCTGGTGCGGTTGCACACGACGGTGCTCCTGCTGGTGGGCCTGTTCGCCCTGGTACTGGGGCCACCGCTGTACCTGTACGGTCAGATGCTGGACCCCGAGACCTTTCAGCGGGTGGGTATCGGGCCCGACAATCCCCCTGGCGTGATGCTGCACGCCCTGCTGTTCTCGGGGCCCTATCCGCTGGTTACCTGGATCGTGCCCTTTGTGGTCGGCCTGTGGCTGGGCCGCTGCGACCTGCGCAGCGATCAGCTGCGGCTGCGGATGCTGCTGGTCGGGGTCCTCGTCGCCGGGGTGGCCTGGGCGCTGCATGTCACGCTCTTTGCCTGGTGGGGCGAGCCGGGCGGGGGGCTGCGCTGGGCCGATCTTGCCGACATGAAGGCGCACAGCCAGCGACCGCTATGGCTGCTGAACGCCACCGGTGTGGCGGTTGCTGTGCTCGCCGTGTGTCTGGTCGCGGCGGATCGTCTCGGGCGTGCGCTGTGGCCGCTGGTCGCGACCGGGCAGCTGGCACTGACCTTCTACGTGCTGCACCTGGTCGTGATCGCCCTGTGGCGCGAGGGAGTGGTCTTCAAGCAGGACGTTGGACTCGCACTGGTGGTGGCGGTGGTCTTCACGGGGCTTTTCATGCTGTTTGCGGTGGGCTGGCGCCGGCTGTTCCGCAAAGGACCCCTGGAGATCCTGCTCGTGGTCCCGTGGGCCTGGCGGCGTAACGGATAGTCCACTTAGGCCGGGGAGCTGGCTTGTCGTGCGAGGCTGCGCGTGGCCTGACGAAACACCGGGCGCAGCGGCTTGTTGAGGAAGGTTCGGGCCCGGCCCGGGGCAATGCCCTGGTGATAGCAGAACAGGGCCAGCGCATAGACGAGATCGTCGCGCCCGAGCGAGGCCTGGCGTTCCGCGCTCGGGGCGCTGCAGGAGCCGCAGCCACCGACCCGTACGTGGAAGGCCGTGTTGGCGAGCATCACCCCGAATCCCATCTGTGTGGCCAGCAGTTCGGCCACATGCCCCTCGTTGCCTGCCTGAGAGGGGGCGGGTTCCGCGGCAGTGGGGAGCAGTCTCAGCGCGATCTCGCGGGCGAAGTGGCCGATCAGGGCCTCGTTCTCGCCGACCAGCCGGGGGTCGTAGGGGATCGGTATGGATTCGGGGCGGGGCGCATGGCCCCAGGAGCCCATCGGCACCGGGTCATCCAGCAGGTCATCCGGCTGCGCGAGCCGAAACGGGCCGTCGACAAAGCCGGCATGGCTGCACACGGCGTCGAACACGATCTGCGCCATCCCGTGGCGGGTATCCGCCTGCCCGGGGAAATGCTCGCGAATCGGCAGGACCAGGTGGGCCTGGCCGAGCGGGCGGGTCCAGGCAGGCTGGCGTCGCGCCCACAGGGTCACGGCGCGGACCCACTGGCGGGCCTCGGTGTCGGGTTCGGGGGCGCGCTGGAACAGACGCGGGATCAGCGAGAGCATCGTGGGAGGCGGATTTGGGTGCCCCTCCATTGTGCTCCAGGGCGGGGCGTTTTGCAGGCCCTGAAAGCAATAAGGCCCGGGCATGATGCCCGGGCCTTGCCGTATGGCCGGCCTAGCTGAAGGCCTCGCCGGGCTTGACGCCCATGGCCTTCAGGATCATGGCCAGCGGGCAGAAGCCGGTGAACGCGGACTGCAGCAGGTTGAAGCCGACAAACAGGGTCAGCAGCAGCCACCAGGGGCTGAACACCCAGGCCAGGATGGCACTGAGGATGACGACGGTGCCGGCGAAGGCAAGGACAATGCGATCGATGCTCATGGGGTTCCTCCCGGTTTATCTATTAGACAAAGCTAATATGGGACCGCGGACACAGAAATACAAGGGCCCATCGATCAATGGGCCCGTGCACGTGTCGGAACTGGTCGGTTCAGTGGAAGATCTCGCCCGGCTTCATGCCCAGGCTCTTGAGCACCATGGCCAGGGGGCAGAAACCGGTAAAGGCAGACTGGATCAGATGGACGCCGATAAACACCGTCAGCAAGAGCCACCACCCACTGGCGGCCCAGGCAAGCAGGGCACTGATCAGCACGACGATCCCGGCGAAGACCAGGAAAAAGCGATCGAGATTCATGGACGGTCCCTCCCTTGTGTCCGTCATCTAACCAGTAGATAGCACTGGCGCAGTCGCACGGCAAGGGAAGGGGAGCGCCAAGGGAAACACTGATTAATGTACACGCTCGCGTTGGTACCCCAGGTTTTCCGAGACAAGGCGCGTCGTGCAACGGGTAGTGGTTCTACCCGCAAGCGGCGCAACGCGGGATCGGGGAACCTGGGGTGCCAACCCCGAAGGGGCTCGGCCGCTTTTGTGCGCGCACGGCGTTGCGGCTCCCTTGTGCAGAATGACTGCACGGCAGTCGCCGCGCCTTGTTCGCACGCAAAAGCGACTCGAGCGCGAGCGTGTACAT